>NZ_JBIWFO010000004.1:291558-433841 GCF_044763125.1 Streptomyces sp. NPDC096310 | reverse complement strand
GGTGGGCAAACCAGGCCGGCGCGGGACCCCCCGTACAACTGGCAACCAACCCTTTGTCGGGGGGCGGGGGGGGGGGGGGCCCCCCCCCCCCCGGGGGGCCCCCGGCCCCTCGGCACCGTCCTTCCCGGCCGCCTACTTGCAGACGGTGCCCGCCGCCGGCACCTTCCCGTTCAGCAGATAGCCGTTCACCGCGTTCTGCACGCACCGGTCGCCGCTGTCGTACGAGCCGTGCCCCTGCCCGTGGTACGTCAGCTCCACCCCGACGCCCTTGCCCAGCGCCGTCGCCATCGCCTTGGCGCCCGCGTACGGCGTCGCCGGGTCACCGGTGTTGCCGACGACCAGGATCGGCGCCGAGCCGGGCGCGCTCACGTCCGGCGTACGCCACTGCCCTTTCACCGGCCAGCCGGCGCAGCTCATCAGTCCCCAGCCCAGATAGTCCCCGAAGACGGGCGACGCCTTGCGGAACGACGGAAGCTTCGCCTTGGTCTGCGCCAGGGTGTAGCGCTCCTTGGAGTCCGCGCAGTTGACGGCCACATTGGCCGCCTGGAGGTTGCTGTACTGGCCGTTCTGGTCGCGGCCGTTCAACGAGTCGGAGAGCGCGAGCAGCAGCGCGCCGTTCCCGCCGTCCGCCTCGTCCAGCCCCTGCTCCAGGTAGGGCCAGAAGTCCTTCGAGTAGAGCGCCTGCGCGATGCCGTTGGTGGCCTGGGTCTCCGTCAGCTTCCGGGGGCCGATGCCCGTGATGGGCTTCTTCCCGATCCGGTCGAGCAGGCCGGTGATGAACGACTGGATCTCCTGCGGTGTGGAGCCGGGCAGCCGGCAGGCGGCGCCGCGCGCCAGACAGTCCTTCTCGAAGTTGTCGAGGGCGAGCTGGAACCCCTTGGCCTGGCCGATCGAGCCCTGCTCGGAGTTCTGCGTCGGGTCGACGACGGCGTCGAAGACCGCCCGGCCGACGGACTTGGGATACAAATGGGCGTAGACTCCGCCCAGTTCGGTGCCGTACGAGATCCCGAAGTAGTACAGCTTCTTGTCCCCGAGGACCTGCCGCATCAGCTCCAGGTCGCGCGCGGCGCTGGTCGTACCGACGTACGGGAGGATCCGGCCGGAGTTCTTCTCGCAGGCCGCCGCGAAGTCCGCGATCCCCTTCGTGAAGGTCTTCTCCTGGGCGGCCGTGGTGGGCGTCGAGTCCTGGGCGAAGTACGCGTCGAGCTGCTTGGCGTTCTCGCACCGGACGCCGTCGCTGAGGCCGACCCCGCGCGGGTCGAAGCTCACCAGGTCGTAACGGGAGCGCAGCTTCTCGTAGTCCTTGGCGAAGGACGGCAGCCCGGTGATGCCGGAACCGCCCGGCCCGCCGAAGTTGAAGATGAGCGAGCCGATCCGGTGCTTGGTGTCCCGCGCCTTGGCGCGGATGAGGGCCAGGTCGATCGTGGGGCCGCCCGGTTTCGCGTAGTCGAGCGGTGCCTTCATCGTGGCGCACTGCCACGTGGTGCCGCCGGGCAGCGGCGAGGGCGCCGTACCGCCGCCCTCGGAGGCCGCCGGGGCCGGGCACGCCTTCCACGTCAGATGCTGGGTGGCCAGGTCGCCGCCGGGGCTGCTCGTGGCCCGGGCGTTCCCGCCGGCCGGGGTCCCGAGGGCGGCGTCCGAGGAGTCCCCCCGGTCGGAGCCCGCGCTGCCGGAGCATCCGGAGGCAGCCAGCAGGGCGACGGCGGTGACGGCGGCCAGGGCCGCGGAGTGCCGGACGGAGGAAAGTGGCATGGCCCCATGGTGCGCCGGGTGGGCCCGCCCCGCGCGGGGCCGCGGTCCATGCGGGTGGCGGGGCGCGCGGGGCGCGGTTGACCACGGGCGGCGGTGCGCGCGGGACGACGGCGGCGGGGGCTCCGTGAAGTCCGTGAAGTCCCCGCCGTCCTACAGGGCGCCCTTGCGCGTGAGGTGGCTGAAGCTCAGCCAGCCCGGGAGCACCGGCAGCCAGAGCGTCAGCAGCCGGAACAGCAGCACCGCGGGAGCCGCCACCTCCTTGGGCAGACCGACCGCGATCAGACCCAGCGTCAGCGCGCCCTCGACAGCGCCGACCCCGCCCGGTGTGGGCGCCGCCGAGCCCAGCGCGTTGCCCGCCAGGAAGACCACCGCGATGCTCGCGTAGCTGAGCTGCTGGTTGCCGTTGTCGAACGCCCGGATCGAGGCGTCCAGGCACATCACGAACACACCCGTCAGCAGCAGCATCCCGCCGATGCCGGTGAGCAGCTTCATCGGCCGCTGGAGCACGTCCAGCATGCGCGGCACCACCCCGGCGAACAGCGAGCGCAGCCGCGTCGCCACGAACTTCCGCAGGAACGGGATCGCGGTCACGACCAGGACGAGGACGGCGACCGTCAGCAGCCCCGCGATCACCGTCCTGGACGGGGTCAGCGACGCCGTCTTCTCCGTACCGGTGAGATAGCCGAAGGAGAGCAGCAGCAGGATGTGCGCCCCGAGCCCGAAGAGCTGGGACGCGCCGACGCTCGCCACCGCGAGCCCCGGCCGTACCCCTGCCCGCTGGAGGAAGCGGGTGTTCAGCGCCACCCCGCCGACCGCCGCGGGGGCGACGACCTTCACGAAGGACCCGGCGACCTGCGCGGCGACCGTACGCGCGAACGGCACCCGCTCCGGTACGAAACCGAGCAGGCTCATCGCCGCCGCGACATAGCTGAGCGCCGAGAACGCCAGCGCCGCGAGCACCCACCCCCAGTGCGCCTCGCTCACGACGGTGGAGAAATCGACCTGGGTGAGCTGTGTGAGCAGGAAGTACCCGGCGACGGCCCCGGCGATGAAGCTCAGCAGCGTCCGCGGCTTGATCCGCTCCAGACGGACCGGCTCGACCGGCGCCTGCGGTCTGATCAGCAGCACCTGCTGCCGCATCTGCGAGAGCAGATCCTCCTCGCGGGCCTCGTCCAGCGCGTCGTCTATGGCCCGCTTCTCCGCCTGCTTCTCGGCGCGCAGCGACTTCCGTACGGCCTTGCGGTCCGCTCCGCCCTCGACGGCGGCCGCCTCCGCCGCCTTGGCGCGCTTGTTCGTCTCGGAGGCGGCGAGCACCGCCTCACGCTCGCGCTGCGACCGCTCACGGGCGAGCCTGCGCAGCGTCGCGCGGGAGGAACGGCTCAGGGCGATCGGCTGGAGCAGCGGCAGACAGTCCGCGATCGCGTCAGGGCCGAGCACCTCGACCGCCGCGGCGACCGAGCGCTCCGCGCCCACGCGCAGCCCCATGGTGGTGAGCATCTGGGCGGTGTCCATCCGCAGCACCAGGTCGCCCGCCGCGATCTCACCGCCGCGCAGCTCGGTGAGGATCACCTGGCCGGAACGGTCCACCAGCAGGGCGTCCCCGGTGAGTCTGCGGTGCGCGATGCGCCGCGACTGGAGCGCCTTGACCTGCCGCCACGCCTCTCGTACCAGCTCGTCGGTGATCTCCTCGTCCGGCAGCGAGTCCAGCGACCGGCCGCCCAGGTGCTCGTACACGAGCATGACGGCGTCGGGACCCAGTTCGGAGGTGGCGATCAGCTTGGGCGCGTTGGCCCCGGCGGCGATGGCCGCGTACGCGAGCAGCGCCTCCTGTTCGAGGGCCTGACGCAGGGACGGGATAGATCTGCGGGTGGTGATGGAGCGCAGCGTGAGCTGGCGCCAGGCGCGGTAGAAGAAGCCTTGGGCCTGCTGCTCGCGGTCGACGACGGTGACGTCGAGGGGAGGGCCGTCCTCCAGGGTGACCAGATAGCGCCGGCCCCGGTCGCCCTGCTCGGAGGCGTCGGCGGCGTCCTCGGCGCGCATCGCGTTCACGGGGCGGAAGCCGACGTGGCGCAGGCCCGCCATCAGGGTCTGGCCGGTGGGCCGTACGTTGGGCGAACCGACCGCGTAGAGCGTGCCGTACGCGACGGTCCAGCCGATCAGCACGGTCAGGATGATCGAGAACGGTGTGGTGTACCCGGCGACCAGCATCGCGAACGCGTCGAGCAGCAGCACCACCCACAGGACCACCCGCCAGCGGGGTCTGCGGGCCATCCCCACGGCCGTCATGTAGGCGATGACGGGGGCGAGGTATCCGTGGACGGGGTCGGTGAGCCCGGCGCCGAGCTGGGGCCGTGTCAGGGCGTCCGTGATCGACTCGGGCGCGGCTCTGGCGACCCAGAGGTCGGTGGCGAGGGTGACGCCGTGCGCCAGTACGGCGGCGAGGACACCGTCCGCGATGCGCAGCCCGTCACGTTTGATCAGCCGCTCGATCGCGAACGCGACCGGGACGAGCAGCACGGCGATGCTGGAGACCAGGCCGGCCAGCTTGACGATCAGGTCGGGGGCCTGGCCCGTGCCCTTGCTGATGTCCTGTTCGAGGCCGGAGGTGGTGCCGTGGGCGAAGGCGGAGAGGCCGAGGACGAGGGCGATGGCCAGCACGCCGATGAGCAGCCGCAGCAGGTCGGAGGGGCGGTGCACGCGGGCGGCGAGCAGCGGCTCGTCGCCGGAGACCCGGTCGGCCCGGGTGGCGCCGGTGTCCCCCTCGCCGTCGCTGCCGGAGCCGGAGCCGGAGCGGGAGCCGGAGCCGGAGTCCGGGCCGGAGCGGGAGCCGGGTCCGGGGGCGGAGCCGGAGTCCGGGCCGGAGCGGGAGCCGGGTCCGGGGGCGGAGCCGGAGTCCGGGCCGGAGCGGGAGCCGGGTCCGGGGGCGGAGTGGGAGTCCGGGCCGGAGCGGGAGCCGGGTCCGGGGGCGGAGCCGGAGTCCGGGCCGGAGTGGGTGCCGGTGTCGGTGTCGCCGGCGGTGGGCGAGCCGCCGGGAGCGCCGTCCCCGCCCGCGCCGCCGGCACCGCTGCCGGGGAGCTCTCCGGCCTTGTCGTCCTGGCCGGTGGCAGGGGCTTGGCCCGGGCCGCCGTCCCTGCCGGTGTCCGGGCCGGACGACGGGGTTCCGTCGGCGTCCGGGCGCGGCTCAGCGCCGGAGGTGTTCGCCGTCGCCGGAGGCTGCACGGCCCCCTCCTCTGCCGAATCCGTCTCTTCTTGGTCTCGTATCACCAGTCACCGCCCGGATGATGGTGGCACGAGCATCCGACAGAGGGGGGCATCAGGGTGCATTGCGGGGGCATCCGGCGCGCGGTGCCAGGGCGCCGCGGATGTCGGTGGTGTGCGGCAGGATGGGCCGAATGAGGAGCAAGGAGCCAGAAGGAGCCCAGCCGCCCGACCTGCCCGACCCGCCTGACCTGCCAGGACCGTCCGAGCTGCCGGATTACGCGGAGCGGGTGCTGGATGTCGCCGACCTGATCCCGCCGGGCCGGGTCATGACGTACGGAGACGTCGCCGAATGGCTCGGCGACGGCGGACCGCGCCAGGTGGGCCGGGCCATGGCGCTCTACGGCTCCGCGGTGCCCTGGTGGCGGGTGGTCCGCTCCGACGGGGCACTGCTGCCGGGACACGAACTGCGCGCCCTGGCCCACTACCGCGAGGAGGGCACCCCGCTGCGTGCGGCCGCGCGGAGCGCCGAGGGCCATGTGCCGCGCCTGGACATGCGGCGGGCGCGGTGGGACGGCGAGGGCCTGGACCCGGGGCCGGACGCGGACGATATGGCTCACAGATGACAGCTTCCGCCATCGGGCCGTACGGCGTGCGGTCCCGCGACGGGACGACCCACCGTACGGATGACCCCCCGGCGTACGGCGGAGCGCCGCACGCCGGGGCGGGCGCGGCGGTGACGGCGACCGCGGCGGACACGGCGCCCGCGACGGACGCCGCATCGGCGGCGCCTGCGGACATCTCGCGAGCGGCGCCCGCGACGGACGCCACGCCGGACCGTACGCGTCCGGGGCGCCGGACGGCGTAGCGTCGACGGCACGCGCCTCCCGCGTTCCGTGCGTGCCACGCGCCCCCGGCGTTCCGCGCACGCAGGCCAGCCCCGTCACCACCAGCACCCCCTCCAGGACCGGCGAACCACGTGAGCTCCTCCTCTTCCACCGGACGTACC
Organism: Streptomyces sp. NPDC096310; assembly: GCF_044763125.1. Taxonomy (NCBI): domain Bacteria; kingdom Bacillati; phylum Actinomycetota; class Actinomycetes; order Kitasatosporales; family Streptomycetaceae; genus Streptomyces; species Streptomyces sp. NPDC096310. The sequence continues at coordinate 427,882 of NZ_JBIWFO010000004.1, read as the reverse complement.
CCGCAGCGCCGGGCACGTCAGCGCCCCTCCGGCGCGTACCGGCTGCTGCGTACGCCGCCCGTGCCGGTGGATCCCCCTGTGCTGGACGCGGCGCAGCGTGCCGTGGTTGACCACCGGACGGGGCCGCTGCTGGTACTGGCGGGCCCCGGCACCGGCAAGACGACGACGCTGGTGGAGTCGGTGGCCGAGCGCGTCGCCCGGGGCGCCGACCCCGAGCGGATCCTGGTGCTCACCTTCAGCCGTAAGGCCGCGGTGGAGCTGCGCGACCGAACGGCGGTCCGGCTCGGCGGCGCCCGGGGCCCGCAGGCGACCACCTTCCACTCGTTCTGCTACGCCCTGATCCGCGCGCACCAGGAGGCCGAACTCTTCACGGAGCCGCTGCGGCTGCTCTCCGGGCCCGAGCAGGACGTCGCCGTACGGGACCTCCTCGCCGGCGAGATCGAACTGGCCCGCGACGGCCGGGGGCGGGTCCGCTGGCCCGACGAACTGCGCGCCTGTCTGACCACGCGCGGCTTCGCCGACGAGGTGCGCGCGGTGCTCGCCCGCAGCCGCGAACTGGGCCTCGGCCCGCACTCCCTGGCAGCCTTCGCCCGCCGGACGGGCCGCCCCGACTGGTCGGCCGCCGCGTCCTTCCTCGCCGAGTACCTGGACGTCCTCGACATGCAGGGGGTGCTCGACTACGCGGAACTGGTGCACCGCGCGGTCCTGCTCGCCCACCGCCCGGAGGTCGCGGAGAAACTGCGGGAGCGGTACGACGCGGTCTTCGTCGACGAGTACCAGGACACCGACCCGGCGCAGGTACGGCTGCTGCGCGCCCTGGCGGGCGACGGGCGCACGCTGGTCGCCTTCGGCGATCCTGACCAGTCGATCTACGCCTTCCGCGGTGCCGACGTGAATGGCATCCTCGACTTCCCGTACGCCTTTCCCCGTACCGACGGGACCCCCGCGCCGGTCGAGGTCCTGATCACCTCCCGCCGCTCCGGTGCGGGCCTCCTGGCGGCCACCCGGCTGCTGACGCGCCGTATGCCGCTGAACCGGCTGCCGGCCGAGCAGGTACGGGCCCACCGGGAGCTGTCGGCGGTACGGGAGGGCGGCCGGGTCGAGACGTACACCTTCCCGACCCCGTCGGCCGAGCTGGACAACATCGCCGACATCCTGCGCCGCGCGCATCTTGAGGACGGCGTGCCCTGGCACGACATGGCGGTCCTGGTCCGCGCGGGAGGCCGCACGATCCCCTCGATCCGCCGCGCCCTGACCTCGGCGGGCGTCCCCCTGGAGGTCGACGGCGACGATGTCCCCCTGCGCCACGAACCGGCGGTCGCCCCGCTGCTGACCGCGCTGCGGGCGGTGGCGGCGGCGTCGATCACACCACCGGGGGAGCCGACGGCGGAGCCCGCCCCCGAGACGCCCGCTCCGGAGGCGGCCGCCCCCGAGACGCCCGCTCCGGAGGCGGCCGTCCCCGAGACGCCCGCTCCGGAGGCGGCCGTCCCCGAGACGCCCGCTCCGGAGGCGGCCGCCCCCGAGGTGCCCGCTCCGGAGGAGGCCGTCCCCGAGGAGGCCGAATCCACCCCCCGTCCCGTGCCCGCCGCTGTCCCCGCGCCCACCGCCACTCCCACCGCCGCCACCTGGCTCGACGTCGAGACCGCGCTCACCCTCCTCACCTCGCCCCTCGGCGGCATGGACGCCGCCGATCTGCGCCGCCTCGGCCGCGCCCTGCGCGACGAGGAGCGGGTCGGCGGGAACCGGATCCCGGCCGCCTCCGACGTGCTGCTCGCCCGCGCGCTCGCCGAGCCCGAGCGGCTGGTGGCGCACGACCCCGCGTACGCCAGGGGCGCGCAGCGGCTCGGCGCGCTGCTGCGCAAGGCGCGCGAGCTGCTGGCCGGTGGCGGTACCGCCGAGGAGGCACTCTGGGAGCTGTGGGACGGCACGCCCTGGCCCGGACGGCTCGAACGCTCCGCCCTGCGCGGCGGCGCCGGCGGCCGTAACGCCGACCGGGATCTCGACGCCGTCTGCGCCCTGTTCGACGCTGCCGCCCGCGCCGAGGAGCGCACCGGCGGCCGGGGCGCGCTCAACTTCCTGGAGGAGCTGGACGCCCAGGACATCGCCGCCGACACGCTCAGCCGGCGCGCCGTACGCCCCGACGCCGTACGGCTGATGACCGCGCACCGCTCCAAGGGGCTCGAATGGGGCCTGGTGGTCGTCGCGGGCGTACAGGAGGGGCTCTGGCCCGACCTGCGGCGCCGCGGCTCCCTCCTGGAGGCCGACAGGATCGGCCGCGACGGGCTCGCGGAACCGCTCACTCCGGGCGCCCTGTTGACGGAGGAACGGCGCCTCTTCTACGTGGCGGCCACCCGCGCCCGCGAACGGCTCGTCGTCACCGCCGTCAAGGCCCCCGCCGACGACGGCGACCAGCCCTCCCGCTTCCTCCCCGAACTCGGCGTCGAACCCAGGGACGTCACAGGACGCCCGCGCCGCCCGCTCGCCGTCGCCGCCCTCGTCGCCGAACTGCGCGCCACCACCGTCGACCCGGCGGCCTCCCCGGGCCTGCGCGACGCCGCGGCCCGCCGCCTCGCCCGGCTCGCGGCCCTCAGCGACGAGGAGGGCCAGGCGCTCGTCCCCGCGGCCCACCCGCACCGCTGGTGGGGCCTGTACGAGCCGACCCGCAGCGCGGTCCCGCTGCGCGACCGGGAACAGCCCGTCGCGCTCTCCGGTAGCGCCCTGGACCAGTTGGCGAACACCTGCGCCCTCCAGTGGTTCCTGGGCCGCGAGGTGAAGGCGGACGCGCCCGCCACGGCCGCCCAGGGGTTCGGCAACGTCGTCCACGTACTCGCCGACGAGGTGGCCTCCGGCCGTACCCCCGCCGATCTCGCCGTCCTCATGGAACGCCTCGACTCCGTATGGGACGCCCTCGCCTTCGACGCGCCCTGGAAGTCGCAGCAGGAGAAGGAGCACGCGCGCGCGGCGCTCGAACGCTTTCTGCGCTGGCATGTCACGGACCGCGGCGGCCGCACCCCCGCCGCCACCGAGCACGGCTTCGACGTGACGCTGGAAGCGGGCGCCTACGAGGTACGGATCAGGGGCTCCATGGACCGCGTCGAACAGGACGCACAGGGGAGGGCCTATGTCGTCGACTTCAAGACCGGCAAACAGGCCCCTTCCAAGGACGAGGTCGCCCACCACCCCCAGCTCGCCGTCTACCAGCTCGCGGTCCGCGAGGGCGCCCTGGACGAGGTCTTCGACGGCCACCGCCCCGAACCGGGCGGCGCCGAACTCGTCCAGCTCCGCCAGCCCGCACCCAAAAAGGAGGGCGGCGACGCGCTCCCCAGGATCCAGGCGCAGGAACCCCTCACGGGGGAGTGGGTCGGCGAACTGCTCACCACGGCGGCCGGCCGCGTGCTCGACGAACGCTTCACCCCGACCACCGGCCAGCACTGCGGCCACTGCGCGTTCCGCGCCTCGTGCAGCGCCCAGCCGGAGGGCCGCCAGGTCGTGGAATGAGCCGCCGCCAGGCGGTGTCAGTGGTGCCGGATAGCCTTCCTGAGGTGTCCGTACATCTCACCGATCCCGAGCAGCTCAAGGAGCTGCTGGGCATCCCCTTCACCCCGGAGCAGATGGCCTGCGTCACCGCGCCGCCCGCCCCGCAGGTCATCGTGGCCGGAGCCGGGTCGGGGAAGACGACGGTGATGGCCGCCCGGGTGGTGTGGCTGGTCGGCAGCGGACAGGTCGCGCCCGAGCAGGTCCTCGGGCTCACGTTCACCAACAAGGCCGCGGGCGAGCTGGCCGAGCGCGTCCGCAAGGCGCTCGTCCGGGCCGGCGTCACCGACCCCGACGCGACCTTCCAGGCCCACCCCCCGACGACGGCGCGGAGCGCCGACCACTCCCACCCGTCACCCGGCCGCCACCCCTCATCGACGGCGCGGAGCGCCGACCACTCCGATCCGCCGGGTGAGCCGCGCATCTCCACGTACCACGCCTTCGCCGGCCGGCTGCTCACCGACCACGGGCTGCGCATCGGCCTGGAGCCCACCGCCCGGCTGCTCGCCGACGCCACCCGCTTCCAGCTCGCCGCCCGCGTCCTGCGGGAGGCGCCGGGCCCGTACCCCGCCCTGACCAAGACGCTCCCCGCCCTGGTCAGCGATCTGCTCGCCCTCGATGCCGAGCTGGCGGAGCATCTTGTCCCCCCGGGCCGGCTCGGCTCGTACGACACGGAGCTGCTGCGCACCCTCGACGGCGTGAAGCTCTCCAACGCCGACCTGCGCAAGGTCCCGGAGGCCGCCGTCGCCCGGCATGAACTGCTCGACCTCGTCGGCCGCTACCGCGCCGCCAAGCGCGCCCGCGACCTCCTCGACTTCGGTGACCAGATCGCCCTCTCCGCCGAACTCGCCACCACCCGCCCGGAGGTCGGTGCCCTGCTGAGGGACGAGTTCCGGGTGGTCCTCCTCGACGAGTACCAGGACACGTCCGTCGCCCAGCGGCTCCTGCTCTCCGGGCTCTTCGGCGGCGGCACCGGACACGCGGTGACCGCCGTCGGCGACCCCTGCCAGGCGATCTACGGCTGGCGTGGCGCCTCCGTGGCCAACCTCGACGACTTCCCCGCCCACTTCCCGTATGCCGACGGCACACCCGCCGCCCGCTTCTCCCTCAGCGAGAACCGCCGCAGCGGCGGCCGGCTCCTCGACCTCGCCAACGGCCTCGCGGAGCCCCTGCGCGCCATGCACGAAGGCGTCGAGGCGCTGCGCCCGGCCCCCGGCGCCGAACGCGACGGTTCCGTACGCTGCGCCCTGCTCCCGACGCACGCCGAGGAGATCGACTGGCTCGCCGACTCCATCGCCCACCTCGTCCGTACGGGCAAGGAACCCGGCGAGATCGCCGTGCTGTGCCGTACGGCGGGGGACTTCCCCGAGATCCAGGGCGCGCTGGTCGCCCGGGACGTCCCCGTCGAGGTCGTCGGCCTGTCGGGGCTCCTGCACCTCCCCGAGGTGGCCGACCTCGTCGCCATGTGCGAAGTCCTCCAGGACCCCGGCGCCAACGCCTCGCTCGTACGGCTCCTCACCGGCCCGCGCTGGCGCATCGGCCCGCGCGACCTGGCGCTGCTCGGCCGCCGGGCCCGGCTGCTCGTCCACCGCGGCCCGGCCGAGGGCGCCGAGGACGACACCGACGCCCGGCTGGCCGCGGCTGTCGAGGGCACGGACCCCGCCGAGGTGATCTCCCTCGCGGACGCCCTCGACACCTTCCTGGAGCCGGCCGGGGCCCCGGCGGACCACCTCCCCTTCTCCGCCGCCGCCCGCGTCCGCTTCGCCCGCCTCGCCACCGAACTGCGCGACCTGCGCCGCTCCCTGGCCGACCCCCTGATGGACGTGCTGCACCGCGTCCTGGCCACGACCGGCCTCGAAGTCGAACTCTCCGCGTCCCCGCACGCCCTGGCCGCCCGCCGCCGGGAGACCCTGAGCAACTTCCTCGACACGGCGGCCTCCTTCGCCGCGCTCGACGGGGAGGCCGGACTGCTTGCCTTCCTGGCGTTCCTCCGTACGGCCGCGCAGTACGAGAAGGGCCTGGACAACGCGCTCCCGGGCGGCGAGAACACCGTCAAGGTGCTCACCGCCCACAAGTCCAAGGGGCTGGAGTGGGATGTCGTCGCCGTTCCCGGGCTGGTCACCGGACAGTTCCCGAACACCAAGGCGCGCGAAGCCTGGACGGCCCAGCCCAAGGTCCTTCCGCACGCGCTGCGCGGGGACGCGCCGACGCTCCCCACGGTCGCCTCCTGGGACGCGAAGGGGATCAAGGCCTTCAAGGAGGACCTGAAGGCGCATCAGCACACCGAAGAGCTGCGCCTCGGCTACGTCACCTTCACCCGCCCGCGCTCCCTGCTGCTCGGCTCCGGCCACTGGTGGGGGCCCACCCAGAAGCGGACAAGAGGCCCGTCGGACTTCCTGCACGCCTTGTACGCGCACTGCGAGGCGGGGTACGGCGAGATCGAGGCCTGGGCGGACGAACCGGAGGAGACCGAGGAGAACCCGTCCCTCGCGGCGGAGACCACCCCGCACCCCTGGCCGCTTCCCCTGGACGCGGAGTCCCTGGCCCGCCGCCGGGAGGCCGCGGACACGGTCCTGGCCTATCTGGAGGAGCTGCGGAGCACCGAGCAGGCGACGGGAGGCGCGACCGGGGCGGCAGAGACCCCGGTGGAGCCGGTACGGGACGTCTCCGGGGCCCCGGACCTCTGGGACGACCTGGATGACCTGGGTCACCTGGACGACCTGCCTCCCTCGGACGAGGCCGACGCCCCCGAGGGCTCGGGCGGCCCGGACGCTTCGGGCGGCCCGGGCGGCCCGGACTTCTGGGACGACCCCTTCGACCCCGACGCCCCCGGCCACGACCTGTCCGACTGGGACACCTGGGACACCTGGGACACCGCGAACACCGGGGGCCCCCAGGACCACCAGGCCAACCAGGACGACCGAGACGCCCGGGACCACCGTGGACCTCAGGACACCAGGGGACCTCAGGAACACCCGGCGCCCGCCACCACCTCCGTGCCGCCCGTGCCGTCCGTCCCGGCGCCCCGGCGCCCGGTCGCGGAGGGCCCGACCCCCGAGGAGGCCCGTACCCTCGCCTCCTGGGACCGCGACCTCGACGCTCTCGCCGGTGAACTCGCCCGCGCCCGCGCCACCGTCCGCGACGTCCCCGTACCGCCGTCGCTCTCCGCCTCCCAGCTTCTGCGCCTCGCCGCCGACCCCGACGCGTTCGCCCACGAATTGGCCCGGCCCATGCCCCGGCCCCCGCAGCCCGCCGCGCGCCGGGGCACCCGGTTCCACGCCTGGGTGGAGTCGCGGTTCGAGGAGCTGCCGCTCCCGATGCTCGGCCCCGACGAGCTGCCCGGGGGGTATGAGGACGAGCCGGAGATCGCGGACGAACGCGACCTCGCCGCCCTCAAGGAGGCCTTCGAGCGCACCCCGTACGCCCGGCGCACGCCGTACCGCGTGGAGGAGCCGTTCCAGCTCACCCTCGCGGGCCGGGTGATCCGCGGCCGTATCGACGCCGTCTACCGCACCCCCGCGACCGGCACCGGCACCGGCACCGGCACCGGCACCGGGACGCACCCGTACACGTACGAGATCGTCGACTGGAAGACCGGCCGTACCCGCACCGCCGACCCTCTCCAGCTCGCCGTCTACCGCCTCGCGTGGGCCGAGCAGCACGGTCTGCCGCCCGAGGCGGTGACGGTCACGTTCCTCTACGTACGGACCGGGGAGGTCGTCCGCCTCGGCCGCCTCCCCGGCCGACCCGAGCTGGAACGGCTCCTCACCGCGGACGACCCTGACGACATGGAAGGCGGTGGCGGCGATCCCGGCGCACCCACGGACGGGCGCTCTCCGCGACAGGCAGACGAGACAGCCCGCCGGGCCCGTTAGGCTCGATGTCATGAGCGACACCCCGGACAGCGTCGTCCGTACGTACATCCAGACCCACCGCGCCGCCTTCCTCGACGACCTCGCCGACTGGCTGCGCATCCCCTCCGTATCCGCCCAGCCCGACCACGACGCTGACGTGCGGCGCAGTGCCGACTGGCTCGCCGCCAAACTCAAGGAGACCGGCTTCCCGGTCGCCGAGATCTGGGACACACCGGGCGCCCCCGCCGTCTTCGCCGAGTGGCCCTCCGCGGACCGGGACGCCCCGACAGTGCTGGTCTACGGCCACCACGACGTCCAGCCCGCCGCTCGCGAGGACGGCTGGCACACCGATCCCTTCGAGCCGGTCGTACGGGACGGCAGGATGTACGGGCGGGGCGCCGCCGACGACAAGGGCCAGGTGTTCTTCCACACACTCGGCGTGCGCGCCCACCTCGCCGCCACCGGCCGCACCACCCCGGCCGTCCATCTGAAGCTGCTGATCGAGGGCGAGGAGGAGTCGGGCTCCCCGCACTTCCGCGCCCTCACCGAGCGGCACGCCGCACGCCTCGCCGCCGACGTGGTGATCGTCTCGGACACCGGCATGTGGTCCGAGGACACCCCGACCGTCTGCACCGGCATGCGCGGCCTCGCCGACTGCGAGATCGAGCTGTACGGCCCTGACCAGGACATCCACTCCGGCTCCTTCGGGGGCGCCGTCCCCAACCCGGCCACCGTCGCCGCCCGCCTCGTCGCGGCGCTGCACGACGCGGACGAACGCGTCACGGTCCCCGGCTTCTACGACGGCGTCGCCGCGCTCAGCGACGCCGAGCGCGCCCTCATCGCGGAGCTGCCCTTCGACGAGACGGAGTGGCTGCGCACGGCCGCCTCCCACGGCACCCTCGGCGAGGCCGGCTACTCCACCCTGGAGCGCGTCTGGGCCCGCCCCACCGCGGAGGTCAACGGCATCGGCGGCGGCTACCAGGGCCCCGGCGGCAAGACGATCATCCCGTCCTCCGCCCATCTCAAGCTCTCGTTCCGGCTGGTCGCCGGGCAGGACCCGGACCAGGTGGAGCGGTCCGTGAGAACCTGGGCCGAGGCGCGGATCCCCGCCGGGATCCGGCACAAGATCAGTTTCGGCGCGGCCACCCGGCCCTGTCTGACCCCGCTGGACCACCCCGCGCTCCAGTCGGTCGTCCGCGCCATGACCCGGGCCTTCGGACAGAAGGTCCGCTTCACCCGCGAGGGCGGCTCGGGACCGGCGGCCGACCTCCAGGACGTGCTGGGCGCGCCCGTACTGTTCCTGGGTATCTCCGTTCCGTCCGACGGCTGGCACGCGCCCGACGAGAAGGTCGAGATCGATCTGCTCCTCAAAGGTGTGGAGACCACCGCCTACTTGTGGGGCGACCTCGCCGCCACCCCGCGCTGACCCCCGCCCCCGCCCGTACGCCCCACCACCCACCGACCCCCGCACCCGCCGCCCCACCGACCACTCCGCTGACCAGACACCCACATCACCCCGGGGGAGTAGAAAGAACCTGTGAGCACCATCAGCAGTGACGCCACCGCACACCAGCCCATCGGCCTGACCGCGCACAGCGGCATCGACCGCGCGGCGCACCACCGCCTCGACGAGGCGTGGCTTGCGGCGGCCTGGAGCCACCCGACGACCAGGGTCTTCGTGGTGTCCGGCGGTCAGGTGCTGGTCGACGACGCCCCCGACGGGCGGACCGAACTGGTCATGACCCCGTCCTTCGAGGCACCCCTCACCGAGACCCACCGCTACTTCCTCGGCACGGACGAGGACGGCGTGCGCTACTTCGCGCTCCAGAAGGACTCGCTCCCCGGCCGGATGGACCAGTCGGCGCGGCCCGCGGGGCTGCGCGAGGCCGGTCTCCTGCTCTCCGCGCGCGACGCGGGGCTGATGGTGCACGCCGTGGCGCTGGAGAACTGGCAGCGGCTGCACCGCTTCTGCTCCCGTTGCGGCGAGCGTACGGTGATCGCCGCGGCCGGCCACATCCGGCGCTGCCAGGCGTGCGGCGCCGAGCACTACCCGCGTACGGACCCCGCGGTGATCATGCTGGTCACGGACGAGGAGGACCGGGCGCTGCTGGGACGCCAGGTGCACTGGCCCGAGGGCCGCTTCTCCACCCTCGCGGGCTTTGTCGAGCCCGGTGAGTCGATCGAGCAGTCGGTGGCCCGTGAGGTCTTCGAGGAGGCGGGCGTCACGGTCGGCGAGGTCGAGTACATCGCCAGCCAGCCCTGGCCCTTCCCGTCGAGCCTGATGCTGGGCTTCATGGCCCGCGCCACCTCGTCGGAGATCACGGTGGACGGCGAGGAGATCGAGGAGGCGCGCTGGTTCTCCCGAGAGGACCTGCGGACCGCCATCGAGACGGGCGAGATCCTGCCCCCGCTGGGGATCTCGATCGCCGCGCGGCTGGTGGAACTCTGGTACGGCAAGCCGCTCCCGAAGCCGCTGAACTGAGCCGACGACGAAACCCCCGCCGGACCGGGTCCGACGGGGGTGACGTGGGTTTCGCCGCGGCTCCCGCGGGAGCGGGTGTCAGACGCCGACCTTCTGCTTGACCTGCGCCAGCGACGGGTTCGTCAGCGTGGAACCGTCGGGGAAGAGCACCGTCGGGACGGTCTGGTTGCCGCCGTTCGCCTTCTCGACGAACGCCGCCGACTCCGGGTCGTGCTCGATGTTGATCTCCGTGTACGTGATGCCCTCGCGGTCCATCTGGCCCTTGAGCCGACGGCAGTATCCGCACCACGTGGTGCTGTACATCGTCACAGTGCCCGGCATGGTCTCGCACTCCTCTTGTCTCGCTGGATGCGTCGTCCGTCGTACCGGTACGTCGCCCGCAGACTTCTGAACGTAACGGACCCGGCGACCATTCCCGTGCCCGCCCCATGGCCTCGTCCCGTCCCCGTTTCCACCGGCGATGATCGGACCGGTACGACTGATACGGCGCCCCTGTGGACAACCGCCGCACCCGCCCCGGGGGACCTGGCAGCATGGCGGTGTGACAGCAGCAACGCACTCCCCACTGTTCCCGCGGGAATCCGACGGCGGCCAGATCGTGGCCCCGCCGCGCGACGCCGACGCGGTGCTCGACGGGCTCGACCCCGAGCAGCGCGAGGTCGCGACGGCCCTGCACGGCCCCGTGTGCGTGCTGGCCGGGGCCGGCACGGGCAAGACGCGCGCGATCACCCACCGGATCGCGTACGGGGTGCGCGCGGGCATACTCCAGCCCGCCAGCGTCCTCGCCGTCACGTTCACCAACCGCGCCGCGGGCGAGATGCGCGGACGGCTGCGGCAGCTCGGCGCGGGCGGCGTGCAGGCGCGGACGTTCCACGCGGCGGCGCTGCGCCAGCTCCAGTTCTTCTGGCCCAAGGCCGTCGGCGGTACGCTGCCGCGGCTGCTCGACCGCAAGGTCCAGCTCGTCGCCGAGGCCGCCGCCCGCTGCCGGGTCCGGCTCGACCGCAACGAGCTGCGCGACGTCACCGGCGAGATCGAGTGGGCGAAGGTCACCCAGACCGTGCCCGCCGACTATCCGGCGGTCGTCGCCAAGTCCCATCGCGACGCCCCGCGCGACGCCGCCGAGATCGGCCAGATCTACGGGATGTACGAACAGCTCAAGCGCGAGCGCTCGGTGATCGACTTCGAGGACGTCCTGCTCCTCACGGTCGGCGTCCTCCAGGACCGGCACGACATCGCGGACCAGGTCCGCCGTCAGTACCAGCACTTCGTGGTCGACGAGTACCAGGACGTCAGCCCGCTCCAGCAGCGGCTGCTCGACCTCTGGCTCGGCGACCGGGACGACCTGTGCGTCGTCGGGGACGCCAGCCAGACGATCTACTCCTTCACCGGCGCCACCCCCGACCATCTGCTCAACTTCCGTACCCGGCACCCGAGCGCCACCGTCGTCAAGCTCGTCCGCGACTACCGCTCCACCCCGCAGGTCGTCCATCTCGCCAACGGACTGCTGGGCCAGGCGCGCGGCCGGGCCGCCGAGCACCGGCTGGAGCTGATCTCGCAGCGCGACCCCGGACCCGAGCCGCTGTGCCTGGAGTACGCGGACGAACCGGCCGAGGCGGAGGGCACCGCCCGCCGGATCCGCGATCTGATCGCCGCCGGCGTCCCGGCCGGCGAGATCGCGGTGCTGTACCGCATCAACGCACAGTCGGAGGTGTACGAGCAGGCCCTCGCCGACGCGGGCGTGCCGTACCAGCTCCGGGGCGCCGAGCGGTTCTTCGAGCGCCAGGAGGTACGGGAGGCGGGCGCCGCCCTGCGCGGAGCCGCCCGCTTCGGGGGCAACGACGCGCTGCTGGACGATGTGGTGGAGCTGCCCTCGCAGGTGCGGGCCGTGCTCTCCACCAAGGGATGGACCACCGAGCCCCCGGCCGGGTCGGGCGCGGTCCGGGACCGCTGGGAGTCGCTGGCCGCGCTGGTCCGCCTCGCCGAGGACTTCGTCCGGGCCAAGCCGTCGGCGACGCTCGCCGACCTCGTCACCGAGCTGGACGAGCGCGCCTCCGCCCAGCACGCCCCCACGGTGCAGGGCGTCACGCTCGCCTCGCTGCACGCCGCGAAGGGCCTGGAGTGGGACGCGGTGTTCCTGGTCGGCCTCACCGAAGGGATGATGCCGATCACCTACGCCAGGACGGACGAGCAGGTCGAGGAGGAGCGCCGGCTGCTCTATGTGGGGGTCACCCGTGCGAGGCTCCATCTCCATCTCTCCTGGGCGCTCTCCCGCTCTCCGGGGGGCCGGGCCTCCCGGAGAGCGACCCGCTTCCTGAACGGGCTGCGTCCGGGCTCCACGGCGCCTGGAGCCCGCGGCGCGGCGACGGGGACGGGCGGCTCCGTCGAACGGGGCGGCGCCACCGGCGCGGCGGCCGGCGGTGCCACGCGGCGCAAGCGGCGGGGCCCGGCCCGCTGCCGGGTGTGCGGCAGGACGCTCACGGACGCCGGTGAGATGAAGCTCATGCGCTGCGAGGAGTGCCCCTCCGACATGGACGAGGGGCTGTACGAGCGGCTGCGGGACTGGCGCGCCGGCCAGGCCCAGCGGATCGGGCAGCCCGCTTACTGCGTGTTCACCGACAAGACGCTGATGGCGATCGCCGAGGCCGTGCCGGGCAGCGCGGGCGAGCTGACGGGCATCCCCGGCGTCGGCGTCCGGAAACTGGATCGCTTCGGAGCCGATGTACTGGCCATCTGTGCAGGTGAGGAAGGTGTGGGCGAGGACGGCGACGACTGAGTCGAACTCGTCGAAAAAATAGTTTGCGCCCGTGCGGGGAATCCCCATAGGTTCTTAACCACGGAACGGCGGGCTTCTCCGAAGGCCGGTCCCCGTGCTCTACTTGTCAAGCAGCACTTGCCCACAATACGTATGACGGGTCCCAGGACCTGTCCTTGAGACGCCGAGAGGAGGCGATTCCAGTGATCAGCATCGACTACAGCTCCACCAGCACCGTCAAAATGACCGGTCTCTCGGTCGTCTCCGCCTGCTCGCTCGGCTTCTCCCGTACCGAACTCATCGCCAGTGGACTGCCCGGCGCCTGCGCCGTCAAGCCCGCCGGTCTCTCGGGTCTGCCGACCCGTGAGCGGCCCGTCATGGTCCGCGATGAGCGACCGACCAAGGCACTGGAAGCAGGAGTAGCAGCGGCAGCAGGCAATGCCTATGCCTTTGCCGCGACCGGTGCCGAAACGAAGCAGCAGACGCAGCATCACCTGATGTGGGCCTTCCGTGGGCTCGAACCCTGGAGTGATCCAGCCTGATCGACGATCAGGCCGGCGCCTTCAGGGCCGCGGAACCCCACCCGGGATCCGCGGCCCTTTTGTTTGTCCCGAACGGGACAGCCGGAGCGAAGGGGCCTCGGGACACGCACCACTGGTACCAGCCGATAACTGGCCAACCAGGCCGGACCGACCAGACGAGGAACGAAACCCGTGCAACTCGAAGCGCACGCCCCGTCCGTACCGCCTTCCGCATCGATCTCCCCGCCCGTCCCCACGGAGGACTCCACCTTGACCCCGCTCACCGCGCTCACCGCGCTCGACGACGCCATCGAGAACCTCGGCGTACCCGTCCCCTGTCGTGCCTACGACCCGGAGGTCTTCTTCGCCGAGTCCCCGGCCGATGTCGAATACGCCAAGGCGCTCTGCGGCACCTGCCCGCTGATCGAGGCCTGCCTCGCCGGCGCCAAGGAGCGGCGTGAGCCGTGGGGCGTCTGGGGTGGCGAACTCTTCGTCCAGGGGGTCGTCGTGGCCCGCAAGCGGCCGCGTGGCCGTCCGCGCAAGAACCCGGTCACGGCATGAACGCCGTCGGCACGATCGACCGTCCCTTCACGCACGATCCCCAGAAGCAGGCCCCGATGACCTCTTCCCTGAGCGAGCCGTCCGGCTCCGCCACTCCAGTTGTCACCACCATGGGCGCGAACGACTCGCGTCAGAACAGGACCCGCGAGATGCAACTCATTCCAGAAGCCCTGGCTCGCGCGCATATGAACGAACGTATGCGTGAAGCCAACGCGGAACGCCGGGCCGTGCGCCTGGTCGCCGCGCGGCGTATGCAGCGTCGTGCCGAGCGCGTGTCCCTGCGCGCGCGCCGCGCGCTGGCCATAGCCGTCATGCAGTAGACGCCGGCGGTCACCGACACAGGAATCACCGGCGCAGGAGTCACCGACGCACGGAGCGAGGGCCGGTCCCGAGGGGACCGGCCCTCGCCCGGCGTTGCCCCGCGAGGGAAGCCCCGGCCGCGCTCAGGCCCCCGTGTCCACCGCCGCCTCGACCGGAGCCGCGTCCGTCTCCGGAGCCACGTCCAGGTCCGGGCCGGGCTCCGGCTCCGGCAGGAACCCGGGCAGCCACCCCTCCAGCTCGTCCCTGAGCCGTACCGTCGCGTTGAGCTGGCAGAGCACCCCGATCGTGCTCAGCGTGACACGGTGGATCAGCAGATACGACGGCGGCAGATTGAGCTGCTTGCCCAACTGATGGGCGGGCGAGCGCGGATCCGCGATCCGCGCCGCCTGGGTGCGGATCCAGCTCCGCGTGAACGTGAACTCCTCCAACCCGGCCGGCTCGATGATCGGCAGCAGATACTCCAGCACCGCGTCCGGGTCGAGATCGATGGACTCCTTGACGAACCCCTCCTCGCGCAGCATCTCGTACACCGCCTCGGCGTCGCCCTCCAGCGCCAGCCGCAGCGCCTCACCGATGATCCCGGGCAGCCCGCCCGGCAGCCGGTCCACCGTCCCGAAGTCCAGCACCCCCAGCCGGTACGCCCCCTCCGGAGCCCCTTCCGGCGCCCCCTCCTGGGACTCCCGTGTGTCCACAGGCGGCAGCAGCCGGAAGTTACCCGGGTGCGGATCCGCGTGCAGCAGCCCCGTACGCGCCGGGCCCGAGAAGAGGAAGCGTGCCAGAAGCTGCCCCGCCCGGTCCTGTTGCTCCGGGGTGCCGTCCGAGATGATCTCGGCCAGCGGCACCCCGTCGATCCACTCGGTCACCAGCACCTGCTCGCCCTGGTGCACCACTTCCGGCACCACCACGTCCGGATCGCCCGCGAACTCCGCCGCGTGCGCCCGCTGCGCCGCCGCCTCCAGGGCGTAGTCCAGCTCCTCGGAGACCCGGTCACGCAACTCGGTGATCAGGGGCTTGATGTCCATCCCCGGGATCAGCGGCCCCAGCAGCCTGGCGAAACGGCTGAGCTGCGTCAGATCGGAGAGCAGCGCCTCCCCGGCGCCCGGGTACTGCACCTTCACCGCGACCTGGCGCCCGTCGTGCCACACCGCCCGGTGCACCTGGCCGATCGACGCGGCGGCCGAGGGCTTCTCCTCGAACTCCAGGAACAGCTCCCGCCATTCCTCGCCCAGCCGCTCCGCCAGCACCGCGTGCACCGTGTGCGTCGGCATCGGCGGCGCCGCCTCCTGGAGCTTGGTGAGCGCGGCCCGGTAGGGGCCGGCGATCTCCTCGGGCAGGGCCGACTCGAAGACCGAGAGGGCCTGCCCGAACTTCATCGCGCCGCCCTTCAGTTCCCCGAGGACCTTGAAGAGCTGGTCCGCCGTGCGCTGCTGGAGCTCCCGGGTGACGATCTCGGCCGACTTGCCGCCGATCCGCTTGCCCAGCCCCCAGGTGGCCCGGCCCGCGAAGCCCAGCGGCAGCGTGGCCAGCTTCGCGGTGCGGGTGACCGCCTTCCGGGGAAGATCAGACATGAAGCCCCTCCTAATCCCAGACAGCCGTGCCGCGTACGGCGGTTACCCGGCCATTGTGTCGTGCGACGCCCCCCTTCCGGAGACGCGCTCCCCCCTTCGCCGTCCGGCCGCGCCGCACGGGCAGTCCTGATGAGGGGTGATCCGCTCCGGGTGCCAGTCCAGCAGCGGCAGTGCCGCCTCCCATCGTGCACCCGTACTCGCGGGAAGCTCCCCGTCGAGGAACGACAAGGCATGAGCCGCCGTCAGCCCCGCCACCGTGGTGGCCAGCGCCAGGTCACAGGCCGGTACGGCGCCCGCCCCGCGCCCCGAGCGCCACTGGGCCAGCATCCTCGGCCACCCGGGGTCGTGATCGGCCCGGATCCGCGCGACACACCCCGCACACGCCGTGCCACCGGGCAGCACCAGCGGCCCCACCAGCCCCGTCGCCTCGATCACCCCCGCGTAAAGATGAGGCGTACCGGTGGTCAGCCACGGCTCGGCCGTCACCGGATCGGGTGCGTACGCCGCGAGCCCGTCGCGCGGCGCGACGATCACCAGCGAGAGCGGCGGCTCGCCCTCCGCCGACCCCGGGGACCCCGCCGCCCTCGGTGGCCGGCCGGGCGCGGACCGCCGGACGAGCTGCCGGGCCGCCAGGTCCCTGCGCTCACCGACCGAGTGCTCCGGCAGCCCGCCGGGCGCCACGTCCCCCGCCGTCGCGCAGCCGCCGTCCAGTACGTCGACCCGCCCCACCCCCGATGCCGCGAGCACGGCCGCGACGGCCGCCCCGACCCGCCCCGCGCCCCGGACCTGCACCCGCGCCGACCGCCGCGCGGCCAGCTTCCGCAGGGCCGCCCCCGGCTCGGGATGCAGCACCGAGAGCGACGCGAGATCGGGTCGCAGCCGCTCGACCTCCTCCGTCCTGCTCCGCAACGCGTCGGCCGCCGGGCCGCCCGCACCGGGGTCGTCGAGCACCCCCGCCGCCGTGAGCCGCCGTACCAGCGCCTCGACCAGTCCGTCCGGCAGCCCCATCGCGCGGGCCTCCTCCCGCAGCAGCGGCAGCCCGCGCGTCCCGTCCAGCAGCTCCAGAAAACTGCCCGTGGCCGTGTCGACCGGGCCCATCAGCACCGCGTGCGCGGGCGTCACCCCGAACTGCACCGTGTGCCGGTCCCGCCAGGCGCGCCGCAGCGCGGGTTTCATCATCGGACGCATCTCGGCCTCCCCGTTCCCGCTGATCCGTGCACCCAGAATGGAGGGTGGCGGCCGACGGTGCCGAAAGTTGTCCACAGCCACGGGCATTAATCGTTCGAATAGTGCGCGCCGATGCGGGGAACAAGGCGGAACCCTGCAGGAGACAGGACTTCCGCCGCGCTGAGCGGGTAACGTCAGGGCGTGCCCGCCGACCCTTCCCTCAGTCGCCCGCTCCGCGGCTCGGGGACGAGCGCTGTCGAGGTCCGGAGAAGCGCCCGCCGCAGCAGAACGGTCTCGGCGTACCGCGAGGGTGACCGTACGATCGTGCTCATCCCCGCCCGGATGTCCGAGGCGGAGGAGCGCCGCTGGGTCTCGGTGATGCTCGACAAGCTCGCCGCGCAGGAGAGCAAGCGGGTCCTCGGCGACGGCGCGCTGACCGAGCGCGCCGAACAGCTCTCCGCGCAGTACTTCGAGGGCAGGGCGCGGCCCGCCTCCGTCCGGTGGGTCACCAACCAGAACACCCGCTGGGGCTCCTGCACCCCCGCCGAGGGCAGCATCCGGCTCTCGCACCGGCTTCAGGGCATGCCGGAGTACGTCGTCGACTACGTCCTCGTCCATGAGCTGGCCCATCTGCTGGTGCCCGGACACGGCCCGCGCTTCTGGCGGCTGCTGGAGGCCTACCCCCGCACGGAGCGGGCCCGGGGCTATCTCGAAGGCGTGGTCGCGGCCGAGCGGCTTCCGCACCTACCCCTCACCCGCGGGGGAAACGGCCAGGACGGCACCGAGGCGGACGATGTGGAGGACGTGGACGCGGCCGGTGCGGTCGACGCCGAAGCCGGGGGATGAGCCCGGGGCCGGTCAGGGGCGGTGTGTTCCGTGAAGGTCCGGGCGCACCGCCGTCGGGGGAGAGCCTCTTCACCGTTCCTGTACCGAGTCTGTACCGGCTTGGCTGATTGTCCGACCCAGCCGTTAGCCTGGCGCGACGCATTGCACTCGGGATGGGGGACGGTCGTTACGTATGGCACGGGAATTCCAGCGCGGCCACAAGGCCAAGATCAGTGATCTCACGGCGGGGACGGATCTGTACGTGGGCGTGCAGATCGCGGCTCCAGGGCTGAGCTTCGACATCAGTTGTTTCGGTCTCGACGCCGACGAAAAGCTGTCGGACGACCGATACTTCATCTTCTTCAACCAGCCGAAGTCGCCGGAGGAATCCATCCAGTTGCTGGGCGCGCAGGCCGGCGACACCGAGTCCTTCCGGGTCACACTGGACCGTATCCCCGCCGCTGTCCACAAGCTGTCCTTCACCGCCACGATCGACGGCGCCGGACAGATGTCGCAGGTCGGCCCCGGATACATCCGGATCGTCGCGGGCGGCGAGGAAGTCGTCCGGTACGCCTTCACGGGCTCGGAGTTCACCACCGAACGCGCCGTCATGCTCGGCGACTTCTACCTCAAGGACGTCTGGCGGTTCGCCGCGGTCGGCCAGGGTTTCGACGGCGGACTCGACGCGCTCCTGAAGAACTTCGGCGGCGAGGTCGCCGAGGAAGAACCCGCAGCGCCGCCGCAGCCCTCGGCGGGCGGTGGCCCGGTCCCGGGGTTCGCCCCGCCCACGGCGCCCGCCGCGCTGCCCGCGCCCGCCCCGTCCTTCGGCGCCCCCGCAGGACCCCTGGCCGCGACCCCGGCCCAGGCCCCGGCGCCGCCGCCGGCTCCCGCGCCGCAGCCCGTGCATGCCGCGCCGACCATCGTTGCGCCGATGGCTCCGCCGGGCGGCACCGTACCGCCGCCGCCCGCCCCCGCCCCGTACGGCCAGCAGCCGCCCCAGCAGCCGCGGTTCGGCCAGGTCCCGGGCCAGATGCCGCCGCCCGCCGCGCCGTCCCCGTACGGTGCCCCCGCCCCCTTCGGGCAGCAGCCGCCCGGCGCGCCCCAGGGCGTGCCGCAGGGGATGCCCGCCGGCGGCGCCGGTCTCCAGGCGGCCCTTCAGCCGTACAAGGAGGCGCCCACAGGACAGCGCTGGACCTCGCAGAACGGCCAGCTCGTCCGGATCGACCTCGGTGAGGGCGGCAGCCCGGTCCTCGCCCGCCAGGGCAGCATGGTCATGTACCAGGGCAAGGTCGACTTCGGCTACAAGGGTGCCGGTTTCGTCGGCCGCGTCGTCGGCAACGCCACCGGCCAGGAGATGCAGCTCATGCGCTGCACCGGCCGCGGCCAGGTCTTCCTGGCGGAGGAGGGCGCGCACCTCCACCCCGTCGAACTCCAGGGCGACGGCATCTGCGTCTCGGCGGAGAACGTCCTCGCCTTCGACGAGAGCCTTCAGTACGAGGTCCGCCGGATCGAGGGCCACGGCATCCCCGGAGGCGCCCTGTTCACCATGCAGTTCCAGGGCACGGGCACCGTCGTCGTGAAAACCCACGGCACCCCGGTGGTGCTCCCCGTCACGCCCACGACCTTCGCGGACTGCAACGCCGTTGTCGCCTGGTCGGCGGCCGCGCAGGTGATCATCTCCAGCCAGGTCAGGCTGCGCCGCAACGCGTACCCCGGCCACAGCGGGGAGACCGTGAACCTCCAGTTCCGGGGAGCGCCCGGCAATTTCATCGTCGTCCAGCCGTACGAGGTCTGAGGGAGCCCGGACAATGAACCAGCAGCTCGCGGGCTTCGCCCCGACCCCCGTCGCGGCCCGGATGGAGAATCACGGCCGCTCCATGCTCAAGGTCGCCATGGCCTCGGGGCACGACCTCTACGCGCGCACCGGCTCGATGATCGCCTACGAGGGCTTCATCCAGTACGAGCCGAACCCGCCCGCCGTCCGCCAGATCGCCTCCCAGTGGGTCACCGGCGAGACCACCCCCGTGATGAAGTGCGCGGGTGACGGTCTGCTCTATCTCGCCGACTACGGGTCCGACGTCGTCGTCATCAACCTCGACAACGACGCGCTCTCCGTCAACGGCTCCAACCTGCTGGCCTTCGACGCGCACCTCCAGTGGGGCGTCGAGCGCGTCAAGGGGCTGGCCAAGTTCGCCGGCCAGGGCCTGTGGAACGTGCAGATCTCCGGAACGGGCTGGGTCGCCCTGACCTCGCGCGGCACCCCGGTCGTCGTCGACTGCGGACGCGGCGAGGACGAGACCTACGTCGACCCCGACGCACTCGTCGCCTGGTCGCCCGCGCTCAAGGTGAAGGGCAAGCGGAGCTTCAAGGCGTCCTCGCTGATCGGGCGGGGCAGCGGAGAGGCCTACCAGATGGCCTTCTCCGGCCAGGGCATCGTCGTCGTCCAGCCCAGCGAGGACAGCACCGACCGCCTGCGGGTCCGGGGCTGAGGGGAGCGAGGAACCATGCAGAGTCCGCTTTTCGCATACACGGAGCAGCAGTCCCAGGACCGCTACGCCGTCCAGAACCCGCAGCTCCTGCGGGTCGCGCTCACCGGTCAGGACGACCTCCTCGCCCGCAAGGGCGCGATGGTCGCCTATCAGGGGCTCATCGAGTTCGACGGTGAGTACCAGTCGCACGGCCAGCGCCAGGCGCGCGCGACCACCGGCGAGGGCCTGGACCTGATGCGCTGCTCCGGGCAGGGCACGGTCTATCTGGCCAACCTCGCCCAGTACATCCATGTGGTGGATGTCGACCACGACGGGATGACGGTGGACAGCGCCTACGTCCTGGCGCTCGACTCCACGCTGCACACCGAAGTCGTCGCCGTGGACAGCCAGTACGGAATCTCCGGCTCCGGCAAGTACCAGCTCAACATCTCAGGGCGGGGCAAGGTCGCGCTGATGACCTCGGGCCAGCCGCTGATGATGGAGGTCACGCCGGACAAGTACGTCAACGCCGACTCGGACGCGGTCGTTGCCTGGTCCTCCGCGCTGCGGGTGCAGATGCAGGCGCAGACGCACTCCTCGGGGATACGGCGCCGGCGCGGCTCCACCGGCGAGGGCTGGGAGCTGAGTTTCCTGGGACAGGGCTTCGCGCTCGTCCAGCCGAGCGAGGTCATGCCGCCGCAGCAGGCGGAGATCGGCCAGGGGCTGGGCGCGCAGTACGGCGTCGGGCAGAACGGCGCGTACGGGCAGAACCAGAACAACGCCTGGAGCAGGTGACCCGGTCCGGCCGGACGGGCCGGGCCGGGGGCGGGTTCCACGGAACCCGCCCCCGGCCCGGCGTCGCTTCGCCCCGGACGCCGGCTCCGATACAGAGGTCCAGAGGTCCAGGTCTCCGGCGTCGTCTCAGGCTTCCAGGACCGCCCGCGTACGCTCCAGCAGCCCGACGACCGATCTGTCGGCCACCTCCGCCACCTCGTCGTAGGCGAACCAGCGCAGGTCCAGCGACTCCTCGCTGATGGACGCGACCGCGCCGGGCCCCGCCAGCGCCGCGTACTGGACATCGAGATGCCAGTGACAGGGCGCCGGGATGGGGTGCCGGTCGAGCTGTACGGGGCCGTCCGGCAGCAGGGCCAGATCCGGGATCCCGGACTCCTCCCCGGCCTCCCGCAGCGCCGCGCGCTCCAGCGTGCTGTCGCCCGGCTCGCAGTGGCCGCCCATCTGGAGCCACATGCCGAGCTTCTTGTGCAGGGTCAGCAGGACGCGGCCCCGCTCCGGGTCGACGACCAGCGCGCTCGCCGTCAGATGCCCGGCCCCGCACGCCTTCCACATTCCGTCCGGATGGGCCGCCAGATGGTCCAGATAGAGCCCGCGTAGCTCCCGCTGGGCGGCCCCGGCCCCGTCGTACGCCTTCAGGGCGAGGACCGCGTTGTCGTGCAGGCTCACTTGTCGGTGTCGTCCTTGTCGTCCTTGTCGCCGTCGTCGCCCTGGACGTCCCCGCTGCCGCCCTTCGCGTCCTTCTCGTCCTTCTGAAGGTTCGGCCTGTTGCCGGCCGCCTCACCGAGCATCTTGTCCAGCTCGGAGAAGTCGAGCTGCTCGTGGTGGACAAAACCGTCCGGGTCGTCCAGGTCCGAGGCCGTCGGCAGCATGTCCGGGTGCTCCCAGAGCCGGTCGCGCCCGTCGACTCCCCGAGCGTCCGTGAGCGAGGCCCACAGCCGGGAGGCGTCCCGCAGCCTGCGGGGCCGGAGCTGGAGCCCGATGAGCGTGGCGAAGGTCTGCTCGGCCGGACCGCCGGAGGCCCGGCGCCTGCGCAGCGTCTCGCGCAGCGCGTCCGCCGCTGTCAGCCGGTTCTTCGCGGCCTCGTGGACCACCGCGTCCACCCAGCCCTCGACCAGCGCCAGCGCCGTCTCCAGCCGCGCGAGCGCGGCCTTCTGCTCCGCGGTGTCCTCCGGCTGGAACATGCCCTGCTGGAGCGCTTCCTGGATCTCCTCGGGGTGGCTGGGGTCGAACTGGCCGACCACGTCCTCCAGCTTGGAGGTGTCCACCTTGATCCCGCGGGCGTACCCCTCGACCGCGCCGAACATGTGCGACCGCAGCCACGGCACATGGGCGAAGAGCCGCTGGTGGGCGGCCTCGCGCAGCGCCAGATAGAGCCGGATCTCGTCCTTGGGGACACCGAGGTCCTTGCTGAACGCCTCGATGTTCAGCGGCAGCAGCGCGGCGCGGCCAGCCGGTCCCAGCGGCAGCCCGATGTCCGTCGAACCGACCACCTCACCGGCCAGTACGCCCACGGCCTGCCCGATCTGCTGGCCGAACATGGCGCCGCCCATGGAGCGCATCATGCCGATCAGCGGGCCCGCCACCGACTGCATCTCCTCGGGCAGCACCTCGCCCATGGCCGTGCCCACCCGCTCCGCCACGGGGTCGACGAGCTGCTGCCACGCGGGCAGCGTCGCCTCGACCCACTCGGCGCGGCTCCACGCCACCGAGGCGTTGGCCCCGGAGGGCAGCGATGTCACGCCGTCCAGCCAGATGTCCGCCAGCCGTACCGCCTCGTCCACCTGCGCGCGCTCCGAGGGGCCGACGCTCTCGTCCTTCGTGCCGTCGGCAGTGCCCTGGGCGACCGTCTGGCGGGCGATCTGCTTGGCCATGTCCCAGTTCACGGGACCGCCCTCGTAGCTCAGCATCTGGCCGAGCTGCTGGAACGCGGCCCCCAGGTCGTTGGGGTTCAGCGAACCGAACATCGCGGCGAAGGGATTGTCCGCGCCGCCCGCGCCGCCGCCACCTGGCAGCCCGAATCCTGCGAAGGGGTTGCCCTGGGCGCCTTGGCCGCCGGCACCCTGACCACCTCCGGCAGGGTCCTTCTTCTTGCCGTCGCCGTCCTCCGGCTCCTCCGGCGGAAGGCCGAATCCGAATGGTGTGTCACTCACGGGGTTCCTCGGCTCGTAGGGCCACCGGCTTCCTGCCGGCGGCGACTGCCCGACTGCACCTCCCAGCCTAAGCGGCACAGGGAGAACAGGGGCGGTGCCGCGGGTCGGGGCGGGATCGACATCCCGGCGGCTTCCGGGCTCGATGCTCCGTCGGCCGATGGCCTGCGGCAGGATGGACGTCACCTGGTACGTACGCGCCATTCACGTACGTATTGAAGACAACCGCTGGAGACGCCCGGTGAGTTCCCCAGATCCGCAGGTTCGCGCAGCGCGAAACCGCTCAACCCCGACCCCGTCCCGCGGCCCCGTCGTCGCGGTCACCGGCGCCGCCTCCGGCGTCGGTGACCTGCTCACCCGGCGCCTGGCCGCGTCCGAGGAGATCAAGCAGGTCATCGCCATCGACGAGCGCCGAGGGGAGGTCTCCGAGGCCCAGTGGCACATCCTCGACGTCCGCGACCCGGCCATCGCGGAGAAGCTGCGCGGGGCGGACGTCGTCGTGCACCTGGCGCTCGACCTCGACCTGGAGACCGACGCCGCCGCCCGTACCGCGTACAACGTGCGTGGTACACAGACCGTGCTCACGGCCGCCGCGGCGGCCGGGGTGCACCGCGTCGTGCTCTGCACCTCGGCCATGGTCTACGGCGCGCTGCCCGACAACGACATCCCGCTCTCCGAGGACGCGGAGCTGCGGGCGACCGCCGAGGCCACCGGCGTCGGCGATCTCCTGGAGATCGAGCGGCTGGGCCGCCGCGCGCCCCGCGCGCACCCCGGCCTGAATGTGACGGTCGTACGGCCCGCCGTCCTCATCGGCGGTACGGACACGGCCCTCACCCGCTACTTCGAGTCGCCACGGCTGCTCGTCGTCGCTGGATCCCGCCCCACCTGGCAGTTCTGCCATGTCGAGGACCTGGTGAGCGCGCTGGAGTACGCGGCGCTCGAAAAGGTCGACGGGGAGTTCGCGGTCGGCTGCGACGGCTGGCTGGAACAGGAGGAGGTCGAGGAGCTGAGCGGTATCCGCCGCATGGAGCTGCCCTCGGCGGTCGCCCTGGGCGCGGCGGCCCGGCTGCACCGGATCGGTCTCACACCGTCCCCGGCGGGCGATCTCGCGTACACGATGCACCCCTGGGTGGTCAGCGTGAGCCGGCTGCACGACGCTGGCTGGCGCCCCCGGTGGACCAACGAGGAAGTGCTCACCGCCCTCCTCGAAGAGGTGGAGGGCCGCCACACGGTGGCCGGGCGCCGGCTGGGCCGCAAGGACGCCACGGCGGCGGGCGCGGCGGGCGCCACGGTCGCGCTGCTCGGCACGGCCGCGCTGGTACGGCGCGCGCGCAAGGCCCGGCGCCGGATCTGAGCGGCCCGCCGCCCCCGGCCCGTCCCCGCTCCGTTCCGGGGGACGGCGGTTCCATGACGGCGGTGCCGTACGGCACGATGGGCGCATGGCGAGTACGCGTTCCCACCCGGGCGAGCAGGCGGCGCAGGACCCGATCCGGCTGCTCGCGATCCGTGACACCCCGCTCAGCGTCGACGAGGTCTTCCGCGCGGTGGGGGACGACGCGGCGGGCGGTACGGCGCTCTTCGTGGGCACGGTGCGCGACCACGACGGCGGCGCGGACGTCGACGCCCTCGGCTACTCCTGCCATCCCTCGGCGGAGGCCGAGCTGCGGCGGGTCGCGGAGAAGATCGTCGCCGGTCATCCGGTCCGCGCGCTGGCCGCCGTCCACCGTGTGGGTGATCTGGCGGTCGGGGATCTGGCGGTGGTCGTCGCGGTCTCCTGTCCGCATCGGGCGGAGGCGTTCGAGGCGTGCAGAAAGCTGATCGACGACCTCAAGCACGAGGTTCCGATCTGGAAACACCAGACGTTCTCGGACGGAACAGAGGAGTGGGTGGGCGCGTAGCGCCCCGTTGAGGGGTGGCGGTCGGGCGACCGGTGGGCCGGTGGGCGCGTAGCGCCTCCCATACGGAGAGGCTCCACCCGTACGGCCCGATTTGCGTAACCGCCTTTCGGCCAGCAGCGTTGGTGCTGCAGATGGTTTATCTGCTGATCGGTCAGTTCGCGGACACTCATGGGTCGGAGGTCGGTATGACCGCGCTCGTCTGGTTGTTGATTCCGCTGTTCGCCGTCGTTGGCGCGGCGATATGGGGAAGCTGGGTCTCCAGGGACCGCACGATAGGAGACATGGCGGAGCTGAACGGCTATGCCCGGTTCCGTGACGCGATGGAGAAGGCGGAGACCCGGTCCGAGCCGGTCTGAAGTCCGGTGGCTCCCGCAGGCCCCTCGGGTTCGGGACCAGGTCCCCTGTGACCTCGTACGGACCGGCCCCGGGGGTGCACTGACAGAGCCTTCCCGTACTGTCGTTCCATGCCACGCCGCACCGCGACGATGCTCGCTTCCACCCTCGTCCTCATCGCGCTGCTCTGCGCGGGTGTGCTCATCAAGGTCCCGTATTCGGAAATGAGCCCGGGGCCGACGGTGAACACACTGGGTGAGGCCGGCGGCGAGCCCGTGCTCCAGATCTCCGGTCGTAAGACGTACCCGACGTCGGGTCATCTGAATATGACGACGGTCAGGGTCACCGGCGCGGACTACAACATGAATATCGTCGAGGCGGCCTACGGCTGGCTGGCCCACGACAGTGTTGTGGTGCCGCACGACACCCTGTATCCGGACGGCAAGACGGAAGAGCAGTCCACGCAGGAGAACGCCGAGGAGTTCAGCCAGTCCCAGGAGAGCGCCAAGGTCTCCGCCCTGGCCGAGCTCGGCATCCCGTACTCCTCCCGCACGATCGTCTCCTCGGTGGTGAAGGACAGCCCTTCCGAGGACATCCTGCACGCCGGTGATGTGATCAAGGCCGTGGACGGTACGGAGATCAAGGCGCCCGAGGACGTCGCGAAACTCGTCACGAAGCACAAGCCGGGCGAGGACGTCGTCTTCACCATCGTGCCCGAGAAGGACGCGAAGGCCGCGGAGAAGTCCGGCAAGGAGCCGACGGCCACCGAGAAGGTCAGGATCACCACGCGGAAGTCCGACGAGGGCGACCGCGCGATCGTCGGCATCCAGGCGGGGACGGATCACACGTTCCCGTTCACCATGGACATCAAGCTGGCCGACGTGGGCGGTCCGAGCGCCGGGCTGATGTTCTCGCTCGGCATCGTCGACAAACTCACGCCCGGCTCGCTGACCGGCGGAAAGTTCGTCGCGGGTACGGGGACGATTGACGACAAGGGCGAGGTCGGCCCGATCGGCGGGATCGAGATGAAGCTCGTCGGCGCGCGGAACGCGGGCGCGCGTTACTTCCTCACGCCCGACCAGAACTGCGCCGCCGCCTCCTCCGACATCCCGAGCGGTCTCACCCTGGTCCGGGTCAAGACGATCAAGGACGCGACGAAGTCGCTGGAGAAGATCCGTACCGGGGACACGGCCGGCCTGCCGAGCTGTTCGGCAAGCTGACCGGCCGTATCCGCCCGGGGGCCGTGTCCGCGACGGCCCGGGACGGCGAGGTACGGCGCCCGAGCGCGCCCGCGGGGAGGCTTCCGCCGTCCCCCGGGCGCCTGCGCCGCTCCCGCGCCGTCCGGAGGGCCTGTGTTACGACTCGAAGGTGGCCGACAGCGCCTCCGCCAGCCCCGGGACCAGCCCGGCGCCCGTGAGGACCTCGTTGGGGGAGTCCTTCTCGCGCAGCCGCAGCGCGGACTCCCGGGCGCCGTCCCGCAGCACGGCCACGGTCATCCGTACCTCCTGGCGCTCGGGGTGGGAGGCGACCCACGCGGCGAGCGCCGTCTCGTCCAGATTGTCCGGTACGGACGCCTCCGCCGACGGCGGAAGCATCAGCCGCTCCACGGTCATCGCGCAGCCCGCCACCGCCCCGGGCCACGCGATCGTGCCGAGGAACTCGTCGAGCGGGGTGCCCGCGGGGATCTCGTCCTGTTCCACGGGGGTGAGGGGGGCGACGGAGCCGCCGTCCTCGTCGAGACCCAACTGGGCCGCGAGTTCGGGTTCGTCGGTGCGCAGCCGCGTGGTGTCGACGAGCGCGAAGAGCCGGGCGGGCTGGTCCCATCCCAGCGTCGAGGCGTATTCGTCGATTTCGAGTACCGCGCGGGTCAGCGGGCTCGCGGCCATGGGGGTGCCTGAGGGAGAAACAGTGGACATGGTCAATATCCTGCCTCCTTCGGACCCGGATGCGGGAACTAGGTAAAGCCTGAGTAAGTTGAACAGACTGAACCACACGCATTCACACGACCGCGAACTTCGAGGTGCGCACGTTGGCTTTCCAGATGCCGGACCGCGGCGGAGGCCCGACCGGGCCACGGATCAGAGTGGGCCGGCCTTCCCGTCGGGCTCGGACCCTGCTCATGACATTGGGCGTACTGGCCGTTCTGGCCATGCTCTTCGTCATGTTCGCGGGGTTCTGGACCGACTGGCTCTGGTACCGCTCGGTGAAGTACTCATCGGTTTTCACCACCACTCTCTGGACCAAGATCGGTCTGTTCGCGGTCTTCGGACTGCTGATGGCCGTCGCGGTCGGGCTGAACATCTGGCTGGCGCACCGGTTGCGGCCGCCGCTCAGCGCGATGTCCATGGAGCAGCAGAACCTCGATCGGTACCGGATGGGGATCGCGCCGTACAAGAAGTGGGTGCTCCTCGGGATCACCGCGCTGGTCGGTCTGATCGCCGGTGCCTCCGCCGCGGGACAGTGGCGTACGTGGCTGATGTGGATCAACGGGGTGCCGTTCGGGCAGAAGGACCCCCAGTTCAAGCTGGACGTGGCGTTCTACGCGTTCGACCTGCCCTGGTACCGCTTCATGCTGGCGTTCGGCTTCGCGGCGACCGTGCTGTCGCTGATCGCGGCCGCGCTGACCCACTACCTCTACGGCGGGCTGCGGATCACCAGCCCCGGCGCGCGGGCCACCGCGGCGGCCACCGGCCATCTCTCGGTGCTGCTCGGTGTCTTCGTCTCGCTCAAGGCCGTCGCGTACTGGCTCGACCGGTACGGCCTGGCCGTGAAGTCCAGCGACTTCAAGGCGACGGGCAACTGGACCGGTCTGCGGTTCACGGATGCCAACGCCTTCCTGCCCGCCAAGACGATCCTCTTCTGCATCGCGGTCATCTGCGCCGTGCTGTTCTTCGCGACGCTCTGGCGCCGTACCTGGCAGCTCCCGGTGATCGGCTTCGGCCTGATGGTGCTCTCGGCGATCCTGATCGGCGGTCTCTACCCGGGGATCGTGCAGAAGTTCCAGGTCGAGCCGAACGAGCAGGCCAAGGAAGCCCCGTACATCAAGAAGAACATCGACGCCACGCGTCAGGCGTACGGCATCGACACCGCCGATGTGCAGGACTACGGGGGCAAGGGCGACCCGGACAAGAAGGCCGAGCAGCGCAAGGCGGCCGACACGGCGGCCAGCTACCGGCTGGTCGACCCGAATGTCGTCTCGCCCGCGTTCCAGCAGCTCCAGCAGGAGCGTAAGTACTACCAGTTCCCCTCCACGCTGGACGTCGACCGGTACCCCGGCCCCGACGGCAAGCCGCAGGACACGGTGGTCGGTCTGCGCGAGCTGAACATCACCGGTATCCCGAAGCGCAACTGGATCAACGATCACTTCACGTACACCCATGGGTACGGACTGATCGCGTCCAAGGGCACGAACACGGTGACGGATGAGAACGAGGGCACGATCGGCGCCCCCGACTTCACCGAGTCCGGCCTGCCGACCACCGGTGACATCCCCAAGTACGAGCAGCGCATCTACTACGGGGAGAAGACCGAGCAGTACTCGATCGTGGGCGGCCCGCAGAAGGAGCTGGACTACGAGAAGAACGGTGAGCAGACCACGAGCTACAAGGGGAAGAGCGGCGTCGACCTCTCCAACCCGCTGAACCGCGCGGCGTACGCCGTGGCCTTCAGCGAGCCCCAGATGCTCTACTCCGGCGCCATCGGCGACGGCTCGCGGATTCTGTACAACCGCACGCCCAAGGAGCGCGTCGAGGCCGTCGCGCCCTGGCTGACCATCGACGGCGACGCGTATCCCGCCGTGGTCGACGGCCGGATCCAGTGGATCGTCGATGCGTACACGACGACGAACGGCTACCCGTACGCGTCCCGTACGACGCTCGGCGACACCACGGCCGACTCGCTGACCGACAGCCAGCGTGCGGTCGTCGCCCAGCAGAACCAGGTCAACTACATCCGGAACTCGGTGAAGGCCACGGTCGACGCGTACGACGGCTCGGTCAACCTGTACCAGTGGGACACCGAGGACCCGGTGCTCAAGACCTGGATGAAGGCGTTCCCGGGCACCGTGAAGCCGAAGTCCCAGATCGACGCGACGCTCAAGGACCATCTGCGCTACCCGCAGGACATGTTCAAGGTGCAGCGGGAACTGCTCACCCGCTACCACGTCACGGACCCCGCCCAGTTCTACAGCGGCAGTGACGCGTGGCAGGTGCCGGACGACCCGACCACCAAGGACAGCAACTCGGTCCCGCCGTACTACCTGAGCCTCAAGATGCCCGGCCAGGACGATCAGAAGTTCTCGCTGACGACGACCTTCACGCCCAACGGGCGGCCCAACCTGGGGGCGTTCATGGCGGTGGACGCCGACGCCACCAGTACGGACTACGGCAAGATCAGAGTGCTGAGGGTGACGTCCACGGTCCAGGGGCCGCAACAGGTGCAGAGCGAGCTGAACGGTGTGCCTGAAGTCGCCGAGTTCGTCAGGAACCTGAGAGGCACCGACTCGGACATCGAGTACGGCAACCTCCTGACGGTGCCGCTCGACGGAGGCTTCCTCTACATCGAACCGGTGTACGCGCGCGGTGGCAGCGCCAACTATCCGCTGCTGAAGAAGGTGGCCGTCTCCTACGGAGGCAAGCCGGTCTTCAAGGACACCCTTCCCGAGGCGCTGAACGCGGTGTTCGGAGCGGAGAGCACGCAGCCGCCGGACACCACGGAGCCGCCGGGCGACACCACCACGCCGCCGGCCACCGGCGACAAGGCCCTCCAGCAGGCCATCGCGGACGCCCAGAAGGCGTACGAGGCGGGCGAGGAGGCCCTGAAGAAGCCGGACTGGGACGCGTACGCCAAGGCGCAGAAGGACCTGCAGAGCGCGCTGGAACGGGCAGCCAAGGCGAAGCCGGGCGCGGGCGCGGAGTCCAGCAGCGACTCCGGCGCCGACTCCGGCGGTGCGGGCAGCGCGGACGGCGCCCGGTCCGACAGCGCGGCCGGCGGTGGCGACACGAGCTGACCTGGCAACACCTCCACCCCGTGGTACGGTTGGGACACAACGACGCGGGGTGGAGCAGCTCGGTAGCTCGCTGGGCTCATAACCCAGAGGTCGCAGGTTCAAATCCTGTCCCCGCTACGGCGAAGTCAAGGGCCCGGATCCTTCTAGGATCCGGGCCCTTGCCATGTGCCCGTCCCAACTGGGTAGTAGATGGGCCCAGTTGGTCCCGGCGGGTTTGATGTGTCTCTCTGTGGGCATGTCGACAAAACGCTGTAGTGACCTTGTGGGGCGCGGTATACCGGCTGTACGCGGCCGGCGGGTGGTGCGACGATGGAAAATATGGGGGATAGGGCAACTCTGTTGGAGACAGGGCGGTATGTGCAGTCACACGTGAACGACACGGCCGGTGGGACCGGAGCCGCCGACGGGGCCGACACCGAGGCCGAGGCGAGACACCGCCGCGCCGCCGACGCCGGGGACACCGCGTCGATGAGCGTGCTCGGCGCCCTGCTGCTGCGCCGCGGGGATCTCGACGGCGCCGAGCCGTACCTGCGCGCCGCGACCGGCGAGGGCGAACGCGCCGCCGCCAACAATCTGGGTGTACTCCTGCACCAGCGCGGCTATGTCGACGAGGCCGCCGGCTGGTGGCGGATCGCCGCCGTCGCCGGCTCCGCCCCGGCGGCCCACGCCCTCGGCCGCCACTACCGTGAACTCGGCGACGAACCCGCCGCCGAGTACTGGCTGCGCCAGTCCGCCGAGCAGGGCCACGCGCTGGGCGCCTACGCCCTCGCCGATCTGCTGGAGCACCGCAGCGACGTGGGGGCCGAGCGCTGGCTGCGCGCCGCCGCCGAGCAGGGCCACCGCGAGGCGGCCTACCGGCTCGCCCGCGCACTGGAGCGCAGAGCCCGCGAGAGCGCCCGCTCCGGCGCCGACGTGGTCTACCGGGCCGGTACGGCCGGTCCGTCCACCCGTGGCCGCCGTACGGGCCAGGAGCCGCTGCTCTCCATGGATCCCTTCACCGACCCCCGGATGCCCGCGTACACCGGGAAACCGGACCCCGCGACCGCCGGCTCGGGCGCCGCGGCCTCCCTCGTCGGCGAGGCCGCCCAGTGGTACCAGCAGGCCGCCGCGCGCGGCCACCGGCGCGCCGCCCTGCACCTCGGGGCGATCCTGGAGCGGCGCGGCGAGCTGAAGCAGGCCGGCCGCTGGTACCTCAGCGCCGCCAAGGACGGCGAGGCGCGGGCCGCCTGCGCCCTCGGTTTCCTGCTGCGCGACGCCGGGGACGAGGAGAGCGCCGCCGTCTGGTGGCTGCGCGCCGCCCAGGAGGGCGACGGGAACGCCGCCAACGCCCTCGGCGCGCTGCACGCGGCCCGGGGCGAACCGCAGACCGCCGAGCGCTGGTACCGCGCGGCCATGGACGCGGGCGACGTCAACGGCGCGTACAACCTCGGGCTGCTCTGCGCCGCCCAGGACCGTACCGTCCAGGCCGAGCAGTGGTATCGCCGCGCCGCCTACGCGGGCCATCGCGAGGCCGCCAACGCGCTCGCCGTCCTGCTCCTCCAGGCCGACGACCCGACCGGCGCCGAGCCCTGGTTCTCCAAGGCCGCCGAGGCGGGCAGCGTGGACGCCGCGTTCAACCTCGGCATCCTGTACGCGGGTCGCGACGACGACGGGGCGGCCCTGCGCTGGTACGAGCGCGCCGCGGCCGCCGGGCACACGGAAGCGGCCCTCCAGGTCGGCATCGCCCGGCTGCGCGACGGCGACGACCGCACCGCCGAGCGGCATCTGCGCTGCGCGGCGGGCGGCGGCAGCGCCGAGGCGGCCTTCCGGCTGGCCACCGTCCTCGACTCGCGCGAGCCGCCGCCGGGGCCGCCCGCGCTCGGCGAGCCGTACGGCGTGAAGAGCGAGTGCGAGCAGTGGTACGAGCGCGCCGCAGAGCAGGGCCACCGCCGCGCCCAGGTGCGCGTCGGCATGCTCGCCGCCGCCCGGGGCGACATCAACGAGGCCGCCCGCTGGTACCGGGAGGCCGCGGAGGCGGGCAGCCGCAACGGCGCCTTCAACCTCGGGCTGCTGCTGGCCCGCGAGGGCGGCGAGCGGGAGGCCGCGCTCTGGTGGACCAGGGCCGCCCAGGCCGGGCACGGCAGGGCGGCGCTCCGGCTCGCGCTGCTGGCCGCGCGGCGGGGCGAGCTGACCGAGGGGCAGCGCTGGTGCGCGCGCGCCGTCGAGCTGGGCCCGGCGGAGGTCGCGGAGCGCGCGGCGCGGCTGCGCGAGGCACTGCACCAGGAGCTGACCGCGTGAGCCGGGTCACCGGCCGGGAGCCACGCGGCCCTCTCGCGTGGCTCCCACCGTGTGACCTGCGCCGATGGCGTCGTGCCCGCGCGGGAAGGGATTTGCACTGCCCGGCACCGTGACGTAATGTTTCATTCAACGGCGCGGGGTGGAGCAGCTCGGTAGCTCGCTGGGCTCATAACCCAGAGGTCGCAGGTTCAAATCCTGTCCCCGCTACTGAAGACCTGAGGCCCGGATCTCCTGATGAGATCCGGGCCTCAGGCATGTGTACGGCGCCACACGGCCCGGGAGGGACGGAAGGCCCCGTCTCCGGGGCCTTTTCCGTTACGCGGAAGCGCAGTCGGGGCACGTGCCCCGGTACGTCACCTCGACGTCCGAGACGGTGAAGCCGAAGCGCTCACCGGCCGGCAGATCGGCCAGCGGGTCGCCCGACGGATGCACGTCCCTGATGGCACCGCACCGCGCGCACACCAGATGGTGGTGCGGCCGGTGCGCGTTCGGGTCGTACCGCTTGGCACGGCGGTCCGTCGAGACCTCGATGACCTCCCCCAGCGTCACCATCTCGCCCAGCGTGTTGTAGACGGTCGCGCGGGAGATCTCCGGGAGTCTCGCCACGGCCCGTTCGTGCACCTCGTCGGCGGTCAGATGGACATGGTCCCCATCGAGGACCTCGGCCACGACGCGTCGCTGCGCCGTCATGCGCCAGCCACGTTCGCGGAGTCGTTCCAACAGGTCACTCATGAAATCCAGCCTAACAGTGAAGAACCCCAGGTTCCGAACGAGTGTGACTTTGGATGTCTGGTTAACTTGGACTAAGTCCATTGTGGGACCTGGGTCAGGGGCTGGATGGGCGAAAGACTCGCACCGAAGGACGCGGGAGGCGGGGCGGGCGGCGACTTCGGCAAGCGCCTGGACGCCGCGGTGCGAACCCTGCGGAGCTGAGCCCGCAAAGGAGCCCCGCGGAGCGGACCCGGCTGGTGGGGCCAGGCGGGTCCGCTCCGGGATCAGCCTGCGAGGACGGCCGTCTCGCGCCGGACCGGGGCCCAGCAGCGGAGGATGTCGCGTACGGAGACGATGCCGACGGGCTCGCGCTCGTCGAGCACGATCAGATGGCGGAAACCGCCGGTCGACATGGCCGCCGCGGCTTCCTCCAGCGTCCACACCGGCGAGGCGAAGACGACATCGTTCGTGGTGTGCGAACAGGCCGTCTCGACGTCCGGGCTCTGGCCCGCGCCGAGCGAGTTGAGAATGTCACGTTCGGTGAGGATGCCGATACCGCAGTGATCGGTGTCGAGGACGACGGCG
This sequence comes from Streptomyces sp. NPDC096310, assembly GCF_044763125.1. Lineage (NCBI taxonomy): Bacteria > Bacillati > Actinomycetota > Actinomycetes > Kitasatosporales > Streptomycetaceae > Streptomyces > Streptomyces sp. NPDC096310. The sequence continues at coordinate 394,075 of NZ_JBIWFO010000004.1, read as the reverse complement.
GCGCCGACACGGCGGGCCGACATCAGCCCGGCGGCCTGGCGGAGCGTATGCGTGGGCCCGATGGTCAGAACCACCGAACTCATGGCGTCACGGACAAGCATGGGGTGGAGCCACCTCCTTGGTGAGCCGGTTTCCGGGGGCCCTGGAGAGCGGGGGGACCCTGGAGAAACGATTCACAAGTTCACAAGTGGGGGGACTCTCAGAGTGGCACGGTTGCCCTGAGTCAACAAGGGGGCGGGCGGTGCGCCGCAGGGGGCGCCCAAAAACCCGACAAAAGCCCCCTCCCGGAGGCGAACCGAGTCCGCCAAATAATCAGTACCTCTGGTTCAGGTAGCCCAGGAGCTCTTCGTGGAGGATTCCGTTCGATGCCGCCGCATTGCCGCTGTGCGGGCCCGGGCGGCCGTCCAGACCGGTGAAGCTGCCGCCCGCCTCTTCGACGACGATCGCGGTGGCCGCCATGTCCCAGAGTGACAGTTCGGGCTCCGCGCACATGTCCACCGAGCCCTCGGCGACCATCATGTAGGGCCAGAAGTCGCCATAACCGCGCGTTCGCCAGCACGCTTTGGACAGGTCCAGGAATCCGTCGAGCCGGCCCTGTTCCTCCCAGCCGGTGAGCGAGGAGTACGCGAACGAGGCGTCCGGGACGCGCGAGACGTTCGAGACGCGCAGCCGGGTCGCGGACGACAGACTGCGTCCCGTGTAGGCGCCGCCGCCCTTCGCGGCCCACCAGCGGCGGCCCAGCGCGGGCGCGGACACCACGCCCACGACCGGCTCGTAACCGCCCTCACCCGCCACCATCAGCGCGATCAGCGTCGCCCAGACGGGTACGCCGCGTACATAGTTCTTCGTGCCGTCGATCGGGTCGATGACCCAGCGGCGCGGGCCCGTGCCCTCGACGCCGTACTCCTCGCCCAGGATCGCGTCGCGTGGCCTCGCCCGCTGGAGGTTGCCGCGGATCAGCTCCTCGGCCGCCTTGTCGGCCTCACTCACCGGGGTCATGTCCGGTTTTGTCTCGACCTTGAGGTCCAGAGCCTTGAACCGGTCCATCGTCGCGGCGTCGGCGGCGTCCGCCAGTACGTGGGCGAGACGCAGGTCATCGTGGTAGTCGGGCATGCCCGCCACAGTATCCACCGGGGCCGTGCCGCTGCCACGGGCCCCATCGGCCGGAACCCGACGACGGTCTTGACACTGAGCGACGGTCCGTCAACTCTGTGCGCAGAGCCGCACGGCCCCGGAGGCGACGATGCCCAGCGCGCGTGAAGCCCTGCTCAGTGCTGCCCTTTCGGCCCTCGCGGACCAGCCGTGGTCCGCGGTGCGCATGGTCGATGTGGCGGCGGCCGGCGGGGTCTCCCGGCAGACCCTGTACAACGAGTTCGGCAGCAAGGACGGTCTGGCCCGCGCCCTCGTACGGCGCGAGGCCGACCGCTATCTGCACGGTGTGGAGCGGCTGCTGCGCGAACGCGCCGACGCCGCCGACCGGCTGGTGGCGGTCGCGGAGTGGACGGTGGGGGAGGCGCGCGCCCGGCCGTTGTTACGAGCTCTGCTCACCGGCTGCTGGGGCGAGTGGCTGCCCGCTCCGCGCCCCGCCCGGGCCGGCGCGACCCCGTCCGGTGTCCCGGCGCAGCGCCGCGCCGACGCGGGGCCGCCCGCGACCACCGAGCTGGTGGCGCTCGTACGGGACAGATCGGCGGCGGCGCTGGATCCCACCCGCAAGGACCACGCGCGGCCGGACCCGGGGCGCCCGGACCATGCCCGCCCCGAGCACGGGCACGCGGGCCACACCGGGCCCGTCGGCCACAGCAGGTTCGCCGCGTACGGCCGTACCGAACTGCTCTACCGCTGTGAACTGGCCATGCGGCTCGCGCTCGCCCATCTGGTCGCGCCAGGCGCCGAGCCCGTGGGCCCGCTGGTCCGTACCGCCGTCACGGCGCCGCCGTCCGCGCTGCTCAGTGCGCCGAGCCCGAGAGCTGGAGCCCGATGACGCCGACGATCACCAGCGAGATGGAGATGAGTTTGAGCACGGACACGATGTCGCCCAGGAAGACCATGCCGTAGATCGCCGTACCGGCCGCGCCGATGCCCGTCCACACCGCGTACGCCGGGCCCACGTCGAGCTTTCTCAGCGCGAGCGTCAGCAGTCCGAAGCTGCCGAGCGCGAACGCCGCGAAGGCGATCGTCGGCCAGAGCCGGGTGAATCCGTGGGACAGCTTGAGACAGACGGCGAAGCCGGTCTCCAGGATCCCCGCCACCACAACGAGCAGCCACGCCATGTCACACGTCTCCCCACGTCAGTGACCGTCCTGCCGGCCTGCCGGCAGGCACTGACGACCCTCTGTGACCAACTGTCCCACCTGGTGTGATTATGCCCTTACCAGTCGTCCGGGTCCGCAAACGTGGCCATGGCCCGGCGCGGTCAGTCACCCTCGCGCCGCTCCCGGGTGGAGAGCAGCCGCCGGAGCGAGTACAGGCGCGCGGGATCGGCGTGGCCCTCGGCCACCCAGGCGTCGAGCGCGCACTCCGCCTCGTCGTGGCTGCACGCGCGCGGGCACCCCTCGGTACCCGGCACCAGATCGGGGAAGGCGAGGATGACCCGGGACGGATCGACGTGGTGGAGCCCGAAGGAGCGGATGCCGGGGGTGTCGATCACCCAGCCCTCCGCCTTGGCCAGCGGCAGCGCGAGCGCCGAGGTGGTGGTGTGCCGGCCGCGCCCCGTCACGGCGTTGACATCACCGGTGATCCGCTGCCGGTCGTCCGGTACGAGCGCGTTGACCAGGGTCGTCTTGCCGACGCCCGAGTGGCCGACGAAGGCGGTGACCCGGCCGTCGAGGTATTCGCGGACGAGCTCGGCCGCGTGCCCGCTCATCAGTTCGTCCCGCCGGGTGACGACATGGCGGATACCGAGCGCCCGGTAGGTCTCCAGCAGCTCGTCCGGCGGTGCGAGGTCGGACTTGGTGAGGACGAGGAGCGGTTCGAGCCCACCGTCGTACGCGGCGACCAGACAGCGGTCGATCAGCCGGGGGCGAGGCTCCGGGTCGGCGAGCGCGGTGACCACGGCGAGCTGGTCGGCGTTGGCGACGACCACACGCTCGTACGGGTCGTCGTCGTCCGCGGTGCGGCGCAGTACGGAGCGGCGCTTCTCGATCCGTACGATCCGGGCGAGGGTGTCCTTCTTCCCGGAGAGGTCCCCGACGAGGAAGACCTGGTCCCCGACGACGGCGGCCTTGCGGCCCAGCTCGCGCGCCTTCATCGCGAGGACGACGCGGTCCCCGACGAGACAGGTCAGCCGGCCGCGGTCGACGGTGAGGACCATGCCTTCGGAGGCGTCCTCGTGCTTGGGCCTGATGTTGGTGCGGGGCCGGTTGCCCTTGGGGTTGGGACGGGAGCGGATGTCGTCCTCGTCGGGGTTCTTGCCGTAGCGCCGCATGCCCTCAGGCTCCCGCTCCCGCGAGCATCTCTGTCCACATCCGCGGGAAGTCGGGCAGGGTCTTCGCGGTCGTGCCGACGTTCTCGATCTCCACCCCGGGAACGACGAGGCCGATGATCGAGCCCGCCGTGGCCATGCGGTGGTCGTCGTACGTGTGGAACACGCCGCCGTGCAGCGGGCGCGGGCGGATGTGCAGACCGTCCGCGGTCTCGGTGACATCGCCGCCCAGCTCGTTGATCTCCTTGGTGAGCGCGGCCAGCCGGTCCGTCTCGTGGAGCCGCAGATGGGCGACGCCGCGCAGGGTGGACGGAGAGTCGGCGAGCGCGGCGACCGCGGCGATGCCGGGCGTCAGCTCGCCGACCTCGCTCAGGTCGAGGTCGACGCCGTGGATCCGGCCCGAACCGGTGAGGGTGAGGCTGGTGGACCCGGCGGTCTCGGTGAACTCGCAGGAGCCGCCCATCGCGGTGAAGATCTCGCGCAACGCGTCACCCGGCTGAGTGGTCCGCGCGGGCCAGTCGGGGACGGTCACCCGGCCGCCGGCGACCAGCGCGGCGGCCAGGAACGGCTGGGCGTTGGACAGATCGGGCTCGACCGTCAGGTCGCGGCCGAGGAGCGCGCTGGGGGAGACCCGCCAGACGTTCGGCTCCCCGCCCGTCTCGGGCTCGTCCACCTGGGCGCCGACCCCGCGCAGCATGTCGACGGTCATCCGGATGTGCGGCAGGGACGGCAGGACGGAGCCCGTGTGCCGCACCTCCACGCCCTGGTTGAAGCGCGGCGCGGAGAGCAGCAGCGCCGAGACGAACTGGGAGGACGCGGAGGCGTCGATCTCGACCGTGCCCCCGTCCAGCGCGCCGCCGCCGTGCACGGTGAGCGGGAGCGAGCCGCGGTCGTCGTCGTCGATCCGGGCGCCGAGGACGCGCAGCGCGTCGATGACGCTGTGCAGCGGGCGCTCGTACGAGCGGGGGTCGCCGTCGAAACGGACGGGCCCGTCGGCGAGGGTCGCCACGGGCGGCAGGAAGCGCATCACCGTACCGGCGTTGCCGACGTCGACCGAGGCCGGGCCGTGCAGCCCGGCGGGGATCACGCGCCACGCCTCGCCGCTGGGGCCGCCGCCGGAGCTGGACGAGACGGTCTCCTCGATGCCGACGCCCATCGCCCGCAGCGCCTCCGCCATGAGCAGCGTGTCGCGGGAGCGCAGCGGACGGCGCAGCCAGCCGGGCTCGGCGGCCAGCGCGGCGAGGACGAGGCCGCGGTTGGTGACCGACTTCGAACCGGGCACGGTGACCGTCGCTTCGACGGCCCCGCTCGCGTAGGGGGCGGGCCAGGGGGCGGACTGCACGGAGCTCTCGGTCATGCCTCACACTTTAGTGGCTCTTGACGGAGCCCGATTCTGATCAAATACGCGGCAACCCGGGCGTAATCCCCGCGTCGTGACCAAGTGTGGAGGCGCGCGGCAGAACCACGGGCCCGGCGGCCGGGTGGTCAAAGGGCCGGAGGGTCAGAGGTCCAGCAGCCAGCGTCCGCCGCCGATCAGGGAGCAGAGCGAGACGGCGTGGAAGAAGAGCAGCCAGAGCGTGGGCGGCGTGTGGGTGAGCCGGCCGAGCTGGTCCGCGTCCGAGTCCCCGGCGCCGCCGTACCGCCGCTTGGACTGGAGCTCGAAGGCCGGGCGGACCCCGCCGAGCAGCAGGAACCAGACGGCGGTGTACGTGAACGCGGCCTGGACGTCGGGGCTGGTCAGCCAGGAGATGAGGAGGAAGGCGGCGCCGGTGACGATCACGGTGAGCGCCCCGTACGCGTTACGGATCATCACCAGCATGGCGAGCAGCAGCGCGGTCGTCAGCCACAGCAGCAGGGTGATGTGGTCGGCGGAGAGCAGCCAGGCGCCGCCGAGTCCCAGCAGGGGCGGGGCGGTGTAGCCGGCGGCGGCGGTGAGGATCATGCCGAGGCCGGTGGGCTTTCCCCGGCTGACGGTGAGCCCCGAGGTGTCGGAGTGCAGCCGTATTCCGTCGAGCCTGCGTCCGGTGACCAGGGCTATCAGCCCGTGGCCGCCCTCGTGCGCGATGGTGATCGCGTTACGGGAGAGGCGCCACAGGGCGCGCGGGACGACGACGGCGAGCGCGACGGCCGCCGTGACGAGCACCAGCCACGCGTCCGGTGGGGACTGGGTGCCGAAGACGCGATCCCAGAGATCGCCGAGAGGGGTCGGGTCGATGCTGGCCATTTCTCGGGCGGCTCCTCAACTGGGTGGGCGTCGTGGCAGTCTGGCACTCATACGCGGTACGGGTGAAAGACGCTCACCCGCCGCGCACCGTTCCGGCGGACGAGAACGCACAGGCAGTTCATAAGGAAGTTGATGGGGTATGTGCGGCAGGTACGCGGCGAGCCGGCGGCCCGAGGAGCTTCAGGGGATCTTCGGGATCGAGAAGTGGGAGCCGGAGGAGACGCTCGCCCCGGACTGGAACGTGGCGCCCACCAAAGAGGTCTACGCGGTCCTTGAGCGCCCGGTGAAGGACGCGCCCATGCCGCGGCCGGTGCGCCAGCTCCGGCGGCTGCGATGGGGGCTCGTACCGTCCTGGTCGAAGACGCCCGAGGGCGCCGCCCGGATGATCAACGCGCGGGCCGAGACGGTCCACGAGAAGCCGTCCTTCCGCCGGCCCTTCGCCTCGCGGCGGTGCATCCTGCCCGCCGACGGCTACTACGAGTGGGTCACCGGCTCCGACGAGCGGCAGCTTGAGGAACAGGGCAGGAAGAAGCGGACGCGCAAACAGCCGTACTTCGTGACCCCCGCCGACGGCTCGGTGATGGCGCTGGCCGGGGTCTACGAGTTCTGGCGCGACCCGACCCTGCCGCCCGACCATCCGCTGGCCTGGTGGGCGACCTGCTCGGTGATCACCACGGAGGCGGAGACGACCCCGCTCGGGGTGGCCCCGGCGGAGGGGCCCGCGACGCTGGCCGACATCCACCCCCGGATGCCGCTGATGCTGACCCCGGACCGCTGGGACGCCTGGCTGGACCCCGCCCGTACGGACCCGGACGACCTGCGGGGGCTGCTGACGCCGCCGCCGGCCGGGCTGATGCGGGCGTACCCGGTCGCGACGGCGGTCAGCAGCGTGCGCAACAACGGGCCCGAGCTGCTGGCGGAGCTGGCCGCGCCGGAGGAGAGCACGCTGTTCTGAGGATCCGGCCCGGGGCGGCAGGATGGGCCGGGTGACCCCAGAGACCCGGACCGTCGACACCCCCGCCGGGGACGCCAGGATCACCTGGCACCCCGCCCCGCGCCCCCGGCTCGTCCTCGCCCTCGGCCATGGCGCGGGCGGCGGGATCGAGGCGCGCGACCTGCGGGCCCTCGCCGCCGCGCTGCCGCCGCTCGGAGTGACCGTCGCCCTGGTGGAGCAGCCCTGGCGGGTGGCGGGGAAGAAGGTGGCGCCCGCGCCCGCGACCCTGGACACCGGCTGGCGGGCGCTGTGGCCCGCGCTGGCGGAGCGGGAGCCGGGGCTCGGCCTCGTCGCGGGCGGGCGCAGCGCCGGAGCCCGCGTGGCCTGCCGTACGGCGCGCGGGCTGGGCGCCCGCGCCGTCCTCGCGCTGAGCTTCCCGCTGCATCCGCCGGGCCGCCCCGAGAAGTCCCGGGCGGCGGAGCTGCTGGGCTCGGGGGTGCCCACCCTGGTGGTCCAGGGAGGGAACGACCCCTTCGGGAGGCCCGCGGAGTTCCCGGGCGGGCCCGCGGCCGGGCCCGGAGGCGGGCCCGTACGTGGGTACGGCCTTCTTGAGGTGCCCTACGGCGACCACTCCTTCGCCGTACCCAAGCGGGCCCCGCTCGGGCAGGACGAGGCCCTGGAGACGATCACCGAGGGCGTGGCCGCCTGGCTGGACGGGCTCGGTCCGGCCTGATCCGGACGGGTGGGCCCCGGATCGCTCCGGGCGGGAATGATGCGCGAGAGGGCGCTGTTGTGACGAACATCGGTACTCAGCGCATCGAAAGGGAGTCCGTCGTATGGGTTCGACCATCTGCCCGCGCCGCTCAGACGCCACTGACCTGGAGTGGACTGTGCTTTCCGCGGCCAGGAACGCCCCCGGTCGGGCCGGCGCCGGGACGGACCGACAGGCCCCGTCCCGGCAAGGTCGACTATTCTCCGATTCGAGTGGGTCCGCATTCGGATCCGCCACAGCGTTGGAGGAGGTGGGTCCGGTCACTGGGACCGACGGAGCGACCGACGACGGCCACATCGAAGAGACCACTGCCGAGCGCAACGCCCGCTTCGAGCGGGACGCTCTGGGCTACCTCGATCAGATGTACTCGGCCGCGCTGCGCATGACGCGCAATCCGGCCGATGCCGAGGACCTGGTGCAGGAGACCTATGCCAAGGCGTACGCCTCTTTCCACCAGTTCCGTGAGGGCACCAACCTCAAGGCGTGGATGTACCGCATCCTCACGAACACCTTCATCAACTCGTACCGCAAGAAGCAGCGGGAACCCCAGCGCAGCGCCGCCGAGGAGATCGAGGACTGGCAGCTCGCGCGCGCCGAGTCGCACATGTCGACCGGGCTGCGCTCCGCCGAGTCGCAGGCACTGGACCACCTCCCCGACTCCGATGTGAAGTCGGCGCTCCAGGCGATCCCGGAGGAGTTCCGCATCGCCGTCTATCTCGCCGATGTAGAGGGCTTTGCCTACAAGGAGATCGCGGACATCATGGGGACACCCATCGGTACGGTGATGTCACGACTCCACCGTGGCCGCCGTCAGCTGCGCGGCATGCTGGAGGATTACGCCCGCGACCGCGGGCTCGTCCCGGCGGGCGCCGGGGAGTCGTCGGACGATCGGAAAGGTTCGGGCTCATGAGCTGCGGAGGGCCGCATGAGACGGATTGCGCCGAGGTTCTCGACCACCTCTACGAGTTCCTCGACCGGGAGATGCCCGACAGCGACTGCACCAAGTTCGAGGTCCACTTCGAGGAGTGCTCCCCGTGCCTGGAGAAGTACGGCCTCGAACAGGCCGTGAAGAAGCTGGTGAAACGGTGCTGCGGGCACGACGACGTACCGGCCGACCTGCGCGCCAAGGTGCTGGGGCGGATCGACCTGATCCGCTCGGGCGAGACCGTGCCCGACCATGACGTGTCGGCGACGACGTCCGTCACCACCGCCGCGCGCGCGGAACCGTCCGGCAGCGATCTGCCGGGTGTCGCCAAGGAGTGAGCCGGACGAAGGAGTGAGCCGGCCGCCGTCCCGCCGTCCGTGACGGACGGCGCGACCTCCGGTGCCATGACGGGGGCGTATCGCACGATGTGCGGTGCGCCCCCGTCACGGTTCATAGCACCTGAGAGGTCGCGCGGATAGGTGGGGCGGCGTCGCGTGCCGATGGGCGGCGCCTGGCGGCGTTGTCGTCGGTCCACGACTCCCCCACTGCCTTAAGGGCGTGGGAGGTACCCCCTCCGCGTCGCCTCCCTCCTCCGCCTTGCCAGACTTGCCCCTCGCCCCGCTCCTTCCTCCACCCCACCTATCCGCGCGACCTCTTATTCACCCGAAGGTGCTAATCAGCGCCAACTACCCGATGATCGCCCCCCAACTCGCTAGCCTGACCGTCTGTTTGGGCGGAGCCGAGGGAGGGGCGGAGACGCGTGAGGGCCATACCGGGCGCGGCGCGCGCGTACATTCTGGTGACCGCGCTCTGCGCCGCCGCCTGTGTCCAGCCCGCCCTGCGCGAACCCGGCTCCACGCCCTGGGCGGAAGCCGTTCTGCTCGCCACGCTCTACGCGCTCTGCGAGCTGCCCGCGCGCTGCCGCGTCCTCGGGCGCTCGCTGAACGGGTCCGTACCCGTCGCCGCCGGGTCGTTCTTCCCCGTGCTGCTCGCCGCCGCCCTGCTGCTGCCGCCCGCCGCCGCTGCGCTGGTCGCGGTGCCGGGCGCGCTGCTCGGCCGGATCGAGCAGCGGCCGCGGAGCGCCCGGCGGGTCTGGCGCGCGGCCCAGCTCGCCCTCGCCACCTGGGCGGCATCCCGGGCGCAGGTGCTCTTCGGCGGGCCGGTGGCGCTCGGCGGCGGGGGGTACGGGCTCACGGTGCCCGACTTCCCCTACGTGCTGCTCCCCGCGGGCGCCGCCACTCTCGCCTTCTGCCTGGTGCTCACCGTGCTGGACGGCTCGATCCTCGTCGTCGCCGAACGGATGGCGCCGCGCGCCGCCTGGCGCGGACTGCTCGCCGGTTCCCTCGCCCCGCACGCCGCGCACGGGCTGGCCGGGCTGATGATGGCCGTCCTGTGGCGCAGCCCGTACGGGCCGCTCTCCGCGCTGCTGGTCCTGCTGCCGATGTACATCTCCTGCTGGGTCTTCGCCCAGTACCACCGCGAGCGCGCCGCCCACCAGGCCACCATCAGGGCGCTCGTCCAGGCGGTCGACATCAAGGACACGTACACCCGGGGGCACAGCGAGCGCGTCGGGCACGCCTCCGTCCTGATCGCCCAGGAGATGGGCATGGAGCAGGAGCGGATCGAAGTCCTCCGCTTCGCCGGGATCCTGCACGACGTCGGCAAGCTCGGCGTGCCGACCCGGGTGCTGCGCAAGGACGGACCCCTGACCCCCGAGGAGCGCCGCGTCATCGAGCTGCATCCCGAGTACGGACACGAGATGGTGCGCGGCATCGCCTTCCTGGGCGAGGCGCGGGGGGCGATCCTCCACCACCATGAGCGGCTGGACGGCAGCGGCTATCCGTACGGGCTCGCCGGGGACCGGATCCCCGAGTTCGCCCGGGTGGTGGCGGTGGCCGACGCCTTCGACGCGATGACCTCGACCCGCTCGTACCGGCGCGGACGGCCCGTCGGGACGGCGGTCGCGGAGCTGGAGCGGTGCGCGGGGACGCAGTTCGACCCGGCGATGGTACGGGCGCTGGTGCGGGCCCTGGACCGGCACGGCTGGCGGACGGCGGTCACGGCGGACGAGGGGACGACCCCGCCCGCCCCGGGGACCCCGCCCGCCCCGGAGTCCCCGCCCGCCCCGGGGCCGCGCGGAAACGTCCCTTCGGCCCGCGCCGCCCAGCCCGGCGCGACGGCCCCGTCGGGCCCGTCCGCCCCTATGGCCCCGTCCGCCCCATCGGCCCCGCCCGCCGCCACCGGAACGTCCTCCTCCGGAACGCCCACCGGATCGGCCGCGCCCAGCGGCTCCACCGCGTCCACCGGATCGGCGGCATCCGCCGGATCGGCCGGATCGGCCGCGTCCGCCGAGCGCCGCCCCCGTACGGCCGGCGGCGCGCCAGGGCGGAGCGGGCGCCGGGGCGGCCCCCGATGACCGCCACCACCACCGCCCGGGCCCCGGCCGGCCACGCCCGTACCGTCCCCCTCCCCGTCGTCGCCGTCCACGCCACGGCCGCGCTGCTCACCGCCGCCGGACTCGCCTCGACCCTCTGGTACGGACTCGCAGAACCCCGGATCGCCCTCGCCTTCGGCGTTCTCATCGCCGTCGGCGAACTCGCCCGCTGGGGCGCGCTCCCCGGCGAGCGCGAGCCCGCGCCGCTCGGCGCCGCCGGGGCGCTCGGCTACGCCCTGCTCGGCGAGAACGCCGGACAGCAGACCAGCCACGGTGTGCTCCAGACCGTCACCGTCGTCCTCGCCGCCACCCTCGCCGGAGCCGTACCCCATGTCGCGCGCGGCCACGGGCCCACCCTCGACCACCTGGTCAGACGCGTCCTCACCGTCGGCTTCGCCGCCGTCTGCTTCCAGCCGCTCTACAACTCCGGCGAACTGCGCGAACACCTCGGCGCCGGTCCGGGCCACGCGCTCCTGCTCCTCCTCCTGCTGGTCCTCACCGCGCTCTGCGACGCCGTTCTCGCCGCCGTGATGCTGCGCGCCCGCACCCGCCACCCCTTCGGACCGCTGCTCCGCGACGAGCTGCGCGCCCTGCTGCACATCGGCTCCGCCGTCTGCGCCACCGGCGCCGTCATCGCCCTCGGTGTCGCCGTCGCGGGGCTCTGGGCGCTGCCCGTGTTCTGCGTACCGCTGCTGCTCACGCAGGTCTCCTTCCGCCGGTACACCGCCGTACGCACCACCTACCGGCAGACCATCGCCTCACTCGCCCGCGCCACCGAGATCGCCGGATACACCCGGCACGGGCACGCCCGCAGGGTCGCCGACCTCAGCCGCGCCGTCGGCCGCGAGCTGGGGCTGTCCGGGCCCGAGCTGACCGTCCTGGAGTACGCCGCCCTCATGCACGACATCGGTCAGCTCTCCCTCGTCGACCCGGTCCCCGAGGGCGCCACCGCGCTGCTCCCGGTCGCGGAACAGCGCCGTATCGCCCTGCTCGGCGGCGCCGTGGTCCGCCAGACCGGGGTGCCCACCGCCGTCGCGATGGTGGTGGAGCGCCAGGCGGATCCGTACCGCGAACAGCCGCTCCCGGCCCGCATTGTCCGCGCCGTCAATGCGTACGACGACCTGGCCGGGGAAAGTGCCAGTGCGAGCGGCCCGCTCAGAGCGCTGGAGCGGCTGCGGCTCGGCACGGGGCACGACTACCAGCCAGAGGTGGTCGAATCCCTGGCGCGCGTCCTCTCCCGGGGCCGCCCGGCCCCTGGTGAGGCGGGGTAACCCATGGGTAATGAGCGGGCGTCCGACCGGGCATGGTTGGATGCGAAGAAGAGGGTGTCAGGGGGCACTGCCCGAACGACCGGCAGGCGGGAATCGTGAGGATCTTCGGGAAGGTACGGCATCGGCCCTCCGCCTCGTGGCGGCAGGCCACCGACCGCGCGTTCACGCTGATCGGTGACGGCCGGTACGAGGACGCGGGCGCGCTGCTCACGCGCGCCGCCGATCTGGAACCGTGGCTCTCCGAGTCCTGGTTCAATCTGGCACTGCTGCACAAGTTCCGGCACGACTGGGAGCAGGCACGCGCCGCCGGGCTGCGCGCCGTGGCCCTGCTCGACAAGGAGACGGGCGCCCCCGACTGGTGGAACGTGGGGATCGCGGCGACCGCGCTCCAGGACTGGCCGCTGGCCCGCCGCGCCTGGCAGGCGTACGGACTGCGTGTACCCGGCAATCCGCACAGCGTCGAGGCGAACGGCGAGCCCGACGGCATGGAGCTGGGCAGCGCGGCCGTCCGGCTCTCCCCCGAGGGCGAGGCCGAGGTGGTCTGGGGCCGCAGGCTGGATCCGGCGCGGATCGAGATCCTGTCGATCCCGCTGCCCTCCTCGGGCCGCCGCTGGGGCGAGGTCGTCCTGCACGACGGCGTGCCGAACGGGGAGCGCACCACCGCGGCGAGCCCCGACGGCGCCGTCCGCGCCTACCCCGTCTTCGACGAGATCGAGCTGTGGGCGCCCTCGCCCGTACCGACCTGGGTCGTCCTGCTCGAAGCGGCCACGGAAGGGGACAGGGACGCCCTGGAGCGGCTGGCCGCCGACGCCGGCTTCGCCGCCGAGGACTGGTCCTCGTCCGTACGGCTGCTCTGCCGTGCCTGTTCGGAGTCCACGATGCCGAGCGCCGAGGGCGACGGCGAACATCTCGACCCGCACGACCACAGCGAGCCGGGCCACCCGGGGCCGCTGGGCCACCGTACGGCAGGCGAGCAGTGGGCCCCCGAGCGCGAGTGCGGGATCGCGGCGCCGCCGGGGCTGGTGCGCGGGCTGCTCGACGGGTGGGTGGCCGACAGCCCGGACAGCCGGGAGTGGCGCGACCTCGAAGAAGTGTGCTGACGGCTCGGGCGGGCGGAGGAGCCGGATCCGGGTTCCGGTGAGCGGTACGCGAGCTGCCCTTAGTCTGTACGGGCACAAGTCTGCACGGGCACCACCGGCGCATCGCCGGGGACCGTGCAAGCAGCATCGGTACCGAGGAAGGCGTACTGCGGACATGGCGCAGCAGGAGACGGACCAGGGATACGAGAGCGGCACCTCGGTGGCGGAGCCGGGGGACGGGTTCGTCGTGGACACGGAGGACGCGGCGGCCCGTGAGCTGGCGCACCGCGAGCGCGGCACGTCCCGCCCGATCACCGTCGTCGGGAACCCGGTGCTCCACAAGGAGTGCCAGGACGTCACGGAGTTCGGCGACGAGCTGGCCGCGCTGATCGACGACATGTTCGCCAGCCAGCACACGGCCGAGGGCGTGGGCCTGGCGGCCAACCAGATCGGTGTGGACCTGAAGGTCTTCATCTACGACTGCCCGGACGACGACGGCGTGCGGCACGTGGGTGCCGTCTGCAACCCGGTGCTGGAGGAACTGCCCCCGGCGGAGCGCCATCTCGACGACTCCAACGAGGGCTGCCTCTCCGTGCCGACCGCGTACGCCGCGCTGGCCCGCCCCGACTACGCGGTGGTCCGCGGCCAGGACGCCCGGGGCAACCCGATCAGGGTCGCGGGCACCGGCTACTTCGCGCGCTGCCTCCAGCACGAGACGGACCACCTGTACGGCTACCTGTACATCGACCGGCTGTCGAAGCGTGACCGCAAGGACGCGCTGCGGCAGATGGAGGAGAACACGCCGCGCTACGAGGTCGTCCCCAACGACTGAGCCGTCTGGGCCGCTTCGAGGCCCGAAGGGCCCCGGAAGGTACGGCGGTACGCGTGCGGGGTCGTCCCGAGCGTCCGCAGGAAGTGGTGGCGCAGCGCGGCCGCGTTCCCGAACCCGGCCCGCCCCGCCACACTGTCCACCGTCTCGTCCGTACCCTCCAGCAACTCCTGTGCCAGCAGGACGCGTTGACGCAGCAGCCAGCGGTACGGAGTGGTCCCCGTCTCCTGCTGGAAGCGGCGCGCGAACGTACGCGGCGACATGTGCGCCCGTACGGCGAGCTGTTCGACCGTCATGTCCCGGTCGAGGTGGCGCTCCATCCAGCCGAGTACCTCGCCCACCGTGTCGCAGGGGGAGGTGGGCAGCGGGCGCGCGACGAACTGCGCCTGCCCGCCGTCCCGGTGCGGCGGGACGACCATCCGGCGGGCGATCGCGTTGGCGACCTCGGGGCCGTACTCCTTGCGTACGAGATGGAGACAGGCGTCGATCCCGGCCGCGGTGCCCGCCGAGGTGATGACCGGGTCCTCGTCCACGTACAGCACATCCGGTTCGACGACGGCCCGGGGGAAGGCGCGGGCCAGCTCCTCCGCGTGCCGCCAGTGCCCGGCGCACCGCCGGCCGTCCAGCAGCCCGGCGGCGCCGAGCACGAAGACCCCGGAGCAGACGCTGAACACCCGCGAACCGCGGTCCACGGCGCGGCGCAGGGCGTCCAGCAGCTCGGGCGGGTAGCTGCGGGTGGTGTACGTGTCCCCGGCGGGCACGGCGATCAGATCGGCCTCCTCCAGCCGGTCGAGACCGTGCAGACCGCTCACCGTGAACCCGGCGTGGGTCCGCAGGACGGGCCCCTCCGCCGAGACGACGGCGAAGTCATGGACCGGCAGGCCCTGATCGCTGCGGTCGAGGCCGAAGACCTCGCAGAGGACCCCCAGCTCGAAGGGGTGCACACCGTCGAGGAGGACGGCGGCCACATTGGTCAGCATGGGGCCAGTCTGCCAGGGGTGTGGCAGTAATTCGAGGGTCGATGACAGTCCTGCCACTGCCGCCGGCGGCGCCCGGTGGCGACAGTGGGGACATGGACACCATCCTCACCGTTCTCGCCCTGATCGTTCTCTTCGCCCTGGTGCTGGCGCCGCCGCTGTTCTGGCACCTCAAGGACCGGGCGGTCGACCGCCGGATACGGCGCGCCGAGCACCCGGAGCCGCCAGAGTCCCCGCAATCGGCGGAACCCCGGCCGGCCCCGCAGACGGTACGGACCGGTCCCGTACGGACCCGTCCCGCGCGCGGGAGGCCCACGGACCGCACACCCGCGCACACCTCGCGTGCACGCCCCACGCGGCTGCCGCACCGACCGCGTACCACAACAGGTCAGGCGCGTTGAAGGTCGAGCCGAGCACCAGCCGCGCCACCGCGGTGCGCGCGGCCGGCTCGGCGGGGACGCCGGTGAGCTGGAGCAGTTCGACGGCGACACTGAAGGCCAACGCGACCCCGGCCGCCGTACGGTGCCGCACGCGCGGCACGGCCAGCACCACCAGGACGTACACCAGCACGGTGTAGAGCGTGTCGCCCCCATACTTGGCGAGATCGCCGGAGCCGGCGGACCGCAGTCCCAGCCCGGCGGCGACGGTCAGCACGGCGGCACCACACGCGGCCAGGCGCGTTCTCATGAGGCGGGAGTCGTCGTCATGGGGACGGACTCCACGCGGCAGGCCGAGCGCGGGGGACAGCTCCGGATCCAGCACCGCCGGCCGGCGCGGTCGGGGCTCCCCGGCCGGACGGGCCCGCTGCCAGACTCTGAGCCATGAACAGTTTCGACATCGACGAGGACCTGGTGCGCGTCCTGGTCCGCGAGCAGCATCCCGACCTCGCCGATCTGGACCTGCGCGCGGTGGACGGCGGCTGGGACAACCAGATGTGGCGCCTCGGGGACGAGCTGGCCGTACGCATGCCGCGCTCGCCCCGCGCCCCGACCCTGCTGCGCGCCGAGCACCGCTGGATGCCCGAACTGGCCGCGCGCCTTCCGCTCCCGGTGCCCGTTCCCGTACGCGTCGGTGAACCGTCCGAGCGCTTCCCGCGCCCGTGGACCATCGCGACCTGGGTGCCCGGCGAACCGGCCGACCGGACCCCGGTCACGCGCGGCCCGCACGCGGCCGACGCCTTGGCGGCCTTCCTCGGGCTCCTCCACCAGGAGGCGCCCGCCGAGGCACCGGTCAGGGAGGACCGCGGGGGCCCGCTCGCGGTGCGCCAGGGGGGCGAGGACATGTTCCAGTCGGTCGAGGGCGTGGACGACAAGGTCCGGGACGTCTGGGAGGACGCGCTCGCGGCCCCGGTGTGGCAGGGGCCCCCGATGTGGATCCACAGCGATCTGCACCCCGCCAACGTCGTCGTCGCGGACGGCACCCTGACGGGCGTGGTCGACTTCGGCGACGTCTGCGCCGGCGACCCGGCGACGGACCTGGCCGCCGCGTGGGTCCTCCTCCCAGAGGGCGCGGCCACCCGCTTCCTGGACGGCTACGGACACGCGGACGAGGCGATGATCCGGCGCGCCCGCGGCTGGGCGGTCCTGCGCGGCCTGATGCTCGTCAGCGTCGGCCGGGCCGGGGACCTGGGGCTGCCCGGCGGCAAGGTGACGTGGGGCCCGGCGGGCCGGGCGGCGCTCGACCGGGTGCTGGCGTGGTGACACGGCCGACGGGGAGCGGGGTACGGGGAGCGGGGCTGATCGACTCCCGCGTCGCGTGGGCCGACGCGCGGCTGGGCCATGGGCAGGCTGCCCGGTGAGGGCCGAGACGGGCCTGTCGTCTCACGAGGCCCGGTTGTCAGTGCCGGGTGCGAGACTGCCGACATGACCGAACCAGACCCGAAAGCAGACCTTCTCCGCTACCTGCAAGAGGCGCGCGACGCGTTGCTGTGGAAGCTCGACGGGCTCTCCGAGTACGACGTCCGCCGCCCCCTGACCCCCACCGGCACCAACCTGCTGGGGCTGGTCAAGCATGTCGCCAGTGTGGAACTGGGCTACTTCGGCGACACGTTCGGACGGCCGTACTTCGTGGAGGAGCCGCCGCCCTGGTGGTACACGGAGGACGCCGACGCCAACGCGGACATGTGGGCCACGGCGGACGAGTCACGCGAAGAGATCATCGGCCTCTACCACCGGACATGGGAGCACGCCGACGCCACGATAGCCGCGCTGCCCCTCGACGCGATCGGCCACGTGCCGTGGTGGCCGGAGGACCGCCGCGAGGTGACCCTGCACCGCATCCTGATCCACGTGATCGGCGACGCCCAACGCCACGCCGGCCACGCCGACATCGTCCGCGAACTCATCGACGGCGCGGCAGGCCTGCTGAAGACCAAGGGCAACATGCCGCCGGGCGACCAGGCCTGGTGGGAGGAGCACCGGCGCAACCTGGAACAGGTGGCGCGAGAAGCGGGCGAGCGCTGACGCGTCCGGGCCACCTCGGGCAGCCCGGGAATCCTCTGTCAGGAGGCGGGGCACGCGCTGTCGTCGACGGAGATGGACACGTAGTCGTAGCCCATGGCGCGCTTGGTCTTCATGGCGTGGACGCTGAGGCAGAAGGCGGCGTCCGTGCCTGCCGCGGTGACGGTGTAGTCGGCCTGTTCCGGACCGCCGTCGTACAGGGCGGACTTCGGACGGTCCGAGGCGAGCGCGACGGTGAGCCCGTCCTCGGAACCCTGACCCGCCCGCGCTATGCGGCCCCGCAGGATGTCGTCGTACGTGAGAGCCGCGCCGCCGGGGCCGAACTGGGCCTCTCGTGACAGTTCGGCGGCCGCCGTGGTGACGGCGGTCCGCAACTCGTCTCCGTCCCAGTCGTCGGAGGGGCTGAGGAGGTCCGGATGGTGGAGCAGGAACATGCCGCCCGCGGCGAACAGCAGTGAACCCACGATGAGGGCGCGGCCGACGGGGTTGCGCGGGTTGTAGACGTAGCGGCTGGTGCCCCACTTGCTGCGGATGAGGACGCGGTCCGCGTCGTCCCTGTCGCTGCTGCTGTTGGTCATGGTCGGATTCTCGTCACCGGTGGGCTTTCTGGCCAGTTCACGGGAACGGCCCGCCGAAGTACCGGCGGGCCGTCCTGTGCGAGCGGGCGCGGAGCGTGATCAGTCGCGCTGCGCGTTCGCCGGGAGCTTGCGGAGCTGCATGTCCTTGGCGGTGTCCGTACCGAACCCGTAGTCCAGGATCTTCGCCGCGTCGCCGTACCGGTCCGTGCTGTTCAGGACCGTGCCGACGAGGGTCTTGTCGTCACGGGTGGCCGCGAAGACCAGGCACTCGCCCGCCGGGGTCGTCGTACCGGTCTTGATGCCGATGACACCGTCGTACGAACCGAGCAGCTGGTTCGTGTTGTTCCAGGTGTAGTAGCGCGTACGGCCGTTGGCGGCCGGGGCCTCGCCCTTGTACTGCTTGGTCCCGACGACCGTACGGAAGGTGTCGTTCGTCATCGCGTGCTGCGCGAGCTTCGCCAGCTCCGTGGGGGTGCTGGAGTCCGTGCCCACACCGTCGAAGGAGTCGAACTCCGTCTTCGGGAGGTACAGCTCGTCGGCCTTCGCGTTCATCTGGTCGACGAAGGACTCGGCCCGCTCCTCGCTGGTGTCACCGATGCCGAAGGTGTCGGCGAGGGCGTAACCGGCGTCGGCGCCGGAGGGGAGCAGCGACGCGTAGAGGAGCTGGCGGACGGTGAGCTTGTCGCCCGTCTGGAGGTCCGCCGTGCTGGTGCTGTGCTGGGTGACGTAGTCGCGGTACTCCTGCTTGACGGGCACCTGGCGGTCCAGGTCCAGGCCCTTGTCGAGCACCACGTACGCGGTCATGATCTTCGCCGTGCTGGCCATGGGGCGGACGGTGTCCGCGTCCTTGCCGTAGAGCGTCTCGCCGCTGTCGCCGTCCATCAGGGCGGCGCCCTGGGCGGTGACCGCGGGCTCCGGCTGGGGGGCGGCGACGGCGGTCTGGGCGACCAGTGGGGAGAGCGCGAGCAGCGCGCCACCGGCGACGGCGGCGGCCCTGCGCTTGGTCAGTATTGTGGCAGTCAAGAGGAAATGCTCCGTCTCTGCATTGCTTGCGGTGGAACTGTCGTACTGAAGGGGCCTGTGGGGTTTAAGTGGCCCCTACAGGAAAACGTGTCGGCGGGGCCGGTTGGTTGCGTCCCCCCTTGTAAAGATCCTGGGGAGTCTGTTCGAGGGACGGTCATGGGAGCGATTCCGCGGAACGGCCGAGCCGGGGTGACGCGCTCGGCCACTATGGGCAGATCATGGATACTCACATCAGTCCCACGCAGCGGCTGGCGCTGGTCACCGGCGCCAACAAGGGCATCGGGTTCGCGGTCGCCGAAGGGCTCCTCGGCATGGGGATGACGGTCTACCTCGGTGCCCGGGACACGTACCGCGGTACCTCGGCCGTGTCCGCCCTGGCCGCGCGTGGCTACGACGCGCGCTTCGTCCAGCTCGACGTCACCGACCAGGCGTCGGTCGACACGGCGGCGGAGACGGTCGCCCGCGAGGCCGGCGGACTCGACATCCTGGTCAACAACGCCGGGGTGCTCGCCACGCCCATCCACGCGCCGAGCGGGACCTCGGTCGACGAGATGCGGGGGACCTACGAGATCAACGTGTTCGGCGTCGTGGCGGTGACCAACGCGATGCTGCCGCTGCTGCGCCGGTCCTCGGCCGCGCGCATCGTGAACCTCACGAGCAACCTCGGCTCCGTCTCCCTGGCCGCGTCGAACCGGGCCTTTCCGCAGTTGCTGGCCTACAACTCCTCGAAGGCCGCGCTGAACGCCCTCACCGTCACGTACGCCAACGAACTGCGTGCCGAACGGATCCTTGTCAACGCCGTCTCACCCGGATCCGTGGCGACCGACCAGAACGGGCACGCGGGCGCCCTGACCGCCGCGGAGGGGGCCCTGCTGCCCATCCGGATGGCCACCCTGCCGCCCGGCGGCCCCACGGGCACGGCCGTCACCGCCGACGAGGATCTGAGCCACCACCCGCTGCCCTGGTAGACCACCGGCCGGCGGGCGCGTGTGTGATCCGTACCGGGCCGCCGCGGTTCCCTCGGGGAAGCCGCGGCGGTTCCGCACGTTTGCCAGTCTGTCACTTAGTGACGTAGTGTCGTTGAAAGACATAGAGGGAAGGGTGACGGGGACGCCATGACGACGACGGAGAAGCGCGGCGGAGGAGGGATGAGCGAGCAGCGGCGGCTGCGGCTGCGGCTGGAGATCTCCCGGGAGGCGGCCCGCCTGTTCTGGGAGCAGGGGGTGGCCGCCACGAGCGGTGATCAGATCGCGGAGGCCGTGGGCCTCTCCACGCGCACCATCTGGCGGCACTTCCGCAGCAAGGAGAGCTGCGCCGAGCCGATCGTCGCGCAGGGCGTCGTCACCCTGATGAGCGTGTTGCGGAGCTGGCCCCGGGGCAGTTCCCTCGAAGACCATCTGGCCGGGGAGCTGGCCAGACTCGGCCGCGAGAGACCGCCCGTCGATCTCGCCGACGAGATGCTGGCGATGAAGATGATCCGGCTCGCCGACACCGAACCCGCGCTCCGTACGGCCTGGCTGATGGCCTGTGACCAGACGGAACAGGCGATGGTCGTCATCATCGCCGACCGCCTCGGACGTCCGCCCGCCGATCTGGAGGTACGGATGCACGCGGCGTCCGCCGTCGCGGCCGTGCGGGTGCTGGACGAGTACATCGGGGCCGCCCTCCTCGCCGGCGCCGACCTCGGGGAGCTGAAGGACGTGAAGGTCGCCTCCCGGCGCTACGCGCACGCGATCCGCACCGCGACCGGCGGCATCGTCGGCGACCCGGTCGACTGAGGCATCGCCCCCGGGCTTCGTACGCCCACCGTGCCGGGACATGTCCACGGTGCCGGGACCTGGTCCATGGTGCCGGGACCTGGTCCATGGTGCCGGGACCTGTCCGCCATACCGAGACGACTTCAGGAGGAGCGTCCGCATGTCCACTGTCACCCGCGAGGTCCCCCACCTCACCGTCGCGGAACTCTTCGGCTCGCCCGTCCGGGGCCGCGCGTCCCTCTCGCCCGACGGCACCAGGATCGCGTATCTGGCGCCCTGGCACGGGCGGTTGAACGTATGGGTGGAGAGCGTCGATCCGGACCCGGGGGAGGAGGCGCGCTGCGTCACCGCCGACAAGAACCGCAGCGTGCACGTCTACCACTGGACCGACGACCCGCGCTGGCTGCTCTACGAACAGGACGGCGACGGCGACGAGAAGTGGCACATCTACCGCGTCGACCTGGAGAACCCGGACGCCGGGGCGGTCGACCTCACCCCCTTCCCCGGGGCCACGGCCATAGGTTTCGAGATGCCGGTCTCCCGGCCGGGCCGGGCGATCCTGCGGCTGAACCACCGGAACCCCGCCGAATTCGACCTGTACGAGCTGGACATCGCCACGGGTGAGCCGACAGTGCTGGCGGAGAACCCCGGCGGCACCGCCGGCTGGCTCCACGCGCCGAACGGGGACCTCTACGCCCGGACCGAGCGGCCGGACGGCACCGTCGCGCTGGTGCGGTGGGACGCCGGTACGGGGGAGGAGCACCTGGTCACCACGTTCGACGGCACCGACTACCCGCTGGGCGTCGCGCCGTTCGTGTTCACGCCGGACAGCACCGGAGTGTGGCTCGGCTCGTACCGCGACAGCGACCGGCTCCGGCTGGTCCGGCTCGATCTGACCACGGGGAAGGAGACCGAGGTCGACAGCCACCCGGTCTTCGATCTCGACACCCGCTGCACCGTCTTCCCCACCCTGCCGTCGACGCTCCTCCACGACCGCCGCACCGGGGAGCTGATCGGCGCCCGCTACCTCGGCGAACGGCAGGTGATCCACCCGCTGGACCCGCACTTCGCCGAGGTGCTGGACAACCTGGAGAAGCTGTCCGACGGCGACCTGGCCGCCGTGTCGTCCGACCTGAGCGGCGAGCGCTGGGTGGTCAGCTTCACCCGCGACCGCGACCCCGGTGTCACCTACTTCTACGACCACTCCACGGGCGGGAGCCGACTGCTCTTCCGGCCGCTCCCGCACCTGAACCCCGAAGTCCTCGCGCCCAAGACGCCGGTCACCCTCACGGCACGGGACGGACTCCCGCTCCCCTCGTACCTGACGCTGCCGCCGGCAACCGAGCGGCCGACCGGGCTCCCGCTGGTCCTGCTGGTCCACGGCGGCCCCTGGTCCCGCGACAGCTGGGGCTACGACCCCGTCGCCCAACTGCTGGCCAACCGCGGCTGCGGGGTGCTCCAGGTCAACTTCCGCGGCTCGACCGGCTTCGGCAAGGCGTTCCTCAAGGCAGGCATCGGGGAACTGGCCGGGAAGATGCACGACGACCTGATCGACGCCGTCGAATGGGCGGTCCGGGAGGGGTACGCGGACCGGGAACGCGTCGCCGTCTTCGGTGGCTCGTACGGCGGTTACGCCGCCCTGGTCGGCGCCGCCTTCACCCCGGACGTCTTCGCCGCCGCGATCGACTTCTGCGGTGTCTCGAACCTCGTCACCTTCCTGCGGACCGTGCCGGAGTTCGCGAAAGCGCACCTGACCAACAACTGGCACCTCTACGCCGGCGACCCCGACGACCCGCGACAGGAGGCGGAGCTGCTGGCCCGCTCGCCGGTCAGCCGGGTGGACGACATCCGGACACCGCTGATGGTGATCCAGGGCGGCAACGACGTCCGCGTGGTCAAGGCGGAGTCCGACCGGATCGTCGACGCGCTCCGGGCCCGGGGCGTCGAGGTCGAGTACCTGGTGAAGGAGAACGAGGGGCACGGCTTCGTCAATCCGGAGAACATCATCGAGATGTACGAGGCCGCCGACCGCTTTCTCGCCCGCCACCTGGGCCTGGACCCGGGCCCGGACCTGGGCGGACACCGCTGGCCCAAGACGGAGCGGGTGCTTCCGCTCCCCGAAGCTTCATGCCCTCCACGCAACAACGACCTGGTGAGTTGATCCCGCATGCCCGAATTCATATCCCCCGCCGCGCCGTCCGCGCCGAACGGGACGGAGGACCGCCCGGCGAAGCAGAGCCTGCTGGATCAGATGGGCGGCCCGACCGGCCTGGTGTACACGGCGCTGCCGATCACGGCCTTCGTCATCGTCAACGCCCTCTTCGGACTGGGGGCGGCCATCGGTACCGCCATCGGCGTCGCGGCGGCCGTCTCCGTACTGCGCCTGGTGCGCAAGGAACCGGTCCAGCCCGCGATCTCCGGCCTGTTCGGTGTCGCGTTCGCCGCGTTCATCGCCTGGAAGACCGGCTCGGCCAAGGACTTCTTCCTGACGGGCATCTGGATCAACATCGCCCTCTGTGTGCTCTTCCTGGCCTCGGTCCTCGTACGCCGGCCACTGGCCGGACTCATCTGGGGCGCGCTCAACGGCACCGGGACCGCCTGGCTGAAGGACAAGCCCTCGCGGCGCTACTACGACATCGCCACGCTCGCGTTCGCGACGGTCTTCGCCTCCCGGTTCACCGTCTGGCAGTGGCTCTACGAGGAAGACCGCACCGGCTGGCTGGCCTTCGCGAGGATCGCGATGGGCTACCCGCCCCTCGTCCTGGCCATCCTGGTGGTCCTGTGGGCGGGCCGCCGCTCGGCCAAGCGGCTCAAGGCCCAGGCGGCACAGCAGCCTGCTGGGTGACGGTGAAGGTGATGAAGGCGGACCACGGCTCGGCGGTGACGTGAAGTATGGGACCCGGCAGGGACTTCGAGTCGCGTACGTGGACGGTGGTGGGGGTGCGGGCCACTTCTACGCAGTCTCCGCCGCCCGAGCCGCTGTAGCTGCTCTTGACCCACGCCACCTCAACGCAGTTTCCGCCCCCTGAGCCGCTGTAGCTGCTCTTGAACCACGTCGGCTGGATGGGGTCGGCCGTAACCTGCTCGGTACTCATGCTTCTCCTGCCAGGCGCTCGATCAGACGGGCAGACTCACCGCGTTCAGGGCCTGCGTACGCAGCTTGCCATAGCGCAGTCCGAAGCTACTGACCGTTGAGGCATCGGTGATCACAAAACCCACGTCCTGCGACTCGATGTAGCCGACCCGGCGATGCTCCAGAGTCTCCAGAAGCACCATAGGTCCGTTGTGCCCGGGGTGGAACGCGCTGTTCGACGGCATGACCTGGATCTCGACGTTCCGCATCTGGCTCTGTTTCAGGAGGTGTTGAAGCTGTGCCCTCATCACCTCACGGTTGCCCACCACTGTGGTCAGGGCTGCCTCGCCGATGATGAAGCAGGTCTCCACCATGGGGGTCCGCGTGAGCAGCCTCTGTCGGCCGAGCCTGGCCTCGACATGCTGCTCGATCATCTCGTCGCTGAGGGGTGGGCAGTGGGTCGTGAAGAGCGCCTCTGCGTAGCTTTCGGTCTGGAGCAGTCCTGGGATCAGTAACGGTTCGAAGTCGTACCGGCTGACCGCCTCCAGCTCGAACTTCGCGAAATCCTGGAAGAACGCGGGCAGTTTGGCCAGGTCCACGTCGTCCTGCAACACCGCCAGCGTTCCGGCCGCCTTCAGTACCGTCTCCGCCGCATCCGTGAACGCGGACTTCGCCGGCCGCCTGCCCTGTTCGATCGAGGCGACCTGCTCGCACGAGTAGCCCACCGCGTCCGCGAGTTCCTGCTGCGTCAGACCCGCCCGGTCGCGGTGGAGCCTGACCATCTTTCCGTAGCCGACCCAGATGCGCGGTCGGCCGTCGTCCTGGATCCGTGTCTTCTTCGGGTTCTGCTGACGGCTGGTTCCCATACGCCTCACACTCCATCGTGCGTGCCGCTGCGTGAATAACCTTCCCTGCGCAACGTCCCGCGTCCCGCCGCCGTCACGGGCCGCGACCCGTACAGAACCAGGGTCCGGCCCGTACCAGATCGTCAGGTACGGGTGTCCGCCCTGGTCACGATAGATGAGTGACGGGACGGTTACCCTATGAAGTCGGAAATTCCCCCCGCCGCCGTCTCCACCGGACCAGCCGTACCCGCAGAGCCCGGCCCTCCGCCGCCGTTCTCGCCGCTGCTTCCGCTCTCCCGGATCAGGCTCAGTTCCAGCCATCGTGGCGCCCGCCTCGCCCGGTTGCTCTGCGCCGAGCAGCTCGACTCGTGGGACATCCCGCGTACCGTCCCCGCCTCCGGTTCGGTCGTCGCCGTCGTCGTGGCCGAGCTGGCCGCCAATGCCGTGACCCACGGGCGCACCCCCGGGCGGGACTTCGAGGTGCGGCTCGGGCGCGGGGTCGACCGGGTGCGGGTCGAGGTCATCGACACCCGGCCCGACCGGCTGCCCCGCGCGCCCGGGATCTCCTCCCCGCCCGCCGTCGAATCGACCGGCGGGCGGGGGCTGTTGCTGGTCGCCGCCTACGCGGACCGGTGGGGGTGGGGCGTCCGGGATCCGTACACCAAGACCGTCTGGGCGGAGGTGGGGTACCGCGGCTCCGAGTACCTCTCCCCGACTCCAGGACTCCGGAACTAGAAGTCGTCGTCGAAGCCGACCGTGCCCTCCACCGCCACCTGGTACGCCGACGGGCGGCGCTCGAAGAAGTTCGTCAGCTCCTGGACGCCCTGGAGCTCCATGAACGCGAACGGGTTCTGTGATCCGTACACCGGCGGGAAGCCCAGGCGCTGGAGCCGCTGGTCCGCGACGCACTCCAGGTACGCGCGCATCGACTCCGTGTTCATGCCCGGCAGCCCGTCCCCGCACAGGTCGCGGCCGAACTGAAGCTCCGCCTCGACCGCTTCCTTCAGCATGTCCGTGACCTGCTGCTGGAGTGCGTCGTCGAACAGCTCCGGCTCCTCCTTGCGGACCGTGTCCACGACCTCGAAGGCGAAGTTCATGTGCATGGTCTCGTCACGGAAGACCCAGTTCGTGCCGGTGGCCAGGCCGTGCAGCAGGCCGCGCGAGCGGAACCAGTAGACGTACGCGAACGCCCCGTAGAAGAACAGGCCCTCGATGCACGCCGCGAAGCAGATCAGGTTGAGCAGGAAACGGCGCCGGTCCGCCTGGGACTCCAGGCGGTCGATCCGCTCGACCGAGTCCATCCAGCGGAAGCAGAACCGCGCCTTCTCGCGGATCGACGGGATCTCCTCGACCGCGTCGAAGGCCGCAGCGCGGTCCTCCGGGTCGGGGAGGTAGGTGTCCAGCAGCGTCAGATAGAACTGGACGTGTACGGCCTCCTCGAAGAGCTGGCGCGAGAGGTAGAGCCGCGCCTCCGGGGAGTTGATGTGCTTGTAGAGCGTCAGCACCAGGTTGTTGGAGACGATCGAGTCGCCCGTCGCGAAGAACGCGACCAGCCGGCCGATCATGTGCTGCTCGCCGGGGGAGAGTTTGGCGAGGTCGGCGACGTCGGAGTGGAGGTCGACCTCCTCCACCGTCCAGGTGTTCTTGATCGCGTCGCGGTAGCGCTCGTAGAAGTCCGGGTAGCGCATGGGCCGGAGCGTCAGCTCGAACCCCGGGTCCAGGAGGTTCTTCCGCGTCGTCGTTTCCGTGGTCATTACTGGCATGCCTCGCAGGACTCGGGGTTTTCCAGGGAGCAGGCGATCGCCTCGTCGGCCGGGGTGATCTGTGCGGGGACGGGCTTCGGTGCCGGTGCCGACTGCCCGCCGGCCGCGCGCGCGATGCGGGTCGCCGGGCGCGAGCGCAGGTAGTACGTCGTCTTCAGCCCCTTCTTCCACGCGTACGCGTACATCGAGCTGAGCTTTCCGATGGTCGGCGTCTCCAGGAACAGGTTCAGCGACTGGCTCTGGTCCAGGAACGGCGTACGGGCCGCCGCCATGTCGATCAGGCCGCGCTGCGGGATCTCCCACGCCGTACGGAACAGCTCCCGCACCTCGGCCGGGATCCAGGTGAAGCCCGCCACCGAGCCGCTGGACTCGCGCAGCGCCTCGCGGGTCTGCGCGTCCCAGACGCCGAGCCGCTTCAACTCCGCCACCAGGTAGGAGTTGACCTGAAGGAACTCCCCGGAGAGCGTCTCGCGCTTGAACAGGTTCGAGACCTGCGGCTCGATGCACTCGTACACGCCCGCGATCGACGCGATGGTCGCCGTCGGCGCGATGGCCAGGAGGAGGGAGTTTCGCATACCGGTCTCCGCGACCCGGGCGCGCAGCGCCGCCCAGCGCTCGGGCCAGTTCAGCTCCACCTCGTAGTGGTCGGGGTGGAGCACCCCGCGTGCGGCGCGCGTCTTCGACCAGACGGGCAGGGGGCCGCTCCGCTCGGCGAGGTCGCAGGACGCCTCGTACGCCGCGAGCATGATCCGCTCGGCGATCCGGGTGGAGAGCGCGGCGGCCTCCGGGGAGTCGAAGGGCAGCCGCTTCTTGAAGAAGACGTCCTGAAGGCCCATCGCGCCCAGGCCCACCGGACGCCACTTGGCGTTGGAGCGGCCCGCCTGCTCGGTCGGGTAGAAGTTGATGTCCACGACCCGGTCGAGGAAGGTGACGGCGGTACGGACGGTCTCGTCCAGCCGCTCCCAGTCGATCTCACCGGTGGCCGCGTCCACGAACGCGCCCAGGTTGACCGAGCCGAGGTTGCAGACGGCCGTCTCGCCGTCGTCCGTCACCTCAAGGATTTCTGTGCAGAGGTTGGAGGAGTGGACGGTGTGGCCGGGCTCGGCGGTCTGGTTCGCCGTACGGTTCGACGCGTCCTTGAAGGTCATCCAGCCGTTGCCGGTCTGCGCGAGGGTGCGCATCATCCGGCCGTACAGCTCACGGGCCTTGATCGTCCTGCGGGCGAGACCGTCGGCCTCCGCCTTGCGGTACGCGGTGTCGAACGCGTCGCCCCACAGGTCGACCAGGTCCGGCACGTCCACCGGCGAGAACAGCGACCAGACGCCGTCCGCCTCGACCCGGCGCATGAACTCGTCGGGGATCCAGTGCGCGAGGTTGAGATTGTGGGTACGGCGCGCGTCCTCGCCCGTGTTGTCGCGCAGTTCGAGGAACTCCTCCAGATCCGCGTGCCAGGTCTCCAGATAGACACAGGCGGCGCCCTTGCGCCGGCCGCCCTGGTTGACGGCCGCGACGGAGGAGTCGAGGGTCCGCAGGAACGGGACGATGCCGTTGGAGTGGCCGTTCGTCCCCCGGATCAGTGAACCGCGCGAACGGATACGGGAGTACGACAGTCCGATCCCACCCGCGTGCTTGGAAAGCCGCGCCACCTGGTGGTACCGGTCGTAGATGGAGTCCAGCTCGTCCAGCGGCGAGTCCAGCAGGTAGCAGGACGACATCTGCGGGTGGCGGGTACCGGAGTTGAAGAGCGTGGGGGAGGAGGGGAGGTAGTCCAGCCGGCTCATCAGCCGGTACAGCTTCTCGACCTCGTCCAGCGCGTGCGCGCTCTCGTCCTCGGCCAGCCCGGCGGCGACCCGCAGCATGAAGTGCTGCGGCGTCTCGATCACCTGGCGGGTGAGCGGGTGCCGGAGCAGATAGCGGCTGTAGAGCGTACGCAGCCCGAAGTAGCCGAAGCGGTCGTCGGCGGCCGGGTCGATCAGCGCGTCGAGGCGGTCGGCGTGGAGCGTGACGAAGGCGGCCGTACGGTCCGCGATCAGGCCCTCGCGATGGCCGGTGGCGACGGACGCGGAGAACGACACGGCGCCCTGGGAGGCCGCCTCGTCGGCGATCGTACGGGTGAGCAGCCGGGCGGCGAGGCGGGAGTACGCCGGGTCGTCGGAGATCTGCCCGGCCGCCGCCTCCGTGGCCAGCTCGCGCAGCTCGGCCTCGTCCGAGCGGGCGTTGCGGCCGCGCAGCGCGGCGGCGGCGATCCTGCCCGGGTCGGCGTCGGGCAGATCGGCGGTCAGCTCGGTCAGGGTCCGCAGCAGCGCGGTGCCGGGGGCGTCGGCCTGCCCGGGGACGGTCGTCGCCCCGTTCTCGGACGGTGCCTCCGGGGCAACTGAAACCGGATCCGCTGGCGCGATGGTCACGTGGTGCTCTCCCTCGCTCGGCTCTGGGCCACGAGGAGGCACGGGTCCGCGCGCACGGCCGCACCCCATGCCTTCGCAGGGCGGCACACCGCGCCGCGTCCACCGGCCCAACCGCGAGGCCCGGACGTCTGGGCGCCCGGATCGGTCGAGCCGGACGCACTGCCGGCAGGTGTTCGGACTGGCGGGCACGACAAAGCGCGCCACAGTACACCGTTGCGGGACAGTTCCGGATTCACACCGGATTCCCCTGCGTCGACAGCGAGGTCGAGCATACATCTGGGGGGCGCGCGGTGCGCCACCCCCCAGATGTTGTGTCGTGGGTCGCTTCGACGGTCGTTGTCGGACCCCTCCGCTATCGTCGTTGTGACAAGGAGGAGGTATCCCCATGACGGTCATCGACTACGAGTCTCAGATCCATCCCGAGGAGTTCGACGAGGCCACCGCGATAATGGCCCGCACCATTACGAGCATTCGGCTGGAACTCATCGACGGGAAGATCAGGAGCAGGGTTGTGCCGGATGGGGACCACGGACGCATCGTGCAGTGGCTGACCCGTATCTGTATGCAGTCCCGTCCGGAGCTGTGGCTCCATCCCGACCAGGGACTCAAAGCGCAGACGTATCGGAAGGGCCGAGCCCGTCCGGATGCCTCACTCGCCCCCACGGATGCCTTCGTCGGCCAGGGGGAGTGGGCCGATCCTGCCCCGGTCCTGATGACGGTCGAAGTCACGTCGTACGACTCCGACACCGACAACCGTGACCGGGTGGAGAAGCCGCGTGCCTACGCCCAGACCGACATCCCGGTCTACCTGCTGATCGACCGGGACAACTGCGTTGTGACGGTCCACAGCGAGCCCGACGGAGTGCGGTACGAGACCATCCACACCGTGCCGTTCGGCAAGGAGATCACTCTCCCCGAACCGGTCGGGATCACGCTGGAGACCGAGCAGCTCAAGGACTGGGTGCGCTGAGGTGACGACGAACGGGCCGCCGGACCCGTGGAAGAGGTCCGGCGGCCCGTGGTTCGCGCGGTGCGGCTCGGCAAAGGCTCAGCAGCAGCGGAAGCCCTCGCGCGGGTCGGCCTCGCGGGCGTCCGTGCGGCTGCGTTCGAAGGCGCGGCGGGTCATGACCTCCCCCGTCGGGGCACCGGCGTCCGCGTGGGCCCGCGCGTGGGCCACGTACCGCTCGTACGCGGACTCGCCGGTGAACTCCCGTACGTACCAGCGGATCCGCCCCGCCACCTGCCGGACCCGCTCCGCCCGGCTCCGGGGCCGGGTCATGCCGGGCCCGTTCCCGCCGGGACGCTCTCCCGCTCCCTGGCGGTCCCGGCGGCGGCCAGCTCAGCCTTCTCCTCCTTGGTGGGGATCATGCCGGCCGGGGCGACGATCCTGGACTCGGTGTACGGGACCTCCACCAGCTTCACGCTCTCCGGATCACGGATCGCCTTGAAGCAGACCCGCCCGGCGTCCGCGATGACGACCAGGATGAGGACCGCGAAGAGCGCCGAGAGGACCCCGTCCACCGTGGAGTTGGTGACGACGGTGTGCATGTCGTCCATGGTCTTGGCCGGGGCCAGCACCTCGCCCCGGTCGATGGCCGACCGGTACACGTCGCGCTGGGTGAAGAAGCCCACCCTCGGGTCGCCCGAGAAGATCTTCTGCCAGCTCGCGGTGAGCGTGACGGCGGCGTCCCACGCGAGTGGCACGGCCGTCACCCAGGCCCACTTCAGGCGGCCGGACTTGACCAGCAGCGTGGTGCAGACGGCGAGCGCCACGGCCGCCAGGAGCTGGTTGGCGATGCCGAAGAGCGGGAAGAGCTGGTTGATACCGCCCAGCGGGTCGTGGACTCCGACCCAGAGGAAGTAGCCCCAGCCGCCGACCACGACCGCGCTGGCGAACCAGACGCCCGGCTTCCAGCTCACCTGGCGCATCGGCTTGTAGATGTTGCCGAGCATGTCCTGGAGCATGAAGCGCCCGACGCGCGTCCCCGCGTCCACCGTGGTGAGGATGAACAGCGCCTCGAACATGATGGCGAAGTGGTACCAGAACGCCTTCATGGCGGTGCCGCCGACGACCGACGAGAAGATCTCCGCCATGCCGAGGGCGAAGGTCGGCGCCCCGCCGGTCCGCGACAGCAGGCTGGTCTCCTCGACGTCCTTCGCCGCCTGGGCGAGCTGGTCGGGCGAGATGGTGAAGCCCAGGTTCGCGACCGCCTGCGAGGCGGATTCGACTGTACCGCCGATGACCCCGGCGGGGGAGTTGACCGCGAAGTAGAGGCCCGGGTCGATGATGCAGGCGGCGATCAGCGCCATGATCGCGACGAACGACTCGGTCAGCATCGCGCCGTAACCGATCATCCGGATCTGGGTCTCCTTCTGGACCATCTTCGGCGTCGTGCCCGAGGAGATCAGGGAGTGGAAGCCCGAGAGCGCGCCGCACGCGATGGTGATGAAGACGAACGGGAACATGGACCCGGCGAAGACCGGGCCGTCACCGCGGCTCGCGAACTCGGTGACCGCGTCCATCTTCATCGTCGGCAGCGCGACCGCCACACCCAGCGCCAGCAGCACGATCGTGCCGACCTTCATGAACGTCGACAGGTAGTCGCGCGGCGCCAGCAGCATCCACACCGGGAGCACGGAGGCGAGGAAGCCGTACGCGATCATCCAGATGACCAGCGTCCCGGCTTCCAGCGTGAAGGTGTCGGCGAGCGAGGACTCCGCGACCCAGCCGCCCGACACGATGGCGAGCAGCAGCAGCGCCACTCCGATGAGCGAGACCTCGGTGACCCGGCCGGGGCGCAGCACCCGCAGGTAGACGCCCATGAAGAGAGCGATCGGGATGGTCATGGCGATGGAGAAGACGCCCCACGGCGAGTGCGCCAGGGCGTTGACGATGACCAGCGCCAGCACCGCCAGCAGGATGATCATGATCATGAAGACGGCGATGAGCGCGGCGGCGCCGCCGAAGGGGCCGATCTCGTCCCGGGCGATCTGACCGAGGGAACGGCCGTCGCGGCGGGTGGAGAAGAACAGCGTCACCATGTCCTGGACGGCACCGGCGAAGATGACGCCCGCGACGATCCAGATGGTGCCGGGCAGATATCCCATCTGCGCGGCGAGTACGGGACCGACCAGGGGCCCGGCGCCCGCGATGGCCGCGAAGTGGTGGCCGAACAGCACACGCCGGTCGGTGGGGTGGAAGTCGACCCCGTTGTCGAGCCGTTCCGCCGGGGTGGCCCGGGTCTTGTCGACCTTGAGGACGCGGTTCGCGATGAAGCGCGAGTAGAAGCGGTAGGCGATCGCGTACGAGCCGAGGGCGGCGGCCAGCATCCACGCCGCCGAGACCTCCTCGCCCCGGGAGAGGGCGAGCACCCCCCAGCCCGCCGCGCCCACCAGCGCGACCAGGGTCCAGACGGCGATGGATCTCGGGCTGAGACCACCTGGGGTCTTCGGCCGGGTGTCCGCCGACGAGGTGTCGGTCGGCGCGGGCTCTGGCATGGCGAGTCGTCCCCTCACTGGTCACCTGCGTACTGCCTGACGCGTCACGCCCGATGCGTCATGCGACGTGCATCACGCGTAATGCGCAGGAAATCTAGGGGACCATCCCGGGACACGCCACCACCAGCCCATATCCCGGTACGTTAACTGCCCGCAGGGGGTGGGTTTATGTGGGCGTGGCGGTTTTTTTGTGCACGGGCTTCTCGCGCCGGGCCTTCGGTCCGGTCCGCTCCTAGGTCACGGGCGCGGGCGCTGGAGGCGGGCCACGAACTTGTAGCGGTCGCCGCGGTAGACGGACCGTACCCACTCCACCGGTTCACCGGCCGCGTCCAGCGAGTGGCGCGACAGCATCAGCATCGGCAGGCCCACGTCCGTACCGAGCAGCCCGGCCTCGCGCGGGTTGGCCAGGGCGGTCTCGATGGTCTCCTCGGCCTCGGCGAGATGGACGTCGTACACCTCCGCCAACGCCGTGTACAGGGACGTGTACTTGACGAGCGAGCGGCGCAGTGCCGGGAAGCGCTTCGCCGAGAGGTGCGTGGTCTCGATGGCCATCGGCTCACCGCTCGCCAGCCGCAGCCGCTCGATCCGCAGGACCCGCCCGCCGGCGGTGATGTCGAGAAGCCCCGCGAGGGTGTCGTCGGCCGTGACATAGCCGATGTCGAGGAGTTGCGAGGTCGGTTCGAGCCCCTGGGCGCGCATGTCCTCGGTGTACGAGGTGAGCTGGAGGGCCTGGGAGACCTTGGGCTTGGCGACGAAGGTGCCCTTGCCCTGAATGCGTTCGAGCCGGCCTTCGACGACCAGTTCCTGGAGCGCCTGGCGCACGGTCGTCCGCGAGGTGTCGAACTCGGCGGCCAGCGTGCGCTCCGGCGGTACGGGCGTCCCGGGCGGCAGCGTCTGCGTCATGTCGAGCAAGTGCCGCTTCAAGCGGTAGTACTTGGGTACGCGGGCCGTACGGGTGGCGGGTCCGCCCTCGGTCTCCGTACCGACCCCGTCCGTGGCCATGGCCTGCCTTCCCGACTCCTGCGCTGCTGCCGTCACCGGCTCCTCCGTCTGTCGCGGCTCACATGGTGGCACGGTCCGGCCACGGGTCGTCGCCCTCTCTCAGGTGTCGGTCCGATAACGGACACGACTGCCCTTCTTATACACCCTTGACACCCCTAAAGGTCTAGGCCAAGCTCACTCCCTACTGGTCTAGTGGTCTAAACCATTAAAGGGACCAGGGGGGTTGCAGTGTCCCTGAGGAGGGTGGCGTGAAGCGCAAGCTCATCGCGGCGGTCGGCGTCGCAGGCATGGTGATCGGCCTCGCGGCGTGTGGTTCCGACGACCCGAAGGGCGGGGCGTCCGGCGGAGATTCGGCGAAGGAGCTCACCGTCTGGCTGACGGTGGACGCCCAGAACAACTGGCCGGAGCTGGTCAAGGCCGCGGACGACGCGGTGGTCAAGAAGCACCCGGGCATCAAGATCAAGCACGAGTACTACGGATGGCCCGACAAGAACACCAAGCTCGACGCCGTGCTCGCCACCGACAAGGCCCCCGACGTGGTCGAGATGGGCAACACGGAGATGCTGGGCTACACGGTGAAGGGCGCCTTCGCCGAGCTGGACCCGGCGAAGTTCGACAACTCGGACGCCTGGCTCGACGGGCTCAAGTCGTCGGTGACGTACAACGGCAAGACCTACGGCGTGCCGTACTACGCCGGGGGCCGGGTCGCCAACTGGCGCAAGGACGTCGCCAAGGAGGCCGGGGTCACCGCCGTACCGAAGACCTACGCCGAGCTGACCGCCGGACTCGACAAGATCCAGGCGAAGCGGGGCGACAAGTTCAGCGCCTGGTACCAGCCCTCGCGCGACTGGTACGCGGCCATGTCCTTCGTGTACGACGCCGGCGGCTCCATCGCCGAGGACAGCGGCGGCACCTTCAAGGCGAACCTCTCCTCGCCCGAGTCCCTCAAGGGGCTGAAGGAGTACAAGAAGGTCCTGGACACGTACATGCACGCGGACAAGACCAAGGACGAGTCCGACCGTTACATCGTGTACGGCCAGGGCCAGTCCGGCATGATCTTCGCCGCCGCCTGGGAGGGCGCGACCGCCGAGGACCCGAAGAGCGACAAGACCGGCAAGCTCAAGGGCAACCTGGAGAACTTCGTGATGCCGGGTCCGTCCGGCGCCAACATGCCCGTCTTCCTCGGCGGTTCCGACCTGGCCGTACCGGTCAAGTCGAAGGCGCAGGCCACCGCCGCCGAGTGGATCAACGCCTTCACCGGCGCCAAGGGCCAGAAGGGCCTGATGGGCAAGGGCAACCTGCCGAACAACAAGACGGACCTCGCGACGCTGAAGGACGACCCGGCGACCGCGGTCCCGGCCACCGCGGCCGAGTCGAGCTGGTTCGTGCCGATGGCGCCGGGCTGGGGCCAGGTCGAGAAGGCCCAGGTGCTCCAGACGATGCTCCAGTCCATCGGCACCGGCAAGCAGTCGGTGGAGGAAGCCGCCAAGGAGGCGGACGCCGCCATCGACAAGGTCATCAACACCAAGTGACCTGAGGGCGGGGGCTCCCGTCCGGCACGATCCGCCGCCGTCCGGGCGATCTGCCGGACGGGAGCCCCCGCCCGGCCCGCTGAGGAGCGCGCGATGAGTGCCAGTGCCAGTGCCCCTACGAGTACCGGTGGCAGTGCCATGGAGATGACGACGACCCCGACGACGGCCGGTGACCCGCCCACGCGGCACGATCCGCCCGCGGGTCCTTCCGGGCCCGGGGCGAGACCCGGCAAAAACGGGCGCCGGGGCCGGGGGGCCGGCGGGAGCTCCGTACCCTGGCTGCTGCTCGCGCCCTGCCTGGCCGTCCTCGCGCTGGTGCTCGGCTACCCGCTGACGCGGCTGGTCACCCTCTCCTTCCAGAAGTTCGGCCAGCCCCAGCTCTGGGGGTTCCAGGCCCCGGAGTCCGCGGGCTTCGACAACTTCGCCACGGTCCTCGGCGACGGGGAGTTCTGGGCGGTCGTCCTCCGTACGATCGTCTTCGCGGCCGGGGCCGTCATCCTCACCATGGTGCTCGGCATGCTCATCGCCCTGCTCCAGCAGCGGGTCTCCGGCTGGGTGAAGACCCTGATCAACATCGCCCTGGTGGCGAGCTGGGGCATGCCGATCCTGGTCGCCGTCACCGTCTTCAAGTGGATGTTCGACACCGACTACGGCGTCCTCAACTGGGTGCTGTCCCGGATCCCCGGCGTCGACCTCATCGGCCACAACTGGTTCGCGAGCGGACCGCAGGGCCTCGCCGTGATCATGCTGCTGGTGGTCTGGGGCGCCGTACCGTTCGTCGCCATCACCCTCACCGCCGGGCTCACCCAGGTGCCCGCGGAGCTGGAGGAGGCCGCGCGGCTCGACGGGGCGGGCGCCTGGGGCGTCTTCCGCCATGTCACCGTTCCGATCCTCAAGCCCATCATCGTGATGCTCGCGACGCTCTCGGTGATCTGGGACATGGGGGTCTTCCCGCAGGTGTTCGTGATGCGCAATGGCCACCCCGAGGCGGAGTTCCAGCTCCTCACCACCTACTCGTACGACAAGGCGTTCGTCGTCAACGACTACTCCCAGGGCTCGGCGATCGCGCTGCTCACGGTCCTGCTCCTGCTGGGTGTGATCGCGGTCTACATGCGCCAGATGCTCAAGATCGGAGAGGTGGAGTGAGCGCTTCGACCCCTGTGGTGGCACCCGGTGGGCGCCGCGTCGGCGGACGCAAGGCCGGCTGGAACGTCCTCGGCGTGCTCGTCTTCGTCGTCCTCGGCTTCCCCGTCTACTGGATGCTGAACACGGCGTTCAAACCGGCCGGCGACGCCATCGACCCCGACCCGCACTTCTTCCCCCGTACCTTCACCCTGGACAACTTCCGCCGGGCGCTGGACATCGCCGACTTCTGGGGACCGGTCGGGCGCTCGCTGCTCGTCTCGTCCGTCGTGGTCGTCATCGGTGTCGCGGTCGGGCTGCTCGCCGCGCTCGCCATCTCCCGGTTCGCGTTCCGGGGCCGCAAGGTCGTGATCGTCGGGATCCTCGCCGTACAGATGGTGCCGCTGGTCGCCATGATCATCCCGGTCTTCCTGCTGCTCAACGACCTCGGTCAGTACGACAAGCTCTCCGGCCTGGTCATCACGTACCTCACCTTCATCCTCCCCTTCACCGTGTGGACCCTGCGGGGCTTCATCGTCAACATCCCGAAGGAGCTGGAGGAGGCGGCGATGGTCGACGGATGCAGCCGCACCGGCGCCTTTGTCCGGGTGGTCTTCCCGCTGCTCGCGCCCGGCATGGTGGCCACCTCGGTGTACGGCTTCATCCAGGCGTGGAACGAGTACCTGTACGCGCTCATGCTGATGAGCCAGCAGAACCAGACCGCGACCGTCTGGCTCTCCAATTTCTCCACCAAACACGGAACCGAGTTCGCCCCGATGATGGCGGGCTCCACGATGATGGCCGTGCCCATCGTGATTCTGTTCCTGCTCGTCCAGCGCAAGATGGCGGCGGGTCTGACAGCCGGCGCAGTGAAGGGTTAGAACCACCGATGGCCACACTCGTATCCAGCACCGACACCCTCACCCGCGACGCCCTCGCCGTCCTCCAGCCGGGTTTCGTCGGCACCACGGCCCCCGACTGGCTGCTCCGGGCGATCGGTGACGGGCTCGTCTCGGTCGGTCTGTTCGGCCGTAACATCGCCACCTCCGAACAGCTCGCGGCCCTCACCCGACGGCTGCGGGAGGAGCGGGACGACATCCTCGTCGCCATCGACGAGGAGGGCGGCGACGTCACCCGCCTCGAAGTACGGCAGGGCTCGTCCTTCCCCGGCAACCACGCGCTCGGGGCCGTCGACGACCCCGACCTCACCCGCGACGTCGCCCGCGAACTGGGCCGGCGGCTCGCCGCCTGCGGGGTCAACCTCAACTGGGCGCCCTCCGCCGACGTCAACTCCAACCCGGACAATCCGGTCATCGGGGTACGGTCCTTCGGCGCCGACCCCGAGCTGGTGGCCCGGCACACCGTCGCGTACGTCGAAGGGCTCCAGTCCGCCGGGGTCGCCGCCTGCGTCAAGCACTTCCCCGGCCACGGCGACACGGCCGTCGACTCGCACCACTCGCTGCCCCGCATCGACGCGGACCTCGCCACACTCCACGCCCGCGACCTGCTGCCCTTCCGCGCGGCCGTCGCGGCGGGTTCCCGATCGGTGATGAGCGCGCATATCCTGCTCCCCGCGCTCGACCCGGACCACCCGGCGACCCTGAGCCCGCGGATCCTGACCGGACTGCTGCGCGAGGAACTGGGTTTCCAGGGCCCGATCATCACCGACGGCATCGAGATGCGGGCCATCGCCGAGGCGTACGGGATCGAACGCGGCTCCGTCCTCGCGATCGCGGCGGGCGCCGACGCCATCTGCGTCGGCGGCGGCCTGGCGGACGAGGACACCGTACTGCGGCTGCGGGACGCCCTGGTGGCCGCCGTACGGAGCGGCGAACTCCCCGAGGAGCGCCTGGCCGACGCGGCCGCGCGGATGCGCGGCCTCGCCGACTGGACCCGAGGGGCCAGGGGGGCTTCGGTGCCGGGCGCGGCCACACAGGAGGGGACCGCGCCCGGCGCGGATCCCCTTCCCGGGATCGGCCTGCTGGCGGCCCGCAGGGCACTGCGCGTCACGGGCACGGTGGCTCCGCTCACCCGGGCCCCGTACGTCGCGGTCCTCACCCCGGTGGCGAACATCGCGGTCGGCGAGGAGACCCCCTGGGGCCTGGCGACCGAACTGGGCCACCTCCTCCCGGGCACGGAGTCGGCCACGTACGGAGACACCCCGGCCCCGGACGCCCCGGCGCCCCGCATCCTCACGGCGGCGGGCGACCGCACCCCGATCGCGGTGGTCCGCGACGCCCACCGCCACCCCTGGATGTCGGCCACGCTGGACGCCCTGCTCACGGCCCGCCCGGACACGCTGGTGGTCGAGATGGGCCTCAACGAGGCCCCGCCGAGGGGAGCCCTCCACATCGCCACCCACGGCGCGGCCCGCGTCTGCGCCCAGGCGGCGGCGGAGGTCATCGCGGGGCGGGGGTGAGGGCTTACTGGTGGCCCTCCGGGTGCCGTCTCAGATAGACGTTGCAGTCGGTGACACTCGTCATGTCGCCGACTGTGCGGGCCCGCTCACGGACGTCGGCCAGCTCGGCACAGCCCGCGCAGCCTTGTACGGGCGTCGGTTCCAGCTCCCACCGCAAAGGGAGTTCGACCGGTGGAGTTGAGTACCGGGTCGGCTCAGTCATGGGGCATCGACACCTCTCGAACATCACATGGCCGACCTCTTGACAGGTCGGTGCTCTAGTTCGGTATTCGAGTGGCCGAAGCACTCCCGCTACGGTTCGTAGTGCACTAGTGTGCTCTCCCTGACGGCACGTCAACTCAGCGGAGGGGCGACACGTATGCCTACCCCCAAGACGTTCACGAAGATCGCGGATCACTTCCGGGAGCGCATCCTGGCGGGGGAGCTTGAGCCGGGTGCCAAGCTGCCGACGAACCGGGAAATCGCCGGGCAGTGGCAGGCCGCGGCCGCCACCGTCTCCAGGGCCCTGCAAGCTCTCCAGGTCGAGAACTACATCCGCACCACGCCAAGAGGCACATTCGTCGCCGATGACCCCAGATGGACCTTGTCCGCGCGGGACCGGCTGGCCAGGATCCAGCGGGTGAAGTCCTTCCTGGCGGAGGGTGAGACGAGCCGGGTCACGGCCGCCGAGTTGGTCGCCCCGCCGCTGTATGTGGCGGAGCTCTTCGACCTGGACACCGGAGACCAGGTCGTCCGGCGCGAGTGGCTGGCCGGCCGGGGCAAGACGAGGACGGTGTTCGCGGTCACCTGGTACCCGGCCCCGTTCGCCGCCCTGGTCCCCGACTTGCTGAACACCGCCCCGGGCCGCAACCACGGCCTGACCACCCGTATCCTCGAAGCCACAGGGCGCGCGATCACCCACGCCCGCGACGACATGCACGCCCGCCCCGCCGACGCCCGCGAGGCAAGTGCACTGGCGCTGCCGGTCGACTCGCCGATCCTGGCCGGTGCCCACCGTTGGTCGGACGTGGAGGGGATCATCGAATACGGGGAGTGGTGCCTGCCGCCCCGGTTCACGATCGGTTACGAGTACCAGCCCTGACAGCTCGAAGCAGAACACGCAAAAGCCCCGCCAGGACACCTGACGGGGCTTCAGATGTGCATAAGCGATCACATCACGGCAGTCAACCCCCACCAACGATTGGCATATCCGGCAGACTGTCCAAGAGAGCTCTCACCTCATCCTTGGTCGCCCCTACGCGCGTCTGAAAGTCGCGGTTATCCCCGGTCTCAAGCGCTTCCATCATCAACGCTTCGACCAGAAAGAATTCCGCTCTAGGCATCGTGATCACGACCTGCTCACCGTGATCCTCCACATGCATCGGAATCGTCCTCTCACTCTGACTTGAAGTTCCTGGTGAAGTACCTATAGCCCTCTTGGGGTGCGAAGACAGTACCACCGTCCCTCGATCCGGGGTTGCGGATTACTATTACCCCGTTCCGCCAATAGGCAGACGCGCCATCGGATCGCACGCGACGCTCTCCGTTCAGGATTACACCTTCAATCATGTCGGAGAATTGTGCGCGAGTCCGAATTCCGGGGAATTCCCTCTGCTCTACAACATGCTTCTGGAAGGCGTGCCCGTCCGCTCCAGCGAGTTCCTTCGCTGCGAGCCGAGCTTGAAGTCGGGGGCCATCCGCAACGTTGCAGCCACCCGAATTGTGAACGAGGACAGGCGTATCACCCGCCAGCACATAGTACGTGTGCTATGCAACCCCTACCTACCTGCGTTTTCGCAGGTCATCGGCGGTTTCGGGTTCCGCTGGTGTCCGTGGTTGTGCACTGGTGTCCGGGGTTGTTGCCGTCAGCGCTGCCGTCAGAGGTATAGATCACTTGGCTACGGTTGGCCGACCGGCTCCGATCAGTTCCCGTACCTCGACGGTTGTCCCTATCCTGGCCTCATGAGCACTATGCGGGAAGAACTGCACGAGCTGATCGACCGGCTGCCGGAGTCGCAGGTCGCGCCGATACTCGCCCTCGTGCGGGAGAGCACCCCCGCCAGCGACGGCGGGGAGGAGTGGCCGCTGCCCGACTTCGTCGGCGCGCTGTCCAGCGGCAAGGGCGACCTGGGCGCCCGCTCCGGCGAGATCCTGCGGGCCGAGCTGGGGCGCGACGCCGAGTGATCATCTGGGATACCGGGGCGCTGGTCGCCGCCGCCGACGCCGACGATCAGGACCACGCCCGCTGTGTAGAGCTGATGCGCCGCACGCCTCGCCCGCTGCTGGTGCCCTACCCGGTCCTCACCGAGGTCTGCTACCTCCTGGAACGCGAGCACGGCACCCGCGCGGAGGCCGCGTTCCTCCGCTCGATCAGCCTCGGGCAGATCAGTCTGATCCCCCTGGCCGCCTCGGACATCGACCGCATGGTCGAACTGGTCGAGAAGTACGCCGACTTCCCCCTCGGCGCGGTCGACGCGTCCGTTCTCGCCGTGTCCGAGCGACTCGGCGCGGACGCCATCGCGACCTTGGACCGCCGCCACTTCAGCGTCGTCCGCCCCAGGGCGCCCCACTCCTTCACTCTCCTGCCGTAACCGGGCCGCCGCGCTGACCTGCCCGGTCGCACACTGACGTCGGCGCGATCTTGGACCGGTGCCCTGTCCGGTGCTTCCCCAGCGGCCCGGCCCGGCGGCCCGTTGGCCGGGGAGGGCGGTCCTCGGGGGCGGAGCAGTGCTGGTGTTCTCGGCAGTCTGGCGGCGCGGAGGCCGGACGGGGAGGATCCTGCCGACGGCGGGCCGCCTGGAGCATCGCTCCCCGCTGGAGGCGGTTCGACCACCGCCCTCGGTGCGCCCGCCCCGACGGGCGTGAAGGGCCGGCCCCCTGGTCGGCCCTGTGCCTGCGATCCGACCGTAGGACGGTCGCGGGCGACAACTTGCTCCGCCAGGAGCCCAGTTACGGTCAGCCCGGCGATCTGCCCGGTTGCCGCTCCCGCAGCTCTGGATCACGCCCCGGCTGCCGAGGCGGCACGCCACCTGCAGTGCAGACCGCCCGAGTGAACGGCGGACTCGTCGGCGACAGCGGCCAGCCCCGGCGGGCGGGGCCCGCCTTGAACCTCGTAGAGAAAATCTGGACGCACAGCCCTGCTCAGCGTCCCGGCACGGCGGGT
This sequence comes from Streptomyces sp. NPDC096310, assembly GCF_044763125.1. Classification (NCBI taxonomy): domain Bacteria; kingdom Bacillati; phylum Actinomycetota; class Actinomycetes; order Kitasatosporales; family Streptomycetaceae; genus Streptomyces; species Streptomyces sp. NPDC096310. The sequence continues at coordinate 352,591 of NZ_JBIWFO010000004.1, read as the reverse complement.
CAGCGGCCCCGACCGGCACCGCCCGCTTCCAGGGCCTCGACGCGAGCACGCAGAGCGGTGAGCTGATCACGTGTCTCGGTAAGTGCCAGCTCCAGTGCCTCGACGCGCGCCGCCGTCCCGCCGACGGGCACGTTCCCCGCCTCCCCGTCACCTGAGTCGGTGTCGGCGTCGGGGTGGGCGACGAAGGCTCCCTTGCCGGGGCGGGCGATCGCGTAGCCGTCCCGCTTCAGCAGGGCCATGGCCTTCTGCACGGACAGGCTGGAGGCCCCGAACTCCGCCATCAACACGGCCTGCGTCGGCAACGCGTCCCCCGGCTTCAGCCCGCCGGAGGAGATCCGCTCCCGCAGGGCCTCGGCGATGACCTCGAACGTCAGCAGCACTGTGCTACCCGCCGGCCTGCGCCCCCGCCGCCCGACCGTCACCGCAGGTCACCCCGCCTTCTCTGCGCTATTACCACCGAAATCCGGCCCGTCCAAAACGGAAGACCGGGGCCACAGTACCCGCGTCCCCACCGGCCACCGAAATAGATGAGGAGGGATGCACTTGAATGCGCCGTTGAAGCGATGCTAACTTCACGCACCGCCGCAGGGCAGCACCGCTGACCAGGGCAGATGCCCCCGGCCCACCGCCCGCGCCCGTCATAGCACGCCCCGTTCCCTCGCGCGTCGACGCCCCTGGGGCGCCCTCAACCGCCTCCCCTCTTCTCCCGACTCCTGCCGGAGGTCTGTCCGCATGCCCGCACAGCTCCAACTCCCTTCTCCTACAACCACGTCTGCGATCTCGAACGCGGCGTTCGCCTCACCAGCGCACGGCAGGAAGGCCGACGCGCCCGTGAACAGGGGCTCGGCGCTGGAACGCCGGGCGCGGCTGACCGCCAGGCTGGCCAAACTCGCCGCCGCCGGACACCTCGTGCCCCTGGCCCGACAGATCGGCTCGCTGGGCGGCTGCGCCCGCCCGATCCGGATGACCGGCCACCGCACCCGCCTGGACGCCGCCACCGGCCAGATCCTCGCCCACCTCGAAAGCCGCCACCTGCCCGCCGGTGAACTCCTGGTGCGGTGCGGCAACCGCCGCGCCACCCGCTGCCCGGCCTGCTCCACCCGCTACCGCTACGACACCTACCAACTCATCGCCGCCGGACTACGCGGCGGCAAGACCGTACCGGCCAGCGTCTCCACCCATCCGCGCGTGTTCGCGACCCTCACCGCCCCCGGCTTCGGCCCCGTCCACAATCAGCCCGGTGCGGCCCCGTGTGTCTGCGGCACCCGGCATGGCGACTGCGACCCGTTCCTCGGCACGCCGCTGAACCCGCAGCACTACGACTACACCGGCGCGGTGCTGTGGAACGCCCACGCCCCCGCCCTGTGGTCCCGCTTCACCACCCACCTGCGCCGCGAGATCGCCCACGCCGCCGGACTCACCCAGCGCACCCTTCGCCACCACGCCACGCTCTCCTACGCCAAGGTCGCCGAATACCAAAAGCGCGGCCAGATCCACTTCCACACCGTCATCCGCATCGACGGACCCACCGGCCCCGCCAGCACCCCACCCACCTGGGCCACGACCGAACTCCTCGACCACGCAGTCCGCGCCGCCGCCAAGCGCACTCGCGTCCAGCACCAACACCGCTCCGGGGCCAGGGAGGCCAACCGGACACGGCCGCCGGAGTCGATGGTGTTCCGGTTCGGGCGGCAGATCGACGTCCGCGCGATCCGCAGTCCCGACTTCACCGGCGCCGCCCCCGTCACCGACCGGCACGTCGCCGCCTACATCGCCAAGTACGCCACCAAGGGAGCCGAAACCACCACCGGCACCCTCGACCGCCGACTCCGCTTCCTTGCCGAACTCGCCCAGTTCGACCTCACCGACCATGCCCGCCGCATGATCCACACCGCCTGGCACCTCGGTGTGCGACCCGAGTACGCCCACCTCCGCCTGCGCCAGTGGGCCCACATGCTCGGCTTCCGAGGCCACTTCTCCACCCGCACCCGCCACTACTCCACCACCCTGGCCCACCTCCGAGCCGAACGCACCGCCTGGCGAACCAACCGAACCGAAACCCAGACCCCCGCCCCGGCCCCGGCCCCGGCGTCGACGCAGTCCGGCCAGACAAGCGGCAGTCCGATCGGTGACCAGGCCCAGCACTCCACTGACCCGACCGCCGGTCACCACAACATCGCCGGTCAACGCGTGGACTCGGACACGACGCTGGTCATCTCCCACTGGCAGTACGCCGGAACCGGACTCCTGCCCGAACACGAACACCTCGCCGACCTCCTGACCGCAACACGGCAGACCCGACCCGAGCAACCGACCCGAACCCGACGCTCGGACCACTCTGGTGACCGCGCCGGTCACCCGGTCGGTCACTCCACTGACCGGCTGACCAGTGCCGTCCGGACGGGGGCCGTCGCGTGACCGCCGGCACGGAACTCCTCACCGTCCCCCAAGTCATGGAACGCCTCCAACTCGGCCGCACCGCCGTCTACGACCTCCTCCGCACCCACCAACTCCCCTCCCTCACCCTCGGCCGCGCCCGCCGCATCCCCACCCACGCCCTCACCGACTTCATCCGCACCCGCCTCGAACAGGACGCCGCCTGATGACCACACCTCGCGACACCCCCACCTCCCGCCGCAGCCGCGCCAACGGCGACGGAACCGTCTACCAGCGCAAGGACAGCCGCTGGGAAGCCGCCGGATACGTCCTCGCCCCCGGCAACACCCGCCGCCGCGTCCGCGTCTACGGCACCACCCGCAAGGAAGCACTCGCCAAGCTCACCGAGAAGGTCGCCAACAGCAACCGCGGACTTCCCGTACCCTCCGCGCAGGGCAGCCTGGCCGCGTACCTGACATACTGGCTGGAGGCCGTTGCCGTCCACCACCTCCGCGAGAACACCCACACCCGCTACACCGCCTGCGTGAACAACTACCTCATCCCCGGCCTGGGCAAGAAGAAGCTCGCCAAGCTCACCGCCAGGGACGTCCGCACCTGGCTCAACCAACTCCGCACCACCTGCCAGTGCTGTGCCCGCGGCATCGACGCCGGCCGCGATCAACCCCGTTGCTGCGCCACCGGAACATGCTGCTCCAAGCGGCTCTCGCCGCTGACGCTGGCCTACATCCACTCCGTCCTCAAGTCCGCCCTGGAACACGCCGTGCGCGAGGAGGAGATCCCGCGCAACGTCGCCCGCAACGTCCGCACCGGCACGCCTCGGCCCCGACGCTTCGAACCCCTCACCGCTGAAGAAGCCCGCCAGCTCCTTGCCGCCGCGAACGAACACCGGCTGCACGCCCTGTTCGAACTCGCTCTCCACACCGGGCTCCGCAAGGGCGAACTCCTCGGCCTCTGCTGGGAAGACCTCGACCTCGACGTGGGCACCGCCGCCATCCGCCGAACCTTGCAGCGCACCAGCGCAGGCGGGCTCACCACGCTGCCCACCAAGACGCGGGCTTCCGAGCGCCGCATCGCCATCCCCACCCGCTGCGTCCAGTCCCTGAAGCTCCACCTCGAACAGCAGCAGCGCGAACGTGCGACCGCAGGCAGCACGTGGCAGCACGACGCGCACGTGTTCACCACGCCGCAGGGGAGAGCGATCGACCCGACCAACCTCACCCGGACCTTCACCACACTCCTCCGTAAGGCCGGCCTCCGCCGCATCCGCTTCCACGACCTCCGACACTCCACCGCCACCCTGCTCCTGGAACAGGGCGTCGAACTCGTCGTGATCAAGGAACTCCTCGGCCACGCACACATCGGAGTCACCGCCACCGTCTACGCCCACGTGCGACTCCGCCTCCAGCGCCAGGCCATAGACACCCTCGGCACCGCCCTTGACGTCCCTGGCAACGACGAGTAACTCGCGACAACGGCGATGACCCGCCGCTGTGCGGAGCCACCGTCCACTGACGTTGCCGTCAACTACTGCCGTCACCCACCGCAGAAGCCCCGCCAGGACGCACCTGGCGGGGCTTCAATTTTGCTACCGCTATCCAACACGTGGATTGCAGGATCGGGCCGTGAGGCTACACCTCACCCTCCAGCCAGCGATCGAATGGTGCGGCCTCCGACAGGTCGAACTTAATCTCCTTCAACCCCCGTGCGAAGTCTTCGGCCAATTTCGAGAGCATCGCGACTAGCTCACTTTGCGCAATACTCTCGCACTCTGGGTTTGGAACCCAATTGGTCCGCGACTCGCAGTGAATCATCACCAGATCATCGCTTGGTCGGAAGGTCAAAGTCCTCTCGATGCCCTGCGAGTAAAGATCTACCTCGACTTCGCGACGTTCACGCACACTCGTCATCAGTGACGGGAACTGCTCCATGAAGGCAGACAAGTCATACCCGACATCGAGCGGCCACTCATCGTTCCCGAAACCGCCAATGTGGAATCTGCTGCCTCCAGCATCGGAGAGGGCGCTACACGCCTCCATGACGAGGGTTTCGTAATCGTCACCCGGCTCCAGACTCGCTAGAGCAGGAGCCGCAGCACCAGACTGCACGGCCGGATTGAACGACACAGAGAAGCTCATCTCTACCAGCCTCCTAGTTCGGGCCAATAATCGGGAATCCCGTCTTGTACAGTCCATTTGGACTTGGGACGATGGTAGCTGCCCGCGCTTGGGCGATACTCCCATCCGGCATGATCACCTGCCCCAACCCATCCGGAATGCGCACCGACCTGGGACCGGCCCCTTCGACATGGAGTCCCTTCAAGAACTCTGCAGCGCCGTCATTATCCAGCCATTGACCCTGCTGATTCCCGGTACTACGAGCGCGATCGGTCAGAGCCTTCGTGTTCTTCGCTCCGGCACCATGAGTCTTGAATGTGTGTCCCCACGTCTTCACGCTATTGGCGGCCCAATTTGGGCAGTTGCTGTTGTGAACGAGTACCGGAGTGGCCCCCGCCAGCACATAGTACGTGTGGATGTCGGCGACGGTCAGGTTGTACGTTCTGGCGCGCTGTTCGAACGCACGGTTCCCGGTGACGATGACCGTGGTGCCGTCGTCGGTGAGCAGAGTCATCCCCGCTTCGAGGTCTCCCGCGTCCAGCCAGCGCTTCTCGGAAGGGGACCAGAACGGGTGCTCGTACGTTGCCGTGAGTTCTTCGATGCCGTCCTCGGTCGCGATGGACAGCGTGTTGAAGTGCTTGTCGTCCTCGGTGACGATGAGGCGGGTTACTTCCCGGGGGCCGGTCTCACCCGTTTCGGGGTCCGTGGCCAGCACCATGTCACCGATTTCGACGTCTTCGATGTCCTTGGTCGTTCCGTCGGCCATGAGGACGTCTGTGCCGGCCAGGAAGCACTGGGTGCATCCGGAGCCCTTGCTCCCTGTCTTGCCCTTACCGCCAGGCGCTCCTCTTCCTGCACCGAGTGGGCCGTACGCGAAGATCTCTTCGGCGCCTGCGCGTATGACATCGGTGAAGATGTTTTTTCTGTCAGGGCATTTACTGGCTGAGCATGCACGGTAGGCGAGCATGGCGGTTGTGTAGATGTCCGGGTATTCCTCCAGACATGTGAGCCCGCTGCTTCCACACCATTCTTCCACGCGCTCGTAGAAGGCGACGATAAACGCCTTGGATACCTTTGGGGTTGTTTTGGCGGATATTTTCACCCCGGGATACACATTGATGAACCCGTCGCCGTCGAAGTCTGCGTTGTTCGAGGCCTCGATCTCCCAGTCTCCGCCGCCGCCGGGCGTAAGTGTATTGCCGGACTTACTCTTTTCCCATCTTTCTTTTTCGTCCGGTATCCACTTGTCATTCCCCTTTTCCGAGACATTGCACGGGAAAGTGATCCCGCACAGGGTGCCGCCAGGATCGCTCAGGCCGCTCGGGTCGCTATAGCTGACCGGGGAGTTGTGGGCGTAGGCGTAGCCGCTGAGGGATTCGGGGTCCTTCGGGTCGATGAGCATGTCGACGGAGACGAAGCGGCCCGTGGACGGGTCGTATTCGCGGGCTCCCAGGTGGGTGAGGCCCGTGGCCTTCGTGTCGTCCGTGCCGCCCACGAAACCCCGTGTGCCGGGCCATGCCTTCGGGGTGTCGCCCCGGGGGGCACCGAAGGGGAGGGCTCGGCGCTGAGTGAGGGACAGGTCGGCGGCGTTGATGGCGAGTTGGCCCGTGCCATGGTGGTCGGCGATGGTGAAGGACCAGGTGGCGTCGTCGTTCTGGATGCCGGCGTTGCCGCCGCCGAGTTCGACGTAGCGGGTTGCCTTCGCCTTGTCGGCGCCCTTGGCCAGGACGATTTCGGTGTGCCCGAGGTAGAGCGTGCTCTCCGTGCCGGTGCGGCCGATGAGCCGGTTGCCGTCGGCGTCGTACAGGTACTCGGTGGTCTTGGCGCCTTCGGTGACCTTGGAGAGGTGGCCTTCGGCGTCCCAGGTGAGCTTCTGACCCGGGCGGCCGGTGGTGTTACCGGTCTGGTCGTAGGTGTAGTCGTCCGTACTCGTGCCGGTGGGCGCGGTGTTGGTGACGGAGGTCAGCGAGTGCGCCAGCGGCTTGCCCGCCCCGGGGTAGGCATACGTCCGCTTGAGGTCCTTGGCGGTGTCACCGGCCGGGTTGTGCTGGGTCTCGGTCGCGCGGTTGCTTGCCTTGTCGTAGGTGAAGCTCTGCCAGTACGGCGCAGGGCCGGTGATCTTGGCCGTTGCCGGGGTGGCCGCGCACTGGGTGGTGTTCTGCGTCCAGGCCTCGGTCATGCGGCCGAGGTAGTCGTAGGTGAAGCACTGGTTGTCGGTGCCGGTGCGCGAGACGTCCGCCATCGACAGGACGTTGCCCGCCTCGTCGTAGCGGTAGCCGACACTGCGGTCGACGCCGTTCTGCTCCTCGCGGTCCACGCGCGAGGTGGCGAGCCGCTGGGTTCCCCACTCGTAGACGTTGGTGACCTGCGTCTTCTTGCCGCCGTCGGCCAGGTTCATGGCGTACTGGAGGGGTTTGCCGGTGAGGCTGTACTTGACGCTGCCGCTGATTCCGGGCCCGAAAGTGCCGGTGAGCCGCAGCGTATCGTCCTCATAGCCGTACGTGACCACGGCACCGGGCAGGGAGCCCGCCGCGGAGTAGCTGACACCTGATGGCAGCCCGGACGGCTTGAAGGTGCCGGCGGCCTGGTACGTGCCTTGGAGCTTGCCCTCGGTGGCGGGGATGACGACGGCGGACCTGGTCGCCCGGTAGAGCCGGTCGTAGGCGGTGACCTTGGACGTGTACGCCTGGTCGTTGACGTAGCGGGTGGATTCGGCGAGTTGGCCCTTGGCATCGGCGACCGTGTCGTACACCCACGCGGACCGCAGGGTGCCGGTGGACGAGCCTTCGCGCAGGGATGTCTTGCGGCCCAGGTTGTCGTAACCGCTCACCAGCGTCGTGCCGCGTGCGTCGGTGGAGGAGGTGAGTTGGCCCCGGTCGTCGTAGATTCTGGTGGTGGTGCCCTTGTCCGGGTCGACCGCCTTGGTCTGGTGACCGAACTGGTCGTAGGCGTAACTCCAGACGGCACCGGTCGGGCCGGTCATCTTCTCCATTTCACCGCGCGGGGTGTAGGAGTACGTCGTGGTGTCGTACGGCGCGTCGGCGCTGCGCTCGTGGTGCTGGAGCAGCCGGGTGGTCCGGCCGCGGGCGTCGACGACTGTGGTCGTGGCGATACCACCGACCGGCGGGATGACGGTGCTGCGGTCGCCCCCGTAGAGGGTCTTGATCGTGTTGAGCACGGTGCCACCGTCCCCGTTTCCGGCGATCTGACGGGTCTCTGTCGCGCGGCCCAGCCCGTCATAGGCGGTGCGGGTCTGGGTCTCGACGCTGAGGGCGTTCTCGGGCCGGAACAGCGTGCTCGACGGTTTTCCGGTGCTGTAGTACGGCGCGAACGTCTTGGCGGTCTGTCCCCGTTCGTCGTAGAAGACATCGGTGAGGATGCTGCCGCCGTCCGGTCCGGGAGCCTGGGTCTGGCGTTCGCGGAGGAAACCGTCGTACAGGGTGTAGGACGTGATCTGCCCACCGTTGTTGTCGAGGACCTTGGTGGCGATGGCGGTGGGCTTGCCCTCCGCGATCAGATAGCTGAACCCGTAGCTGGGCGTCTGGGTGTTGCGCCGGTCGGCGAGCCAGATGTTGCCGGCACGGCCGAGCGCGTCGTACGTGGACTCGGTGACGTTGCCGTTCGTGTCGGTCAGCTTCACCGGCAGACCTCGGGGCCCGAGGTCCTGGGTCGTGGTCTGGACGGTGGAGACGTCGCCCGCCTTGGCGGGGGGCGAGGTGGTGACGATCCGGGTGGCGAAGCCGGTGGCCGGGGTGAAGACGGTCGTGGTCGTACGGCCGTCGCCGCGGGCGGTGAGTGCCGGAGTGCCGTCGCCCTCCGCGGTGACCTCTGCGGTCAGATCGGTCGTGGTGACGACCCGGCCGTACGCGTCGTAGGTGGAGCCGCTCTCCAGGTAGGTGGCCTTGGTGCCGTTGTGGCTCTTGAGTGTCGCCTTGGCCGTGATGTCGCCCTTGGTGGGCGCCGCCCCGTACGCACCGCCGTCGTAGGCGGTCCGTACGTCGGAGATGACGTCCTTCGTACGGTCGGGCGTTGCGTCACAGGTCGCGGCGACGGTCTCGACGCGGGAAACCGCGTTGAGGAGGCCGGTGTCTCCCTCGGCCGCGTAACTGGTCCGGGTGCACTGGTTGTCGGAGGCGGTGGCGTGGTCTCCGAGATCGTGGACCTGGATCACCCGGCCGGCGACGGTGTCCCGCTTGGTAGCGGTGGAGGTGACGCGCCAGGACGCGCCGGCGCCGTCGTCGAGCGACTGCCAGCTCTTGGTGGCGGAGGTGCCGGTGAAGTCGGCGGTCACCGTGCCCCAGTCGCGTACCTTCTTCGCCGTCTCGTGGTGCCAGGGACGGCTGACCGACTTGGCGAGGACCTTGCCGCCGGGCTTGTCGAAGGTGACGGTCTTGTAGTTGAGGCCGGCCGTCGAGGGGTGTTCGGTGATCGGATCGCCTTCCCCCTCGCCCAGGGAGACGGATACCGCCTTGGTGCCTCCGCTCTTCTTCTCTCGGTCTCCGTCCATACCGCGCAGGAAGTACGTGTCCTGCTGGGACTTCATGGCCGAGGCGTCACCCTGTCCGCCCGTCTGTACCCGGACGTGACCGTAGCCGCGCCACTGGGACCAGGTGCGGTGCTTCTCCTTGGTCAGCCCGTCGTCCTCGTCGAAGTGCCAGGCCGCGCCGTCCAGATACTGGTAGCGCGTGACGCTGTCGGGCGCGCCGCCGGTTCGGTCGGTGCCGGTGACGGAGGTGACCACGTACTTGTTGAACCACTGCATCGGCTCGTTCGAATCGCTGTCCCCGATGTACTGGGGGAAGCACCGGGTGGTGTTGGTCTCCGGAGTGGGCAGGGCGTTCCAGTCACAGGTGGGCGCCGAGTAGTTGACGTCCGTCTGGCCGCCGGACTCGTCGGACACCGTGGACAGGCGGCTCTTGATGAACGGTGCGTAGCCGTCGCCTGTCTTGTCGAGACGGTTCTCCAACTGGGTGTAGGCGAAGGTCGTCTTCGGCAGGGTGATGGTGGGTGCGGCCGACTCTCCGGTGTGCTGGACCGAGTCGAGCAGGAGTTGGTAGTCCGTGTCCGCCATGCCCCAGCGGTGGCCCAGCCGCCAACTGTCGGCCTTTGCGTACGTTCCGTCGTTGGCCAGGGTCTGGGTGGTGACCTCGGTCAGGCGCTTGCGAGTCCAGAACGACGGCGAGAGGCGGCCGTTGTCGCACTTGGCGCCGGGCGCGCAGTTGAGGTCCCAGGGAGTGTCGTACCAGTAGAACGCTTTGTCGCCGATGGTGGAGGCGTCGCAGGTCACCCCCGACTGCGGCAGGCAGCGCTCGGCGTTGGTGAAGACGACCTGTGCCAACGGCTTGTCCGCGAACATGCGGTTGGACTTCAGCCCGTAGTCGATGCGCTTGAGGTGGCCGCCACGGGTGTACGTCGTGTTGTCGTCGGCCTTGAGGTTGCGGCCGTAGGAGTTGGACTCCTTGGTGTAGTGATAGGCGATGGCGTTGCCATGGGTGTCGACCGCGTAGTCGAGGTTCCAGCGCCAGGCCTGCTGGCACCAGGAGTCCTTGAAGGTGTCGGCGTGACACTCCTCGCCCGTGTTGTTCCCGAAGACGGGGGCGGTCCAGGTGGAGTCGGTGGTCTCCTTGCCCTCGGTCCAGCCCGGCATCCGGTTATAGCCGAAGTAGTAGCGGATGCCGTCCGGGGCGGTCAGGCGCCAGTATTCACCGTCGTTGTCGCCGTTGTCCCGGTTGGTGGACCGCAGGCGGGTGATCTTTGTGCCGTCGTCCTTCTTGAGCTTGAACTCGTCCTTGCTGACCGGGACGAGCTCGCCGCCCTTTCCGTTGAAGGAAAGGAAGGCGTTGTCGTAGGCCCAGCACAGGTCCCCGGGCTTGTTGCCGTCGGCGTTCTTTTCGCCGTCGTCGGAGCAGGGCTTGTAGCGGCGTTCGATGGAACCGGGCCACAGGTCGAAGCCGTCACCCGCCCAGGAACCCTGGTTGTTCGTGCTTCCCGTCCGTCCGTCGACATTGCCCGACGCGTACGAGAGCCCGACCTTCGGCATGAGGCTGCCGGGCACATCCGGTACCGGCATGTCGTAGGACCAGGAGAAATCGCCGGAGTTGAGGTTCGTGTTCCAGGAGGAGGACGCGGACAGGGCGGTGGCTTTGTAATCGCCCTTGTCGCCTTCCGCCGCCGCTACCGCTGCCAGGACCGTGGGAGTTCCCGCGGCCCTGAGCGGGACGGCGGGAGCGGTCAGCGTCTGTGCCGCGGTGTCATTGGCGGCGGCGACGGGAGTGGAGGTACGGCAGGAGTCCTTGGCGGGGGCGGTCAGCGCGCAGGACGGGAGCTCGATCAGCCGCATCCGGGAGGCGTACGAACCGCCGAAGGCTTCCGCGAAGTCCGCGTAGTCGACACTGAGGGCGACTGCGGCCTTCTCTCCGCTCCTCGTGCCCGCTTCCCGGGCGGGCGCCGTCGCCTCGACGCTGAAGAGCAGGCCCTTCACACCGGCCCGGTCGGCCTGTTCACGCGAGAACACGCGCGTGGCCACCGTGGACGGTACGGCGCGCTTCGGCGTCGCCTTCGTACGCGACGACTTCGCGGAGCCGGAGCCGGGCGCGGACGCCGCGTCGGAGGGATCGGGAGCCGCGACGGCGAGGGGAGTGTTTCCGGCCTTGGCGAAACCGCTCTTCCCCTCGGCGCCGGCACCCGGGACGCGCACCACGGCGGAGGACGCACCGGGCCAGGACGCGCGCGGCGCCCGGAGCGGCCCGACGGGCTGCGAGGGTCGGGTACGAGGGATGGCCTTGGCACCGTACGAACCGGCCACCGGCTTTTCCGCTTCCGGCAGACCGGGCAGGTTGTTGCTCGCCGCCTGAGCGGGTATCGCGGCACTCTGCAGAATGGTGGCGACCATCACCGTGGAGACGGCCAGGGACATGCGCCGGAGTAGCACCCCGGAAAGTCGAGTGGAGCGGGATCTCATGTGGGTGTCCATCGCTGCCGGGCGCCGCATGCCCGTAAGAAGGCGGGCACGGCGCGAACCATGAAGGAAGGAGAAGGAAGGAGGAGGAGCGGAGTGAGGATGAAAGCAGGGAAGAGGGGAGGGGCAACGAAAGGAGCGTCTGGCGGGGCGCGCTCGGACAGACCGGTCGGACGCGCCCCGCCCGGAGATCAGCCGCCGGAGGGCACCTCGGTGGGGATGTCGAAGAACGAATTCGTCATTTTCTCGACCTGGACATCACTGAGAGCCCCCTGGAAGGTCCATACGTCGTCGACCGAGCCGGGGAAGTACTCGCCCCACTTGCCCGCCGTCTTCACCCTGCCGACCTGGAGGGATTTCCCGGCCTTGAAGGTCAGTACGTCGTCGGCCCAGGAGATGAGGTCTTCGCACGACGTGTCATCCGTCGGGCCGTCGCCGTCCTCGTCACCGCACGCGGCTTCCTGGAGGACGCCGTTGACGTACATGCGGGCCTCCTTCGCGAACCCGTCGTAGACCACGGCCAGATGGTTCCAGTCACGCATGTCGTAGAACTCGGTGTTCCCCACCAGCCGGACGGTCGCGTCGCTGCCGTCCGAGTCGGGCAGCGCCACCTCCCACCGCCCCAGCCCCTCGGCCTGCTTGCTGTCGGGAACGAAGCGGAGGCCGAACGCGCTCCGGTCGGTGCCTTCGCCACTCATGACCGTCACAGGCTTGGTCGGAACCGCCGCGCCGCGGGCCCACGCGGTGACGGTGAAGCTGGAGCTGGTGTCGATGGGGACCGTGCTGGTGGCGGCGTAGTCGTCGACACCGTCCAGTTCCAGTCCGCTGGAGTCGATCATTCCGGTGCCGATCCGGGCTCCGCCCGACAGGCTCAGGGGGTTGTTCTCGTCGGAGAGGTCGGGCGTGGTGGCCGGAGTGGCGCTGTTGGCCCCCTCGAAGTTCCAGCGGCCCTTGACCACCGGGCTCTGCTTGAACAACTGCCGTACCTCGTCCGCCGAGACCGGCCGGTCGAAGATCTTCACCTCGTCGATCTGGCCGGGGAAGGACGAGTCGGGCTCGCCCTCGTAGGAACCGGCGCCGATCTGGACCTGGCCTCCCGCGTACCAGGTTTCGGAGACGGCCGCGCGGCCCGCCTCGACGCCGTTGACGTACAGGGTGAGCTGGTTGGCGACGGTGTCGTGGACGCCCACCAGGTGGGCCCATTCGCCGCCGTACGCGGTTCTGCCCTCGGCCTGCATGGCGCGGATGGCGTTGGAGTCGGGGGTGTCGGAGATGTACTGGTTGAAGACCCACCGGTCGTAGGAGCTGGAGTAGTACAGCTCGAAGCCGGATTTGTGGTCCCCGGCCTGCGTCGCGATGATCGCCGCGTGGTCGGGCTTGGTCTTGGAGAGTTTCGCCCAGGCCGAGACCGTGAAGCTGCGCCGGTTGTTGACGTGCGGTGCCGCGGCGGTGGCGTAGTCGTCCTTGCCGTCCAGCGTCAGCGCCTTGCCGGTCATCCCGGCGCGGCCCGGGGTGGCGCCGCCCTTGAGGACGGCCGGGTGGACGTCGGCGCGGCCGGTGACGCGGGTCGCGTCGGCCGGTTCGTCCAGGGGGAAGACCGCGCGGGCCGGGCGGCCCGTTCCGATGGGCTGCTTGGTGTGCAGGCGGGTGACCTCGGTGGCCGTGAGCGGCTTGTCGTAGATCCGTACGTCGTCGATGGTCCCCGGGAAGAACGAGGCGGGCCGGCCGCTGTACGAGCCCGCGCCGATCTGGAGTCCGCGGCGCGCGTCCCACGGCGTGGTGTACGGGGTCGTGCCGACCAGCTTCCCTTGGACGTACAGCTTCAGCTCGCCGTCGGTCTGGCTGTACGTACCGGCGAGATGCGTCCAGGTCCCGGCCTTCGCGTCGCCCGGTGTCGTCGACATGACGCGTACCGCGTTGGAGTCCGCGGAGTCGGCGAGGTACTGGTTGAAGACCCAGCGGTCGTAGGACTTGGAGTAGTACAGCTCGAAACCGGGGCTGTGATTGCCCGGCTGCGTGGCGATGATCGCCGCCGTGTCCGGCATCCTGGACAGCTTCACCCAGGCCGCCGCGGAGAAGCCGCTCTCGGTGGCCACCGTGGGGATGTCCGTCTGCGCGTAGTCGTCGACCCCGTCGAACGAGACCGCCGTGCCGATCGCGCCCGCCACCCCCGGTGCGGCGCCGCCGCGCAGCTCGGCGACGCGGGAGCCGGCCGTGCCCTCGGCCGAAGTGGCGCCGGTCGGGTCGTCGAGGTTCCAGGCGGCCCGCTCGGGCTGGCCGGCCTTGACCCGGTACTGGTAGGTGCGGATCTCACTGCCGTTGCCGGCGGTGTCGAAGGCCTGGGCGGTGACGAAGTTCAGCCCGGGCTCGGAGGGCAGTACTTGGGTGGTCTTCGCCGCGCCGCCCGTGGTGGTCAGCGCGTTCTTCGAGGACGGGTCGGTGTTGACGCCGAACCAGTACCTGACCACGTCGCTGTCGGCGGCCTTCAGTTCGAACGCGCCGTACTTGCCCACCCCGTCCGACCACGGGTCGTCCGGATCCTCCGGATCGGAGGCCGGATACTCCCCGGAGGTGATCGCCGGAGCCCGGGGCACACTCGTGTCGTACGTGAAGTAACAGCCCGTGGGATCCCCGGCGGTCGACCAGGGGGAGTACTGCGCCCCGTCGTACGAGCGCACGTACCAGGCCACCTGCTTGTTCTTCGGGATCGACGACGGCAGCCCGATCGAGAAGCTCGACCCCGACGGCTTCGCCGTGGTGCGGGCGGGGCTCCAGCGGGCCACCATCCCCTTGCCGTCCCCGGTGTCCCAGGACGCCTGGAACTGCACGGAGACGTTGTCCGCGTCCGGGTCGGTCACCTTGTTCGCGTAGATCTTGCCCAGGGTCCGCACCCTGGCCGCGCTCGCCGGCTTCTTGCAGGTCCCGCCGTACTCCATCGCGAGCTGCGACATCTTGATCTGCGGGGGCGGACGGTTGTACTTGACTCGCAGATACGCCTTGTCCGAGAAGCGCTTCCAGCCGTACGCGTCCGACTCACTGGCCGCGCGCAGCCCGAACGTCATCGTGGACCACTTGCCGTTCGCGGCTTCCTGCACGGCCGGCTTCACGTCGAACTCCGCGTCCTTCGCCGCACACCCGTCGTAGCCGTAGGCGAAGGAGCTGGATCGCAGCTCCTTGATCCAGAAACCGGGGGCCTTCTGCGAATTCCACGTCGTCGAGGAGGAGATGTCCTTCGTACGCCACAGCTCCACGCTGCGCGCGCCGCACGACGCCGACCAGGTGTTGCGCACCACGAACTCGGCCGACAGGACCGTCTTCCCGGCGAACTTCGAGGTGGGGATGCGGTAGAAGAGCCGCTTGGTGTCGTTCGGCTTGCAGTAGTCCCAGTTGCAGTAGCCCATACCGGCCGTCGACTCGCCGTTGAACTTCCACTGCGGGGACGACGCCCAGTACTCCGAGGCCATCGTCCAGGCCGACGCCCGCGGCGAGTACCACTGCGGGTCGATGAACACCGGGTACACGGTGTCCGCGCCCGACAACACCTCGGTGTCCGGAGTCAGTACCAGGGCGTCGCCCGTCGCGGGCACGGCCACGTCCACGGCCGCCAGCTTGCCCGACTCGCTCGCGCCGGGTTCCCGCGCCGCGCCTTCGCCCTCGCCGCTCCCGACGGCCGCCCGCCGGCGGGCCGGCCCCGTACCGTCGCCGGCCGGGGTGCTGGAGTCCCACATCATCGGCTTCGGCGCCTCGAACACCGCGCCCCGCGCGCCCTGGTCGACCGCTTCGAGGCCGCCTTCCGCCGTCTCGCGTACGTCCACGCCTTCCGCGGCGAGGTCGAGACGGAGCGCGGCCAGCTTCTCGCTCGCCGCGGCCTCGGCCGTCTTCACGACGAACAGCTGGGTGAAGCCGTCCTCCTGCGCGCCCATCCGCAGATCGACTCCGGGGAGCACGTCGCGGTACGTGGCGGTGGAGCCGTCAAGATCCGGCGCGGGCAGGGAGCCGGGCCAGGAGAGCGCGACCTCGCGCCCCGCCTTGTCCATCCGTACGAGCGGGTCCGCACCCCCGGACGAGAACCGGATCCCCACGGTGGACACCTTCGGGGCGACCGTTCCGTCAGGGGACTTGGCCAGCTCGGTGTCGACGGGCCGCCACGCGCCGTCGACGCGGGCCCGTACGGGCCGCAGATACTCGCGCGCTTCCAGGGCGCCGTCCGGGGTGGCGAACACGTCGCTGTGTTCACCGCGGAGGGACGCGATCTCGACCGGCTTGCCAGAACGTTTCGCCTCGGCGAGCGCACCGTCGGTGGTCGCCTCCGCGCCGGCCTCGCCGTCGCCGGAGTCCTGGTTCGCGTGGGTGGCCGGCGTGGAGCCGGCAGGCGCGGGAGCCGGTCGTGCGGCGGCCGGCAGAGCGGTCAGCGGGACGAGACCCGCCGCCAGCACGACGGCGAGCCCACACACCAGGCCTCCCGCGTACGGCGGACCGCGCCTGCGTCTCTTCTCCCGGACATCACGATTTCCCCACACCCCACCCATGGATCCCCGCCCCAAGCCTCACAGGAAGTACATAACTTCGCTGAGTTAACTGCTCGTCGCGCAGGGTTGTCAATAGAGATCTTTGGGCCTACCCGGGCCGAGCCGGGGCGGGGTGAAGCTGTCAGATGCCCTGCCAGTCCGGCTTGGACGCGAACGTCGCGCGGAAGTAGTCGGCCAGTTTCAGCCGTGAGGCCGCCGCCTCGTCCACGACCACCGTCGCGTGCGGGTGGAGCTGGAGCGCGGACGCGGGGACGAGGGCGGCGACGGGGCCCTCGACCGCCTGGGCCACGGCGTCCGCCTTGCCCTCGCCCGTGGCGAGGAGGACCAGGTGGCGGGCTTCCAGGATGGTGCCGATGCCCTGGGTGATCACGTGGTGGGGGACCTCGTCCGGGCTGTCGAAGAAGCGCGCGTTGTCCTCGCGGGTCCGACGGGTCAGGGTCTTGATCCGGGTGCGGGAGGCGAGCGACGAGCAGGGTTCGTTGAAGCCGATGTGGCCGTCCGTGCCGATGCCGAGGAGCTGGAGGTCGACGCCGCCCGCCTCGGCGAGTGCCCGGTCGTACGCCTCGCACGCGGCCTGTACGTCCTCGGCGCTGCCGTCGGGGCCGAGGAAGGCGCTCGGGTCCAGGCCGAGCGGTTCGACGACCTCGCGCAGGACGACGGAGCGGTACGACTCCCGGTGGCCCGGCGGCAGGCCCACGTACTCGTCGAGCTGGGCTATCCGGGCGGCCGAGGCGTCCACGGTGCCCGCCCTGACCTGGGCCGCCAGTGCCTGGTAGACGGGCAGGGGGGTGGAGCCGGTGGCCACGCCGAGCAGGGCGTCGGGCTTGCGGCGCAGCAGTGCGGCGATGCTGTCGGCGATGAGTGCGCCGCCCGCGGCGGCGTCCTGGACGATGACCACTTCCACGCTGGGCCCTGCCGTTCTGATGGGTGAGTCTCTTGTGGTATAGACCAATTCTAGCAGAGGGGGCCTGATCGATTCTTCGATCGGGCGAAGGAGAGAGGCAAGGGAGAGAGACAAAGGAGAGAGGTAAGGGAAAGAGGCAAGCGGGCGCGGAGGCGGCCGAGCCCGGTGGCGGGGGCTCCACCGGGCGTGTTCGACTGGTGACCGGGGGCGTCAGTGACTTGGAGGACACCCAGCATGTCTGCCGCGTTTCCCGCCGGGCCGAGCGAGTACCCGGGCCGCATCATGTCCACCGAGGTGCTGGAACAGCCCGCGGTGCTGCGGCGGGTGCTCGGCGAGGGGGCGCCCCGGATCCGTGAGGTGGCGGACGCCATCGCGGCGCGTAAGCCCCGTTTCGTGCTGCTCGCGGCGCGCGGCACGTCCGACCACGCCGCGCTGTACGCGAAGTACCTGCTGGAGATCCGGCGCGGGCTGCCCTGCGGGCTCGCGTCCATGTCCACCATGACGGCGTACGGCGCGCGCCCCGATTTCGCCGGCGTGCTCTTCGTCGGCGTGAGCCAGTGGGGCGGCTCGCCGGACCTGGTGGCCGCGACCTGGGCGGCGCGGGAGGCGGGCGCGGTCACGCTCGCGGTGACGAACAACCCGGACTCGGCGCTCGCGGCCGTGGCCGAGTTCCATATCGACGTCCTGGCCGGCGCGGAACGGGCGCTGCCCGCCACCAAGTCGTACACCGCCTCCCTGCTCGCGCTCTACCTCTTCGCCGAGGGGCTCGGCGGCGTCGACGGTACGGGCGCCGCGTCCGCCGTACCGGACCTCGCGGACCAGGTCCTCGCCCGGGGCGAGGAGGTGCGGGCGCTCGCCACCCGCTACCGGTTCGCCGGCGGGATGGCGGTGATCTCGCGGGGGTACGGGTACCCCACGGCCAGGGAAGCGGCCCTGAAGCTGATGGAGACCAGCTATCTTCCCGCGCTCGCCTACTCCGGCGCCGATCTGCTGCACGGCCCGCTCGCCGTGATCGACAACCGGACACCGGTGATCACCGTCGTCCCCGAGGGAAAGGGCGGCGAAGTCCTCCGCCCGGTCCTGGACCGGCTGCGCGGCCGGGGCGCCGACCTGTTCGTGGTGGGCCCCGCGGCGCGGGTCGGCGCCGCCTCGGCGGGCTTCGTCCTGCCGGTGGAGGGGGTGGGGGAGGAGCTTCAGCCGCTCCTGGAGATCCTGCCGCTCCACCTTCTGGCCTACGAGATCGCGCTCGCCCGGGGGTACGACCCGGACGCTCCCCGGACGATGGCCAAGACGCCGGAGTCGAGCTGAAGGGTCCCGGAGTCGAGCTGAAGGGCCCCGGAGTCGAGCTGAAGGGCCCCCTGGTCGAGCCGAGGGCCGTAGGCCGTACCGGCCCCGGACACACCCGCGGGCCGCGGCGCCGCGACGGGACCCTCAACCCGTACGGCACCGCAGCCCGGAGTTGCTACGGCCGACAGGTGTGCGGTCCCGGCGGCCGTGGGGAGAGGTTCCGCCGCAGTCAGGGCAGAGAGCGCCGGCACCTCGCTCCACCCTCCTGTGCGGGGAGGGCGGAAGTCTGTTGCACCCATTGTGGACTAGACCATTCAGAGGTGTCCATGCCCGCGGTGCGTACGGTGAGCCTAATTCGCCGCCTACCCTCCGGTACAGACCACGGGCTCCCCCGATCCGTTCCGCGGGTACGCTCGCACGTGTGCCCTCCATGAACGAACTCGTACGCCAGCACACAGCCCTCGGTGAATCCGACCTGGAGTGGCTGCATCTGCTGGTCTCGGAGTGGCAACTGCTCTCCGACCTCTCCTTCGCCGACCTCGTCCTCTGGGTCCCCACCCGGGACGGCACCCGCTATGTCTCCGTCGCCCAGATGCGGCCCAACACCGGGCCCACCTCCTACCAGGACGACATGGTCGGCCATCTCGTGCCGCGCGGGCGCCGGCCCCTGCTGGACGCCGCGCTGGACGAGGGGCGGATCGTCCGGGAGGGCGACCCCGAGTGGCGTGAGGAGGTGCCCGTACGGGTCGAGTCCATCCCCGTACGACGCGAGGGCCGGGTTCTCGGGGTCATCGCCCGCAACACCAACCTGCTCACCGTCCGCACCCCGAGCCGGCTGGAGCTGAGCTACCTCCAGTCCGCCTCGGACCTGGCCCAGATGATCGCCGCCGGGTCCTTCCCCTTCCCCGGCCAGCAGGTCGACATGGACGCCTCGCCCCGCGTCGGGGACGGGCTGATCCGGCTCGACGCCGACGGGGTCGTCCAGTACGCCAGCCCCAACGCGCTCTCCGCGTATCACCGGCTGGGACTCGCGTCCGACCTGGTGGGACAGCATCTCGGCCGGGCCACCGACCAACTCGCGCCCGCCCGCGGCCCGGTGGACGAGGCCATGGTCAAACTGGCCAGCGGTTACGCGCCCCGGGAGACCGAGGTCGAGGGGAACGGCGGCGTCATCCAGCTCCGCACCATCCCGCTCAAGCCGAAGGGCACCCGGATCGGCTCCCTGGTGCTCCTGCGCGATGTGACGGAACTCCGTCGCCGCGAGCGCGAGTTGATCACGAAGGACGCCACCATCCGGGAGATCCACCACCGGGTGAAGAACAACCTCCAGACGGTCGCGGCGCTGCTGCGCCTCCAGGCCAGGCGGATGGACTCGGTGCGGGGCAGGGAAGCCCTCAACGAGGCGGTGCGGCGCGTCGGTTCGATCGCGATCGTCCATGAGACGCTGTCTCAGAACCTGGACGAGCGGGTGGAGTTCGACGAGATCGCCGACCGGGTGCTGGCGATGGTGGCGGAGATCTCGCCAGGCAAGATCCTCTGCCGGCGTACGGGACGGTTCGGCATCCTGGACGCCGAGGTGGCCACCCCGCTCTCCATGGTCCTCACCGAAATCCTCCAGAACGCGCTGGAGCACGCCTTCGCGCCGGGGGAGGAGGGCCGGGTGGATGTCTCCGCGGTCCGCAGCGGGGACTCGCCGGCGAAGAAGCAGCGCCGTACGGGCACCTCGGGCACATCGGACACCCGGCTGATGATCACTGTCCAGGACGACGGGCGCGGGCTGCCCGAGGGGTTCGATCCGCAGCGGGCCGGGAATCTCGGGCTCCAGATCGTACGGACGCTGGTGGAGGGCGAGTTGGGCGGCACGTTCGACATGGTGCCCGCGCCGGTACGCGGCACGCGCGTCCTGCTGGACATTCCGGTGGAGCCGCAGAAGTAGCCGCGCCACAGAGAAGTGGCCGCGCCGGCGGAGGTACGTACCCGGTCACAGCATCGAGCCCCGGACCGTTCTACGGTCCGGGGCTCGGTTCGAAGCTCACTGTGCGATGCGCATCGGGGGGTACTGCGCGCTGCGGTTCGGGGGCGGGGCTATGCGTACACGCTGTACGCTCCGCCGGCTGAGGCTGTTACAAGGGTGGTTCAGGCGGTCGCGTTGCGCGCCCGGTTACGAGCGGCGCGACGCTTCATCGCGCGGCGCTCGTCCTCGCTGAGTCCACCCCAGACGCCGGAGTCCTGGCCGGACTCGAGCGCCCACTGCAGGCACTGCTCCATGACGGGGCAGCGACGGCAGACGGCCTTGGCTTCCTCGATCTGCAGCAGCGCAGGACCGGTGTTGCCGATGGGGAAGAACAGCTCGGGGTCTTCCTCGCGGCAAACGGCGTTGTGACGCCAGTCCATGGCTGCTACCTCTCTTGGTGTGACGTGCGGATTGCTTGTGAATGTGAACGCTTTCACGAATCCCTCGACAAGGGAAGGGTCGACCGCCAGCGGAACTGACGGGGTCCTTGCATCGAGGAGGGGTTCTGGCTCTCAGGGAGGCCGGTGTTGCGGGCCGTCCCGAGCGCCATGTAGAGATTCGCAAACCTCGGCGGCGGATACAACCCCTTCTGGAAAGTTTTTTTTGATTCCTCGGTGTCGACTAGGTCACAGCCGTACTTCCATGGGGTGGATGCCAGCCTAAACGTTCGAGTGAAAGGAGTTTGGGCCCTTCCGCTCACACAATCACACGCAGTGCACGGCGAACGCCTGTGAACGTCACGCTCGTACGCACTCCGAGATGGTCGCCGTCCATCTGGAAAGGCAGGGGCGCCTTGGAATGCAAGGTGAAGTCGGTCAGGTCATGCAGGGACACCGCATGGCGTCCGTGGGGGCCCTTGTCCGGGGTCGAAGTGAGCAGTTGCGTCCCATATACGGCCGCCGCCGAGGTCGACATCCTGGTCAGGCCGAGGACATCGAGGGCCAGGTCGAAGGACGCCGTGGGGGACGAGTACAGCGGGCGATTCCCCAGGTAAGTGTAGGGAGCGGTGTTGCAGATTATCGACAGGACGAGATCTTCGACCGGATCCTCACCCGGCCGTTCCAAAGTGATCATTCCATGGCGGCGGTGCGGCTCGTCCAGGAACTGACGTATCACCTGGCGCACATAGAGCGCGTGCGTCGAGCGCTTTCCGCGTTCGCGGTGCTGTTCGACCCGGCCGACGACCCCCGCGTCGAATCCGAACCCCGCGTTGAAGGTGAACCAGCGGGCCGGCACGGCCTCGTCCTCCGAACCCGGCGTCCCGGCCGCCAGTCCCAGACCGACCGTACGTTCGCTCTTCTCCTCCAGCGCCTGAAGGATCGCGCCGGTCGCCTCCACCGCGTCGTTCGGCAGCCCGAGCGCGCGGGCGAAGACATTGGTCGAGCCGCCGGGGACCACCGCGAGCCGCGGCAGCCGCTCGGGGTCCGGACCGTTGTGCAGCAGACCGTTCACGACCTCGTTGACGGTGCCGTCCCCGCCCAGGGCCACCACCAGCTCGATGTCGTCGGAGTCGGCGGCCCGCCGGCCCAGGTCGCGGGCGTGCCCGCGGTACTCCGTCGTCACCGCCTCCAGCTTCATCTCGCTGGCCAGCGCGTGGATGAGTACGTCACGGGTGCGGGCACTGGTGGTGGTTGCTGCCGGGTTGACCACGAGGAGTGCGCGCATGCCCAGCAGATTACCGGCCGAGGCACGGCGGGTCGTCCTCGGGCAGCGGGGCGGCACGGGGGCGGGGCCCCGGGGCCAGGTCCGCGGGCCGATACCCTGCAACGGTGAGTACAGCGACGCAGCCCGACCCCGAGCCGATCCCGCGCCCCACCCGGCTGACCGCCGCGGCGGCGGTCAGCGGTCTGGAGGCCCTGGCGCTGATCGCCGGCGGGGTATTTCTGCTGGTCATGGGGTTGCTCGGCCGCCCCGACTCCCCGCAGCAGGCCGAGATGGGCGGAGTGACCCTGATCGCGCTCGGGATCATCCCGCTGCTCGCCGCACGGGGGCTGCTGCTGCGCCGTAGCTGGAGCCGGGGGCCCGCGCTGATCACGCAGATCCTCGCGCTGCCGGTCGCGTACACCCTGCTCACCTCGGACGGCGCCGGCATCCCGGCCGGGATCGCGCTGGCGGCCGTGGCGGTGACGGGGCTGGTCCTGCTCGTCAACCCGACGACCACCGAGGCCCTGGGGATCCGGGGTCCGGGTGGCGACGCGTAGCGATGAAGCGTGCGAAGGAGTGCGAAGCGCGCGGAGGAGTGCGAAAGCGCGCGGAGGGGGCGCGAAAGCGCGCGAACGAGCGTGAAAGCGGGCGGAGGGGCGTGAATTCGTCCAGGTCCCGCGTCCGTACGGTTGCGGGACCTGTCCGTGACCGGGCCGGATCGTCTCCGTAACCCTGTGCCACCCCTGCTCCTGCGCCGCCCCTACTCCTCGACGAGCAGCCGTTCGCGCAACTGTGCCAGCGTGCGCGCCAGCAGCCGCGAGACATGCATCTGCGAGATGCCGACCTCCTGCGCGATCTGCGACTGCGTCATGTTGCCGAAGAACCGGAGCAGCAGAATCCGCTTCTCTCGGGGCGGCAGATCCTCCAGCAGCGGCTTGAGCGACTCCCGGTACTCGACGCCCTCCAGCGCCTCGTCCTCCGCGCCCAGCGTGTCCGCCACCGCCGGGGACTCGTCGTCCGTGTCCGGCACGTCCAGCGAGAGCGTGGAGTACGCGTTGGCGGACTCCAGGCCCTCCAGGACCTCCTCCTCCGAGATGCCGAGCCGCTCCGCCAGCTCGTGCACCGTCGGCGATCTGCCGTGCTGCTGCGACAGCTCCGCCGTCGCGGTCGTCAGGGCCAGCCGCAGCTCCTGGAGGCGGCGCGGCACCCGTACCGCCCAGCCCTTGTCCCGGAAGTGCCGCTTGATCTCCCCGACGACCGTCGGTGTCGCGTACGTCGAGAACTCGACCCCGCGCTCCGGGTCGAAACGGTCCACCGACTTGATCAGCCCGATGGTCGCGACCTGCGTGAGGTCGTCCAGCGGCTCGCCGCGGTTGCGGAACCGCCGCGCGAGATGCTCGACCAGGGGCAGGTGCATCCGGACAAGCTGATTGCGCAGGGCCGCCTTCTGGGGCGAGCCGTCCGGCAGGTCGCGCAGCTCGATGAACATCGCCCGCGCGCCGCTGCGGTCATGTGGGTCGTGGTGCTGCCGCTCACCGCGGGACGCGTCGCGCGGCTCACTGCGCCGCTCGCTGCGCTGCTCACCCCGCGGCGCGCTCTCCTGCTCGCTGTGCTGCTCGCTCATAAAGGCCGCCCGCTCTGCCTGCGCCCGCTCTGTCCGCGCCTGTTCCGCCGCGGCCGTCTGGCCCTCAAGCCCGTCCTCCGGATGGGGACGGGCCTGCTGCTCGGGGATGCCCGCGGGGGCGAGCACCGGCTCCGCCGGAGCCTCGTGCCCTCCCCGCGGCTCTGGTGGGATGCGCCCCTCGTCACGCACCGGACCGTCCCCGTTCCTCACGCCGGCCCGGGTCCCGCGCCGCGCTGTTTGTAGAGGCTGATGGTGACCGTACGGTCCTCGGCGACCGTCGACTCGACCTTGCCTGCCAGTGCGGAGAGCACGGTCCACGCGAACGTGTCGCGCTCGGGCGCGCGTCCGTCGGTGGTAGGGGCCGAGACGGTCACTTCGAGCGAGTCCTCGACAAGACGGAAGACACAACTGAGAACGGAGCCCGGTACGGCCTGCTGGAGCAGGATCGCGCAGGCTTCGTCCACCGCGATGCGGAGGTCCTCGATCTCGTCGAGGGTGAAGTCCAAGCGCGCCGCGAGGCCGGCCGTGGCCGTACGCAGCACGGACAGGTAGGCACCCGCAGCGGGCAGCCGGACTTCCACGAAGTCCTGGGTCCCGGGCTCGCCTGCGATCTGGGACACCCTCACCTCCAAGGTGGCACAAGCTCTTCAGGGCTCCGGACAGGACATGTCGCGGAGCCTTGCTGGTACGTGTCATTACGTAGCCGGTCTGGGTGGCGACGCTATCGCGATCCATAGTGCCGTGTCGCCGGGACCCCTATCCGATACCGTCACTCATGGTAAGCATATGACCACGGAAAGTGGCTAGGGGTCTGCGGCATCCAATTCAGAACAACCGGCGGAGGGTTGACGTACCCAGTCGTCAGACGATCGAACCGTCCACGAAGCACCAGCGCCAGCTCTCGCCCGGCTCGAAACTTCGCATCACGGCGTGGCCCGTCCGCTGGAAGTGGAGTGTCGCGTGCCGGTACGGCGACGAATCACAGCACCCGACGTTCCCGCACTCCAGGCAGAGCCGCAGTTGTACGGGGTGGCTGCCGACGGCCAGACACTCGGCGCAGGTGTCACCCCTCGGAGCGGGCTCGGGATGAGGAAGTTCCGCGATGTGGTTGCACTGGCTCATGATGGCGAGATTACGACGTGCGCGCGCACACGGACGAACGCAGGCACACAGCACGCACAAGGACGTACACGGACACACGGGCGTACGCCCCGAGGGCGTCCCCCACACCGGCGTCCCCACACGGGCGCCCACACACAGGCGTCCCCACACGGACTCACACACGGACGCACACACACGGGCGTACGCACAGGCCGTACGCACACGAGGGAAAGACGGATCCGGATGGATGTACTGCCGCTGATCGCGCTGGTGGCGGGCAGCGCGGCGATCGCCGGGGCCGCCCGCAGGACGCCGGTCGCCGCGCCCCTGCTGCTGGTCGCGGCCGGACTGGGGGCCGCGTACGTACCCGGTGTGCCGGACTACACACTGGATCCGCACATCGTGCTGCCGCTGATCCTGCCGCCCCTGCTCTACACCGCCGCGGTGGACAGCTCGTACCTCGACCTGCGGGCCAACATCCGGCCGGTGGCACTGCTCTCGGTCGGCTATGTCCTCTTCGCGACCCTCGCGGTGGGCTGGCTCACCTACCTCCTCGTCCCCGACCTGCCGCTCACCACGGCGCTGGTGCTGGGCGCGGTCGTCGCACCGCCCGACGCGGTGGCGGCCACCGCCATCGCCCGCAAACTGGGGCTGCCGAGCCGGATCACCACCATCCTTCAGGGTGAGTCGCTGCTCAACGACGCGACCGCCATCACGGCCTTCAAGGTGGCGCTGGCCGCGGCGGTCGGCGCCGGCGCGAGCTGGGCGGGCGGGGTGGAGGAGTTCGCGCTCGCCGCGCTCGGCGGTGTCGGTGTCGGGCTCGTCCTGATGGTCCCACTGCACTGGCTGCGCACCCACCTCACCGAGGCGCTGCTCCAGAACACACTCTCGCTGCTCATCCCCTTCGTCGCCTACGCGGCGGCCGAGCAGGTCGGCGCGTCCGGTGTGCTGGCCGTCGTGGTGGTGGCGCTCTACCTCGGCCACCGCTCCTGGCAGGTGGACTTCGCGACGCGGCTCCAGGAGGCCGCGGTGTGGAAGATGGTCGCGTTCGTCCTGGAGTCGGCCGTCTTCGCGCTCATCGGGCTCCAGTTGCCCTTCGTCCTCAAGGGGCTCGGGGAGTACGGGGTCGCCGAGGCGCTGCTCTACGCCCTGGGGGTCTTCGTGGCGGTGGTCCTCGTCCGGTTCGTCTGGGTCTATCCGGCGACCTTCCTGCCGCGCGCGCTCTTCCCGCGGATCAGGGAGCGCGAGCCCGACACGACCTGGACCGCGCCGCTGATCGTCGGCTGGGCGGGGATGCGCGGTGTGGTGTCGCTGGCCATCGCCTTCTCGATCCCGCTGACGGCCCACGACGGCACACCGTTCCCGGGACGCAACCTCGTGCTGTTCCTGACGTTCGCGACGGTCATCGGCACGCTCGTGGTGCAGGGGCTCACGCTGCCGCCGCTCATCCGGCTGCTGAAGGTGCCGGGCCGCGACCGGCAGGCCGAGACGCTCGCGGAGGCGCAGGCGCAGAGCGAGGCCTCGGCGGCGGCGGAACGACGGCTGGACGAGCTGCTGGCCGACGAACGCAACGCCCTGCCGTCACCGCTCGCCGACCGGCTCCGTACGGTGCTGGAGCGCCGCCGCAACGCCGTGTGGGAGCGGCTGGGCGCCGTCAACGAGATCACCGGGGAATCGGCGGACGACACCTACCGCCGACTGTCCACGGAGATGATCCAGGCGGAGCGCACCGTCTTCGTCGAGCTGCGCGACCGGCGGCGGATCGACGACGAGATGCTGCGGACGCTGCTGCGCCGGCTGGACCTGGAGGAGGCGGCGGCGTACCGGGAGGACGGTTCGGACTGAGCGGGGCGTACGGGCCGGACGGATCCGCGCGGTGTGCGCGCCGGGCGGGGCCGCGGGGCGGGCGTTTCACGGTTCCGCGCGGCGGGCCGTTCTACGGGGCCGGCCGGGGCGCGGCGGAGGGTTCGGGGGCGCCGGTGACGACGGCCGCGACCGCCGTGCCGGGCGGGAAGGCGCCCTCCGCGGCCAGTGTGGTGAGCCCGTACAGCATTTTGGCGACATAGAGACGTTCCACGGCGAATCCGTGCCGGTCCTCGAAGTCCCGGGCGAAGGACTCCAGCTCGGGAGGGACACGGGCGAAGCCGCCGAAGTGGAAGCGGTCGTCGAGGCGCCAGTGACCGGCCGGCCGCGAGAACGCGGCGTGCTGGAGCCCCCGTATCTCCCCGTCCAGGAAGCCGCCCCTGAGCACCGGGAAGCCGAGCGCCGTCTGCCCCGCTCCCAGCCCGGCGGCGAGCCCCGCGAGCGTGCCGCCGGTGCCGCAGGCCACCGCGACGGTGGCGGCCGCGCCGCGCAGCTCCCGGCCCAGCTCGGCGCAGCCGCGTGCGGCGAGCGCGTTGCTGCCGCCCTCCGGTACGACGTACACGTGGCCGGGGTCCAGCCCCGCCCGTGCCAGCAGCGCGGCGACAACGGCGGGCTCCGCCTTGCGGCGGTACTCGGCGCGTTCGGCGAAGAGCAGCCGC
The DNA here is from genome assembly GCF_044763125.1 of Streptomyces sp. NPDC096310. Lineage (NCBI taxonomy): Bacteria > Bacillati > Actinomycetota > Actinomycetes > Kitasatosporales > Streptomycetaceae > Streptomyces > Streptomyces sp. NPDC096310. The sequence continues at coordinate 325,497 of NZ_JBIWFO010000004.1, read as the reverse complement.
ATCCCGTCGGCGGCGCAGCGGGCCAGCGACGGGTTGAGGGGGCGGGCGGCCAGCTCCTCGCCGCGTACGACACCGACGGTGGCGAAACCGAGCAGCCGCCCGGCGGCGGCGGTCGCGCGCAGGTGGTTGGAGTACGCGCCGCCGAAGGTCAGCAGCGTGCGCCTGCCGGAGGTGGCGGCGGCCCGCAGATTGGGCGCCAGTTTGCGCCACTTGTTGCCCGGCAGCTCGGGGTGGATCAGGTCGTCGCGCTTGAGGAGCAGCCGTACACCACGGTCGGTGAAGCGTTCGTCCTCGGCGGGGTGGAGCGGCGAGGGGAGACGCGGGCGCAGGGCGGCGAGGTCAAGGGGCCCGGGAGGTCCGGGGGGTTCGGGGGATCGAGGTGGTCCGGGAGGTACGTGGGGTCCGGGCGGTACGTGCGGGGTCACCGTCCCATTGTCGGCCGGGGGCCGCCGGCGGCCAGGTCGGGCGGCCCGGGGTGCGCCGTCCGGGTGCGCCGTCGGGATGAACTTCCGCGTGTTGTGCCCCGTATCGCGCTGTTCAGTCCCACTCGTTTGTGTAATGGCGCCCGCACGCCACGTGATGGAACCATTCTTCTCGCAGGTCGTACATGATCGAAAGTTTGAGAGGAAGACTTCATGTCGGTTTCGGTTGGTGACGAGGTCCGCGCGGTGCAACCGCCGCCCCAGCAGAGTCTTGGGACGGATGCCGCCCGGAACCTGGCGACCACCACCAAGTCGGCACCGCAGATGCAGGAGATCACCTCGCGGTGGCTGCTGCGGATGCTGCCGTGGGTACAGGTGCAGGGCGGCACCTACCGGGTGAACCGCCGGCTCAGCTACGCGGTCGGCGACGGGCGGGTGACGTTCGTGCAGACGGGCGACCGCGTCGCGGTCATCCCGGCCGAGCTGGGCGAGCTGCCCGCGCTGCGCGATTACGGCAACGAGGAGGTGCTGGCCGAGCTGGCGCGCCGCTGCGAACAGCGGCAGTTCGAGGCCGGACAGGTGCTGGCCGCCTCCGGTGAGGCGGCGGACGAGGTCTTCCTGCTGGCGCACGGCCGGGTGGAGAAGACGGGCACGGGCCCCTACGGGGACGCGACGGTGCTCGAAGTGCTCGCCGACGGGGCGTACTTCGGCGACCAGGCGCTGGTGGACGGGGAGGCCACCTGGGCCTACACGGCGCGCGCCGCGACGGCGTGCACGGTGCTGGTGCTGACCGGACGGGAGGTGCGGAACCTGGCGGAGCACGAGGACTCCCTGCGCCGCCACCTGGAGACGCTGCGCTCCGTACCGGAGCAGCGGACCAACAAGTACGGCGAGGCCGCCATCGATTTGTCCGCCGGCCATGTCGGGGAAGCCGTCGTCCCGCACACGTTCGTGGACTACGAGGGTGCGCCGCGCGAGTACGAGCTGAGCGTCGCGCAGACCGTGCTGAAAGTCCACAGCCGGGTCGCGGACCTCTACAACCAGCCGATGAACCAGACCGAGCAGCAGTTGCGGCTCACGGTCGAGGCGCTCAGGGAGCGCCAGGAGCACGAGCTGATCAACAACCGTGGGTTCGGCCTCCTCCACAACTGCGACTACGGCCAGCGGCTCCAGCCGCACGACGGCGGCCCCAGCCCGGACGACATGGACGAGCTGCTGTCGCGCCGCCGTGGTTCGAAGCTGTTCCTCGCGCACCCGCGGGCCATCGCCGCCTTCGGCCGTGAGTGCAACAAGCGGGGGCTCTACCCGGACACCGTGGAGGTCGCGGGCACCCATGTACCGGCCTGGCGCGGGGTGCCGATCTTTCCGTGCGACAAGATCCCCGTCTCGGATGCCAGGACGACCTCGATCATCTGTATGCGTACGGGCGAGACCGAGCAGGGGGTAGTGGGCCTTCAGCAGAGCGGGATCCCGGACGAGATCGAGCCGAGCATGTCCGTCCGTTTCATGGGCATCGACGAGCAGGCGATCATCTCGTACCTGGTCACGGCGTACTACTCGGCGGCCGTCCTCGTGCCGGACGCCCTCGGTGTGCTGGAGAACGTGGAAGTGGGCCGCTGGCAGTGAGCTGAGGCGATCTGACGCGCGCCGTACGGCGCGAGGTACGGGCCCGGGCGGGCCGACCGTCGGCCCGCCCGGGCCCTGGCCCCATGCGGCCGTACAGCCGTCATCCGTAAAGCCGTGCAGCCGTGCAGCCGTAAGCCGTAGAGCCGTTAAGAGGAAGTTGACGCGTGACCATGACCAGCACCGGTGCCGCCACCGAGGGCCACGAGGCCGTGGCCCTCCTGGAGCGCACCCGCACCGAGGTCGATCCCGAACTGCGCTCCGCCGTCGAGACGTTGCCCGGCGCCATGCGCGGGGTCGCGCTCTACCACTTCGGCTGGGTGGACGCGGACGGGACCCAGGCGCCTGGGGGTACGAGGCGGAACGGCAAGGCGATCAGGCCCGCGCTCGTGCTCGCCGCCGCCCGTTCGCTGGGCGGGGACGCGCGCGCCGCCGTACGGGCGGCCGTCGCCGTGGAGCTGGCGCACAACTTCACGCTCCTCCATGACGACGTGATCGACGAGGACCCCGTACGGCGCCATCGCGCCACCGCCTGGACGGTCTTCGGCACGGCGGACGCCATCATCACGGGCGACGCCATGCTCGCCGTCGCGTTACGGCTCCTCGCGGAGGATCCGCACCCGGCGTCGGCAGCCGCCTCGGGGCGCCTCGCGTCCTGCGTGATCGAGCTGTGCGCGGGCCAGCAGGCGGACTGCGCCTTCGAGTCCAGGGACCCGCACGAGGTCACGCTCGACGAGTGCGTCGCCATGGCGACCGCCAAGACCGGCGCCCTGCTGGGTGCTTCGTGCGCGCTGGGCGCGCTCTACGCGGGCGCGGGGCCCGAACAGGCCGAGGCCGTGGACGCCTTCGGCCGGGAGGCGGGGCTCGCCTTCCAGCTCATCGACGACCTGATCGGCATCTGGGGCGACCCCGACCGTACGGGCAAGCCGGTCGGCGCCGATCTGGCCGCCCACAAGAAGTCGCTGCCGGTGGTCGCGGCGCTGGCCTCCGGCACCCCGGCCGCCGAGGAGCTGGCGGAGCTGTACCGGCGTCCGCTGGACGCCGAGGGGGTGCGGCGCGCCGCCGACGCCGTCGAGCGGGCCGGCGCCCGGGACTGGGCGCAGCAGGAGGCGGCCGAGCGGATGTCCCGCGCCGTCCAGCAGCTCTCCCGGGCGGTGCCCGACCTGGCGGCGGCGGGCGACCTGCTCTCGCTCGCGGAGTTCGTCACCCGTCGCAGCCGCTGAACCCGCGTTACTCCGCCGCCCGCCGTACCTCCGCCGCCCCGCTGCCCGCACGCACCCCGCTGACCACTGTCATCGCGGAAAGCGCCCGGCCCCCCACTCAGCGCATGTACCTCAACTCTATTATCAGGACGGCAAGTTGACGTCATGACTGGAGGATCGGAACGTGAGCGTGGACAACGCGGGCAGCGGCAATACCGGCGGGATCAGACGGGCCACCGAGGCGGACCGGCCAACGCTGATCCGGCTGCTGGAGGACGCGTTCGAGGCCGACCCGGTGACCCGGTGGGTGTTCCCCGAGGCGGACAGCCGCAGGAAGCTGAGCGGCCTCTTCTTCGGGGTCTTCGCCGATGTCGCGCTGGCCGAGGGGTGGGTCGACCTCCTGGAGGACGAGACGGCCATGGCGCTCTGGCTCCGGGTGGAGGCGGGGCTGCCCGAGGAGGAGGACGAGACGCCGGCGCGGATGCGGGAGGTGTCCGACCCGGACAACGAGCGGACCGAACTGGTCGGCCGGCTGACGGGCGCCGTCCACCCGCATGACCGGGCACACGCGTATCTGCTGATGATAGCCGTGTCCCCGGAACACCAGGGCCGTGGAGTGGGCCGCACGCTGATCGAATCCGTGCTGGAGCGGTGCGACCGGGACGGTGTGCCCGCCTATCTGGAGGCGAGCAGCGCACGCAGCAAGCGCCTCTACGAGCGGCTCGGGTTCGACTTCACGGGCACCACCGTCGACCTGCCGGACGGGCCGCACATGTGGCCGATGTGGCGCGAGCCGCGGGACCGCTGAGCCTTCGGCCGGCCGCCCGACGAAGATGTGGCCGGAAAGCTACGGCGGGCCGCCGCGGCGGGCGGACGCACCGGCCCCCACCTCACCGGCGGGTCCGGACCGTGCGGGGCAACATCCACTCCGTACAGGCGAGTTGATGATCACACCGTACCCACAGGTCCGAGCCCCCGCGACGGACCCCGGCGGGACGGATCTCGCCATGACCGGGTATGTGCCTTGGTTCTGGCGGGACTTCGCAAACGGGGTACTCGTCAGGAACTACGCACACGAGTGGTGACCCGTGCTGCGGCGGAAGATCTGCTACCGCTACAGTCCGCGCCATGACAGCGGAGTCGACGGATTCATGGGCGGGTTGGTACCGGGACCGCCAGGGGGCGGAAGCGATCACCCTGACCGCGGGTGGACAGCAAGTGCGCACGCGGATCAGGGGAGTTGAGTACGAAGGGGTGGATTTCGCCGTACTGGAAGCGGTGGGAGCGGGCGGGGTGCTGTCCTCCTGTGTCATGGAGTGGGACATCCCCCTGCCCGTCAGCTCGGACGGCACGGTCGAACAGGCCACGCTGAGCTGTCTGCTCGCGCTGGGTGAGCGGGACGCGGAAGGGCCGGTCGGCCGGGCGGAGCTGAGCCTGACCCTGCACTGCGGCGGGGCGGCGTACGCGTCGGGTATCGCCGGCGGCGGCTTCGAGGAGGCGCTCGGCCGGATCAGGCGCCAGCTCCCGGTGAACACGGAGCTGGCGGACCGGCCGCTGGTGGGGGCTTCCTGAACCGCTGAGTTCCCTGGTCCGGAAGGAAGCGGGAACACGGAAGGGGCGTCCCGTGGGGGGTGGATACGGGGACGCCCCTTCGCGTGCGGTGCGGGGGGAAAGATCAGGAGAGCTTGGCCAGGGCGGCGGCGAGGCCGTTCGCCCACAGGGTGTTGACCCGGGAGCGCTCCGCCGCGTTCGGCTGGGCGTTCTGGCAGGAGGTGCCGGGGCCGCCGCCCGACATCAGCTCGCTGCACGGGCCCGAGTAGTGGTCCGGCAGACCGAGGACGTGCCCGGTCTCATGGGCGGTGACCCGCGTCGAGTTGTACTGCTGGTTCTGCGCGTAGTCCAGGAAGATGTAACCCGAACCGTGGCCGTTGGTGCTCGCGTACGAGCCGCGCGGGTCGTTGCCCTCCCGGTAGGTGAAGTCGACGCCGCTGGTGCCGGCCTGGAGCTTCACGTTGGAGACGGCGGCGTTCCAGATCGACGTGCTCGCGGCTATCTGGCTCGCGAAGCGCGGCGCCGCCGAGGCGTTGTAGACGACGGTGACGGCCTGGATGCCGGGGTTCGCGGCGCGCTTCTCGGCGACCGACTTCACGACGGCGTCGAAGAACGCCCTGTTGTTCGCCGCCTCCTCCTTCGAGCCCTCGTACGCGGCGTACGAGGCCGTGGGCGCGGTCTCGGAGTCCGCGGCGGAGGCGGCTGGGGTGAGGGCGAAGGCGGTCGCGAAGGCGATACCGACGGTGAGAGCTGCCGAAAGTGCGGGCTTGGGGTGTCTCATGTGGGGGGCTCCTGCTTCCTGCTCGTCCGGTGCACGGATTCGGGTACCGCAGAGTCTCGATGAGTTCGCCCCGGCGCGGATGATGTCAGCCGCCGATAACACCAGCGCATCACCCCGCGTAGAATCCTGGCGGTATTTCTTCGAATCAGACGCCAATTACTGCGTTTTGACCATCTGGTGCGGCTCATTCGGCGGCTCTACTCTCTGGGGCATGGAGCTGGAGGTGAGACACCTGCGCGCCTTGTGCGCCATCGCCGACACCGGCAGCCTGCACAAAGCGGCACGCCAGTTGGGGATGAGCCAGCCGTCCCTCACCACACAACTACGGCGGATCGAGAACGCGTTGGGGGCCGAGCTGTTCTCCCGCGAACGCACCGGCTGCCGGCCGACCCCGCTGGGCCACTCCGTGCTGAGCCGCGCCCGGCCGCTCGTCTCGGGCATGGCCACCCTCGTCGCCGAGGCGCGCGCGGCGGCCGACCGCAGCGCCGGACCCCGGCTGCGCGTCGGCTCCACCGCCAGCCGCGTCCTCGCGGGCTGGCTGCGCCGGCTGCGGCACCGGCTGCCCGGCACGGACATCTCGCTCCACATGGACGTCTCGCCGAGCGCGCTGCTGCGGATGGTCGCGGCCGGCCAGCTCGACATGGCCTTCGTCCACGAGGTGGAGGGCTGCCCGCTGGCGGTCCCCGACGGGCTCGCCCATCGCGTACTGGTCGAACGGGAGCCGCAGTTCGTCTCCATGGCCCGGGACCACCCGGCGGCGGCCCGCCAGGTCGTGGAGCTGGCCGACCTCGCCGGGGACCGCTGGATGGTCGATCCGACGGTGGACGGCGAATGGGACGGCCTGCGCCGCGTACTGGGCGCCGCCGGGCTCAACCCCCGTGTCGTGCACGGCGATTACCTCACCGCCGCCTCACTGATCGCGGTCGGCGAGGCGGTCGCACCCTGCCAGCCGACCTCGGGCCCGCGCGACGACATGGTCATCCGCCCCCTGCGGGACGACCCGCTGGCGGTACGACTGCTGCTCTTCTCACGGATCTCCCCCGTGGACGGCGCGGTCGGCGACGGCGCCCCCGGCGAACGCGCCCTCGAAGCGGCGGTCTTCGCCGACCTGGAAGCGGCCTACCGGGAAGCGGCGCTACGAGCGGTCGACTACCGCCGCTGGCTCACCCGCCACAAGAGCCCCCTGCTCCACGCCCCGGCGGCCTGAGCGGCGCCGTAACGGTGGAAACCGTTCAACGGTACGAATACGGCCGGTCGGGCTGAGCAGGCCGGGGCGTTCAGCCGTATCCCCAGGTGGACACCCCAGGGGCGATTCGAGGAGCGTATTGAGATGGCCCACCGCATGACCGTGCCCGGCCTCTTCCCGCCGCCGGACTACGCGCACGCAGCGATCGTCGCCACGGACCGGCGGCTGGCCTTCCTGGCCGGCGCCGTCCCGCTCGACAGCGACGGCAAACTGGTCGGCCCCGACGACTTCGTCGCCCAGACGGAACAGGTCCTCGCCAACCTGGAGAGCGCGCTGACGGCCATCGGCTGCGGCCTGCCCGACGTCGTGTCCACCACGGTCTCGGTGGCGACCTCGGACCCGGCGGACCTCAGCCGCGTCTGGGAGGTGGTACGCGCGAGCGGCCTGACCCTGGGCCCGCACGCGTCGACGCTGCTCGGGGTGGCGTGCCTGGGGTACACGGGCCAGCTCGTGGAGATCACGGCGGTGGCGGAGATCCCTTGAGCGGCGGAACCCATGCGGGACGGCGGCATCCGCGAACACGACCGCACCCGGACCGCCGTGGACGCCGTCTGCGGCGGTCCTGCGGACCGGGCTGGGTGTCCGCGATCAAGGTCGCGGACACCAGCTTTGAACGGTGTCGTCGAGCGTGGACTTCAACGCGCCCGACAGTCCCGTCGCCACCGGTACCGGTCCGACCGCCGCCGAGATCTGGACGGGTGCGTCCAGCAACGTGGGCGAGGTGTACGCCAGCCTCGCGGGTGACATCGCGAACGGGACCCACCACACCCCGGTGGTGCAAGGTGACGAGCCGGGCGTGGTGTAGCACCTTCACTGCCGGGCGGATCCCTCTCAGTCCGCACACAGTCCGCAAGACACCCAGCCAAGACCGTCACGCCCCATCGCCGAAAGTCCAGGTCAGCGTCCACCTGGCGTCCGACGACCGGTGTCGGCGCCCACTTCTCGGGCCGCGTCCGACGCACACTTCAGCCTGGAAGTACGTGGGTCGGACGGCTGGCTGAAGCTGACCGGCGATCCGACAAGGCGGCGGCCGGAGCGAGCTTCCTGACCATCGCGGCGGGCCACGTCCCCAGGACGTGACAGCGGTGATGGCCGAGCGGATGATGTGGCGTCGACACCGCGGACAACGCCGTCGGCGTCCCCGAAACGGGTCGGCATCCGGGGCAACTGCGCCTGCCGAAGAAGGCTCCGGCTCGGCGGAGCCCACTGGCCCGGTTGTCGAAACGCGGTGGCTGAACCGCGACGAGCGAGCGGCGTGGCTGGCCAACTCCGCGATCATGATCAGCCTGCCGGCCGCCCTGGACGCGCGGATGCAGCGCGAGGCCCAGCTGACCTTCTTCGAGTACATGGTGCTCTCGGTTCTGTCCGAACAGCCGGCTCACACGCTGCGGATGAGCGCTCTGGCTGCGCGAACGGCGGCGTCGCTGTCGCGGCTGTCGCATGTCGTGGGACGGCTGGAGAAGCGCGAGCTGCTCGCTCGGGTCCGGATCCCCGGCTCCGGCAGACGCACCAACGCGACGCTGACCGAGGCCGGTTACCAGGCGGTTGTGGCGGCGGCGCCTGGACATGTCGCCGCGGTCCGTGAATACCTGGTGGACGAGCTCGAGCCCCAAGAGCTGGCGACACTGCGCCGGATCGGCTCCGCAGTCGACGCAGCCATCAAGCGCGAGCAGCTCGACACGGGCTCTGGGGCGTCGGCTCAGCCCGAAACCTCACCGTAGTTGCAAGATCGCCGAGCGGCTGGTCGGCTGGTGAGCAGCCGCCACGGGACAGCAGGGATGATCGGTCGCCGCGGCGCTGCTGGCCGACGGCTGGGCGGTGCGCGCGGTCGGGCGAGACCCGTCCGGCGCCCGGGCCAGGTCCCTCGCCACCCTCGGCGTCGAGACCGTTCGCGGCGACCTGGGCGATCCGGAACCGCTCCGCGCGGCCTTCTCCGACGCCCACGGTGTCTTCGGTGTCCAGCCGAACTCCGGGCAGGCAGGCGCAGGCGCAGTCGCCGGAGACGCTCTCAGCGGCAGGGCCCTGGCCGGGCATCTGAGCCGGCCGCCGGCCGGCTGATCAGCTACAGCCGCCTGCCGACGACCCTGCTCGCACAGGATGAGGTCCTCGGCAAGTTGGGGGCACTCGTTCCCCTTCCTGCTGCGCTTCGACCGCTGGCTGGCGGGCCCCGGTGCCGTCGAACGGCGGTCGGGGCGATACACGTGCGGAGCCGATCAGCGGTGGTCCTCGGGAGTCGTCAGTGGAACCTGTTCCAGCCAGTTCCAGAGGGCGCGTTCGCGGTCGGTGTCGTACGACTCGGTGGATGACGCCGTGACCTTCTCCCGGTGGATGTAGGCACCGGTCGCGGCGGGGGTGACGCCGAGAACGGCGTCGGCGAGTTTCCTGCCCGCCGGCACCGGGGTGTCCACGAGGGGTGTGACGGCGAGCAGGGGGATGACCCTTCTCATCAGGAAGGGAAGGGCTCCACCGGTCTCGCGCGCCAGCCCGGTTCCGACAACGAGGCTGGGGTTGTAAGAGACGATGTCGATGCCGTCGGGCAGGCGGCGGGCCCATTCGTGGACCAGGTGCACGCCGCCGAGTTTGCTCGTCACATAAGCACGACGGCCGGCTCGCACATGTCCCGAACGGTCGAACGCTCCGGGCCGGGAGATCTCCGGGATGGCCCACCGAGGTGCGGGCATGGTCCCTCCCGTGTGCCGGATATCACCGAAGTGGGCGTCGCTGACCGTGACGACGATGCGCGCCGGCGCCTGAACGTGAGGGTGTAGTTGCCGGAGAAGCTGGTGGGTGGACATGACGTTCACGGCGAAGGTCCTCTCGTATCCGTCGACCGTGGTCTCCAGCGCGTTGGAGAGGTGGACACCCGCGTTGAAGACGAGGCCCCGCAGCGGAGGCAACTCGCCGGAATCGAGAAGGTCTTCCAGCTGTGCGCCGGCGCTGGCGACGCTCGCCTTGCTCGACAGATCGGTGTCGACGGTCGAAACGTACGGAGAGATCTCTCGCAGCCTCGGCAGCACCTCGGCGGCAGAGGAGCCTCGTGCAAGGACCACGAGGTGGGTGTCGGGGCCGCGTCCGAGGATGTCTCGCGCGGCTTCCAGGCCGATCCCCCGAGTGGCCCCGGTCATGATCAGGGTTCGGTTCGCTGCGGTCATGTGTGGACTCCCTGGGTGAGATCGGGCGCGTGCTGGTGTGCCGGACTTCGGCGTTCTCCGTCGCCATCGACACTGACGGTCTGTTCGACGATCAGGGAGATTTCGTCGAGCCTGGTATCCGCAGGGCCATGCACCCGGCCTGCTGCCCACCTGGGTGGAGGGACAATGAATTCATGGTGGGAGATGAGCGGTTGGGCCTGGGCGAGTACCTGCGTCGTCGTCGCTCGGAGATGACACCCCGAGATCGGCCTGGGGCGTCCGCTCTGTCCCATAGGCGTGTGCCGGGATTGCGGCGCCAGGAGCTCGCCGACGTCGCGGGCATCTCGGTCGAGTACTACACCCGTCTCGAACAGGGGCGCGCGTCCCGACCCTCGCGGGAGATCCTCACCGCACTGGCGCGGGCATTCCGGCTCTCGGATGCCGAGCGGGACCACCTGTTCCGCCTCGCCGACGAACGGCCTCCGCAGCCGCGAGCACCCGCTGCGGAAATCCGGCCGGGGCTCCGACACTTGCTCGACAGCCTGGACGACACCATGCCGGTCACCATCCACGACGGCCGGCTCGACATGCTGGCGTTCAACGTCGCCGCGGCGGATCTGTTCGGGCCCATGTTCGGCGACGGACCCTATGGTCACAACATCGTCCACCAGGCCTTTACATCGGCGGGACTCCGAGAGGTTCTCGGGAACGAGGGAGTGGAACAGATCGCCCGGGTGGCCGCCGCCGAACTTCGCAAAGCGCTCAGTCTCTACCCGGACGATGAGCGTCTTCGCTCCTTGTTTCACGAACTGTCGACGAGCAGCCCCGAGTTCGGCAGCCAGTGGGAGCGAGGAGAGATCGGAACATGGCGGTCCGCGATGAAGCGCGTCAACCATCCGACGAGAGGTCTGCTCGCGTTCGACAGCGAGATGCTGCACGACCCCGAGAACGACCACTGGGTCATGCTCTTCACGCCCCGCACGCTGTCCCCCACGCCGCTGTCAACGCGTCAGCAGGCGGGCGACGAAAAAGGCGGCCAGCACGCTCCAGCCCACTTCCCGGTTCGACCTTCGGCGTGGCTGTAGCCCCACCACTGAGGTGGTGACAGGGGCTGTCGGGACCACCGTACCTACGCGCCGCGATCGTCGTCCTGGCCGGATCAGGCTTGCGCGTAGGTGAGTTGCTCGGGTGAAGGTCTCGGAGATCGACTTCAAGCGCGGCACCGTCCGCGTCGAGCGTCAGTGCTTCCAGTCCGGGCTGATCGGTCCGCCGAAGACCGGCAAGTCCCGGCGTACGGTTCCGGCCCGTGAGGTGGTCATTGAGCCACTGCTCGGGCATCTCGCCGCGCGGCCTCGAAGGAATGGCTGTTCACGATGGAGGAGGCGAGCCGCTCGACTACCGCCGTTGGAAGACCGAGTGGAACTGCGCCCGCAGGGCCATCCAGGCGGCGGAGAACGAGGCAGCCGAGCGTCAGAGCCGCAAGTCCGTCGAACTGCCGCACATGGTGACCCACGACCTGCGGCACTTCGACGCCTCCGCGCTCATCGCCGGCGGCGCGAGCGTCAAGCAGGTTCAGCTCGTCCCCGGCCACGCGTCCGCCGTCATCACCCTGCGGATCTACGCGCACCTGTGGCCGGGAGAAGAGGACCGCACCCGGTCCGTCATGGACGCCGTTCTCGGCGGCCTGCGGACCGGGTGCGGACCAGTAGGCGGTGCGACCTGCGAAAGTGCAGGTCAGACGGCCCGGGCACAGATCAGGCCTTCTTCGTCTCCCAGAAGATCTTGTCGATCTGGGCGATGTAGTCGAGGGCCTTCTGGCCCGTCGCCGGGTCGGTCGAACCCTTGGCGGTCGAGAGGGCCTTGAGGGCGTCGTTGACGAGCTGGTGCAGCTCCGGGTACTTCTCGAAGTGCGGGGGCTTGAAGTAGTCGCTCCACAGCACCGAGACGTGGTGCTTGGCGAGCTCGGCGCGCTGCTCCTTGATGACGGTGGCGCGCGTCTGGAAGTGGGGGTCGTCGTTGCCGGCCATCTTTTCCTGGACGGCCTTGACGGACTCGGCCTCGATGCGGGCCTGGGCGGGGTCGTACACGCCGCAGGGGAGGTCGCAGTGGGCGCTGACCGTCACCTTGGGGGCAAACAGGCGGGAAAGCATGGTGCTGTCCTTCCTCGTGATCGTCTTCTCAGGTGGGACATTACTCCGTGAGAAGAGGTATTTCGCGAGTGCCCCCTAGGGCTTAGGACAAAAGTCCGGGGTCGGTACGGGACCGGCGGCGGAACGTACGGTGGGACCGGGAGGTGCCGTATGACGGAACTGGGGCAGGAGCCGGGGCTGGGGCCCGAGCCGGTGCCGGGGCGGGAGCCGCGGGTGCCGTGGGGGATCGCGGAGGTGACCGGGCCGTCCATGTATCCGACGCTCAGACATGGCGATCAGCTTCTCGTCCGGTACGGCGCCCCGGTCAGCGCCGGGGACGTGGCCGTGCTGAAACATCCGCTTCAGCAGGATCTGCTCATCGTGAAGCGGCTGGCCGAGCGGCGCGACGGCGGATGGTGGGTGCTCGGGGACAATCCGGGCGCCGAGGGGGACAGCCGGGTGTTCGGGACGGTGCCCGAGGAGCTGCTGCTGGGGCGGGTCAGGGCGCGGTACCGGCCGCTGGGCGATCAGCGTTCGGCGCGCGCGGTGGTGTCCTGGCTGCTCCGCGGGGTGCGTCCGGTGCTCGCCGAGCGCTCGTCCGCCAGGCGCCTGTCGCTCTCCAGGCGTTTGCGGGCCCGGTAGGCGGCGACGTTGGCGCGGGTCGCGCAGCGGTCCGAGCAGTAGCGGCGTGAGCGGTTGGTGGAGGTGTCCAGGTACGCGTTGCGGCACGGCGCCGCCTGGCAGAGGCCGAGCCGGTCGACGCCGTACTCCGTGAGGTGGAAGGCGAGGCCCATGGCGGCGGTGGCCGCGTACCCCGCCGTCGCGTTCGACGGGTGCTCGGCGAGGTGCATGTGCCAGCGGGGCCGGCCCTCGTCGTCCAGGAAGTCGTGCCCGGAGATCTGGGGACTCACCGGGAACTCCAGCAGCAGCGAGTTGAGCAGGTCGACCGCCTGGGTGGCCTCGCCGGAGTCGGCGGCGGTGAAGACGGCCCGCAGTCGCGCCCGTACGGAACGGAAGCGCGTGACGTCGGCGTCGGCGGCGCGGCGGGCCGCCTGCGAGTTGGGTCCGAAGAGAGAGCGCACGGCCTCGACCGAGGTGAGGGTGTCCGTGCCGCGGGCCGGTTCCTCGGTGTTCACCAGGCGTACGGCATAGTCCGAGTAAGAGGCCAGTTCCACTTGTAGTCCTTACGGAAGCGGTCTAGGGTCTGAATGAGTGAAGGATGTAATGGCTCGTACTGCTTCTAGGGTATTACCGAGGCGTGGGGAGGGTGTCATGACGGAGACGGGGACCAGTGGCGTCGCAGGAGCCGCCGCGACCGACTGGCGGGCCTGGCAGGAGAGCTGGGACCGCCAGCAGGAGTGGTACCTCCCGGACCGGGAGGAGCGCTTCCGGGTCATGCTGGACATGGTCGAGGCCACGGTGGGCCCCGAACCGCGGGTGCTGGACCTCGCCTGCGGTACGGGAAGTATCACGGACAGACTGCTGAATCGGTTCCCCCGAGCCGTCAGTACCGGGGTCGATCTCGATCCCGCCCTGCTCACCATCGCCCGCGGCTCCTTCGCCGGGGACGACCGGGTCACCTTCGTGACCGCCGACCTCAAGGACCCCGCCTGGCCGCGGCTGCTGCCGTACCGCGCGTACGACGCCGTCCTGACCGCCACCGCCCTGCACTGGCTCCACCGGGAGCCGCTGGCCGTGCTGTACGGGCAACTCGCGGGGGTCGTCAGGGAGGGCGGCGTCTTCATGAACGCCGACCATATGCCGGACGCGTCCACACCCCGGATCAACGAGGCCGAACGCGCCCACCGGCACCTCGCCATGGACCGGGCCAAGGCCGCGGGCGCCGTCGACTGGCCGGGGTGGTGGGAGCTGGCGGGCCGGGACCCCGTCCTCGCGGAGCCGACCGCCGAGCGCTTCCGGATCTTCGGCGAGCACGCGGACTGCGACACCCCGTCGGCGGAGTGGCACACGCGCACCCTGCGCGAGGCCGGCTTCGGGGAGGCCCGCGCCGTCTGGTCCTCGCCGTCCGACTCGCTCGTCCTCGCGCTGAAATAGCGGGAATCGCCGTCCGTCCCGGGTGCTCTCGGTGGTGAACAGGGTGGGCGGGAGGGTGCGCCGGAAGCTGCTCCGGCGCACCCTCCCCGTAGAGCAGAAGCCCTCAGAGGCCTCAGAAGACTTCAGGGGCCCTCAGAGGACCTTCGACAGGAACGACTTCGTCCGCTCGTGCCGCGGACTGGTCAGTACGTCGCGCGGGTGGCCCGCCTCGACCACCACGCCGTCGTCCATGAAGACCAGCGCGTCGCCCACCTCGCGGGCGAAGCCCATCTCGTGCGTCACCACGATCATCGTCATGCCGTCGGCGGCGAGATCGCGCATCACGTCCAGGACGTCGCCCACCAGCTCCGGGTCGAGCGCCGACGTCGGCTCGTCGAAGAGCATCAGCTTCGGCTCCATCGCCAGCGCGCGGGCGATCGCCACGCGCTGCTGCTGGCCGCCGGAGAGCTGCGAGGGGAAGTTGGCCGCCTTGTCGGCGAGCCCCACCCGGTCCAGCAGCCGCTCGGCGCGGGCGCGGGCGACGGCCTTCGCCTCGCCCCGTACCTGGACCGGCGCCTCCATGACGTTCTCGATCGCCGTCATGTGCGGGAAGAGGTTGAAGCGCTGGAAGACCATGCCGATGTCCCGGCGCTTCCTGGCGACCTCGCTGTCCTTGAGCTCGTACAGCTTGTCGCCCTTCTGGCGGTAGCCGACCAGCTCGCCGTCGACGTACAGCCGGCCGGCGTTGATCTTCTCCAGGTGGTTGATGCACCGCAGGAAGGTCGACTTGCCCGAGCCCGACGGGCCGATCAGACAGAACACCTCGCGCGGCGCCACCTCCAGGTCGATGCCCTTGAGGATGTGCGCGGCGCCGAAGGACTTGTGCACGGCCTGGGCCTGCACCATGGCGTTCATGAGACCGCCTCAGGGGTTCGACGGAGGGTGGACACGTTCTTGACGACCTTCTGCCACGGTGTGAGCGGCAGCGAGCGGCTGGAGCCGCGCGCGTAGTACCGCTCCAGATAGAACTGGCCGATGCTGAAGACCGTGGTCAGGATCAGGTACCAGGCGGCCGCGAGGAACAGCATCTCCGCCGCGGCGCCCGAGGTCTGCCCGATGTCCAGCGCCGCTCTCAGCAGATCGGGATACTGCACCGCCGAGACCAGCGAGGTGGTCTTCAGCATGTTGATGACCTCGTTGCCCGTCGGCGGCACGATGACCCGCATCGCCTGCGGGATCACGACCCGGCGCAGCGTCCTGCCCTGGCTCATGCCCAGCGCGTGCGACGCCTCGCTCTGCCCCTCGTCGACGGAGAGCAGACCGGCCCGGCAGATCTCGGCCATGTACGCGGCCTCGTTCAGGCCGAGCCCCAGCAGCGCCGTCAGGAACGGCGTCATGAACGAGGACCAGTAGTCCTTGTAGATCGGCCCGAGGTTGATGTACTCGAAGACCAGGCCGAGATTGAACCAGACCAGCAGCTGTACGTAGACCGGCGTTCCGCGGAAGAACCAGATGTAGAACCAGGCGACGGAGGACGTCACCGGGTTCTTCGACAGGCGCATCACCGAGAGGATCACGCCCAGCGCCACACCCATCACCATCGCGAGGACGGTGAGCAGCAGGGTGTGCCAGACGCCGGAGATGATCCGGCCGTCGAAGAAGAAGTCGGGGATCGCCGCCCAGTTCACCTTCCCCTGCGAGAAGGCGTAGACGAGGCTCGCGAGCAGGGCGACGGCGACCGCCCCGGCCACGTAGCGCCCGTAGTGCCGGACCGGGATGGCCTTGATGGCCTCGGGTGCGGCGGACGGCGGGCCCGAGGGGCCGGTGGGGCCCGCCTTGTCGATGTCGGTAGTCACAGATGTATGCCTCTCAGCGCCCAGCCCGCCGCCCGGTCACGAGCCGCCGTTGAGCGTGGCCTCGGTGACGGCGCCGGACTCGGCGCCCCACTTCGCGAGGACCTTCCCGTACTCACCGTTCTTGATGATCGCGTTCATGGCCTCCTGGAGGGCGCTGGAGAGCTGCTTGTTGCCCTTGGAGACCGCGATGCCGTACGGGGCGGCCTCGACCGGCTCGCCGACCAGCTGGAAGTCGTTGCCGCCGCCCGAGGTCTTCACCGCGTACGCGGCGATCGGGGAGTCGGAGGAGCCGGCGTCGCCGCCGCCGCCGCGCAGCCGGGTCTGGGCCTGCTGGTCGTTGTCGAACGACTCGATGGTGAGCTTCTTGCCGGCCGGGCACTCCGTCGCCTGCTTCTTGGCGAGGTCGTCGGAGACCGAGCCACGCTGCACGACGATCTTCTTGCCGCAGAGGTCGGCCCAGGTCTTGATCCCCTGGTCCTTGCCCTTGGGCGTGTAGATGGACACCCCGGCGGTGAAGTAGTCGACGAAGTCGACGCCCTCGCCGACCTTCTTGCCGTCCTCGACACCGTTCTGCCGGTCCTTGGTGTCGGTCATCGCGGACATGGCGATGTCGTACCGCTTGGCGCGCAGGCCGGTGACCAGGGTGTCGAAGGTGGCGTTCTCGAATGCGAACTTCACGCCGAGCTGCTTGCCGAGCGCGGCGGCGATGTCCGGGTCGATACCGGCGATCGCGCCGTTCTTGTCCTTGAATTCCACCGGCGCGTACGCGATGTCGGAGCCGACCTTGACGACGCCCTTGCTCTGGATCTCCTTCGGCAGCTTGTCGAAGAGGGGGCCCTTGGCGGCGGAGGAGGACCCGCCCGTGTCGGAACCGCTCTTCGTCTGGTCGCCGCAGGCGGTCAGCAGCAGGGTGCCCGCGACCGCGATCGCGCCCACCGCGGCCATCCGGGACTTCGCGGTGGTCGTACGACAGATGGTGCTTGCGGTCATGATCAGGGTCCTCCGGCGGATGAGGGAGCTGCCAATGGCCGAGCACGCGTCTTCGAGTGTCGCGACCTAGTGTGATGAGTGGCATCTTGCCATTCGGACGGTCCCCTCAAGGGCGCCGGGCATGTCAAAATCGGGTAACGGGAGACCCCCGGCACATCGACAAGGCAGCCCATCACAGCCGGACCTTCTGTCGGTACATCTTCTTGCGGCCGTAGAATCTCCGGTCCGTATCCCTTACCGGGCATGATTCATGCCGCTATCCGGAAGTGTCGGCATTGCGCGGCATTGGTCGGCATAAACGGCTATGAGTCATCTCACCGTGGGGGACCGCGCGCGGACACCGCTGCGGCGCGCGTGTGCGACGCGCCCGCTCCGTACGTACGTGTGCATGCAGGCGAGCGAGCCGGCAGGCAAGCACATGAGCGCGGGTACGGACGCGGTGCCCAACCCCACTCCTCCTCATCCGGGGAGTGGTCACCCTCAACTGATGAAGACACAAGGGGTCACCTACATGGCAGCGGAGATCGTCAATCATCGCGACGGAAGCGTCGGCAGCGGCGCCGCCGGGGCGGAGGGTTCCTCGGAGGAGCCCTTCGATCCGGCCTTCGCGCTGCACCGCGGCGGCAAGATGGCCATCCAGGCCACGGTGCCGGTGCGGGACCGGGACGACCTGTCCCTCGCGTACACACCGGGCGTGGCGAAGGTCTGCACCGCGATCGCCGAGCGTCCCGAGCTGGTGCACGACTACACCTGGAAGTCACAGGTCGTCGCCGTCGTGACGGACGGTACGGCGGTGCTCGGGCTCGGCGACATCGGCCCGGAGGCTTCGCTCCCCGTGATGGAGGGCAAGGCGATCCTGTTCAAGCAGTTCGGCGGAGTGGACGCGGTGCCGCTGGCGCTCGCCACCACCGACACGGACGAGATCGTCGAGACCGTCGTCCGGCTCGCGCCCTCCTTCGGCGGGGTCAACCTGGAGGACATCTCGGCGCCGCGCTGCTTCGAGATCGAGCGCCGGCTCCAGGAGCGGCTGGACATCCCCGTCTTCCACGACGACCAGCACGGCACCGCCGTCGTCACCCTGGCGGCCCTGCGCAACGCGGCGAAGCTGACCGGACGCACCCTCGGCGAGCTGCGCGCCGTCATCTCCGGGGCGGGCGCGGCGGGCGTCGCCATCGCCAAGTTCCTGCTGGAGGCGGGGATCGGCGATGTCGCGGTGGCCGACCGCAAGGGTGTCGTCAGCGCCGACCGCGACGACCTGACGGACGTCAAGCGCGAACTGGCCGCCCTGACCAACCGCGCGGGGCTCTCCGGCTCGCTGGAGGCCGCCCTGGCCGGCGCCGACGTCTTCATCGGCGTCTCCGGGGGTACGGTCCCGGAGCCGGCGATCGCCTCGATGGCGCCCGGCGCGTTCGTCTTCGCGATGGCCAACCCGAACCCCGAGGTGCACCCGGACATCGCCCACCGGTACGCGGCGGTCGTGGCGACGGGCCGCAGCGACTACCCGAACCAGATCAACAACGTGCTCGCCTTCCCGGGGATCTTCGCGGGCGCACTCCAGGTGCGGGCCTCCCGCATCACCGAGGGGATGAAGATCGCGGCGGCGGACGCGCTGGCGGACGTCGTCGGTGACGAGCTGGCCGCCGACTACGTCATCCCGTCGCCGTTCGACGAGCGGGTGGCGCCGGCGGTGACGGCCGCGGTGGCCGCGGCGGCCCGCGCGGAGGGCGTCGCGCGCCGCTGACCCCGCGCCTCCGGGGATTCGGGGATTCGGGGATCCTGCGATTCAGGGATCCGTGGATCCAGGGATCCGTCGATCCGCGAAGAAACGAACGCCGGGCGGACCGACCGCGGTCCGTCCGGCGTTCGGCGTCGCCGGGCCCCGTCCGGCGGCCCGGCGCCCGGAAGTTCGGCAGGCGGCCTTTACCGGTTCATGTGGGGCTGCTGGGATGCCTGGCGTTGACGACGACACCAGGAGGCGCTTGTGAACCTGCTTGTGAACGGGGACGCCGAGAGCGGGCCGGGAGGGGACGCCGAACCGGTGGCGTCGGTCGACGGCTGGTCCGTACGCCAGGGGGCGCCCGCCCTCGTCGCGTACGCCCACGGGAACGGCTACCCGACCGCGGCCGACCCCGGCCCCGCCCGGCGCGGCAGCCGGTTCTTCTCCGGCGGGAACAGCCCGCGCACCGCGCTCGTCCAGGACGTGCCGCTGCCCGCGAAGGGCGCCACCGGCCGCGCCGCCGTGGACGCGGGGCGGGTGCGGTACGCCCTCTCCGCCTGGCTCGGCGGATACGCGGCGCAGGAGGACGGGGCCCGGCTCTCGGTGGAGTTCCGCGACGGCCGGGGCACTCCGGTCGCGCTCTCCGTCCTCGGCCCGGTCACCGCCGCGGAACGGGGTGGCCGTACCGCCCTCGTGGAGCGCGCCGCCGAGGCCGCCGTACCGCCCGGCGCCCGCTCCGCGCGGGTGCTGCTGGTCCTCACCCGGACCGGTTCCGGCACCTCCAACGACGGCTACGCCGACGGGATCTCACTGACCCTCCACGCCGAAGGGGTACGGCCGTGAACGCCATGACAGGACTGAACCGGCGCGATCTGCTCAAGGCCGCCGGCGCCGCCGGAGCGCTCGGCACCGTCTGGCCGCTGAGCGCCGGACTCTCCCCCGCACAGGCCCGCGAGGCCGCCGCCGCGCTCGGCTCGACGTACGACGACGCCCCGTTCACCCTCGGCGTCGCCTCCGGCGACCCGCGGCCGACGAGCGTCGTGCTGTGGACCCGGCTCGCCCCCGAGCCCTTCGCCGAGCCCGGCGAGCAGCCGCTGCCCGAGGTCGCCGAGGTGCGGTGGGTCGTCGCCGAGGACCGGGCGCTGCGCCGGGTCGTCGCCCGGGGCACCGTCCCGGCGTCCGCGACGCTCGCGCACAGCGTGCACGTACCGGTGACCGGGCTGCGCCCCGGCCGTACGTACTGGTACGCGTTCAGCGCCCTGGGCCGGACCAGCCGCACCGGCAGGACCCGCACCGCGCCGGCCGGACGGGTGGGCTCCGTACGCTTCGCCACCGCCAACTGCCAGAACTACCCGCAGGGTTACTATGCCGCGCTGCGCGGGATCGCCCGTGAGCGGCTGGACTTCGTCATCCATCTCGGCGACTACATCTACGAGTACGGGCCCGAGGGCGGCGACTCCGTCCGTGACAACAACGGCCCGGTGATCCAGACCCTCGCCGACTACCGCAGACGCCACGCCCTCTACAAGGGCGACCCCTCGCTGCGCGCCGCCCACGCCGCCCACCCCTGGTTCCTGACCTGGGACGACCACGAGGTCGCCAACGACTACAGCGGTACGGGCGGGGGCGCGCCGTTCCTCCAGCGCCGGGCCGCCGCCTACCAGGCGTGGTACGAGCATCTGCCGCACCGCGACGCGGGGGACGGCGACGGCCTCTCCGCCGCTCTGCCGGACCCGGAGATCCACCGGGTGCGCCGCTGGGGCGATCTGCTGGAGCTGGCCGTGCTCGACCTGCGCCAGTACCGCTCCGCGCAGAACCTCGCCGACGGCACGATCCTCGGCGCGGACCAGAAGGCGTGGCTCAAGCGGACGGTCGACCGGGCCCCGGACTCCTGGCACATCTGGGCCAACTCGATCATGCTCAGCCAACTGCGCGGCTCGCCCGGCGGCCGGTACATGTTCACCGATCAGTGGGACGGCTTCCTCGCCGAGCGCAAGGAGGTCCTGGAGCATGTCCGTACGAGCGGTCTGGAGGACCTGGTCGTGCTCACCGGGGACTGGCACTCCGCCTTCGTCGACGACATACGGCCGGACTACGACAACCCCGAATCGCCCGTCCTCGGCACGGAGTTCACGGCGCACTCGGTGACCTCCAGCGCGTACGACGCGGCGTGGAACGCGGCCAACGGCCCGCTCATGGGCCGGGCCAACCCGCACCTCCAGTACTTCGAGGGGAACCGTTACGGCTACGACGTGTACGAGGTGACTCCCGAGCGCTTCAGCACGCACATGCGGGTGATCGAGGACCGCCGTGACCCCGTGTCACCGGTCTCCACCCTGACCACCTTCCATGTCGACCGGGGCACGGTGGGCGCGTACGAGGACCCGGCGACGAAGGGGTCGCCCGCGCAGTACCGCAGGGACTGAGCCCCGGACCCCGGGCCCCGGGGCGGGGACGGGGGACGGGTGCGGGCGCGTGTCGTGCGTGTCACCGGTACGCCGGGTCCCGCCCGTCGCCCCGCCGTCCTATCGTCGGGGCCATGTTTGCCGCCTACGCAGCCCACACGGACTTCGCCCACCCCCTCGACGGTCTGGAGCTGGGCGAACGCCCGGCCCCCGCGCCACGCCCCGGCTGGACCACCGTCACGGTGAAGGCCGCCTCCCTCAACCACCACGACCTGTGGTCGCTGCGGGGGGTGGGCCTCTCCCAGGACAAGCTGCCGATGATCCTCGGCTGCGACGCCGCCGGGGTGGACGAGGACGGCAACGAGGTCGTCGTCCACTCCGTCATCGGCGGTGGCGACCACGGCACCGAGCCGCGCTCCATCCTCACCGAGCACCACCAGGGCACCTTCGCCGAGCGCGTCACCGTACCGGCCTCCAACGTCCTGCCCAAGCCCGCCGAGCTGTCCTTCGAGGAGGCCGCCTGTCTGCCCACGGCCTGGCTGACCGCGTACCGCATGCTCTTCACCAACGCCGGTGTACGGCCCGGTGATTCGGTCCTGGTCCAGGGCGCGGGCGGCGGGGTCGCCACGGCGGCGATCGCGCTGGGCAGCGCGGCGGGGCTGCGGGTGTACGCGACGAGCCGCGACGCCGGGAAGCGGGCGCGTGCGGTGGAGCTGGGCGCGGTGGAGGCGTACGAACCGGGCGCGCGGCTGCCGCACCGTGTGGACGCCGTCATCGAGACGGTCGGCGCGGCCACCTGGTCGCACTCCGTCAAGTGCCTGCGGCGCGGCGGCACGCTGGTGATCTCGGGCGCGACGAGCGGGGACCGCCCCGACCACGCCGAGCTGACCCGGATCTTCTTCCTGGAGCTGCGGGTGGTGGGCTCGACGATGGGGTCGCGGGCCGAGCTGGAGGACCTGCTCTCGTTCTGCGCGCTGAGGGGAGTGCGGCCGGTCATCGACGAGGTGCTGCCGCTGGACCGGGCGCGGGAGGGCTTCGAGAAGATGGCGGCCGGGGGCCTGTTCGGGAAGGTGGTCCTGACGGTCTGAGCCTCCCGCCGCACCTTCATGTCAACCAGGGTTGACGTCGCTCACCTGTCAACGTACGTTTCCTGCCGCACCGGCGCGGCCACCGTCACCGAGGAGCACCTGCTGCTCGCGCTCTTCGAACGCCGGGGCACCCGCGTCTCCTTCGCCTTCGCCGCGCTGGGCCTGGCCGGCCGCCGCGCGTCGGTGGAGGACGGGCTCCGGGAGGCCCGGCGCAGGGGCGGCCTGTCGAAGGCGGAGACGCAGGCGCTGGCGGGGCTCGGGATCGACGTGGACGAGATCGTCGCGCGGGTCGAGGAGACCCACGGCGAGGGCGCGCTGCGCGTCGCGGTGAGGCCCGGCCGGACGCGGTGGCCAAAGCGCCGCCCGTTCGCCCCCGGCGCGAAGGCGGCCCTGGCGCGCTCCCTGCGGATGGCCCAGGGCCGCGGTGACCGCACCATCGGCGACGCGCACCTTCTGCTGGCGCTGACCGCCCGCCCGGGGGTGGTGTCGGAGGTCCTGGCGGACCACGGGGCGACGTACGCGGCGGTGGAGCGGGCGATGTTCGGCGCGGCGGGGACCGGAGGGGCCGAAGGGGGCGGGGAGGGTACGGCGACGCCGCCCGGGTGAGCAGTGGGGGAGGGGCGACACCGCCCTCCCCCCCCCACCCGTCACTCCTCGGGAGTGCGCAGCAGCGCCCCGATACGGTCCACCGCCGTCGCCAGGTGGCGGCGGCTCTCGTCGAGTTGGGCGGCCGTGACCCCGTGGTCCCGGGCCACGTCGCGGATCTCGTCGCGGAAGCGGTCCAGCAGCCGGTCCAGGTCCCGGGCCGGATCGCCGGACTCCGGGGTGTCCTGTGCCCACTCCGGGGCGTCCTGCGTCCCGGCCGCGTCCGGCCTGCTGTACGGGGGCCACGCGGACCCGGTCAGGCCGCCGAGCTGGCCGGCCAGTTCGGACAGGCCCTCCCGCAGGCCGGTCGGCCAGTCGCCCCGTACGAAGTGGTGCCGCACCTGGTCCTGGACCTGCTCGGCCATGCGCCGCATCTCCTCCCGCGCGTTCTCCTGGGCCTCCTTGGCCTGGCGGCGGGCCTGCTGGGCGTCGTCGCGGGCCCGGCGCGACTCGTCCTTCGCGCGGCGGGCCTGTTCCTTCCACTCCTGCTTCGCGCGCTTCAGCTCCTCCTTCGCCGCGCGCCAGGACTCGGGGTCCCCGAAGGGGGCCTCCCCGCGGGGCGCTTCCCCGTCGGCCCCCGGGCGGGACCGGGCACCGGCGGCGGTACGGGTGTGGGAGGCCGCCGCCCGCATCTCGCTGCGGAGCCGGCCCGCCGCGCCCCGTACGTCCTCGCGGATCTCCGAGGCCAGTTCGGAGACGGACTCGCGGATCTCCAGCTCCAGATCGGCCAGTTCGCCGCCGCGCCCGGCCAGTTCGGCGCGGCCCGCCTCGGTGATCGAGTAGACCTTGCGGCCGCCCTCGGTGGCGTGCGTGACCAGGCCCTCGGCCTCCAGTTTGGCCAGCCGCGGGTAGACCGTGCCGGCGGAGGGCGCGTACAGGCCCTGGAAGCGCTCCTCCAGCAGCCGTATCACCTCGTAGCCGTGGCGCGGCGCCTCGTCCAGCAGCTTGAGCAGATAGAGGCGGAGTCGGCCGTGGGCGAAGACCGGGGGCATGTCACAGCTCCTTCGTCAGG
This sequence comes from Streptomyces sp. NPDC096310, assembly GCF_044763125.1. Classification (NCBI taxonomy): domain Bacteria; kingdom Bacillati; phylum Actinomycetota; class Actinomycetes; order Kitasatosporales; family Streptomycetaceae; genus Streptomyces; species Streptomyces sp. NPDC096310. Next base: position 301,665 of record NZ_JBIWFO010000004.1, on the reverse strand, counting down.
GAGGGCGCCGCGCCGGCCGGGGCGGGTCCGTGCGGTCCGTCGTGGCGGTCGTCCTCCGACGGTGGCTTTCTGAGCAGGGCGATCGAGCCGGACACCGTGTTCGCCTTGAGCGTCCCCCCGCCCGCGCCCAGGGTGCCGGTGATCCGGTGGGCGCCCCACTGGCCGCTGACCCGCAGATCGTCGAACGCGTTGGTCACGGAACCGCTCGCCGTGTGCGCCTCGACCTGTGCGTCCGTCGGGTGCGGCAGCCGGATCGCGACCTCGCCCGAGACGGTGGTGAGGCTGATGTCGGTGGGTTCGCCCGCCGGGTGGTCGAGGTCGATGACCATGTCGCCGCTGACCGAGTCGGCCCGTACGCGCGATCCGGAGCCCTCGACGACCGTCAGGCGGCCCGACACGGAGTGGTAGTGGAGGCTGCCGGTGACCGCCTGGGCCTCCAGATCGCCCGAGACCGTCTCCGCGCGTACCTCGCCGGACAGCCCCACGAGTGTGGTGTCGCCACTGACCCCGCGAACCGCCGTACGCCCCCGGACCCCGGTGATCACGGTCTCGGCGCCGACGACGCCCACCCCCACCGCGGTCCCGGTGGGGACGGCGAGCGAGACGACGGCGCTGCGCCGCCGGCCCTTGGGGTCGAGCCAGCTCAGAAGGTTCTTCCAGGGCAGGTCCTCATAGGCGACCGTCAGGGTCGAGCCGTCCAGGGTCACGATCAGCGGCGGTCCCTCGACGCGGGAGATCTCCAGCCGGGTGCCGCCCCGCCGGTCCGGCAGGGCCTCGTCCGTGCCGACCACGTTCACCGTGCCGTTGACGAGGCGCACGTCCAGCGTGGTCACCGGCTCGTCGAAGGTGAGCCGCTCGTCCTCGGTGACCTGCCACGTCGACTCTGCCATGGTGCTGACCTCCCGGGGCACGGCTTGACGCAACATATCGCGTCTCTTGGAGAACACGATATATCGCGGTTACGGAAAGTCAAGACCGGACGGCGGAACGGGCCACGGCCGGCGCTCTTATCGGGGCAAAGTGCCCTAGCGTAAGGGCCATGAACGCGACATCCGCAGGTGCGCTGCTGCTCTGCCGGGCCGAACCGGCGGCGGTACGGCCCGCCGCCCATCTGCTCCGCGAGAAGCTGCTGCTGACCCCGGCCGGCCAGGGCTGGAGCCTGCTGGTCCCGGAGGGAAAGCCGTGGCTCGACGGTACGGAACCGGTCGACCGGGTGGTCGCGGGATGGGCCACCGCGCTCGCCGTCGGCGTGAACTGGCCGGTGCTCGCGCTGTGGTGGGACCCGGACCGGGCGGGCTACGTCCTGGCCGCGGGCTTCCGCCGTACGGTCGGCTACACCTGGCTCGCGGACGGCACCGCGGCCGGTGAGGACGAGGCGATGCGGACCTTCGCGGCCCGGCTCGGCCTCGACCCCGTACTGGACCTCCAGGCGCTGGAGCCGCTGACCCTGGGCGACCCGGACGCCGACGCGCGGGCCCGGCTGCTCGCGCTCTCCGCGGTCCTCACCCGCACCGGCCTCATCCTCCCGGCGGGCCTCACCCCGGGCGAACCGGCCGACCGGCTCCGCGAGGTGGCCCGGGTGCAGCCTGGGGCCGAGCAGATCGAGTGGGCGGGCTGGCGCGACGCGGTACGGGCCGAGCTGGACGAGGTCGAGGACGGACCGCTCGGCCCCTGGCTGCACGGGCCCCGGGCGCGGCTGCTCGGCGCCGTACAGCTCGCGGCGGGCGCCCCGCTGGCGGTGTGGGCGGTACGCCGACGCAGCGCGGGCTGGGCCTTCGCGGGGGCGCTGCTGATCGCGCAGGGGGTGCTGGGACTGGCGTACGACCGGCTCCGAACCGGCGGGGAGTGAGCCGGCCGGCTACGCGTCCTCGTCGTCTTCGTCTTCGTCGTCCAGCCGGGCCAGCCAGGTGGCCAGCCGCTCGACCGGCACCTCGAAGTCGGGGTTGAGGTCGACGAAGGTGCGCAACTGCTCGGCCAGCCACTCGAAAGTGACCTCCTCCTCGCCGCGCCGCTTCTCCAGTTCCTCGATCCCGCGGTCCGTGAAGTACATGGTCCTCAGCTTAATGCCTGGTCTTCATGCCTGCCGTGACGGCCGGCCGGCGCCGGTGAGGGACGCGAGAACCGTTCGGGCGCGAACCGCCGTCCTCACCGGTGCGCCTCGCGTCGGCGGCGTACTGCCGCTAACCTGCGGGGAATTGGGGGAAATGGGGATGCCATGGGTGATGGAGAGGCCAGTGTCGCGCGCATCGAGATGCCGGACGGCACACCCGTATGGGCCCGGATCTCCGGTGCCGAGGAGCTGACCGGCCCTTCCGGGGGGCTGACGTACTCGGACACCGGGTTCGCCGACCAGGTACAGGCCCGGGTCGAGAGCCTGCAGGGAGTCGTGACCAGCGTCGCGCGTTCGCTCGTCGGGCCGCTGCGCGCGGTCAGGCCCGACGAGGTCAGTATCGAGTTCGGGATCGAACTCACCGCGAAATCGGGGAAGGTCGTCGGGCTGCTCGCCGACGGCGAGGCCAAGGGAGGGATCAAGGTCACGCTCACCTGGACCGGCGGCGGACCGCCCGCCGACCTGTCCGCGCCGCCGCTGGTGCCGCCGCAGGCGCAGCGGCCGCCCGTACCGCCGACACCACCGCCACCGTCGGCCCCGCCGGCGGTCCCGCACCCCGCGCCGCCGCGGGCGCCGGCACCGCCCGGGGGCGCGCCCCCCGGCGCACCGGCGCACCCCGACGGGTCCACGCCCCCGGCCGGGAGCGGCACATGATCGACGGGCTCGGCCGGGTCGAGCAGGGCGGGCCGGCCGATGGGGGGAGCACCCGCAGTGCGCTGCGCGACCTCGTCATGGCGGCGACCGTGCGCATCCATGGCCCGGACCGGGGGTATGTCCCTGAGGGGCCGGGCGGAAGCTTTCTGGGGAGTGGCTTCTTCATCGCCCCGAGCTGGGTTCTCACGTGCGCGCATGTGGCGTTGCAGGGGGAGGGGCGGGACGTGACAGTGATCTTCGAAACCGGCCCCCGCAGCGGCGAGACCGCCGTGTCCGGCACGGTGGTCGCCGCGCTGCCCGAGCCGTCGCCCGGCGACCCCGGCCCGGCGGGGGTACGCGGGGGCGGCTGGCCCGCCCCCGATCTCGCGCTCGTCCGGCTCCGCCGGCCCGTCGAGCACGCCTGCGTGTACGTCACGGAGCGCCCCGCCGCGTTCTTCGGCGGCGGCTCGGTGCTCTACTCCGGCTGGACGGAGGTCGGCGGCCGGATCAAGCGGCTCAGCGGGCAGTTGTCCGTCCAGGGCACGGTCGGCGGCTGGTCGGACCCGGAGGACGAGCAGGTGCGGCTCGGCGGGGACGTGCTGCCGCCGGGGGTGTCCGGCGGGCCCGCGGTCGACCTGGCGCGCGGCGAGGTGGTCGGCGTACTGAAGTCCCAGCTCGTCGGCGGGATGGGCGGCACGTCCATCGGTATCGAGCGGCTGCGCTCGCTGCCCGTGCCCGCGGCGATGGCCGGGGCCGAGGCCGACGACGACTACCAGGCGGTCTTCCACGCCCATGACCGGTACCACGCGGACCGGCAGCTGACCCGGGCGGGCGCCGGCTGGACCTGGGCCGACGTACAGAACTCGCTGGGCGCGGGGGCCGACCGCGCGCTCAGCCCGCAGCAGCGGATCCTGCTGCTCGGCAAGCTGGCCGAGCTGCCGCCGCCGGTCTCCACGCACAGCCTGCTCGATCTGCTGGTCCGGCTGCCGGGCGTGGACCGCGTGGAGCGCTATCCGGCGCCGCGGAGCTGGCGGGACGGGCTCGGCGCGCTGTACGAGACGCGCGGCGGCGGCGCCGCGCTCGAACTCGTCCTGCGCTACTGCATGAGCGCCATCGCCGCCGAGCGCCCGTATGTCACGGGGGCCACCGCGGCGGCCGAGGAAGCGCTCTGGGACTGGGTGAAGTTCGTCGCCGACGACCAGCTCTCGCGGAACTTCCGCAACGAGATCGCGCTGCTGTGGTCCGCGGCCCGCCACCGTACGGACCGCGCTCAGCGGCGCGCGGCCCCGGCGTACGGGGAGCGGCCCCGCGCCGGTGAGCACTCCTTCGTCCTGCTGGAGCTGGAGCCGCGCGGCTGGGAGCGCGACAGCTACGACTGGCGCGTCGGTGTCGCCCGGCACAGCGGGGAGGTGCTGCCCGTCGCCGAGGACAGCCGCGGCACCTCGGGCAGCGCGCTGCCCGCCCGGCTGACCGGGTCGCTGACGGAGGCGTTCCGCCGGTGCGACGAGCCGGACAGCCCGGCCGTGCTCCAGGTCGCCGTCGCCCCCCAGCAGCTCGGTCTGGAGGTCGAGGCGTGGCGCCTCGCACCGGACGAACCGCCGCTCGGCGCCCTGCGCCCGGTGGTGGTGCGCTGCTCCGACCGGGAGCCGCCGCTCTCCGAGGAGGAGGCCAGGGAGCACCGCTCGCGCTGGAGCCGTACGGCGGGGGCCGCGGTACAGGCCGAGATCATCGACTGCGAGGACGGATTACGGGTACCCGTACCGCAGGAGGAGCGGCTGCGCTCCCTGGCGTACGAGACGGTGCCCGTGCTCTGCCGTTACGCGGCCCAGCCGGACGGCGAGACCGCGGCCGGTCTGGGCAGGGTCGTGCGCGGCGGCTTCCATGTCGCGCTGCTGCGGCGCGGCGAGAGCCGGCCCGAGTCGGTCTGCGCGGAGTTCCACCGGCGGGCCGTGCACACGGTGGCGGAGGCGGACGGCGCCGCGCAGTTGCCGCGGATCCTGATGGAGCTGCGGCAGGGCGTGCACGCGGGCCGTGCGGAGATGTTCTGGTCGGACGGAGTGGCGCTGTTCTACGACGATCCGCACCATCCGCTGCCCGGCTCAGGACAGTTGCTGGAGGCGCCGTGAGAGATGTGGAGCACCGTCCAGGGCCCGGCTCGTGGAAGACCCTTACGGGGTACGGCCCGGATCGCTACGGTGAAGCAGCTTCGGCGGCTGCCGCCCCCGGCGGACGAGTGAGGACGAGGACATCACCATGAGTGAACCCAGCGAATGGCTCATCTACCGAGGGGCCGGCGAACCGCACGACGGCATCGCCCAACTGCCCCCGCCGCCGCCCTGGCGGGACTTCGCGGGCCGTGGTGGCTCCCTGCCGGAGAACGGGGCCGGTGACGGCGCGGGCGCGGACGGCTCCGGTGGTGACGGATCCGGTGGTGGTGACGGCTCCGCCGACCGGCGGCTCGGCGGGTACCGGCACGAGGCGGAGCTGCACCGCCCCGGCGCCGAGGAGCTGGAGATGATCAACGCGGCGCTCTATCTGCGCCGTCCGCTGCTCGTCACCGGCAGCCCCGGCGCGGGCAAGTCCACCCTGGCCCACTCCGTCGCGCACGAACTCGGGCTCGGCCGGGTGCTGCGCTGGCCCATCGTCAGCCGCTCCACGCTGCAGGACGGGCTCTACCACTACGACGCGATCGCCCGCCTCCAGGACGTCCAGCTCGCCGCGCACAGCGCCGCGGCCGGCACCGGGGTGAGCCCGGGTCAGGACCCGTCTGCGGACATCGGCAGCTACATCAGGCTCGGCCCGCTCGGTACGGCGCTGCTCCCCTCCGGGCAGCCGCGCGTCCTGCTCATCGACGAGCTGGACAAGAGCGACATCGACCTGCCGAACGACCTGCTCAACGTCTTGGAAGAGGGCGAGTTCGGCATTCCGGAGCTGGAGCGGATCGCCGACCGGCTGCCCGACGGCGAGGCCGAGGTCCTGACCGACGACGGCAGGAAGGTACGGATCAGGGGCGGCCGGGTGCAGTGCCGCGCCTTCCCGTTCACCGTCCTGACCAGCAACGGGGAGCGCGACTTCCCGGCGCCCCTGATGCGCCGCTGCATCCATCTGGAGCTGGGCCGGCCTGACCACCAGCGGCTCGCCACCTTCGTACGGGCCCACCTCGGCGACGAGGCGGCGCGCGCGGGCGATGATCTCATCGCGCACTTCCTGGAGCGCTCGCGCAGCGAACTGATCGCCACCGACCAGCTCCTGAACGCGATCTACCTCACCGACACCGCCGCGCCCGCCGGCCGTGACCGCCTCGCCGACCTGCTCATCCAGCGACTCGACCGACCGAGGTGATGCGCTGATGCCCGACGTCACGGGGCGCCACGGCCCGGCGAGCGAGCCGGAACCGGGACACGGGTACGGAGCCGTCACCGGGGCGGAACCTTCGACTCCGGATCCGGCGGTCCCGGTGCCGGGCGCTCCGAATCCGGCAGGCACGGCTCCTGGCGCTCCGGTTCCGGCGGCTTCGGCTCCGGTTCCGCTTCCCGGCGTCCCCGGCGCGGGGAGTCCGGCCGAGGATGACGCGGGCGCGGCGGACCGCGGCGCCGGTGAGCCGCCCCCGTACGACAGTTCGCGCCTCGCCGCGCTCGTCGCGCGGCTGCGCGGCGCCGGGCTCGACCCCGATGCCGAGCAGCTCTGCGACGCCCTCTGGCTCGCGCAGCAGACCCGACGCGACCGTGGAGCGCCGGCCGGTGCCGGGCCCGGCGAGGCCCCCCGCGCCGGCCTGCGGGGACCGGGGCGGGCCGGAGCGCAGGACCCCCGCGTCCCGCCCGGTCCCGGCGGTACGGAGGGAACGTCTCGGGCGAACGGCGACGACACGCCCGAGCGGCTGCAGGGCCTCCCGGTCGAGGACCCGCGCATCGCCCTCCACCCCGTGCCGCGCCCGGCCGGAGCGCGCGCCTCCGGGACCCGTTCGGGGGGCGCCGCCGCCGCGCTCACCCTGGGCGTACCGGCCGCCCCCGCGCTCCCCGCGCCCCTCGAACTCCAGCGCGCCCTTCGTCCGCTTCAGCGGTACCGGCCCTCCGCGCCCCCGCTGCGCCGTACCCTTGACGAGGTGGCGACCGTAGAGCTGAGTGCCCGGGCCGGCGGGCTGATCATTCCGGTGTTCCGTGGGGTCTCGCGCGGGGACGCGATTCTGCAGCTCGTGATGGATGCCTCGTCGTCGATGCGGGTCTGGGAACGGCTCTTCGCCGAACTCCAGCAGATCTTCGGCCAGTTGGGCGCCTTCCGTGATGTGCAGACGCGCTATCTCCACCAGGGGCCCGACGGCGCGCCCGCCGTCAGCAGAAGCCCCGACCCGGCCGCCGCGCCGCTCAGTTCGGCCGACCGGCTCAGCGATCCGACCGGACGCCGCGTCACCGTCGTCGTCAGCGACTGCGCGGGCCCCCTCTGGCACAGCGGGCGTGCCCACCGGCTGCTGCACCAGCTCGGCCGCCAGGCGCCCACCGCCGTCCTCCAGCCGCTGCCGCAGCGCATGTGGAACCGGACCAGACTGCCCGTCACCTACGGGGTCCTCTCCCGGGGCGAGGGACCGGCCGGCGCCGCCGTGCTGAAGGTCGGCGGCGACGCGGCCACCGCGCCCGCCGCCCGGCCCGGCGCCCTCGCCGTCCCCGTACTGCCGCCCGTCGCGGGCGCGCTCGGCGCCTGGGCGCGGCTGCTCTCCGGCACCGGCGCGGGCCGGATCTCCGGCGCGGTCGGCTGGGTGCGCGCCGACCAGCCTCCGGCGCCCGCACCGCGCCCTGGCGACCGGATGTCCTCGCTCCAGCTCGTCAGCCGCTTCCGCTCGGCGGCCTCCCCGGTCGCCGGACAGCTCGCCGTCTATCTCGCCGCGGCCCCGCTCTGTCTGCCGGTGATGCAGCTCGTCCAGCGCACGATGCTGCCCGACTCGGGCCCCTCCGAACTCGCCGAGGTGCTGCTCAGCGGCCTGCTCTCACGCAGCAAGGGCGACGGCGCGGACGACGGACCCTGGTACGAGTTCACCCCCGGCGTCCAGGAGGCGCTGCTCGGCCCGCTGGGCCGGGACGAGGCCATCCTCGTACTGAAGCACTGCTCCGAGTACATAGAGCAGCGCTTCGGCCGCGGCGGCCCCAACTTCCCCGCGCTGGCCCTCGCACAGCTCGGCAACGAACGCCACGGACCCCTCCACCCGGGCGACGACCCGGACGAGGACGCCGAGTTCGGCGGGGAGTTCGGCCCGGACGGTGGCGGTCCCGGCGGCGGACCGCGCGTCCCGCACCCCTTCGCCGAGGTCGCCGCCCGCGTACTGGAGCAGTTCATGCCGCTGCCCGAGCAGTTCGCGGCGTACGGACTCAACGGCGGCGGGCCCGGCACCGCGCCGCAACCGGTCAACGCGGCCGTCGAGAGCGCCCGCGAACTGACCGCGCAGTTCGAGTCGGACAGCATGGTCCAGTACCTGATCGACGCCGTACAACTGCTGCGCGGCGCCACCGAACGCGAGGCGCCCGGCGGCTCCGACCCCGAGCTGTGGGCCGAGTTCGCCCGCTGTCTGCTCCGGCTCTGGGAGGTCCAGGGCGGCGGCGAACTGCTCGGCGAGGCGGAGCGCGCCGCCGAACGGGCCACCGCCCACCCCCGGGCCGTACGCGAACGGGCCGTCCTGGCCAAGGTGTTGCACGCGGCGGCCGACGACCGGCGGCGGCGCGGCGACCGGTCCGGCGCCCTGGAGCTGCTGCGCCGCGCCGACCGCGAGTACACCGTGGCCTGCGCGGCGCCCGGACTCGCCCCCGGCGAGGCGCTGCGGCTCACGCTGGACCGGGTGCGCGCCCTGGAGGCGCAGTGGCGGCTCGGCGGCGACAGCGCGCTGCTCCAGGGGGCGATCGGCATGCTGGAGGCGTTCGCCGACGTCTGGCCCGACCAGGAGAACCGGCCGACGGGGCTCCCGCTCGCGCACGGCAGGACCCTGCTGCGGCTCTCCGGTGCGACCGCCGACCCCGAACAGGCCCAGGTGTACGCCGCCCAGGCGGCCCGCTCGCTGCGCAAGGCGCTCACCCCCGGCGGTCACACCGTGGGCACTCAGGCCCGTATCCTGCTCGACCTGGTGGACGCGCTGCTCCGCTCCGGGGAGGGCCTGGAGGAGGCCGCGACCCTCGTCGACCAGTCGCTGGCGACCGTACGGGACGAGCGGCTGCTCGCCTCGCTCAGGATCCGCGCCGGACGGGTCAGGGTGGCCCGCTACGAACGGTCCGAGGACCCTGACGATCTGGACGACGCCGCCGACTTCTTCGCCCGCGCCGCCCGCTCCACCGCGCGCGACTCCCGGGCCCACGCGGACCTGCTCGCCGAGTGGGGCGCCACCGTGCTGCGGCGCGCCGGGCTCCCGGACGGGGCGCCGTACGCCGGCGCGGCGGTACGGGTGCTGCGCGACTGCCGTACGGAGACGGCGACCGGCACCGCCCGCCAGGCGGAGCGGCTGCTGATGCTGGGCCAGGCGCTGATGCTGCGCCACCGGATCAACGACGACCGGGTGGATCTGCGCGAGGCGGAACACCTCTTCGGGCTCGCCGCGCAGGAGGCCCGCGACCCGCTGACGGCCGCGCGCTGCTGGCTGGAGCTGGGCCGCTCCCACTTCGACGCCTACCGCACGCTGCACCGCCCGGCCCGGCTGGACGACGCGGCCGAGGCGTTCCGGGACGCGGCGGACGCGGCCAGGACCGCCGAGGAGGAGATGGAGAATCCGCGCCAACGACTGGAAGCCATCGCGTTGCGTGCTGCGGCCGGCCACTGGCGGGGTAGGACCTATGAGGAGGCGGGTCGGCCCCGGGCGGCGCGTGAGGCGTACCGGTCGGCCCGCACGGAGTGGCGCAAGCTGCCGGACGGCGGCGGCGAGACGGCCCGTTCGACCGCGGACCGGCTGGCCGAGCTGGAACGCTGAGCGGTGCGCGCCGTAGTGACATGAGGGGGAGGCGTGATGACCGACGCGGCGCACGGCACGGAGCGGGAGAACGAGAAGTACGAGGGGTACGAGGCCGGGCCCGGCGGCGCGGCGGGCACGCCGTCCGGTACGGCCGGTGAGCTGCCGGATCTGCTGGCCCTCGACCTGGCGTCCCTGCGGACCCTCGACCACCCGGTGCTCAGCGAGGTGATGGCGGATCTGCGCGGCCGGGCCGAGCAGCCCCGCGAAATGCTCTGGGGATTCAACAACGCGTTCTGAGGAGGACGTTACGGGGCAGGACCCTCTGGGCGGAGAGTTCGGTTCCGCCGGCGCCCGGGACCGGGCCGCCCGACGACTCTGTACGGCATGGGGGTGCGCAGTGGTGTCTCGACAGGGGACGCCGCGCGGCGCCGAGCCCGCGCCGGGC
>NZ_JBIWFO010000004.1:0-291459 GCF_044763125.1 Streptomyces sp. NPDC096310 | reverse complement strand
CCCCGGCTCCGCGCCGGGCCCCGGCTCCGCGCCGGGCCCCGGCTCCGCGCCGGGCCCCGGCTCCGCGCCGGGCCCCGGCTCCGCGCCGGGCCCCGGCTCCGCGCCGGGCCCCGGAGCCGTGCCCTTCGCGCAGTTCATCGTGAAGGTCCACGGCCGCTGCAACCTCGCCTGCCGCTACTGCTATCTCTACGCGGGCCCCGACCGCACCTGGCGCACCCGCCCCGCCGCCGCGTCGCCCGAGATCCTGGACCGCACGGCCGACCGGATCGCGGAACACGCCCACGCCCACGCGCTGCGCGAGCTGGCCCTCGTCCTGCACGGCGGGGAGCCGCTGCTCGTCGGCGCCGCGCGGCTCGGGGCCTTCGCCGACGCCGTACGTGACCGGGCGGGCCCCTCCCGTACGGTCCACGCCACCGTCCAGACCAACGGCACCCTGCTCACCGAGCGGGCGGTCACCACCCTCGCCCGGCACTCCGTACGGGTCGGCATCAGCCTCGACGGCGGACGGGCCGCGCACAACACGGCACGCACCGACCACGCGGGACGCCCGTCCTTCGCCGCCGCCGCGCGCGGCGCCCGGCTGCTCGCCGCGCACCGCCCGGAGGCGTACGCGGGGATCCTCACCGTCGTCGACCCGCGCACCGACCCGGTCGAGCTGTACGAATCCCTGCTGGAGCTGCGCCCGCCCGCGCTCGATCTGCTGCTGCCGCACGGCAACTGGACCAGCCCGCCGCCCGGCCTGCCCGCCGCCGGGCCCGGCGACCGGGAGCCGGCGGCCGCGGGCCCCGGCCGGCCCACCCCGTACGGCGACTGGCTGACCGCCGTCTTCGACCGCTGGTGGCGGGCCGGCCGGCGGGAGACCCGGGTACGGCTCTTCGAGGAGTGTCTGGCGCTGCTGCTGGGACTGCCGGGCGCGACGGAATCCCTGGGACTCGACCCGGTCAACGCCGTCGTCGTCGAGACGGACGGCGCGATCGAACAGGTCGACTCCCTCAAGTCCGCCTACGACACCGCCGCCGCCACCGGGCTGAACATCCGCGGCCACTCCTTCGACGACGCCCTGCGCCACCCCGGGGTCGCCGCCCGGCAGGCGGGCGCCGCCGCGCTGGCCGCCGCGTGCCGGGCCTGCCCGCTGCTCACGGTCTGCGGCGGCGGCCACTACGCCCACCGCTACCGCGCGGGCCACGGCTTCACCCAGCGCTCCGTCTACTGCGCCGACCTCGACCGGCTGATCCGCCATGTCGCCGCCCGGCTCACCGAGGCCGTCGCGCCGCCGGTGCCCGTATCCGCGCCCGGGGCCCCGCGGTGAGCGCCGCCGTCCCCGAGGAGGCCCTGCGCGCACTCGGCCGCACCGAAGGCGGCGCCGACGCGCTCGGGCTGCTCGTCCGCGACCAGCACACCCGCCGGCTCGTCCTGCTGCGGGCCCTGCTCGACGCGGCGGCCGACGCCCCCGCCGCGCTCTGCCCGCCCGCCGCGCTCGCCCGGCTGCGCGACGACTGGGCGCTGCTGGAGGCCGCCGAGCGGGCCGGTCGTACAGCCGTACGGGCCGTGCTGCTCTACCCGCTGGCCGGCCCCTGGGCGCAGCGCTGTCTGCACGGCCTGATCGCCGCGGGACCGGCCGACGCCCCCCGGCTCGCCGCCGATCTGGACCACTTCAGCGCCCTCGCCGCCACCGCCGCGCTCCGCGCCCGACTGCCCTTCCGGGTCCGGCTCACCGCCCGCGACGGCCTGCTCGTGCTGCCCGCCCTGGGCGCCCTGCGCACCGGCCGGGACGAGCCCATCCCGGTCGATGTCGCCCTGGCCGGAGGGCGGTTGACGTTACGACAGGAGGGCGCCGCGCCCGTCACCGTACGCCTGGACGCCGACGCCGGGGACGGGAGCGGTGACCCGCGGTGGCTGCCCGTCCTCGCGCTGCCCCCGGTACGGCCCGGGGCCGCCCCCGTACCGCTGGACGACATCGACCCGTACCGCTCCGCGGGCACCGGAGTGGCGCGGGGCGGGCTGTCCTCCGTCATCCGGCTCGACGCGCGCCACCGTACGCGGTGGGCGCGGACCTGGGCCGGGGTGGAGCCGCTGCTGCGGACCGGCGGCCCGCACCGCGTGGCGGAGGCCGCCACCCTGCTGCACTGCCTCGTACCGCTCGCACCGCCGCCCGGCTCCACCCCCGCCGGCGACGGCTCCGCGCAGTGCAGCGGCACCCGCCGCGAGGCGTTCGGCGCGGTCCTCACCAGCCGCCCCGCGACCCCCGCCTACTTCGCGTCGACCCTCGTGCACGAACTCCAGCACACCAAACTCGCCGCGCTCGCCGCCCTCACCCCGCTCCACCACGAGGACGGCGCGCCCCGGCACTTCGCGCCCTGGCGCTCCGACCCCCGCCCCTTCGACGGGCTGCTCCAGGGCGCGTACTCGCACATCGCGCTCGCCGACCACTGGCAGCGCCTCGCCCTCGGCGCGGACCGCCTCGCCGTCCGCGACCAGGCGTGGGCCGAACACGCCCGCACCAGCGAACAGGTCGGCGCGGTCCTGCCCGTGCTGGCCGGTTCAGGGGCCCTCACCAGGGAGGGACGCGTCCTCGTCAACGAGATGATCTCGATGTACCACCGGCTCGCCGACAGCCCGCCGCCGCCCGGCCACCGCGCCCGGGCCGCCTCCTACGTCCGTACGGCACGGATGATCTGGCGCCAAAGGAACGCAACGTGAGACGGCGCGCACCAGGATGGATCCGAGCCGGTCCGGGGTATGTTAAAAGGGCGTATGACGATGCAGGGAGACGGTCGAATGCCCGGAGCGCGTAAGTCAGTTGGAGCTACCGGGCCCCGGGCGGTCACGATCAGTTTCGCCGGGTACAACCGCCCCTGGGCGGCCTGGATCGGCGACCGTCTCGAACGGCGCGGACTGACCGTCTCCTACCAGCGGTGGGACCCGCCGGACGACATGACACTGACGCAGTGCCTGCGCGACCTCCTGCTCGCACCCGGCCCCGTGCTCGTCGTCGTCAGCCAGTGGTACTTCCAGCTCGGCCCGCGCGGCCACGACGAGTGGAACACCGCGCTGCGCGAAGTGGTGGCCGCCGAGCGCGACCGGTTCTTCGGCGTCTCCGTCACCAACGAGGCGGAGAAACTGCCCGGCGCCGCCGCCGTCTTCGCCGCCGTCGGCCTGGACACCGTCGGCGAACAGGAGGCCGAGAGGCGGCTGCTGACCCAGCTCGGACTGACCACGGAAGGGCTGCGCGAAGGCGAGCCCGACGGGCCCCGGCGCGGCCCCCGTTACCCCGGCGAGTCGCCCGACATCTGGGACGGCGTCCCCCGCCGCAACACCCGCTTCACCGGCCGCGAGCCCCTGCTCGACGCCGCCCACCACGCCCTCCAACAGGCCGCCAGGGGCGCCGGGGTGGTCACCCTCCACGGCATGTCCGGCGTCGGCAAGACACAGCTCGCCGCCGAGTACGCCCACCGCTTCGGCGCCGAGTACGACGTGGTGTGGTGGGTCTCCGCCGACAAGCGCGTCACCTGCCGCCAGCGACTGGCCGCACTCGCCCCCGCGCTCGGGCTGTCGACCGGCGTGGAGTACGGCGAGCGGCTGCGGGCGGCCCGGGACGCGCTGCGCCGCGGCGACCCGTACAGCCGCTGGCTGCTCATCCTGGACGGCGCCGACGAACCGGACCAGATCTGGGACCTCGTCCCCACCGGCCCCGGCCATGTGCTGATCACGGCGCGCAACCCGGAGTGGGGCGAGCACAACAGCACCCTGCTGGAAGTCCCCGTCTACGACCGCACGGAGTCGGTGGCGTTCGTCCGCCGCCGCGCCCCCCGCCTCACCTACGACGAGGCGGGCCGGCTCGCGGAGGCCCTGGAGGACCTGCCGCTGCTGCTCGACCAGACGGCCGGCTGGCTCAACGACTCCGACATGTCCGTCGAGGCCTACATCGACCTGCTCAAGGACGGTGTCGACCAGGACGTCGTCCGGATCTCCAGCGACTTCCCGCTCGCCTTCCAGACCGGCTGGTCGATACTGCTCAACAAACTCCGCGAGACCGTCCCCGAATCGGTCGACCTGCTGCGCCTGTGCACCTTCTTCGCGCCGGGCGCCATCCCCGTACGCCTGGTGCGCGACCTGCCCCCGGACACCCTCCCCGAGAAGCTGCGCGGCCTGGTCGACGACCCGGTGCGCTGGGCGCGCGCGATCAACAAGCTGCGGCAGTACGCGGTCGTCCGGGCCGCCGGGGTCGGCGAGCGCGAGGTCCACGACGCGGTCAGCGAGCCCTCGCTCGCCGGCGCGGCGGGCGACTCGCTCTACATGCACCGCATGGTCCACCAGATCGTCCACCAGGACATGCCCTCGCAGGACCACGCGGAGTTCATCGAGGTGGTCCGCCGCGCACTCGTGGAGGCGGACCCCATGCGCCCCACCGACACCCGGCTGTGGCCCCGGTACGCGGAGATCACCCCGCACCTCAAGTGGGCCGACGTGCTCAAGAGCACCGACCCCGCGATGCACACCCTGGTCCTCAACTGCCTGCGCTACATGTACCTTTCGGGCGAGTACCGGGCGGGCATCAACCTCGGCAGGCGCGCCCTGGACGCCTGGCGGCGGCTCCTCGGCGAGACCCACCCGAGGATCTGGGACCTCAGCTACCACTACGCCAACCTGCTGCGCGCCGTCGGCGACTACGCCGGTACGGAGGCCATCGAGCGCGCCGCCGTGGAACACCTCCGCGAGGAACGCGGCGAACAGGACCTGGAACACCTGCGGGCGGCCGGCGGACTCGCCGCCGACCTGCGCGGCCTCGGCCGGTACGACGAGGCGTACGAGATCTCCCGGGGGCTCCTCACCTCCTTCCGCGAACTCCTGGGCGAGCAGGACTCCCGTACCCTCAACGCCCAGAACAACCTGGCCATCTCGCTCCGTCTGCTCGGCCGGTACAAGGAGTCCCTGGAGCTCAACCGCCGCACCCTGGACGCCCGTCGGCAACTGCTCAGGCCGCGCCACAGCTGGACCCTCTACTCCGAGATCAACTACGCGACGGACCTGCGGCTCCTCGGCCGCTACGGCGAGGCCGAATCGATCCAGTCGCAGAGCGCCCGCATCCACCGGACGATCCTCGGCCGGGACAACCCGCAGACCCTGCGCGCCGAGTTCAACCTCGCCCTGTGCCTGTACCGCTCGGGCGAACGGGGCCGGGCCGGGGCGCTGTTCACCCAGGTCCTGGAGAGCTGCGAACGGGTCCTCGGCGAACGGGATCCGCTGACCATGATGTTCGCGGCCGGCCAGAGCTGCTTCGCCCGCGAGCACGGCGACATCGACCGGGCCAGGGACATAAGCGAACGGGTCGTCGACGGCTATGTGACGATGCTGGGCGAGGGCCACCCGTACGTCGCGGGCACCCGCTCCAACCACGCGCTGGTCCTGCGCAGCGTCGGCGAACGCGACCAGGCGCTCGACCTCACCGAGAACGCGCTCACGGACATGGGGCGGGCGGTCGGCGAGACCCACCCCTGGACCCTGGGGTGCGCCATCAACACGTCGGCGCTGCGCAACATCACCGGCGACCCGGAGCGGGCGGCGGCGCTCAGCAACGAGACCGTCGTCCGGGCCACCGAAACGCTGGGCCGTACCCACCCGCTGACCCTCTCGGCCCGGATCGCGCACGCCTGCGACCTGCGGGATCTGCGGGACGGGCAGCGCGCCGAGAAGGTCGAACAGGAGGCGCTGGACGACCTGGTGACCACGCTGGGCGCCCAGCACGTCCACACGGTCGCGGCCCGCTCCCGCAACCGCCCCTACTGGGACTTCGAGCCGCCGCTGACCTGACGGCGGGGGCGCGGCCTCAGGGGGACGGGCACGCGGCCGGGCCCGTACGCACGGGGCTTCGAGCACGCCGGAGGGCCCGGCCCCGCGTCACAGTGACGCGGGACCGGGCCCTCCGATCCGTTCCGTACGGGTCAGGCGTCGAAGACCTCGCTGACGAGCTGCGCCTGCTCCGCCTGGTGGCGCTTGGCCGAGCCGACCGCCGGGGACGAGGAGTGCGGGCGCGAGATGCGCCGCAGCCGCTCGCCGTGCGGGATGTCGGCGCCGACCGCCAGGTCCAGGTGGTCGATCAGGTTGAGCGCGATGAACGGCCAGGCACCCTGGTTCGCCGGCTCCTCCTGGGCCCACAGGTACTTCTCGGCGTTCGGGAACTTGGCGATCTCGGCCTGGAGCTCCGCGCCCGGCAGCGGGTACAGCCGCTCCAGGCGGAGGATCGCGGTGTCCGTGACGCCGCGCTTCTGCCGCTCGGCGTCCAGGTCGTAGTAGACCTTGCCGGTGCAGAAGACGACCTTGCGGACCGCGGCCGGGTCCACGCTGCTGTCGCCGATCACCGGACGGAAGCCGCCGGTGGTGAACTCCTCCGCCGTGGACGCCGCCGCCTTCAGACGCAGCATCGACTTCGGGGTGAAGACGACGAGCGGCTTGTGGTGCGGGTTGTGGACCTGCCAGCGCAGCAGGTGGAAGTAGTTCGACGGCAGCGTGGGCATCGCGATCGTCATGTTGTTCTGCGCGCACATCTGGAGCAGGCGCTCGGGGCGGGCGGACGAGTGGTCCGGGCCCTGGCCCTCGTAGCCGTGCGGCAGCAGCAGCGTGACGCCGGAGGTCTGGCCCCACTTCTGCTCGGCCGACGAGATGAACTCGTCCACGATGGTCTGCGCGCCGTTGACGAAGTCACCGAACTGCGCCTCCCACATGACCAGCGCGTCCGGCCTGGCCAGGGAGTAGCCGTACTCGAAGCCCATCGCCGCGTACTCGCTGAGCAGCGAGTCGTAGACGTTGTAGCGGGCCTGCTCGGCGGTCAGGTACTGGAGCGGGGTGTAGTCCTCGCCCGTGCCCTGGTCGACCAGGACCGCGTGGCGCTGGCCGAACGTGCCGCGGCGGGTGTCCTGGCCGGAGAGGCGGACCGGCGTGCCCTCCATCAGCAGCGAGCCGATGGCCAGGGTCTCGCCCATGCCCCAGTCGATCGTGCCGTCCTCCACCGAGGCGGCGCGGCGCTGCATCTGCGGCATCAGGCGCGGGTGGACGGTGACCGTGTCGGGGATGTTGACCTGCGACTCGGCGATCCGCTTGACGACCTCCTGGGAGACCGCGGTCTCCACGGCCACCGGGAACTCCGCCTGCACGTCCGGGACCTGGACGGGACCGGCGTGCGAGGTGGCCTCGCGGACCTCCGCGAAGACCTTCTCCAACTGGCCCTGGAAGTCCTGGAGCGCCTGCTCCGCCTCTTCCAGCGTGATGTCGCCGCGGCCGATCAGCGACTCGGTGTAGAGCTTGCGCACCGACCGCTTCTTGTCGATCAGACGGACCATCTGCGGGTTGGTGAACTGCGGGTTGTCGCCCTCGTTGTGGCCGCGGCGGCGGTAGCAGATCAGGTCGATGACGACGTCCTTGTTGAACGTCTGACGGAACTCGAAGGCGAGCCGTCCGACGCGGACGACGGCCTCCGGGTCGTCACCGTTCACGTGGATGATCGGCGCCTCGATCATGCGGGCCACGTCCGTCGCGTACATCGACGAGCGAGAGGACTCCGGGGCGGCGGTGAAGCCGACCTGGTTGTTGATCACGACGTGGACGGTGCCGCCGGTGCGGTAGCCGCGCAGCTGCGACATGTTGAGCGTCTCGGCGACGACGCCCTGGCCCGCGAAGGCCGCGTCGCCGTGGAGCGCGAGCGGCAGGACCGTGAAGTCGGTACCGGCCTTGTTGATGATGTCCTGCTTGGCGCGGGCGATGCCCTCCAGGATCGGGTCGACCGCCTCCAGGTGCGAGGGGTTCGCGGCCAGCGAGACCTTGATCTGCTCGCCGTCCAGACCGGTGAAGGTGCCCTCGGCGCCCAGGTGGTACTTGACGTCGCCGGAGCCGTGCATCGACTTCGGGTCGAGGTTGCCCTCGAACTCGCGGAAGATCTGCGCGTACGACTTGCCGACGATGTTCGCGAGGACGTTGAGCCGGCCGCGGTGGGCCATGCCGATGACGACCTCGTCGAGACGGGACTCGGCGGCGGAGTCGATGATCGCGTCGAGCAGCGGGATGACGGACTCGCCGCCCTCCAGCGAGAACCGCTTCTGACCGACGTACTTCGTCTGGAGGAACGTCTCGAACGCCTCGGCCGCGTTGAGCCGGCGCAGGATCCGCAGCTGCTCCTCGCGCTCCGGCTTGGAGTGCGCGCCGCGCTCGATCCGGTCCTGGAGCCACTTGCGCTGCTTCGGGTCCTGGATGTGCATGAACTCGATGCCGGTGGTGCGGCAGTACGAGTCGCGCAGCACGCCGAGGATGTCGCGGAGCTTCATCATGGACTTGCCCGCGAAGCCGCCGACGGCGAACTCGCGCTCCAGGTCCCACAGCGTCAGCCCGTGCTCGGTGATGTCGAGGTCGGGGTGCTTGCGCTGGAGGTAGTCCAGCGGGTCCGTGTCGGCCATGACATGGCCGCGCACGCGGTAGGAGTGGATCAGCTCGAAGACCCGGGCGGGCTTCGTGACGTCCTCGTCGTGCGAGGCGTCGATGTCCTTGAGCCAGCGGACCGGCTCGTACGGGATGCGCAGCGCCTGGAAGATCTCGTCGTAGAAGTCGTTCTCGCCGAGGAGGAGCTGACTGACGATCCGCAGGAACTCGCCGGAGGCCGCACCCTGGATGACGCGGTGGTCGTACGTCGACGTCAGGGTCATGACCTTGGAGATGCCCAGCTTGTTCAGGGTGTCCTGCGACGTGCCCTGGAACTCGGCCGGGTAGTCCATCGAACCGACGCCCATGATGACCGACTGACCGGGCATCAGACGCGGTACGGAGTGCACCGTGCCGAGGCCGCCCGGGTTGGTCAGCGAGACGGTGACGCCGGTGAAGTCGTCCATCGTCAGCTTGTTGTTGCGGGCGCGCCGGACGATGTCCTCGTACGCCTGCCAGAACTCAAAGAAGTTGAGCGTCTCGGCCTTCTTGATGCCGGCGACGACGAGCTGGCGGTCGCCGTTGGGCTTCACCAGGTCGATGGCGAGACCGAAGTTGATGTGCTCCGGCTTGACCAGCGTCGGCTTTCCGTCGCGCTCGGCGAAGGAGTGGTTCATCGACGGCATGGCCTTGATCGCCTGCACCATCGCGTACCCGATGAGGTGCGTGAAGGAGATCTTGCCGCCGCGCGCGCGCTTCAGGTGGTTGTTGATGACGATGCGGTTGTCGAAGAGCAGCTTCACCGGGACGGCGCGCACGGAGGTGGCCGTGGGCACTTCCAGCGAGGCGTTCATGTTCTTCGCGACGGCGGCCGACGGGCCGCGCAGCGTCAGGTACTCGGGCCCGGCGGGCGTCTCGGCGACGGGGGCCGCCTGCGCGGGCGCCGCCTTCGCCGGGGCGGCGGCGGGCTTCGCGGGCGCCGGGGCCTGGGCCGCCTTCGCGGGGGCGGGCGGTACGGCGGCGGGCTTCGCCGGAGCCGGAGTGGGCGCCGCGGCCGGAGCGGGCGCCGACGCCGTGGCCTGAGCCGGGGCGGCGGGCGCGGCGGCCGGGGCCGCCTTCGCCGGAGCCGGTGCGGCGGCGGCCGGGGCCGCCTTCGCCGGGGTCGTGGTGGCCTCTTCGGACCTGCCCGACGCGCCGGGCGTGCCCGGCTTGTAGTCGGCGAAGAAGTCCCACCAGGCACGGTCGACCGAATTCGGATCCTGGAGGTACTGCTGGTAGATCTCGTCGACAAGCCACTCATTGGCTCCGAAGGCGGCGGCAGGGTTGGTGCCCTGACCCGCTTCGTCGGTCGAGATGCTCGCGTTACTGGGGGACTGAGACGACACGGCGTGAACCGCCCTCTTCCGCTTCACAAGGTGATGGACAGCGGGAATCAAGGCTACGCCTACCAGGCCCTGAGGTGCAGGCCGGGCATGCCATCGTCGTGCAAGTCACATCCGACGACGGGTTTCGGCGTATGAAATGGCGGGAAACAAGCCAGGTTCCGCAGTGCCAGGGGCATGTGACCGCACACATCGCATATCGGCCACTCCCCAGTCACGGCGGGTCCACGGCCCTGTTACCCGCTCGTCCCCGACTCCGTACCCGGAGATCATGCGCTTTCCCTTGAACCCTACGTCAAGCGTGTGCTCGGGGTGCCCCCGGAAGAGTGACCCGTATCAGGCAGCCACGGTCCGATTCGGCCACCCCGATCCGCCCGCCGTGGAGATCCACCGCCCAGCGCGCGATCGCCAGACCGAGCCCCGTACCGCCGTCGCTGCCGGGTCCGTGCGGGGAGGGGACCGTGCCCCGGTTGAAGCGCTCGAAGACCTTGTGGCGCTCCTGCTCGGGGATGCCGGGCCCCTCGTCCTGGACCTCCAGGTCCAGCGACTCGGGCGCCGCGCCGCGCCGGGCGCGTACCGTCACCCGGCCGTGCGGCGGGCTGTGCTTGACCGCGTTGTCGACGAGGTTGGCGACCACCTGGTGCAGCCGCTCCGCGTCCGCGTGCGCGGTCAGCTCCGGCGGGGAGACGTCGAGATGCAGATGGACATCGGTACGGGCGTGGTTCCCCGACCCGGAACCGGCGACATGGCTGCGGTGCGCGGACGCCAGATTGCACTCCTTGAGCACACCCGACAGATACGGCCACACCTCGAAGCGCCGCGCGCGCAGCGGTACGACACCGTTGTCGAGCCGCGAGAGGTCCAGCAGCGTCTCCGTCAGCCGGCCCAGCCGCTCGGTCTGCCGCAGCGCCGTCAGCATCGTCTCGGGATCCGCGGCGGACACCCCGTCCACCACGTTCTCCAGCACCGCGCGCAGAGCCGCGATCGGCGTGCGCAGCTCGTGCGAGACGTTGGCGATCAGCTCCTTGCGGTGCCGGTCCTCGGCCTCCAGGTCGTCGGCCATCCGGTTGATCGTCGAGGCGAGATCGCCCAGCTCGTCCCGGCGGTCGGCGCGCACCCGGCGTGTGTAGTCGCCGTGCGAGATGCCCTTGGCGACGGTGTTCATCTCGTCCAGCGGCGCGGTCAGCCCGTGCGCCACGAACTGGGTGATCAGCAGCGTGGCGATCATCGAGAAGACCGTGATGAAGCGCAGCTCCGTCTCCGTACGGGACGCCACGATCAGCAGGCCCGTGGTGATCAGTACGGAGACGACGACCAGGGCGACCAGCTTGGACTTGATCGAGAAGAGCGGCAGGGACCGGTCCGCCGCGCCGGACACCCGACGGCGCTCACGTGCGGGTTCCCGGGAGCCCGCACGTGAGCGCGGATCCCGGGAGCCCTCGCGCCCGTGCGGGCCGTACCCGTCACCGCCCCGGCCGCCCGTGTCCCCCGGCCGGGTCATGGCGCCGGGGTCTCCAGGGCGTAGCCGACCCCGTGGACGGTACGGATCCGCTCGGCGCCGATCTTCCGCCGCAGCGCCTTGATGTGGCTGTCGACCGTACGGGTGCCCGAGGCGTCCGCCCAGTCCCACACCTCGGCGAGCAACTGCTCCCTGGAGAGGACGGCGCGCGGCGTGTTCGCCAGGCAGACCAGCAGGTCGAACTCGGTGGGCGTCAGATGTACGTCGTCGCCGCGCACCCGCACCCGGCGCTGCGCGTGGTCGATCTCCAGCTCGCCCAGGCGCAGGATGCCGCTGCGCGGCGTCACCGCGGCGAGCGCCGCGCGCTCCACCCGGCGCAGCAGCACATGCACCCGCGCCGCCAGCTCCCGCATGGAGAACGGCTTGGTCATGTAGTCGTCGGCGCCGACCCCGAGCCCGACCAGCATGTCGGTCTCGTCGTCCCGCGCCGTCAGCATCAGCACCGGCACCGGGCGCTGTGCCTGTACGCGGCGGCAGACCTCCAGGCCGTCGAAGCCGGGCAGCATGATGTCGAGGACCATCAGGTCCGGCTGCCACGCCTCGGCCGCGTCCACCGCCGCGGGCCCGTCCACCGCCGTCTGTACGAGGAAGCCCTCCGCCCGCAGCCGGGCGGCGATGGCGTCGACGATCGTCGCGTCGTCCTCGACGACGAGGACCCGGCGCTGGGCGCCGGGCGTCGCCGCGACCCCGTTGTGGCTGGTGTGTGTCTGCTCCATCGCCCCGCCCCTGGTACGCGTTCCGCAATCCTTGATCCGCGATCTGTGCATGAAGTATGCACATCCGTGTGTGGGGAGCAGCGTAGAGGCAGCGGGAGGGTTCCGGCTACGCAGTGCGAACAGCGAGATGGACCACGTCGGGTACTCCTCGGGCAACTGGGATCTCTTCCTCCCTTACCCCGGTGAATCCGGCATTCCGCAACGCTTCGCCGAATCTCGGAGAGGGGTTCGCCGACCATACGGCGAGGACACCGCCCGGTTTCAACCGGCCGTGGCACGCGGCGAGTCCGGCCGGGGAGTACAGGTTCTCGTTGTCCTCGGTGACGGTCCATTCGGGCCCGTTGTCGATGTCCAGACACAACGCGTCGTAACGCTCCGCGGCCGTTCGTACGTACTTCACAAGATCGGTGTGATGGATCACAACGCGCGGATCGGTGAGCGCGGCGCCCGAAATGCGCGTAAGGGGGCCGCCCCGGTGCCAGTCGATGACGGCCTGCTCGCGCTCGACGACGGCGATGGCTCCCCAGCGCGGATCGGCGGTGGCGTGCGCGAGCGAGAAACCGACGCCGAGACCGCCGATGAGCACGGAGGGACGCGCGCCCCCGGAGCCCGCCGGGACGAGCGCCGCGTACGCGGCATCGACGAGCAGCCGTTCCGAGCGGCCGTCCGACGTGTCCATCAGGAAGCAGCCGTTGGCGATGATCTCCAGCTCCTCGCCCCGCCGCCGCAGGACGACCTCGCCGTGGGGCCCCTCGCGGCGGTCGAGCGTGACGGGACCGGAATCCGGGACGGGTACGGACATGCTGGCGCCTCTCCCTCGGTGCGACGGATGGTGGACATCCTGGTCGGGAGGGGTGGGCCAGGACAATCCGGTTTTCGCCGCCGAGGTCAGCGGTCCTCCCGGCGGGCGCCTCGCCACACGTACACCCCGGCGCCGCACACGTACGCCACCACCGCCACTGCCCAGGCCCCCGCCTGCGGCCCCGGCTGGAGCGGCCAGGCCCACAGCGCGGCGGCGCCGCCCGGCGCGCGGGGCGCGGCCAGACAGACGGCGCTCGTGTACGCGGTCATCGGCAGCCGGCTCAGCCGCGCCCCCAGCAACGTGGCGGCGCCCGCCGTCACCCCGGCGGCGCCGAGCAGATTCCGTACCACGGCGGGCGCTCCGAACGCCTCCGGATGCCCGGGCACCCCGGCCGCGAGCAGCGCGGCGGCGAGCGCCGTCGGACCGAGGAGGACGGTCAGCCGCCGGGGCCACCAGGGGTGTACGGCCGTACGGTCCAGCTCGTCGCTGTGCGTGTACATGCCTGTCCCGATCGCCGCCGAGGCGAGGAGCGGAGCGAGCACGACCACCGGAATCCGGGCGGTATGGTCGAAGCGCGGCTGGGCCTGGAGCCACCACGCGGACCACGCGGCGGTGAGCGCGACACCGGCGAGCGCGACCAGGGTGGCGGGCAGGGCGCGGGAGCGGGCGTACAGCGCGAGCGGCGCGCACAACTTCAGCCCAACGGTGCGCAGCAGGATGGTGGTCTCTTCCAGCGGGCCCCCTTTCGCGACGGTGCGCAGCAGCGCGGCATCGTCACGGTCTCCCCCCACGGGGCGGCACAGTCTCACGCCCTCTATATCGCCGGACACCCCGGCCCCGGTTCACCCACCCGGCGCCCGGACGCCCCCGCGCCGGGTCAGCGGGGCCGTCGGGCGCGGGGCCTTCTCGCCGTGTACAGAGGTGTATGTGGCGGCAAGCCACGGGCCCAGGTCCTCGACGAGCAGGGCGAGCGTCGCCGGATCGGACGAGGGCGTGCGGCCGAGGGCGGCAGCGGTGCGCATCTGCTCGGCGCGTTCGGGGTAGTAGCGGCCGAACAGCTCGGCGGACTCGTCCAGGTCACTGGTCCAGCCGCCCCAGCGGGGCATGACCAGGGTGAATCCCGTACGGACGAGGCGGCGGCCGACCCGGCGGCACAGGGCCCGGCGATCGGAGTCCGTGGTGGCCGTGGCGACTCCGGCGCGCCAGCGGGGCAGCGCGAGGGCGAGATCGCCGTTGGTTTCGCGGGCGAGCAGGGAGGTGGGGCGGTACCGGGGCAGCCGCCGCGCGAGGTCGTCGCCGAGCAGCGGTGTGCAGAGGCAGGCGATGAAGAATCCGCCGTCGTGGCGTTCGAGGTCGCTGAGCAGGACGCGGGTGCTGGTCAGCAGGGTGCCGACACCGTCGATCTGAGGGAAGTCGTGGTCGAGCGCGGCCCCGGCCGCCGCGGCGTCGGCGCGGTCGGACTCGGTGGGCTCCTGGTGGAGGGCGAGCTGAAGGTCCAGGTCGGAGCTGCCGGGGACGGCGGTGCCGCGGGGAATGCTGCCGTACAGATAGGCGCTGTGCAGACGGGAGCCGAACGTCGCGGCGATACGGGCACGCGCGGCGCCGACGACGGGGGTGAACGCCGCCGTCACCCGGTCAAGGGCGCCCTCGCGGGCGATCGTTCCGTCGTGGCGCAGCCCGCGTTCGTCGTCCATGGGGTCACTGTGCCCCGTTCCCCGATGTCACGGGCCGGGGACCGGGGTGATCGCTCAGAGCGAACAACGGCGGGGGAACAATCCCAGGCTCATAAGCATTGAGTCGGTATAGCTCAACTTGCTTGATCGTCTGTGTCGTACGACTGCTTCACTGACTGCTCGGTCGACCGTCGACCGTCGACCTCGTACTCGTACGACTGCTTCACCGCCTTGTTCACGCCGAAGGGGAGACCATGGCTTCCACGTCCACACCGCTCACGCTTCCCGTACTGCCGCTCGACGACGAGGTCGTGCTGCCCGGCATGGTCGTGCCGCTCGATCTGTCCGACGCCGAGGTCCGTGCCGCCGTGGAGGCCGCGCAAGCGGCCGCCAGGGACGGTGGCGGCGACGGTGCGGGTGGCGGGGGCAAGCCCCGGGTGCTGCTCGTGCCGCGTATCGACGGGAGTTACGCCGGGACCGGCGTGCTCGGGACCGTCGAGCAGGTCGGCCGGCTCTCCGACGGGGACCCGGGTGCGCTGATCCGCGGCCGGGGCCGCGTGCGGATCGGGGCCGGTACGAGCGGGCCCGGCGCCGCCCTCTGGGTGGAGGGCACCGGCGTCGACGAGAGCGCGCCCGAGCCGCTGCCCGGCGCCGTGGCCGAGCTGGTCACCGAGTACAAGGCGCTGGCCACCGACTGGCTCAAGAAGCGCGGCGCCTGGCAGGTGGTCGACCGCGTCCAGCAGATCGACGACGTGTCGGCGCTCGCCGACAACTCCGGCTACTCGCCGTTCCTCTCCACCGCCCAGAAGGTCGCCCTGCTGGAGACCACCGACCCGGTCGCCCGGCTGAGGCTCGCCACCCAGCAGCTCCGTGAACACCTCGCCGAGCAGGACGTCGCCGAGTCGATCGCCAAGGACGTCCAGGAGGGCGTCGACAAGCAGCAGCGCGAGTTCCTGCTGCGGCGTCAGCTCGACGCCGTACGCAAGGAGCTGCGCGAGCTGAACGGCGGGGCCGCGGACGGGGCGGACGAGTCCGACGACTACCGGACCCGCGTCGAGGCCGCCGACCTCCCCGAGAAGGTACGGGAGGCCGCGCTCAAGGAGGTCGACAAGCTGGAGCGCTCCTCCGACCAGAGCCCCGAGGGCTCCTGGATCCGCACCTGGCTCGACACCGTCCTGGAACTGCCGTGGAACGAACGGACCGAGGACAGTTACGACATCAAGGGCGCCCAGTCCGTCCTGGACGCCGAACACGCCGGCCTGGAGGACGTGAAGGAGCGCATCACCGAGTACCTGGCCGTGCGCAAGCGCCGCGCGGACCGCGGGCTCGGGGTCGTCGGCGGTCGGCGCGGCGGCGCCGTCCTGGCCCTCGTCGGGCCGCCCGGGGTCGGCAAGACCTCGCTGGGCGAGAGCGTCGCGCACGCCATGGGGCGCAAGTTCGTCCGGGTCGCGCTCGGCGGCGTACGGGACGAGGCGGAGATCCGCGGCCACCGGCGTACGTACGTCGGCGCGCTGCCGGGCCGTATCGTCCGGGCGGTCAAGGAGGCCGGTTCGATGAACCCGGTCGTCCTGCTCGACGAGATCGACAAGGTCGGCTCCGACTTCCGCGGCGACCCCGCCGCCGCGCTGCTCGAAGTCCTCGACCCCGCGCAGAACCACACCTTCCGCGACCACTACCTGGAGGTCGAACTCGACCTCTCCGACGTGGTCTTCCTCGCCACGGCGAACGTTCTGGAGGCCATTCCGGAGGCGCTGCTCGACCGTATGGAACTGGTGCGGCTCGACGGCTACACGGAGGACGAGAAGGTCGTCATCGCCCGGGACCACCTCCTGCCCCGCCAGTTGGAGCGCGCCGGCCTGGAGCCCGGCGAGGTCACCCTGGAGGACGCCGCGCTGCGCAGGCTGGCGGGCGAGTACACCCGCGAGGCGGGCGTACGGAACCTGGAACGCTCCATCGCCCGGCTGCTCCGCAAGATCGCGGCCGAACACGAACTCGGCGACCGCGAGCTGCCGTTCACCCTCGGCCCGGACGACCTGCGCGGGCTGATCGGACGGCCGCACCACGTACCGGAGTCCGCGCAGGACCCGGCGGAGCGCCGTACGGCGGTCCCGGGGGTGGCGACCGGCCTCGCGGTCACGGGCGCGGGCGGTGACGTCCTCTTCGTGGAGGCGTCCCTCGCCGACGCCGAGACGGGCGGCTCGGGGCTGACCCTGACCGGACAGCTCGGTGACGTGATGAAGGAGTCGGCGCAGATCGCGCTCTCCTTCCTGCGCTCGCACGGCGCGGAGCTGGAGCTGCCGGTGGCCGATCTGAAGGACCGGGGCGTGCACATCCACTTCCCGGCGGGCGCGGTCCCGAAGGACGGCCCGAGCGCGGGCATCACGATGACGACGGCACTGGCCTCGCTGCTGAGCGGCCGTCAGGTCCGTACGGACGTGGCCATGACCGGCGAGGTCTCGCTCACCGGCCGGGTCCTGCCCATCGGCGGCCTCAAGCAGAAGCTGCTGGCCGCCCACCGCGCGGGCATCACGACGGTCGTGATCCCCAAGCGCAACGAGGCCGACCTGGACGACGTCCCGGCCGAGATCCTCGGCAAGCTGGAGGTCCACCCGGTGACGGACGTCCGCCAGGTCCTGGAGCTGGCGCTCGCCCCGGCGGAGGTACGGGTCCCCGCGGCGGCCTGATCACCGCCGCCGGGACACCGCATCGGCCCGGCTGCCCGGCCCCTCTCGATCGGGACGAGAGGGGCCGGGCAGCCTCATAGGTACGGGAGGTCAGCCGTTGGCCAGCGCCTGTACGCGGTCCAGCGCCCCGTTGAACCGGTTGTGGTCACCCACGATCGGCCCCGTCGACGTGTACTGCCAGATCGTCTGGAAGCCCCAGCCGGCCGGCAGCTCGCCGACCGTCGTGTCGTACCGGGCGATCCAGAGCGGGTTGGTGGAGCCGAAGCCCGCGTAGTTGCCCGTGCACGTCTTCCACCAGCTCGTCGCCGTGTAGATCACGGCGTCCCGGCCGGTACGCGCCCGGTAGGTGTTCACGAAGTCCCGGATCCAGTCGACCATCTGCGACGCCGTCTTGCCGTAGCAGGTCGCGCCGTACGGGTTCCACTCGATGTCGAGCACGCCCGGCAGCGTCCTGCCGTCGGGCGACCAGCCGCCCCCGCCGTCGACGAAGTAGTTGGCCTGGTTGGCGCCGCTGGAGTCGTTGGGCGTGCCGAAGTGGTACGTGCCGCGGATCATGCCCACGTTGTACGAGCCGTTGTACTGCTGGGTGAAGGAGGTGTTCTTGTAGTAGTTCCCCTCGGTGGCCTTGACGTAGGCCCACTTCACCCCGCTGTTCCACAGGGCCGGCCAGT
The DNA here is from genome assembly GCF_044763125.1 of Streptomyces sp. NPDC096310. Classification (NCBI taxonomy): domain Bacteria; kingdom Bacillati; phylum Actinomycetota; class Actinomycetes; order Kitasatosporales; family Streptomycetaceae; genus Streptomyces; species Streptomyces sp. NPDC096310. The sequence goes on along the minus strand of NZ_JBIWFO010000004.1, from coordinate 273,606 downwards.
CGACGTTCCCCTGGTGGCTGGAGACGTCGACGCCCTCCGTCTGGGCGGCTCGGCCGTCCTGGGGCAGCCGCCCCTGGCCGTCGTGGGCGATGACGCCCATGCCCATGTGGGCCGAGCCGCGCGTGGGGATGTCCGCGGGCGGGTCCGCCGGGTGGGGAGCCGCGCTCGCCGCACCGGGGAGAGCGAGGAGCAGTGCGAGAGTGGCGGGGAGGGCGGTGGCCGCGACGACCCTGGAGCGGCCTGGGACGCGGGATCTGGGGACGGGCATGGGTGTGCCTCCGAAGACCTCGGTGGGGGGAGATCATGACCTGGCGACATGTCACTGGAGTGAACATGTCAGTATTGAAGCTACGCACGTAGACCCGGACGGCGGAAGGGTGCCACGCCGGTGCCGTTGGTATAAACCCCTGAAATACTGAACAAGCTGCGGCAATGGCCGTCGGCGAAAGAAACTTTCAGGAGTGGAAAAGCGCGCGATGGCTGCTGACGTGCACGGAAGCGGTACGGAACCGGAACGGGGCCTTACCGGTACGAGTGGTGTGGACCACGAATTCCTCGCCCTCGAACAGGAACTGGCGGTCTTTCTCCGCCGGGCCCGTGCCAACTCCGGGGAAATGGCGCGCGAGGTCCATCCCGATCTGGAACCGGCGGCTTATGGACTGCTGCTGCGCCTGGAGAGCGGCGGCGCCCAGCGGGCCACCGAGCTCGCCGCGTACTTCGGCGTCGGCAAGGCCACGATGAGCCGTCAGCTGCGCGCCCTGGAGGAGCTGGGGCTGGTGAGCCGCGAGCCCGACCCCGCCGACGGGCGCGCCTGGCTCATCCGGATCACCGACGAGGGCGGGAACCGCTTCCGCCGGGTCCGGGGGGCCCGCCGGGAGCGGTACGTACGGCAGCTGGCCGGCTGGGACCGTACGGAGATCGCCGAACTGGCCCGGCTGCTGCACCAGCTCAACGCCACCACCGAGAGCTGAGAGGTCGCGCCGGGGCATGGGCGGGCGGCGCCTCACAGCTCCACGTACGTCACCGTCGCGTCGTCGTTCGTCTTGCCCCTGCGGAACGCCGTGCCGTCCGGATCCGCCGACTCCGCCGCCCGCACCCGGTCGATCAGCTCCTGCGGACCGCTCTTGCGCACCAGCGCCAGGCAGTCCGTCCAGCCGCCCTCCCGGAACACCTCCACCCACCGGGTCGCGCCGTCCGTCAGTGCGAGCAGGGACCGTACCTCCGCCGCCGGGGTGCGGCCCGTCACGGCGCGCTCCGCGACCGCCGGGTCCGACGCCGCCGTGAAGAAGCCGCCCTCCGCGTTGCGCAGGGCGTCCGTCGCGGCGACCGAGCGCAGCGCCTCGCGCGGGACCCGGTCGAGACGGTCGTCCAGCACCGCCCGTACCGTCCCGTCCGGGGACTCCAGCAGCAGTGTGGAGTCGGAGAGCACGAGATGTTCGACGGCGTCCCGGCCCCAGCGCGCCAGGACGACGGTGGCCTGCGGAGTGCGTGCGTGAGAAAGCTCACAGGTGTCCCGGTGGGCGTCCGCCGTGCGGCGGATCGAGAGGGCGAGAACCTGTGCCAGCGTCATATCCCGTCGTGAACCGGACAGTTCCAGGAGCGCCCCGCCCAGCCTGGCCGTGAACCACGGCACACCGTGCACACAACCGTCGTCACCGGCGGGCGGCGTCACCCCGTCCAGCACGACCAGCGCACCGCCCTCGCCCAGCGCGGGCATCGCCACGGCCGCCCAGTCCTCATTGGGGCGGGCGGTGTGACCGGGAGAGGTGGCCTGTTCGACGCGCATGGGCTCCAGTCTGCCTGACCCGTCGCACCGCCCGCAGGATTCCTTCACATTTCCCGCACGTCGGGTCGGTCTCCCCGACACGCCTGGTCAACCGCTGTGATTCGGTCAGAATGAGGGGGCGTCCGAGCGCCGGAGGAGCGGACGGGACCGGCCGCTCCGGCGGTACGGGCGGCCCCGGCGAGCTGCGGGCGGGCATCTTCCCAAAGCCCGCCCGGAAGGTCCACCTGGCACGCCGTGTTCCAGCGGCCGCCCGACGGGGAAGAGTTGTTCGCCAACTCCTCGTGATGTTCACTCGTCCAGGTGGCGGAGCGGCCGATGCGCGCCTTCCTCCCCGGAGCGCTGGAATGGTCGGCAGCCGAAAGCCAAACCAGGGGTGGGGGTGGGGTTACCGCGTTGTCAGACCGGACCGGCCGTCACCTCTGCTTCATGGGCGGACGAGTCAAGAATGCGAGCACCGGTGCAGAAGAAGCGGCCTCGGGGCAACAGTGTCACGGCCACCGGCACGGCCACCAGCGCTGTGACCCCTACCGGTACCGGCACGGCCGGTGAGGTCATCACAGTGGCCACCACGGCGCGGGCAGAGGCCGTGAAGCCTCCGGAAGGACGCCGAGTGCGGGTACGCAACCGGCTGGTCGCCGGAGTCGCCTTCGTGGGCATCACGGTCGTCGTGGCCGGCACCCCCGCCGTACTGACCGCGTCCGCCGACCTCAAGGACGCCCAGAACCTGGTCATCCTCGCGGAGCTGAACCAGCAGGCCGTCACCCTCAGCCACTCCCTCGCGGACGAACGCGACGAGGTCATCGTCTACATCGCCGCCGGCCGCGACGAGCAGCCGGGCGGTACGGACGACGAGAAGGCCGAGTACACGATCTCCGAGACGCGCAGCGCCCGCGTCGACCGCCAGATCGACGAGATCCGCTCCGCCGACTCGGCCTCCCCGGGGCTGCTGCGCGACCTCTCCACCGTCCCCTCCATCCGGCGCGCCGCCCTCACCGGCAAGGGCTCGGCGATGGAGGCGTACCGCGCGTACTCCGAGGTCATCACCAAACTCCAGGCCCTCGCCGACGAACTGGCCGAGAACACCCCGCCCGAGGCCGCCGACGGCACCCGCGCCCCCGCCGCCCTCGGCCGCGCCGTCGAGCAGGCCTCCGCCACCCGCGGGCTGCTGCTGGCCGCGCTCGCCGTGCCGGGGCCCGCCACCACGGCTCCGCAGTTCGACCCGGTCACCGGGCTGTCCGTCGAGTCCTCCGCCGACGCGAGCGACAAGAAGAACGACCAGGTACGCGACGACCTCAGCGCCGACGCCCAGAAGTCACGCGTCCGAGAACTCGGCGCGCTGGCCGACTTCGACCAGAGCGCCGACACCGCCTCCCGCGAATCCCTCACCTCCACCGTCACCGGACCCGACGTCAGGACGGCCGAAAGCTATCTGACCCGCCTCACCGACCGGCCCGAACTCTCCGCGGCCGACCGTGAGGCCGACCACGACAAGGTCGAATCCGCGCTCTCCGCCCGGATCGACCAGATGCGCGGCGTCGAGTCGAGCCTCGGCGCAGGCCAGATCGAGCGCCTGGCCCAGCTCCGCGACGACGATGTCACCGGCCTCGAACTCCAGCTCGCCCTTCTCGGCGGCTGCCTGATCATCGCGGTCGGCGTCTCCACCGCCGTCGCCCGTACGCTCACCCGGCCGCTCGCGGTCGTACGCCTCGGCGCCGCCCGGCTCTCCGCCGCGCCCGCCACCGAGGAACCCATCCGCTTCACCGGCCGCAACGACGAGTTCGCCCAGGTCGTACGGTCCGTCAACGCCCTGCACGGCAAGCTGCTCGACCTCGCGGGCCGCGCCGAGCGGCTCGACAGCGACCGCAGCGATCTGCTCGGCGCCCGCGAGAAGGTCGACGAGCAGCGCGCCGAGCTCCAGGACCGTACGGCCGAACTCGCCGCCCAGCTCCAGCGGCTGCGCCACACCGTCCACCACACCTTCGTCAACCTCTCGCTGCGCACCCTCGGCCTGGTCGAGCGGCAGCTCGGGGTCATCGAGGGCCTGGAGGACCGCGAGCAGGACCCCGAGCGGCTCGCCACCCTCTTCAAGCTCGACCACCTGGCGACCGTCATGCGCCGCCACGGCGAGAACCTGCTCGTGCTCGCCGGACACGACCGCGGCCTCGGCCCCACCGGGCCCGTCCCGCTCGTGGACGTGCTGCGCGCCGCGGTCAGCGAGATCGAGCGGTACGAGCGCGTCGTCATCCAGGAACTGCCCGCGCACACCCAGGTGGCCGGCTTCGCCGCCGACGACCTGAGCCATCTCGTCGCGGAACTGCTGGAGAACGCGGCGTCGTTCGCGCCGCCCGAGACCGAGGTGCGGCTCTCCGGCTGGATGCTGGAGAGCGGCGAGGTGATGCTCTCCGTGCAGGACCAGGGCATCGGGATGTCCGTGGAACGGCTCGCCGAACTGAACGCACGGCTCGCCGACCCGGAGAGCCCCGGGGAGCCGCCGCGCGCGGCTCGGGGCGGCCCGAGCGGCGAGGCCGAGGGCCTCGGGCTGCGCGTCGCCGCGCTGCTCGCGGCGCGCCACGGCGTCCAGGTCGAGCTGCGGGAGCACCAGGAGGGCGGGGTCGCCGCGATCGTCGTCCTGCCCACGTCGCTGCTGCCCGCCGTGGCGCCCGCCGCCGTACCGCCCCTCACGGTCCAGCCCGCCGCCGTACCGGCGGAGACGCCCGCCGCCCTGCCCACCCGTACGGGCCGGGGCCGGGACAAGGACGGCGAGCGCGATCCGCTGGTGGTCGCCGCAGAGGCGGCGATCCGCCGGGCGGAGGCGGCGAAGCGCGCCGAGGCCGAGCGAGCCGCGCCCCAGGCACCGGCTCAGGCTCCGGCTCCGGCACCGGCACCGGCACCGGCACCGGCTCAGGCTCCGGCACCGGAGGCGGCGGGTCCGGCGGAGCCTGACGCCGCCCGGAACGCCGCCGAGGCCACCGCCCCGTACGGCATCGGCCCCGACCGCCACGAGCGCGTCCCCGACGGCGCGCCGCGCGCCGCCGGCAACGGCAACGGCACTGACCAGGACACCTTCCAGATGCGGCTGCCCAAGCAGCCCGCACAGCCCGCCCGGCCCGGCCGCCCGGCCGACGGGCCCCGCCCGGCCACCGCCCCCGGCGCCGAAGGCGGCGTCGAACAGGGCGCAGGACCCCTCACCGACAAAGGGCTCCCCAAGCGCACCCCTCGCGTCCTCAAGCCCGCCGCCGCACCCACGGCCCGCAGCGGCAGCGTCGACCCCGAAGCCCTGCGGCGCCGGCTCGGCGGCTTCCAGCAGGGAGTGATCGAGGGCCGCCGCGATGTCGAGGCGGAACTGGACGCCGGGGCGGGACCGACGGAGCAGACCCCACCCCCGGAGCGGACCCCGGAGACGGACACGGGAGAGACGACGGGGGAGACAGTCAAGGAGGCACGCAGTTGACTGCGACCGGCGCAGGCACAGACACAGGCACATTCGGGCTGAGCAACGAGGCGCGTAATCTGCACTGGCTCTTGAGCAACCTCGTCGAGGAGGTACCTGGCGTCCACGCGGTCGCCGTCGTCTCGTCCGACGGTCTGCTGCTGCTCTCCTCCGACCCCGGCAGAACCGCCGAGGCGGCCGCCACCGCCCCCGCCGCCCACGAGAGCGGCCCGCGCGGCTCCAGCGCGGACCTCGCCACCATCGTCTCGGGCATCGGCAGCCTCACCCTCGGCGCCGCGAAGCTGATGGACGGCGGCGGCGTCAAGCAGACCATGATCGCCATGGAGGAGGGCAGCGTCTTCGTCATGGCGATCAGCGACGGCTCGCTCCTCGGCGTGCACGCCACCCCCGACTGCGACATGAGCGTCATCGCCTACCACATGGCGCTCTTCGTCGGCCGGGCCGGACACAAGCTCACCCCGGAGCTGCGTGACGAATTGCGGGCCTCGGTGGAGGGAACCGGATGAGCCCCGCCGCCGGTGCCGCGCACCGGCTGCCGGTGCGCGGGGCGGACCGCGGTCCCTCCACCCGCGTACGCCCGTACTCGCTGACCGGCGGACGGACCCGTTCCGGGCACGTCCTGGAGGTGGAGACATTCGTGGCCGCGCTCGAACCGGGCGAGGTCCGCAGGGAACTGACGGACGGCGGGGCTCCGTCCAGCGTCATGCCGGAAATGCTCGCCATCGTCGAGCTGTGCCGGCGGATGCGTACCGTCGCCGAGGTCTCGGCGCTGCTCAAGATGCCGTTGGGCGTGGTCCGGGTGCTCCTCGGCGACCTGGCCGATCAGGGAAAGATCCGTGTGTACGGAACCGGTCACGAGACCGGTCAGCCGGACCACGCGTTGCTGGAAAGGGTGCTGAGTGGACTCCGCCGTCTCTGACGTCACCGAAGTATCGGACGTCACCGCCGCCTCCGGGCGTGCTTCCGTACAGGAGGCCGCACCGGCGCCCGTACGGGAAACCGGGCCCGACCCCGTACGGGAGCCGGTATCCGAACTCGTACGGGAACCGGAGTCCGAACCGGAGTCCGCGCCCGCGCCCGAGCCCGAGGAGACGCTTCAGGCCTGGCAGACGGACCGTACCCGCGCACCGATCTCCACCAAGATCGTGATCGCGGGCGGCTTCGGTGTCGGCAAGACGACCTTCGTCGGCGCGGTCTCCGAGATCCCCCCGCTCCAGACCGAGGCGCTGATGACCGAGGCCAGCGCCGGCATCGACGACCTCAGCGCGACGCCCGACAAGCTCACCACCACCGTCGCGATGGACTACGGGCGCATCACCCTCGACGACGACCTCGTCCTGTACCTCTTCGGCACACCCGGCCAGCAGCGCTTCTGGTTCATGTGGGACGACCTGGTGCGCGGCGCGATCGGCGCCATCGTGCTGGCGGACACGCGCCGTCTCCCCGACTGCTTCCCCGCGCTGGACTACTTCGAGAGCTGCGGACTCCCGTACGTCGTGGCCGTCAACCGCTTCGACGGCACCGACGCCTTCGAACCGGACGATGTACGCGACGCCTTGACGATTCCGTCGAGCATCCCTGTACTGATCATGGACGCGCGGGACCGGAACACGGCCGTCGACGCGTTGCTGGCACTGGTGCGCCACGCGCTGCGGTTCTCTCCCGAGTAGGGCCCGGGCCGGCGCCGTCCCCACGTCCCGGGCCGCACCGCGCGCCCGTACGACGCTGTCGTACGCCGCCGCACCACCCACGCAACGGAGACAGCACCGCCCATGCGGAAGATACTCGTCGTCGGAGCCGGCCAGTCCGGGCTCCAGCTCGCCCTCGGACTCCAGTCGCGGGGGTACGAGGTCACCCTGATGTCCCACCGCACGGCGGACGAGATACGGTCCGGCCGGGTCATGTCCACGCAGGTCATGTTCGACTCCGCGCTCCAGCACGAACGCGACCTCCAGCTCAACTTCTGGGAGTCGCACGCGCCGCGCGCGGAGGGACTGGGCGTCTCCGTCGCCGGCCCGGACGCCTCGCGCGCCGTCGACTGGGTCGGCACGCTCGACGGATACGCCCAATCCGTCGACCAGCGCGTCAAGATGGCCGGCTGGCTGGACACCTTCGCGGGGCGCGGCGGCCAGTTGGTGATCCACGGGGCGGCCGTCTCCGACCTGGACCACTTCTCCCGTACGTACGACCTGGTCCTGATCTCGGCGGGCAAGGGCGAACTGGTCTCGCTGTTCGGCCGCGACGCCGCCCGCTCCCCGTACGACGCCCCGCGGCGCGCCCTGGCGGTCAGTTACGTCCACGGGCTGGGGCCGCGCCCCGAGCACCCCGAGTACGACGCGGTCCGCTGCAACCTGGTGCCGGGCGTCGGTGAACTCTTCGTGATGCCGACCCTCACCACCTCGGGCCGCGCGGACATCCTCTTCTGGGAGGGGATCCCCGGCGGCCCGCTCGACGTCTTCCGGGGCGTCAAGGACCCCGCCGAACACCTCTCCCTCACCCTGCGGCTGATGGAGCGCTTCACCCCCTGGGAATACGCGCGCGCCACGAAGGCCGAACTGACGGACGCCGGCGGCACCCTTACGGGCCGGTACACGCCGACCGTACGCACCCCGGTCGGCCGGCTCCCGAGCGGCGGACTCGTCCTCGGCGTCGCGGACGTCGTCGTCACCAACGACCCGATCACCGGCCAGGGCGCCAACACGGCCGCGAAGTGCGCCGCCTCGTATCTCGGCTCCATCGTGGAACACGGCGACCGGCCCTTCGACGAGGCCTGGATGCACACGGCCTTCGACCGCTACTGGGAGCTGGCCCGGCACGCCACCAAGTGGACCAACGCGATGCTGGGCCCCCCGCCGGAGCATGTCCTCGGCCTGATCGGCGCGGGGGCCCGGCTCCAGCAGGTCGCGGACCGGTTCGCGAACGGCTTCGACGACCCGTCGGACTTCGAGCACTTCTTCTACGACCCGGAGAAGACGGCCGCCTACCTCGCCGAGGCCGCCTGCGCCTGACGGCGCCCCGGCACCCGGCATCCCGCGCGGCCCCGGCCCGGCCCTCAGCTCTCCCCGAAGCCGGCGTCGGACCCCTCCGTCGCGCCTTGCGGCAGCGACGGCGGGGCGTACGTGCCCGGGGCCAGGGCAGTGCCGTCCGGGTCCGGGCGTACGGCTCCCAGCAGCGGGTTCGCGGCGATGGGGGAGACCTTGACGTGGGCCCCGGGGCGCGGCGCCTGGATCACCATGCCGTCGCCCAGGTAGATCGCGACATGCGTGGCCTCCGGGAAGTAGACCACCAGGTCGCCGGGGCGCAGCTCGCGCAGCGGGATCCGGGGGAGGTCGCGCCACTGCTCCTGGCTGGTACGGGGGATGGCGAGCCCGGCGTGCGCCCAGGCCTGCGAGGTGAGCCCCGAGCAGTCGTACGAACCGGGCCCCTCCGCGCCCCACTCGTACGGCTTGCCGATCTGCGCGGCGGCGAACTCCACCGCCAGGCCGCCCGCCGCGGACGGCACACCCCGTGCCGCGCCTCCGGGGGCGCCCGGCGCCCCCGCCGCGCCGGCGGTGTCCCCGAGGGCGCCGGAGCCGATCAGTTCGCGCTGGGCCCGCTCCGTACCGGACCTCTCCAGCGCGGCGATCGAGGCGATCTCCGTCCCGCTGAGCGAGGCGAGCAGCTTCTCGACCTGCCGGAGCCGGGAACCGACCGTGTCGCGCTGCTTCTTCTGCCGCGCCACGAGCCGCTGCTGCCGGTCGAGGGCCGTACGGGACGCGCTGACGAGCGCGTCGGCGCGCTGCTCGCCGGTGGTCAGCCCGCGCATCGTACGGGCCCTGGAGCGCGCCACCCGCTCCAGCAGATGGCCGTCGTCCAGGATGTGCGCGGCGTCGGGGGAGAGGAGCAGCCGCAGATAGTCGGAGAGGTCGGACTGCCCCTGGTACTGCCGCCGCGCCAACCGCCCCGCGTCCCCCCGGCTCCGCTCCAGCGCGGCCCGCGCCCGCGCGAGATCGGCAGCCAGCTTCCTGGCCTCGACGCGCTGCCGGATCAGCTCGACCTCGGTGGCGTTGTACGCCTCGGTCGCCTGCTCGGTCTGCCGGTAGAGAAGCTGGAGCCGCCCCAGCAGCCCGGAAACGGTACGAGGAGGCGCCCCGAGGGCGTCCACCGCCGATGACGCCTCAGCCGACGCGGAGGCCGATGCCCCCGCCCCCGCTGTCGCCTCCGCCGTCGCCGACGGTACGGGTACGGACGGGGCCGGCTCCGGCACGGCGTACGCGGGGAACGGCACCGCGACCAGGACGGTCACGGCGGCGAGCGCCGCCGTACAGACGGATCGCAGCACTCTTCCTGACATGTCATCACCTCCGGTTGCGGGACGGGGCGTCCAGTACTAGGAGATGACGAGGTGTCGGATGATGAGAAGAGCCGACAAATGGGCGAGGTGGCGCAAGGACATCACCCCTGCGGGGCGAAGAGGCCCGGCGAGGCCGGAGATGCCTGGGGAGACCAGAGAGAGCCGGGGAGGCCGGAGAGACCGGAGAGATCAGCCCCCGGAACTCCGGGGCTTCGACCACGGCCATCTCGGGCCCCGTTCGCCGCGCCCTTCGGGGACGTACACGTACTTCCAGCCGCGCTGGATCCCGAGGCGTTTGCTGTAACCGGCGGGCTCGCGCCGGTACGCGTACACGGTGGGCGCGCCGCCGTCCGGGGCCGGTACGGGGACCTCGTACCACTTCGGGGGATTTCCGGTCGGGCCGGTCAGCACGGGCAGGACGCGACCGTCGAGCGGTCCGCCGGTGAAGGGGGTGTTTTCGCTTCTCACGGGACCCAGTCTCACTGCCGGGCACGGGGCCGGGGCGGCGCCCCCGGTGTGTCGCCTGCTCCCGTTTCGGGCTCGTCCCCTGCGAACGCCCAACACCCCCTCGCTGGGCGGGCATTGGCGGCTGCCCGCAGGGTTGCCCCTGCGACTCTCGACCGGCGCGGGCCTCCGTGCGGGAATGGTTCACTGCCACGGCGCGGGTAAACGAGGGGGAAACGTGATGAGGCATGAACATGAATCCGGCATGACACCGGTTCAGCGTCCTCATGCCGCGAGGCCACAGTCCCCCAGCCCCGTAGGCCGGCCGGCGCGGGCCGCATCGACACGAACCAGGCACTCTCCCTTCAGGGCGGCATGGGGAACGCCGGCATGGCGAGGATGCTCAGCGGGCAGCGGGCGGCCCAGGCGGAACCGGCGCACACGAAGCCGGTGCAGCGCGCCCCCTCCTGCGGCGGGTCGAAGCCGAGGGGGCGCACTCTCCAGCGAGCCGGGGAGGGCGAGGCCGATACGACCACCTACCGGCTCCAGATCCAGGTCCGCAAGACGAGCCGGACCCACCGGGCGGAGTACGCGGGAGGCGGCTTCGGCCATGCGTGGGTGACCCTGTACACGAAGACGGGCAACAGCACCTCGTACAAGACGTACGGGTTTTTCCCGACGCAGGAGGTCACCGCCCGTACCGCCTTCAAGTCGGTGGGCGGCTCGGTGCGCAAGAACTTCGACAGCCCGGACGACGAGACGATCCCCGGCGCCACTCAGGCGCCGAACAGCAGCGACAGCGATTCCGACTCCAACCTGCAATGGGTCGGGGCGAGCGCGCTGGAGGGAAACCAGGTCCTGGAACTGGAGTACGCGCCGGGCGCGGCCCCGGCGCCGGTGCCCACCCCGGGACGGTTCGAACTCGACTGACGCGCCGGGCCCGGCCCGGCCGGCCGGCCGACGCGGTCGAATCAGCCGACGCGGTCGAACTCCCCGGCTTTGACGCCGCGTATGAAGGCGTGCAGCTTTTCGGGGGTGGTGGAGACGATGACGTCGGGGTCGTCGCTCTCGACGAGCTTGACGGTGCCGTCGGGGGCGGCGGCGAGGTGGACGCAGCCGTTCGCCGAGCCGCTGTAGGAGGACTTCTGCCAGTGGAGGGCGGACACCTGCCGTTCCTTCCTTACAAGTCTGCTGCGATGCGGCTGATCAGGTCCCTGGAGTCTGTTGGGTCGAGGGTACAACTGGCAATGCGGTCCAGAATGGCTCGGTATCTCACCAACTGGGGCTGCGTGTCGAGAAACACGGCTCCGTGGTCGGCGTCGAGCTGGACCGTGTCCAGGGCCGTGACCGATCCGGTCATGTAGTAGATGCCGGTTCCAGCGCTGGGGAAGGTACCGGCGCCGAAGGGCATGACCAGGATGGTGACGTGTTCCAGCTCGCTCACTTCGAGCAGATGCCTGAGCTGCGCCCGGGCCACCTCGGGGCCACCGAACCCCATGCGCAGAGCGGCTTCGTGGAGCATCGCCGTCAGGGGCTTCGAATTCTCTCCGTACACCGCCACCTGCCGTTTGATGCGGAACGAGACCCGGTGTTCCACCTCGTGGGGTGCGTACGGCGGCACGACGTCGTTGATGACAGCGTGAGCATGGGCTCTGGTCTGGAGGAGCCCCGGCAGGTGGCCCACGGATGAGGTCCGCATCGACGTGGTGTGGTGTTCGAGTTCGGCCAAGTCGATGGCGTCGGGCGGAAGCAGGGTGCGGTACTCGTCCCACCAGCCGCGTGTCCTGCCGCCGGTCATCTCGGTGAGCGCCTTGATGTATGCCTCATCGGTACAGCTGTAGCTCCGGGCCATCGCCCGTACCCGGTCCGCACCCACCGCATAGGTGCCCGCTTCGATGCTGCTGACGCGCGGCTGGGACGTGCCGTGGAGCGCGCCCGCCTGAGTTGCGGACAAGTCCACCGACTCACGGAGTCTGCGCAGTTCAGCGCCGAGGCGCCGTTGCCGAATCGTGGGTGGAGCGCTCTTCCGTGGCATGGGTTCTCTTTCTCGTTCGGGTGTATCCCGTTGGAGTGACGGCATGCATCTTATCCCTGGAGGTAACGTGTGAAGCACGCCACAACAAGTGGCCGCGCCGCAAGGCGCCTTCGCTCCGCCGTGCCCTGCCGCGTCCGGGCCAGGCGGACGGGTGTGTCTACCGAAGGGGATCGTCATGACCGTATCGCCGCAGGACTCCGCCCTGAACTCGTTCGATTACGAGAAGGAGTTGTACGCACTCGTGCGCGACACCGCGCCTCGGCTCTTCGCCGTCGTCGTGGAGTACCGGGACGGGGGACGGCGAGTGGGACCGTGACGCCGCCGTTGTCGCCTGGGGGCTGGCGCACGAGGGCGGCGGGGCCGAGGTCACGCGGGTCGGTGGCGGCGGCCAGTTGCGCCTTGCCGCGCCGGAGAACGTGGCGCGGTATTTCGGGCGCGGTGACGGATGCGCGTCCCGGGTGGTGTGGATCGGGCCGGAGGTGAGCACCTCAGCGGCTTGAGTGGCGGGCGGGCCGCCCCCTCCCTGGTCCGATGATCGCGGTTCCGGGCCGGGCGTCAAGGGCGCTCCTGCGTCGCGTCGGCTTCGCCGATGTCGCTGCGCTCCACCCTTGACTCCCGTCCCTGCACCGCTGGAAAGGCAGAGGGGAGGGGGCGGGGGGAAGGGTCCACTGGGGAACTGCTCTGTTCCGTCGGTGGGTTGCAGGCCGCCGGGCCGGTTCGCCCTGCGGGGCACGCGGCAGTGGTGTGGGGTGGCCCGGCTTTCGTCAAGCGTCCGGCGACCGGATGCTGGCCGGGGCTCATGCCCCGCTGGTCACTCGCCGTGGGTGCAGGGGCCAGGTGACTTCGGGGCGGGTGTGATGTGTGGGGCGGGGGTGGTGCTCGGAGGGGGGTGCGTGGACCGAGAGTCCCGGATAGCGGAGCTTTCGGTCCGCACGAGTGGAACGACGGGCGCCCAACCCCCTGCCAGGAAGGGCAAAGTGGGGCATAGTGCATGCTTTTCGGGCGAGGAAGCGCTGATCGGGACTCCCGGCACCCACCCCACCCGGCAGGCCACCGCCTGAACCCGCACCCGCCAGCGGACAGTGACCAGCGGGGCATGAAGCCCAGCACACATCCGGTCGACGGACGCTTGACGAAAGCCGTCACCGCCCCACTCCACGACCGCGCGCCCCGCAGGGCGAACCGGCCCGGCGGCCTGCAACCCGCCGAAGGCACAGAGCAGTTCCTCAGTGGACCCTTCCCCCCCCGCCCCCTCCCGAAAAAGCTCTCCCAGCGGCGCAAGGGTGCGGGTCAAGGGTGGAGCGCAGCGACATCGGCGGAGCCGACGCGACGGAGGAGCGCCCTTGACGCGCACCCTGGAGCCGCGATCATCAGAGCTGGAGGGGGCGGACCGCCCGACACAAAACACCCCCGGCCCACCCCGACAGGCCACCGCCCGAACCCGCACCCAACCCTGAACAGTGACCAGCGGGGCATGAAGCTCAACCAGCGGCCGGTGGACGGACGCTTGACGAAACGCGCCACCACCCCACTCCGCGACCGCGTGCCCCGCAGGGCGAACCGGCCCGCCAGCCCGCAACCCACCGACAGCACAGAGGTGTTTCCCAGCGGACCCTCCCCCGACCCGGAACCGCGACCATCGGATCAGGGAGGGGGCGGCCCTGCGGTGCCCAACGCGCCCCGGGTCAGGCCAGGAGGCCTGATGACTGCCACAGCTTGCGGCCCGGGCCGCGCAGTACGCCGATGTCGTCCAGGAAGTCCGTCAGCCGCTTCGCGCCCGACTGCATGACCTCGCGGCGGTGTCCGCTCGCCCTGACCTGGGCGACGGCCGTGCGCTGGTCGAGGCCGACGTTCGCGTACACCTGCGGGTTGACGAAACAGACCGAGAAGACCCGCGCCGCCTGGCCGCAGTTGAGCCGGGTGAACTCCTGCTCCCAGCGCGGCGCCGTCACCATCTGGCGGCGCAACTCCTCCCGCGCGTAACGCACATGGCGCGCCTCCTCGATGACGTGGATCCGGGTCACCCCGCGTACGAGGGGCTGGATCCGCTCGTCCGGGAAGGTCAGTCGCTGCATCCAGTCGAGGATCTCCTCGCCGAGGAGCGTGGCCGCGAAGGAACCCGGGGTGGTGGAGACCGTCTTCAGGACGCGCGCCATGTTGTGATACCGGCCCGGTACGGGGTAGGCCGGCGCCCCGCCCTTCTGGATCAGCCTCGCGAACATCATCGAGTGCCGGCACTCGTCCGCGATCTCGGTGAGCGCGTAGCGGACGTGATTGCTGGTCACGGGCTTGTCGTAGATGTGCCTGACCAGGAGCTGCATCAGGATGATCTCGAACCAGATGCCGAGGGAGGCGAGCGAGGCGGCTTCGTGCCGGGCCAGGTCCATCCGCTGTTCCTCGGGCATCGTGTGCCACAGGGGCGTGTCGTACAGCGAGACCAGTTCCGGCGGCCAGTACCACTTGCCCTCCTCGGGCGGCGCCTCCCAGTCGAGTTCCCTGTCGGGGTCGAAGGAGTGCTTGGCGGAGGCTTCGACGAGCCGCTCCGCGACCTGTTCGCGGTCGCGGAGCGGGCCGAGCGCGTCATGGAGGAGGCGCACGTCGGTCTCGGACGCGGGTGACGCGGGTGATGTGGGGGTCAGGGGGGTCACTGGTGTCATGGCGGGGGCTGCACCTCACGATCACGGCTGACGTCCGGCCGGTGTTACCGGCGGTTACCTCTTATGAGACTACTTGTCAGTAAGAGCGTCAATCCCTCGGCGTCAATCCCCCGGCGCCAAACCTTCAGAGGGAGCCGGTGAAGGCGAGCACCAGCGCGGCCACCGCCTCCGGCTCCTCCAGGAGCATCGCGTGCGTCGCGTCGATGTCCTCGACGCGGGTGGGGTGCGTACGCTCCTCCGCGAGCGCCGCGAGATCCCCGTCCAGGCCCTTCGCGTGCGAGGCCGTCAGCTCCTCGAACCACTCCGTCCCCGGCGTCGGCGGCTGCGCGCGCCGCCCCCGTACGCAGAGCACCGGGCACGGGACACGGCGCGCCAGCGCGAACAGGTCGAGGGCGTCCAGCGCGTCGAACGTGTCCAGCGCCGTCTCCCGCAGCGGCAGCGCCTGGAAGCCGCCGTCGGGCAGTTCGCGTAATGAGGCGCGGGCCGTCGCCTCGGCGCGGTCGGCCGGGATGCCGAACCGGGCCGCGCGCGCCACCTGTTGCTCCAGATATCCGGCTGGCGCGACCTGGCCGGCGGCCGACCGCACCAGCCCGCCGATCCGTTCGAGGGCTTCGGTGACGGCCGCCGGGCCGAGGCCCGGGTAGCGCGCGTGGCGGCTCCACCAGAAGCCGTCGAGGTTCACGGCGCCGGGAACGCCGCCCGGGAGCGCGAGGTGCAGGGCGATCATGCCGCCGAGGGAGTGCCCCACAGGCAGGGCGCCGGAGAGACCGTACGCGGCCACGGTCCGTTCGATCGCCTCGCCAGCCGCCGCGAACGACCAGCCCGTACGGAACAGTTCACCGGCGTCCGGGGAGCGCCCGTGCCCCGGCAGGTCGACGGCGAGCACCCGGTGGTGCGGCACCAGCAGCGGCGCGATCGCGTCCCAGTCGGCGAGCGAACGGCCCGCGCCGTGCAGCAGGACGAGGGGCGGCCCTTCGCCGCCGTGGTCATGGGCATGGAGGGGCGTTGAGAGGGAGGAAGGAGGCATGCGGCTCACGGTAGTGCGGCCTGTGGACCATGAGATCGTCCGCCGGAACGACGACATCGGGGCCTGTGCGCCCCCATAATGAATAAAAGCCCGAAGAAACGACGCCGCGCGGCACCATGGTGCGTATGACCGCCCAACGATCAGGTGTTGACCGCGAAGCCGCCCGCCGCAGCCTGGAAGGGCTCGCGCTGGGCGATGCCTTCGGCGAACGCTGGTTCCCCCTCTTCCGTGACCACGACCGGGCGTACGAGGAGATCGAGGCCCGGGTCACGCCCCAGGAGCTGGAGTGGCCCTGGACGGACGACACCGCCATGGCCCTCGCCCTCCACCGCGTCCTGGACGAGCACGGCACCGTCGAACAGGACCGGCTGGCCTCGGCGTTCGCCCTCGCGTACGAGGCCGACGCGGGCCGCGGTTACGGCCACGGCATGCATATGCTGCTGCCCGCGCTGCTCGACCGGCCGCAGGACTGGCGCACGCTGGCGCCCGGTCTCTTCGACGGCGGCAGTCTCGGCAACGGCGCGGCGATGCGCGTGGCGCCGCTCGGCGCCCGGTTCGCGGACGACCTCGCCGAGGTCGCGCGCCAGGCCACCCTCTCCGCCGAGGTCACCCACGCCCACCCGCAGGGCATCGCGGGCGCGGTGGCGGTCGCCGTGGCGTCGGCTCTGTCCGTACGGTCCGAACTCACCGTCGCGGCCGTCGCCCGCGCCACCCCGGAGGGCCCGGTACGGGACGGCCTGGCCCGCGCGGCGGCGCTGCCCTTCACCACCGCGCCCCGGGACGCGGCGGAACTCCTCGGCAGCGGGCGGCAGATCCGCGCCGACGACACCGTCCCCTTCGCCGTGTGGACGGCGGCCCGCCACCGCGACGACCTGACGGCCGCGCTCTGGTCCACGGTGGAGGGCTTCGGTGACACCGACACGACCTGCGCCATCACGGGCGGCATCGTCGCGGCCCGTACGGGGACGGGGTCGGTGCCGGTGCCGTGGCGCGAGCGGCGGGAGCCGCTGTCGTAGCCGGTGCCGGTGCCGGTGCCGGTGCCGGTGCCGTGGCCGTTGTCGTAGCCGCCGCTGTCATGGCGGCCGTCGTGGCTCCGGGGAGCAGCGCCGCCTCGGCCGCGACGGCCAGGTCGAGGAGTGTCGCCTCCGTCCGTCGCTCCGTCACCAGTTGCAGCCCCACCGGGCAGCCGTCCGCCGTGAACCCCGCGGGGATGCTGGCGGCGGGATGCCCGCTCACGTTGAACGCCCAGGTCAGCGCAGTGGAGTACAGCTCACCCGGGCCCTCGTGACCATGCGGGCGGTTCGGGGTGGCCGGGGTGAGCAGCAGCGGCGTACGGGCGAACAGGGCGTCGAGGCGGCGGTCGTTCTCCGCCCGCACCTCCATCGCCCGTACCGCCGCCGCCCGTTCGCCCGGCACCTCCGGCCGCGCACTGCCCCGTATCGCCTTCCATGTCTCGCACGGATCGAGCAGCGTGAACGGCCGGCGGCGCCGGTCGAGCCGTATCACCCCGGCCGTCTCCAGCCGGTCCACGGCCGCCCGTACCACCGCCGCGACCTGCGGGTCCACGTCCGCGAAGCCCAGGTCCGGCGCGTACACGGCCGGTACGGGCAAGGTGATCGGCGCCCCCGCGTGCTCGTGATCCTGCTCGTCCAGGATCCACCGCAGATACCGCCGGGCCCGCGCCGCCGTATCCGTGAGGATGCCCGCCGAGGCCAGCCCGGTGCGGTCGGGGGAGGGCAGCAGGCCGTTCGTCGTCTTCAGCCCGAAGACCCCGCACCATGCCGCCGGGATCCGGACGGAACCGGCGCCGTCGCTCCCCGTCGCCAGCGGCACCATGCCCGCCGCGACCGCCACGGCCGAACCGGCCGAGGAGCCGCCGGGGGTACGGTCCGCGCGGTACGGGTTGACTGTACGGCCGTCCCGGCCCTGCCCCCAGGTCTGCCAGTACGTCCCCGGCCCCGGCACCGCCGTCGAGCCGACCGGCACGGCGCCCGCCGCGATCAGCCGCCCCGCCGCGTACGACCGGATCCCGGTCGGCCCCTTCACCGCGAACGGCGTGCCCGCCAGCGGCAGCGCGCGGTCCACCCGGGCGGCCCGCTCGCGGGCCTCCTCGGCCCGGACGTCGAGGAAGGCGTGCAGCACGGGGTCGCGCCGCCCGATCCGCGCGAGCGATTCCTCCACCGACACCGACTCCACCGACGCCGACTCCACCGACGCCGACTCCACCGACGCCGATTCCACCGACGCCGATTCCACCGACGCCGATTCCACCGACGCCGACTCCACCGACATCGACTCCACCGACGCCGACTCCACCGACATCGACTCCACCGACATTGACCCCACCCACACCGCCGGCTCCACCGGCTTCGGTGCTTCGCTCATGAGCCCCCTCAGATCCAGCCGGAACGGGCCCTAGTCTCGCAGCGCCGCCTCCATCACCACCCGCGCGATCGGCGCCGCGTCGCCCCCGCCGCTGATGTCCGCCCGGTTCGCCTCCGCGTCCTCCACGACCACCGCCACGGCGACCGCGGGACGGCCCGAAGTCCCGGACTGGGCCCAGGCGATGAACCAGGCGTACGGCGTACCGGTGTTGTCCACGCCGTGCTGCGCCGTGCCGGTCTTCCCGCCGACCGTCGCCCCGTCGATCGCCGCGTTCGACGCCGTACCGTCCTCCACCGTGTCGATCATCATCGTTCGCAGCCGCTGCGCCGTGAGCGGGTTCATCGCGCGGGCGTACGAGCGCTGTCCCGTACGGGAGACGATGGAGCCGTCCGAGGCGAGCGTCCGGTCCACCAGGTACGGGTACTTGAGGTCGCCGCCGTTCGCGACCGCCGACGCGACCATCGCCATCTGGAGCGGCGTGGCCCGGGTGTCGAACTGCCCGATCGAGGACAGCGCGAGCTGGTCGTCGCTCATCCGGGTGTCGAAGTTCGAGGCGGCGACCCCGGACGGGATCCTGATCCCGGTGTCGTTGAAGCCGAACTTCCGTACCGTCTCCAGCATGTCGGACTGGCCCGTCCGGACCCCGAGCCCGGCCATCACCGTGTTGCAGGACCACTGGATCGCGTACGCCAGTGACGCCCGGTCGCACCCCTGCGCCTCGTTGGGGAGCGTGGTGTCCGTGCCCGGCAGGACGTACGGCTCCGTGATGCCGGTCGGCGCGTCCGGGTCCTCGACCGTCCCGGAGTCCAGCGCTGCCGCCGCTGTCACGATCTTGAAGGTGGAGCCGGGTGGATAGGTCCCCCGGATCGCCCGGTCGAGTATCGGCTGCGCGCTCTCGCCGTTCAGCCGGGTCCACGCGTCCGTCACGTTCCTTCCCGTGCCCGAGAGCACCCCCGGGTCGTACGACGGGCTGCTGACCAGCGCCAGGATCCGCCCGCTGAACGGCTCGACGGCCGCGACCGCGCCCCGGCGCCCCGCGAGCCCTTCGTACGCGGCGCGCTGTATCGGCGCCTTCACCGTGGTGGCGATGGCGCCGCCGGGCTGCCGGCCGCGGGTGATGTCGTTCCAGAAGGGGAACGGGGCGAGCATCGGACTCGTACCGGAGAGGATGGGGTCCTCGGCGTTCTCCAGGAGGGTCGTGCCGTACGTCTGGGAGGCGTAGCCGGTGACGGGCGCGTACAGCGGGCCGTGGCGGTACGTGCGCTCGTAGCGCAGATGCTCCCCGGTGTCCCTGGAGCCGGTGACGGACCGTCCGTCGACGAGGATGTCGCCGCGCTTCTGGGAGTAGCGGGCCACGGTGTCGCGGCGGTTGGCGGGGTTGTGGTCGAGGGAGTCCGCGTCGACGACCTGGATCCTGGCGGCGTTGACGAGCAGCGCGGCGAGGAGGAGAAGGAAGAAGGCGGCGGTCCAGCGGATGCAGCGGGTCATCGCGGTCCTTCGAAGGCCGGGTCCGGCGGAGGGGCGGGTTCCGGCTCCGGTCTTCGGGCCGAGTCGCTGAGCCGCACCAGCAGCGCGATGATGATCCAGTTGGTGACGACGGACGAGCCGCCCTGCGCCAGGAAAGGCATCGCCATCCCCGTCAGCGGGATCAGCCCCATCACCCCGCCCGCGATGACGAAGACCTGGAGACCCAGGAGCGACGAGAGGCCGATGGCGAGCAGACGGCCGAACGGGTCCCGCAGCGCCAGTCCGGTGCGGAAGCCGCGGGCCACGAGCAGCGCGTACAGCAGGAAGAGGGCCGTCAGCCCGACCAGCCCCAACTCCTCGCCCGCCGTCGCCAGGATGAAGTCCGACTTGGCGGCGAAGCCGATCAGGATGGACCGGCCGAGACCGAGCCCCGTACCGAACATCCCGCCCGCGGCGAACGCGAAGAGCGACTGGGCGAGCTGTCCCGGGCCCTGGCCCGCCGCGATGGACGCGAACGGGTGGAGCCAGTCCTGTACGCGGCTGTGGACATGCGGTTCGAGCGAGCCGACCGCGTAGGCGCCGACCGCGGCGAGCAGCAGCCCGGCCGCGATCCAGCCGGTGCGCCCGGTCGCGACGTACAGCATCACCACGAACAGCCCGAAGAAGAGCAGCGAGGTGCCCAGATCCCGTTCGAGGACGAGGACCAGCACACTGAGCAGCCAGATCGCCACCAGCGGGCCGAGGACCCGTCCCATGGGCAACTGGAACCTCCGGCCCGTGTACGTCAGGGCGTTGCGGTTGGCGGCGAGATACGCGGCGAAGAAGACGGCGAGCAGGATCTTCGCGAACTCGCCGGGCTGGAAGGAGAATCCACCGAACCTGATCCAGATCTTCGCCCCGTTCACGGCGGGGAAGGCGATCGGCACGACCAGCAGGACGAGCGCGGTGGCGACGGAGAGATACGCGTACCGCGCCAGGACCCGGTGGTCGCGCAGGAACACGGCGGCGGCGATGAACAGCGCCACGCCCAGCGTGGACCAGACGAGTTGGGTGGGCGCGGCCCGGTCGTCCGGGGTCTCCAGGTCGAGCCGGTAGATCAGGACGAGGCCGAGCCCGTTCAGCAGCATCGCGATGGGGAGCAGCAGCGGATCCGCGTACGGGGCGCGCAGCCGGACCGCGAGATGCGCGAGGAGCGCGAGCATGCCGAGCCCGGCGCCGTAGCCGAGCGCGTCCGGGGGGACGGCACGGTCCTTGCCGAGGCCGACGGCGACGTAGCCGAAGACGGAGATGAGGACGGCGCAGAGCAGGAGGGAGAGTTCGACGCCGCGGCGCCTGGGGAGACGTGGCTCGGGCGGGGGAGCGTCCGCCCTCGTTGCGGTCATGCCTCGCAACGTAGCAAGGCGGCGCGCCTTATGTCCGTTTATGCGGAGTCATGCAGGGCACGCCGCCTTCTTGGGCGGTCCGTCAGCACCAGTGCGGGATCTCGTCGAGGCTGCGGATGTAGCGGGCGGACGCCCATGCGTAGCTGCCGTCGGCGAGGAGGTACCAGTGGTCGTTGCCGTCCACGGAGCCGCCCTCCACCTTGCAGAAGATCCGCACGATGGCGCCGTAGGGCAGTTCGCCGATGGCCCGGCTGGCGCGGGTCGGTTTGTCCCGGAGGATGAGCCCGTTCCTGGCGACGACCTCGCCCCGGTACCGGCCGGGGACCGCGTGGGAGGAGTCGGCGGGGGCCGGTGCGGCGGCTGCCGGCCCGTCACCGGCCGTTCGCGCGGCGGCGGGTGCGGCGGCGGTGGTGGCGAGGGTCGCGGCGGTGACGGCGGTGACGAGGAGCGCGGCGGCGGTGCGGCAGAGGGAACGCGGGGACATGGGACTCCTTGAACCTGATCGAACTGACCGAACTGACCGAACTGACCGAACTGACCGAACTGACCGACGTGGTGTGGCTGACCGAATTGACCGACCTGGTGGGGCTGACCGAATGGATCGGGCTGACTGTGATCACGCTAGAGCCGCCGCCCGGGGTCCGCAATCCGGTACAAACCGTCAGAAACCTTAGGGTGGCGGGGCGGCAGGCGGCGCTCCGTACACCGGAAGCGTGATCCGTGCCAGCGCGCCGCCGTCCGGGGCGTTGTGGAAGACCAGCTCGGCCCCGATCACCGCCGCCTGCCCGACGGCGATGGTCAGCCCGAGGCCGTGCCCGACGCCGCTGCCCTCCGTACGGAAACGCTGCGGCCCGTGCTCCAGCAAATAGGCCGGATAGCCCGCACCGTGATCGCGTACGGTCACGACCGGCCCGTCCACGGTCAGTACCACCGGGGCGCGTCCGTGCCGGTGTGCGTTGGCGACGAGGTTGCCGAGGACCCGCTCCAGCCGCCGCCGGTCCGTCTCGACAAAGGCGTCCCTGACGATCCGTACCCCGGTGGCACCGGAGTAGGCACCGGAGGTGGTGCCGGAGTTGGTATCGGGCGCGGCGTGTGCCGATGGCCGCACCACCCGCTCGACCAGCGGTGCCAGCGCGTGGACCGCCAGATCGACCGTCTCCGTACGGGCGTCGAGCCGCGAGATCTCCAGCAGGTCCTCGGTCAGCGTCCGCATCGCGCGGACCCGGTCCCGCACCATCTCGGTCGGCCGGCCCTCCGGCAGCAGCTCGGCGGCGGCCGAGAGTCCGGTCAGCGGTGTGCGCAGCTCGTGCGCCACATCGGCGGTGAAGCGCTGCTCGCTCAGCAGCCTCCCCTGGAGCGTGGCGGCCATGGCGTCCAGCGCGCCGGAGACCGTGGTGACCTCGTCCCGGGCGCGCGGGGCGCCGGTCGACGTACCGGTCCGCGTACGGGGGTCGTTGACGCGCGCGTCCAGGTCGCCCGCGCTGATCCGGCGCGCCACCTGCGCCGTGAGATGCAGCCGCCGGGTCACCCGGGTGACGGCGAACGCGCCGACGAGGAGCGTCGCGCCGATCGCCGGCACGGACGAGCCGAGGATCGACCGGTCCAGGTGGGTGATGGTGGAGCGGCTGAGGGAGTAGTCGACCCGGGCGGCGAGCGCGTGACCGTCGGCGGGCCCGGCGGCCCACATGGTGGGCCGGCCGCGGAAGTCGGCGACCATCGTGCCGCGCCGCCCGTGCACGGCGAGCGCGCGCAGCGGTTCCGGCAGGCCGGGCGCGTCCACCCCGGCGAACCGGGGGAGCGGGCCGCCCGCCTCATAGGTCCGCGCGACGTCGGTCAGCCGGGAGAGCGCCTTCGCGCGGGCGGAGTCGACGGTCTGACGGGTGACGGAGACATGGACGAGGACGCCGAGGAGCGCGGCGAGCGCGCAGCACATCACCGAGATGAAGACGGCGGCCTTCCAGGCGAGGGTGGCGGTCCAGGCCGGCGGTCGGAGCCCCGGCCTCATGGCGTGCTCCGCGCACGCGGTACGGCGGTGGGGCGGCGGGCCGGGACGGAGGCCCGCGCGCCGTCCGCCGGGTCCGGGATGATCTCGTCGCGGGTCGGCAGCATCGTCCCCTGCCGGTGGTCCCACGACCAGGTGGTGCGGTACACGTACCCCGGGAGGTCGCCTGCGACGACCCGCAGGATCAGATCACGGCCCGCCAGCTCGACGCCCGTGACCGGGTCGGCGGTGGACATGATGCGGGTCAGTCCGCCGTTCTCGGCCAGGTAGCAGCGGACGGAGAGCCGCCGGTCGGGGAGGCGGACGCCGACGATCAGCTCGTTCCTGCCGTCGCCGGTCAGATCGCGGTGGTACGCCCGCGGAACCGGACAGGCGGCGGGTCCGCCGAGGCCCTGCCCGCCCCTTGGGCAGTGCGCGAGCGCGGCGGACGTGGCGCGGGGGAGCCCGTCGAGGCCGAGCTCGTCGGCGGGCCGGCCGGCGGTCTCCGCCCGGACGACGGCGACCGGGTCCAGGGCGTCGAGGGAGCCGTGCGAGACCTCGATGCCGGGCACGCGCCGCCGGTCGCTCTCGCCCGGATCGAGGGGGGACGGTGTGACGGAGGGCAGGCCGGGCCAGAGGGCCACGGGGCCGACGGCGGCGGGGGTGCGGCCCGCGCTCCTCAGGCCGCTCTGGTCACCGCACGCGCAGAGGGCGAGGGCCAGCGCGGCGATCGCGGCCGGCGCGCGGGTGACGGCGGCGGTGACTGCGGAAGTGACTCCGGAGGCGGTGACTCCGGTGATGCGACGAGGGTGCACGGCGCTCCTGGAACGATCAGTCGTTCCATCACCTTATGGGGCCATAGCCCCGTTTCACCGCTGATAAGGATTCCCCTGCCCGGAAGGTCCGGGCTGTCCCGGCTGTCCCGGGTGTCCCGGCTGTCCGTACGGTCCGGGCTGCTGCGGCTGCCCGTACGCCGGAGCGCCGCCGGGCTGCCCGTACTGCCGCTGGGCCTCCGCGCTGTGCGCCACGCTCTGGGCGAGGAGCTGGTCGGCCTGCTCCTTGGAGATCTGCTGGTCCACGCCGCAGAACGTGCACTGTGTCGCGAACTTGGTGGAGAACGGGAACAGCGGGACGAAGAAGAGCGTGAACTTGGTGACGCGCTTCCGGAGGGTGTGCGCGGACGGGTTCCCGCAATGGCCGCAGACCAGCGTCAATATCGCCAGTTGATAGAGGTAACCCTTGGTGCCAAAGATGATCATGAGTCGTCTCCTTCTGCGGGAATGACCGAACCTGGAAATGGCCGAGAGTGTTCGAGGAGAGTGTGCCGTACGCCACCGACACCGGGCGGTCCGGGCGGTCCGGGCCGCCCCGCGCTCTTGCCCGGTCGTCCCGGTGACTGTTCCCATGGTGCCGGGGAGGGGGCCGTATGACTCGCTTACGTGTCACACCGGGCTACCGGCGGGGCCGGGACCGGCTGTATGTCAGCAGACGCGACGGCACGGCCGTCGCCTGGTACGACAAGGGCACCGGCCGGGTCAATCTGCTCGCCGGCGCGGGCCGCGACGACATCCTGGCCGCGCTGGCGCCGTACCTCGCGGGCGAGGTGACCGTGGGACCGGCGCCCGTACCGACCCCGGCCGAACTCGACCGGCTCTCGCTCCACCCCGACGACGACCTGGCGCCCAACCGCCCCGGCGAGGCGCTGCACGCCCTGCTGGACCACGAGGAGCCCGCCCCGGCGCCGAGGCTCCCGGCCCTTGCGGCCCTGTGGCGCCGCCAGGACCCCCGCCGTACGGAGCTGGCGGCCCAGCAGCTCCTCGGCACCGCGCTCGACGCCCTGGAGGGCGCGGGCTGGCGGGTGCTGCACTCGATCCCGCTGCCCGGCGCCGCCCGTATCGACCACCTGGCGATCGGCCCGGCCGGCGTCCTGACCGTACGGGCCCTCGCGGCCGGCGGCCGCCGTGTCCGGGTGGACGACCCCCTGGTCGCCACAGGGCGCGGCGAACCGCTGCCGCACCTGCGCTGGGCCCGCCGCGACGCCGAACGCGCCTCGCTCGCGCTGGCGACGGCGGTACGCCCCGTCCTGGCCCTGGCCGAGGCGCATCCGCCGCACGGCGCCCTGCCGGCCCCGCCGGACGTACAGGTCCTGCGCGAGACGGACATCTCGGCGCTGGCGTCGCTCGGCGGCGTACTGAAACCGGCCGACATCGAGGCGCTGTACGCGACGGCGAGAAACCGCCACACCTGGCACCGCGTGTAGGCGGCCTAGGAGCTTTCCCCGGACGCGCGCGGCAGCGCCCCGGCCCCTTCCCCGGCGGCGAGCGGCCCCAGCAGGTCCCCGTACCGCTCCAGCCGCGCGGCGATGTCGTCCAGCCGGAAGACCAGCTCCGAGGCGGCCCCGCACCGCTCGACCTCTTCCCAGGCCAGCGGTGTGGACACGGTCGGCTCCCGGCGTGCCCGCAGCGTGTAGGGCGCCGCCGTCGTCTTCGCGGCGGCGTTCTGGCTGTGGTCGACGAAGACCTTCCCGGGCCGCAGCGAACGGCTCATCCGGTGCACCACCAGCCCCGGCAGCGCGGCCTCGGCCTCGACGGCGAGGCCCTTCGCGTACGCGGATACCTCCGCCGAGGGCGCCGGCACCAGCGGGACGAGCACATGGAGCCCCTTGGACCCCGAGGTCTTCACATACGCGGCCAGCCCGTCCTCGCGCAGCCGCCCGCGCAGCCAGAGCGCCACCGCGCAGCACTCGACGGCGCTCGCGGGCGCCCCGGGGTCGAGGTCGAAGAGCAGCCGGTCGGCGCGTTCGGGGGCCTCGGCCCGCCATTGGTGCGTATGGAACTCCACGACCAGGTTCGCCGCCCACATCAGCGCCGCCAGCCCCTCCACCACCACCTGTTTCCCGGTGTCGGCCGTCCTGCGGGGTACGTCGGCGATTCGCACCCAGGAGGGGGTGCCCGGCGGGGGGTTCTTGGTGAAGAAGAGCTGCCCGTCGGGGCCGTCCGGATAGCGGAGGAAGGAGACGGGACGGTCGGCGAGATGGGCCAGCAGAGGGGCCGCCGTACGGGCGTAATAGTGCAGGACCTCGCCCTTGGTGGTGCCGGTGGCCGCGTACAGGACCTTGTCCAGATTGCTCAGGGCCAGGCGCCGCCCCTCCACCTCGGTGACAGGCGTCATAAGATGAGAATCCCATACATTCATCTGGAACCCTCGCTTACTTCTTCTTCCTGGATGAAAGGTGCGGAACCTTGCGATCCATATGGAACGGCGCGATCTCCTTCGGGCTGGTCAGCATCCCGATCAAGCTGGTGAACGCCACCGAGAACCACTCCATCTCCTTCCGCCAGATCCACAAGGCGGACGGCGGCCGGATCCGCTACCGGAAGGTCTGCGAGCTGGACCAGGAGGAGGTGGAGACGTCCGACATCGGCAAGGCGTACGAGGACGCGACCGGCACCATGATCCCGATCACGGAGGACGACCTGGCCGGGCTGCCGCTGCCGACGGCGAAGACGATCGAGATCGTGGCGTTCGTCCCGGCGTCCTCGATCGACCCGCTCCAGATGGACACGGCGTACTACCTCTCCGCGAGCGGCGTCCCGGCCGCCAAGCCCTACACCCTGCTGCGCGAGGCGCTGAAGCGCAGCCAGAAGGTGGCCGTCGCCAAATTCGCGCTGCGGGGCCGGGAGCGGCTGGGGATGCTGCGGGTGGTCGGCGATGTGATCGCCATGCACGGCCTGCTCTGGCCGGACGAGATCCGCACGCCCGAGGGCGTCGCCCCGGAGACCGAGGTCACCGTACGCGACGCCGAACTCGACCTGGCCGACGCGCTGATGGACACCCTGGGCTCGGTCGACCTCGACTCGCTGCACGACGACTACCGCGAGGCGGTCGAAGAGATGATCGCGGCGAAGGCGGAGGGCGGCCCGCCCCCCGAGCGCGAGCCGGCGGAGGCCGGGGGCGGCCGTGTCCTCGACCTGATGGCGGCGCTGGAGAACAGCGTGCGCGCGGCGAAGGAGGCACGGGGCGACGAGAAGCCGGTGGCGGAGGTGACGGACCTCCCGACGAGGCGACGCAAGGCGGCCACCGCCAAGTCCGCCGACTCCAAGAAGGCGGCACCGAAGAAGGCGGCGGCCAAGAAGACGGCCACGAAGAAGACGACGGCGAAGAAGACCACGCAGAAGAAGCCCGCGGCGAAGCGCACCACCACCGCCAAACGCGCCTCGGCCTGACCCGCACCGACACCCGGGCCCCGGATCCGGGGCCCTCGAAATACCTGTTCACGGCCACCCCGCGGAAGCTGGTAGGGTTTCCTTCGTCGCCAAGCAACACAGGCAACACGCCCCCGTAGCTCAGGGGATAGAGCAACGGCCTCCGGAGCCGTGTGCGCAGGTTCGAATCCTGCCGGGGGCACACTGCGTAAGTGTGTCCAAGACCCCGTCACCAGCGGAAATGCTGAGGATGGGGTCTTCGCGTATGTGCTGGCGGAAGCCGTTGGGAGCCGATGTCACCAGAGGTCACATGACGGTTCTCGACCCGACGCTCATGGAATGACCGAGCCTCGCAGTCGAAGCAGCGAGGAGCGCCCGAGTGATCCGTTGGTTCAGTGAGTGACCGGCGCGAGCTGCGACGAAACCGGAGCGGATCGGCAATTTCAGCGAGGTCCAACCTTTCGCCGGACCGTCCGGTGCGTCTGTGCGTCAACGATCGACGTCGTTCCCGGCAACGGACCCCTCGCGCTCGGGTGGGCGTCAGGCTGGACCTCGCGGCCTGTGGCCGGGCCGTGGCCGGTCACCTCTCGCCGCTGCCCAGCGGTTGCTACGGGGCAACCCGGCCCGGGATGAGCGTGCGTAGTTTGGCTTGCGTTTCAGGATCGGTGGAGAGCAGTACGGTACCGGTCAGACCGCGCGTCAAGAGCACTTTGTACCGGTTGCGCAGGAGGCGTGAAAAATCCCCAAGAGGTGCCGACTTCAAGCTTTTATCCTCGCACTCCTCCTTGACGGCATGCCATCCGTTGCCGCGCCAGACCAGGTCGGGGCCGAGGATGGTCCCGTTCCAGGCGTACTCGAATCCCTGGGCTGTGTAGATGCAGCCGACCTGACCGATGCCACCCGACTCGGTGGCCCAAAGAGAGGACGGCGGCCCACCGGGCACCACCCGTTCACCTTTGACGTTCCAGGGCCGACGCCAGTCACCTATGACGATGTCGTCGACCAGGGTGCCGTCCGGACGCGGATCGCTCCAGGGCCAACAGAATCCCGCGGTCATACGGGCGGTGAACCCGGACTCCTGCCGTGCCTGGAGGTAAGTCTCCAACTGCTGGGGGGTATCGGCGAGCAGCAGATCGAAGTTGGGCTCGGGTTTCCAGCACACCGGTCCTCCGGGTTCCAGATCCAGCAACCGGAGGAGCCACTTCTCGTAGGCGCGGCTGCCGCCACACCGGAACTGCTCGTTGAGGTCGACGTGCCGCACGTCGCATCCCCGCGCCTGGGCGACCTCGTCGATCTCTCTCACGCTGCCCATCTCGTCAGGCCGTACGACTTGGTGCTCATCGAGCAGGAAGACCGGGACCCTGGCAGCATCGATGAGTTCAGCCACCTGGCTTCGTCTGTTCCGGGGAGCGTCCGGCGAATTGGATGTGCCCGGGCGGTGGCGGATCCGATGCGCCTCGTCGCAGACGATGACGTCGAGTGCGTTCTTCTCCGCGCTGCCGAAGTCGAGGAAGTAGCGAAAGAGCTTGGCGACGCGCTTGTTCTTCTGCTCAACGACATGCCGCAGGGTGGTGGTGAACGATTTGGATCCTGTCGCGTGGACGACGCTGCGGCTGTTCCTGCCGAGATGGCCCATCAGATGCAGGGCGATCAGGCTCTTTCCCGATCCGGGGCCTCCGGTAACCACGATGACTTCTTTGCGGTCCGACTGCCGTGAGATGGTGACGGCACGCTTGACCAGGGAAACCGCGACCTGTTGCTCATCCATGAGGCGGAACTTGCCACCATCGATGATTTCGGCAGCGGCTGCTCGCATGAGCTGCTGACCCGGCACAGCGGGGCTTTTCAGCAGCGCGTCCGCGTCGAGAGCCCCGTCGAGCGGCGAAATCTGGTTCTGTAGGTGCTGAATGAATTGGCCGCGCGAGCTGTTGGTGAAAAGGCGTGCTCGTTCATCACCCATTCCGAGCAGCTCGGTCACGTCCCGGTCCTGGGCGTTGTGGAGGTAGGCAACGCCTGTGACATGGTGGTCGGCGTTGTCCAGTAGCGCAGTGAAGTCCTGCAGGTATTCGCAGTAACGGCGCACCTGCGCGACGGGGTGGAGGTGGGCTCGGTAGCCGAATCGTGGAAGCCAGCAGAGATCGTTGGTTCCGGGTACCAGCCGGGCTTCGCTCCACTGTTTGAGCTCGACCAGGACATAGGAGGGTCTGCCTGTTTCCGGGTGTGTGCCGACCAGAACGGCGTCCGCGCGCAAGCTGCTCATCGGCATCTTGTACTCGAGCAGAACCTGCACCTCTTCGAGGCCGGCGTCGCACAACACCTGCGCAAGCGCGGGAAGGCTCTTGCGCCATGCCTGTACCTCGCTGCTCGCCGCCGCACGGAGAAGCTCCGACAGGCACTGCTCCGCCAAGGACTCGGCCAGCCAACTGGGGTCGGCGTGTTCCAGAGCACGGGCGGACATGCGCAAGAGGGCCACAGAAGATCTCCGTACGATCACTGCCCGCGACAGGGCGAAGGGGCATCGACAGAAGCGGGGTCAGGGGCGGGGCGGATCAGTCGGCGAACGGCAGACGGTACTCGAACCGTCGGGGACGCAGATCCTTCTCCTCCGGGTACCAGTCCTCGAAGTGCGCCACCCTGCCTCCGCTCATGGCGTAGTCGGAACTGTGCGCGTCGACGACGATGTCGCTGACCACGTACAGATCCACGGTGTGCCGAGGGTTACGCGCGTGTTCGACTTCGTTGGTCGTCAGTTCCACGCTCGTGGCTGCGCCAGTCGTCCCCTTGACCTCGACGCGCCGTTCTTCCCGCGCGCGCGTGCAGTGCAAGTCGTAGGGCTTGCCGATGCGTTCGACGGCCCATCCCTGCCGTTCGTAGTGAGTGACGGCCATGTTCTCCGCGTGCAGTTCGACGGCCTTACGCTTCTTCGGATCGGAGATGAACCCGGCGCCGCCGCGTCGCTTGGGCGTCTCGGCCTCTTCGACCGTGAACCACGGCGTGCGGTTCAGCGGTACTTCCTGCCGCTGTGCCCAGTCGACCCCGATCCCCGCCGCGTCGAGCAGGGGTTGGGGGTCCAACTCGCAGAGCTTGCCGACGCCGCGCTCGGTCCCGGACCGGCGGATCGCGTCGCTGCCGGCCAGCCGCAGAGGACCGAGCTCGTCGAGAGACACGTCGTGAACTACGGCCAGGCGCTCGATCCCGAAGCGCACCGGGTACTTGACGGTGTTCTCGGCCTCCTCATCGGGCCAGTGCGGCGCGCGCCCTTCGTAGAAGCCGTCCCGGACTTCGCACAGGTGCAGCGTGATCCGCCGCGTGAGCCATACGTCGAGGGACACCCGTGGGCCCACTCCGGTGGCCAGCACGGCGAACCGTGGACGAGTTGACCTGTACTCGGGTTTCCATATCGGGAACCCCCAGGACTGGGTCTCGATCCCGTACTTCAGGTTCAGGTGGGACTCAGGGCTCTGACCGACATGCACCATGACGAAAGATTCACGCTTCACGCGGCTAATCATAAGAGCGGATCGTCATAAGAGGTGATCAATAATGAGCTTCAGTGGGCGGTAGGCGGGATCTTGAAAGCGTGCCGGTCTTCCCGAGGCGGTGGCAGTGGTGGTTCGGTCGTGGAGTGGCGGGGGCCTCCCTGTTCTTCGTCAGCTGTCTCGTTGTGTCAGAGATGATGAGTGGGTTGGCAACGGCCTTGGCTGAGGCGTCGTCTCCTTCGTGGATGCAACGTGCTCGTGCCGGGCGGGACCTTGCTTCCTTCGCTGAAGCTCCTGAGGCCGCGGAAGCACTGGTGGGGTCGTTGCTGGATGTCGAGGACACGGCCGTGACTCGACGGACGGCAGAGGCTCTGGCCCGCGTGGGAACGGTGGCCGCTACAAGGCTCATTGCTCTCGCGGTTGCCGAAGTGGACGAAATCCAGGCCGACTGGCTGCAGGCGAGGGTATGTGACGCGCTCGTGGGGCCCCACGGTGTGCCGGACGTCGCAGCGGTCTGCGGGATGCTCGCCCGGGATCCGGAAGAAGCTGTCCGCAGGAGTGCCGCGGATGTTTGGCGTGGACAGACGGCAGAGGGCGTTGATCCGGGTCGACCTGCCTGCGGGCTGTGTGGTTCCGCGACCCTGCCCCGCACCCGGGCGGAGCGCGGCGAGCCGTCAGTCGGACTTCTGCCAGGGAGACGTGCCCAGTTGACCCGTGTCCGTCAGGTCGAGGGGGCCGTCGAGGGTTTCCATGGTCTGGGGGCGTTCCCCGGTCGCCGGGGTGATCTCCAGGTAGGTCGTCGATGTGTCGGGGGACATCATGCGCCAGGTCAGCCCCGACCGGGCGGACTCGCCGGGTTTCAGGGTCACGGGAGCGGGGTCAGGGGCGGTGCCTGCCATATGGATGGCATCCGTCCCCTTGAGGACCTCGATGTCGTACGGGTCGCGGTCCTCGTCCAGGACGCGGACCGAGGGATAGCCGTTCAACTCGTGCGTGCCTGTACCGCAGTTGGTCAAGGTCACGGTCATGGCGCGCAGCCCCATCGCGCCCTGGACCGGGCCGGGGGCGATACGTACGCCCGATTCCGGACAGGTCGTGGCAGGAGTGGAAGGCGCGGTGGGCGCGATGGTCGGCAGGGTCTGGTCCGCGGGCGATGACGGCTCCGGGGCCGCGGGCTCCGGCGTCGCCGTTCTCGCGGGGTCGCGCTCGCGGTCCAGTTCCTCCCCCAAACTGCTGCAGCCGGTGGTCAGCGCGGCCGCCGTGGCGAGGGCCAGGACATGTTCGATACGTATGACGGTCACCTGGCGATGATCGCACCTCGCCGCCGCGGTCCTGCGGCAGTTAGCCGATCCGCGGCGGCCATCGTCGCAGGTGCTTCGGCAGGGCGCCCCAGGGGCAGGTCGTCGGTCAATGAGGGTGCTGCGTGGGCTCGGCAATGAAGGTGCCATCCAGAAAGCTGTCCAGGAGCCGGCCGCGCAAGCCACGGAGAATCTCATTCTCCTGGCGCGCGGCTCCGGCTCGTAGACGGAGGCGGCCGGCGGCCTGCGCGAACCGCTCACGTACTTCGGAGGGAGGCCATCGGAGTGTGGTGGCCCCGAACGCGCGCCTGCTGAGCTCGCGCCCGCCCGCGCCTTGGGCGGTTGACGTCAGTTCCGTGCTTCGCGACCGGATTTCGTGCAGAAGCCAGTAGGCGTCGGACAGTGTTCTCGGTCGCAGGGTGAGAACGCCACGGCCGGGGGCGACTGTCATCTCGCTCAGCACGGCACGCACGCCGTCCTCCCTGGTTGCCACCAGGAGAGAGTACGGAGGGCACACGGCGGCTTTCCCGAAAGAGGTGAGGCGTCTGTCCGTCGGGTACAGGTAGGGCAGGTCGCTCCGGAGAATGTCCGCGGGCGCCACGAACGCGGTCCCGGCTTCCGCCGAGGACTGGTCGGGGCCGGGGCGTGGCGTACTCCCGGAACGCAGATCGGCAAGAGTGCTCAAGGGACTCTCGGGCCAGGCGCTGTGGTCCTGGGCTGCGACGGCGAACCGGGCGTCGCTCAGCGCCACGGTGCACTCCGCGATGCGGGTATTGACCGCCGACTTCGCTTCCACCGTGCGCATCGTGTGGACGAGGGCCGCCCGCCGACCGGTCGGCGGCAGTGGTACGGGGAGCTCACGCAAGGCGGCCAGACTCAGCGTGCGCTGCAAAGTGGTACTGGTCGCACGACGCTCGCACCAGTCGCGTACGTAGGGCGACCCGAGCCACAGCCTCAGCCAAGCAGCCTCACCAGGGTCTTCCGTGCGCACGATGGCGACAGTCCGGGAAGCGTTCCAGCCGTGCTGCGCGTGGGTGACGACCGCCGCTTCACCGACCCTTCCCACGAGGACCACGACGAGGTCGCCGGCCCGCAGTTCGCTGCGGGCGTTCGCCGCATGGGTGGGAAAGCTGATCCGCCGGGGTTCGTGACTGTTGAGCTGTCCGTCCTGGACGTCCGCCGCTCGGATCATGCCGACGCCGTTGTCCACGTGGTCGCCCGGCCGGGTGATTCCGTAGCCGATCACGGTCACCGTGCGCAAGCGGCCGAGGTGTCCGACGGCCCAGCCGTCAGGGAGCGGACGCAGCCGCTCCTCCAGAAGCTCGGTCGTCACAACGGCCCCAGAAGATCGCGCAGTTCACATTCGAGGCGATGAGACATCTCGAAGTGTTCGTACAGTTCTTCGGTCAGGCTGACCACCCGCTCGGCCCTTGCTCCTGGTTCGGACGTGGCGGTGGGCGTCCCCGTGTGGCGAGTGGGGAGTACGTCGTACTCCAGCGCCGCGATATCGGCGGTGGACACCGACCGGCACCAGCCCGGCACGTCCTCGTACCGCTCCGGGTGCGGTCCTGGGGGAGACCCCGGGATCTCGGCTCCCCGCCAGGACGCGAAGGTGGCGGCGATACGGGTGCTTGCCTCGGGGGACAGGGCACGACGGCCCCGCCCGCCGGACACCACCGAGTCACGCGCGTCGATGAGCAGGAACTGCCCCCTCCGGTCGCTGTTTCCCCAGACGCGGTGGGCCTGCTTGCTCCTGCTGAAGAGCCACAGGCTCACCGCGTTGCGTACATGGGGGATCAGCCCGGCAGGCAGCTCGACCACACAACTGAGGACATCGGCTTCCACCAGTCGCGCCCGGATGTCGCGTTCCGCCGGCCGTGCTCCCGAAGCGGCTCCTGTCGGCAGCAGGACCGCGGCCCGGCCGGAGGCGGACATCTTGCTGACGCCGTGCTGGACCCAGGCGAAGTTGGCATTGCCGGCGGGCGGTGCACCGTAGATCCATCGGGGGTCATAGCTCACCTGGTGCGCGTCGTCCCAATGCGTCTGGTTGAAAGGCGGGTTCACCATGACGACATCGAAGGAGTCCTGTCGGAACCGGTCGTCGAGAAGGGTGGACCCCGGGCCCGCCAGTCGTGCTTCCACTCCGTGCACGGCGAGGTTCATCGCGGCGATCTGCAGCGAGGCCCGGTCGACGTCCTGTCCGTACAGCGCGAGCTGATCCGCTCGCCCGCCCGCGGCCGCGACATGAGCGAAGGACTGGAGGAGGAAGCCGCCGGATCCACAGGCGGGGTCGTACACCCCCTCACCTTCCCGAGGATCCATCAGGTCGACCAGGAGGCTGGTAATACCCCGTGGCGTGAAGTACTGGCCGCCCTTTCCGGCCGTCTGCGTCAGGGCTTCGAGGCATGTGTCGAAGAGCGCGGGGGGATCGGGCGTCGTGGCCACCAGTTCGAGCAGCGGTGCCAGTTGGGGGGCACGGGCTCTGCCGAGGGAGGGAACTTCCAGATCCAGCCGCGTGTGGTGGTCGCTCTCCCACCGCGACAGACCGTTTCCGATCGCTTCTTCCAGGGAGAAGGGATGGGACAGATCCGACCGTGAGACGACCTGCCAGGCGAGGGGCGGATCCGTGGGCCGGTATCCGTTCTCGTCGGCTTGTGCCGTGTCCTCCGCCTCGTGGCGCAGCAGGATCAGCATCATGACGAGGCGCAGCGCATCCTCGACCGCCATTCCCGCGCGCAGGAGGTCCAGTACCCGCGTCAGCGAGGGACCTTCAGGCGCTCTTGCCACCCTTGACTCCCGCCCTTCTCATTCCCGCACTCCATGAACAATCCCCATCATGCCCGTCGGCTCGGCGGGACCGTGGATACGGCCCGGGAGGCAGGTCGGCCGGGCCGAACGAGGGGCCGGACGACAGGTCACGGGGACCGCAGGTAAGTCACGATCAGGAACGCCACCGTGATGGCGGCGACGAATGCACAGCCCCCGGTCTGTGCGGCCTGGATCGCACTGCGCGTACTGGCCATCTGCAGCCAAGCCGCCACCAGCGCGCAAATCAACGCGAACGCGATGGCGAGCGCGACCACCATGTAACGCATCTGGTTCATTCATCCCCTAAGTCACCTTTTATGGCAGCTTTCAGTGCGGCGCCGACGGGGTGCGATACGCCTCCGCTCGGCCTTGCATGACTGTAGCCCATTGCAGCAGTCGGTTGGGTTTGCATTCAGCAGTCCGTTCGGTGTCGTCGGGGTTGGGGGCAGGACCGCCAAAGTTGGGGTTCGTGAATTCAGTGATCCCGCTTCCACGCATGCGCGTGCCGATCACGGTCCGAGCGGAGCGATCGCCTCCGATTCGGGGTCTCGCCGTGGGGACCCTCGGCCAGGCACCGACCCGTTACGATCTCAACCGGGGACGTGGCTGACCAGCAGTCGGCAATCAGTACGGACAAGCTAGAGACGCGAAGCGGGGATGGCGCATGCGGGACGGCCGGTGGACGACGGTCACCGAATCCGAGTTCCCGCATGAGCGGCGGGGCCTGGAGGCCATCAGGCAGAAGCTCCCCGACAACGATCCGTGGCGGGCCTGGTCGAACTTCACCTTCACGGCGAACACCGGCCACGTCAGAGAAGTGGACCTGCTCGTGGTCGCCCCGGGCGGGGTGTATCTGGTCGAGCTGAAGGACTGGCACGGCTCGGTCGAGTCCCGCAACGGGACCTGGCTCCAGACCCAGCCCAGCGGTCGGCAGATCTCGCACGGCAACCCTCTTCACCTGGCGAACAGGAAAGCAAAAGAGCTGGCAGGGCTGCTGGCACGCAACGGTGAGAAGGTGTGGGTGTCGGAGGCTGTCTGCTTCACGGACTCCTCGCTCAAGAACCGGCTGCCGGCTCACGATCAGCACGGTCTCCACACCGTCCACCAGCTGATCGCCATGCTTGGCGAGCCGCCCCGCGACGAGCGCGGCCGGATCGACGGGCCCCGGTCGCGCCGTATCAAGACGGCCCTGGAACGCGTCGGTATCGCACCCAGCGACGCCGAGTTCAAGGTCGGCCCCTATGACCTGCACCGCAAGTCCTTCGACTCAGGACCGACCTGGGCGGACTACCTCGCCCGGCACAGCGAGCTGCCCGAGGCCGCCCGTGTCCGGGTCTATCTGCGGGAACGCGGTTCCGACGCTGAACTGCGGGCTTCGGTGGAGCGGGCGGCGCGGCGCGAGGCCGCGGTGCTGCGGCGCTTCCGGCACCCGGGCGTCGTACAGCTGAAGCAGTACGACCCGTCAGGGCACTCGGCAGGCCCCGCGCTGATCTTCGATTTCGATCCACGGACCCTGCGCCTCGACGAATACCTGGCACAGTACGGCCAGAAACTGGACATCCTCAGCCGGATGGCGCTTGTACGCCAGCTTGCCGAGACCCTGCGATCGGCCCACGGCCGCCGGATCTACCACCGCACCCTCGCCGCCCGAGCCATCCATGTGATCCCGCGCGGACGCCCGGCGTCTCAGGGGAACGGTTCGGGACACGTTCCGGACAGCGAGGAGACGGGCTGGAGCACCCCGAATCTCCAGATCTCGGACTGGCAGGTCGCTGTCCAGCGCGGCTCCGAGCAGAGCGGGGCCGCCCAGTCGGGCGGCGAACGGTTCGCGCCGACCACCTTCTCGCGCGCGGGTGCCCACCTCGCCGAAGGAGCAGACCCGTATCTCGCCCCGGAGCTGACCGCGCTGAAGGCCGACCCCGTAGCTCTGGACGTGTACGGACTCGGCGTGCTCACCTATCTCCTGGCCACCGGCAAGGCCCCCGCCGCCAGCCAGGCCGAACTGCTGGCCCGCTACGACGCCGGCGAGGGGCTGCGCCCCAGCGCCGTCGTCGACGGTCTGTCCCCCTACATCGACGAGCTGGTCCAGGCGGCCACCGCCTACAACGTCAACGACCGGCTCTCCTCCGTGGACGACTTCCTGGAGATGCTGGAAGTCGTCGAGGACACCCTCACCGAACCGCCGGGCACCCAGGACGCCCCGCGTCCGGCCGACCCTGGGAAGGACCCCCTCGAAGCCGTCGCGGGCGATGTCCTGGCGGGCCGCTGGGAGGTCAGGCGCCGCCTCGGTACGGGCTCGACCAGCCGCGCCTTCCTCGTACGGGACCTTGACGCCGGCCCCGACGTGCGCTTCGCGAAGTCCCTCGCCGTACTGAAGGTCGCGCTGACGGACAGCCGCGGCGAAGTCCTCGCCCGCGAGGCGGAGGTCATGGGACGGCTGCGCCCCGACTCCCGGATCATCCGGCTCATCGAGCCCGAGCCGCAGCGGATCGGCGGACGCACCGTCCTGATCATGGAGTACGTCGGCGACGAACGCGAAGCCGACGCCGAGCCCTCCGCTCCCGGTGAGAAGAAGAGCCGCCGCCGCGAGGAGACCGTCGCCCGTCAGCTCCGCGAGATGGGACGTCTCTCCGTCGACCAGCTGGAGGCGTACGGCGACTACCTGTTCGGCGCGGTGGACTTCCTGGAAGGCGAAGGCGTCTGGCACCGCGACATCAAGCCGGACAACATCGCCATCCGTATCCGCCCCAACCGCACCCGCGAGCTGGTCCTCATCGACTTCTCGCTCGCCGCCTACCCGGTACGGGAGACCGGGGCGGGCACCGACGGCTACCTCGACCCGTTCATCGGCACCCTCACCGAACGCTCGGTGTACGACGCCCACGCCGAGCGTTACGCCTTGGCCGTCACCCTGCACGAGATGGCCTCCCGCGAACTCCCGGTCTGGGGCCACGGCAAGGTCTCCCCGCGCCAGACCGACCCGAAGAAGGAGCCGTACCCGCGGATCGCCGCCGACGGCTTCGACCCCGCGGTACGGGACGGCCTCGTCGCCTTCTTCCAGAAAGCCCTGCATCGCGACGCGGCCCAGCGCTTCACCGACCTCAAGCCCATGCGCGACGGCTGGAAGAAGATCTTCCTGGCCATGGACGAGGCGAAGCCGTCCTCCCGGCGCTCCAGGCACACCGCGCCCGCGAACATCCCGGCCCAGGGCGGCGATCCGGCAGCCGCCCAGGACGCCCCGATCCCCGCGGCCGAGGAGGAGAGCGCTGACCAGCAGCGCGCCCGGCTCGCGGCCGCGGCCGACCGCACCACCCCCATCTCCTCCTCCGGACTCAGCCCGGCCGCCGAATCGTTCGTCTACGGCCTCCGCGATGTCAACACCGTCGGCGAACTCCTCGACCACAGCCGCCACCAGCTCGTCAACGCCCCCGGCCTCGGTGCGAAGACCCGGAAGGAAGTCCTCGGCCGGATCAAGGAATGGCGGCAGCGGTTCGCCGAGCAGCCCGCCACCCCCCTCACCCCCGAGGGCCGCAAGGCGGCGAAGGAAGAACTGTCCGCCGTGGAAGCCGCGGTGGCGGATGCCGTCGGCACCCACGGCGACCCCGGAGCCCTGCCCGAACGGGCGCTGCGCCGCCTCAGCCTCGACACCCTGGCCACGGTCTTCGTCCCGGAGCTGAAGAAGGACGGCGCGAACCGCAACGAGTGCGAGATGGTCCGCCTCCTGCTGCGCCTGCCCAACGCGGCGGGCGTGCTGCCGGGCATCGGCGTCTGGCCCAAGCAGAAGGATGTCGCCGACGAACTGAACCTCTCCGCCGGCCGTATCCCTCAGATGCTCAAGACCCAGCGCGCCCGTTGGAAGAAGCACCCTGCGGTCCGCGCTCTGCGCGCCGAGATCCTGGAACTCCTGCGCGACCTGGGCCGGATCGCCTCGGCGGCCGAGATCGCGGACGCCCTCGCCGTACGGCACGGCACCCAGCTCCTGCAACGGGAGCAGCGGCGGGCACTGGCCCTGGCGGCGGTACGGGCCGTGGTCGAGGTTGAGCAACTCGTCCCGGACGAGGCCGAGTTCCAGCACATGGCGAACCGCGACGCCGCCGACGAGTCCATGGGCGCGGGCCTGCTGGCCCTGGAGGTCGGCCCCGACGACGCACCCGACACCCCCTCGGGCCCCGGGCTGCTCAACTACGCCCAGAAGCTGGGCCGGGTCGCCGACCGGCTGGCGAAGCTGGACACCCTGCCCACCGCCGCGACGGTACTCAGTGAGCTGGGCGCCATCACCCCGCCCAGCGAAAGCGTCGAGTGGGGCGACCGCCGCATGGTCGAGGTGGCCGCCGCCGCCTCCCGCCACGCCGCCGCCACACCCCGGCTGGAGATCTACCCCCGCAACCTGCCGCTCGTACGGGCGCTGCGCCTCACCCAGGCCGGACTCGTCCCGCTCATCCCCGGGGTGGCGGAGGCCCGGCAGCCCGGTCTGACCGGCGAGCACGTTCACGAGCGTGTACGGGCCCGCTTCCCCGAGCTGCTCGACGAGCGCGGCGGCCACGACCTGCCCACGGGCGGTCGGCTGACCGGGGCGCTGAGGGACGCCGGCTTCGACCTGGAGTTGTCCACACGGGAGGACACCCGCACCCTCCGCTACCTCCCGCGCCAGACGGACGGGCAGTCCACCTACTACACCTATCTGGCCTCCCTGTCGTCCGGCTCGGGCCGCCGGGCCACCGGCACCATCGCCGCGCACCGCTACTCGGACGACCCCCAGCTCGCCGGCGCGGTCGCCGCCGAGGAACGGCTGACCGCCTCCGCCCGGAGGGACGGATTCCGGGTCCTTACGGTACGGACGGCCCGGGCCCGCGAAGCGGCCGGTGAACTGGAGGGGGACCGTTTCGCCGCCGAGGCGGTATCGGTGACGGACCTCTTCCTTCAGGCGCTCCACGAACTCGTCGACGCCAAGCCCAAGCCCACCTGGGAGACCATCCTGCGGGCGGACGCGGCGGCACCCGGGACGAAGTCGGCGATGCGGTTCGCGGAGTACGCGCGGACAGCCTGGGG
The DNA here is from genome assembly GCF_044763125.1 of Streptomyces sp. NPDC096310. NCBI lineage: Bacteria > Bacillati > Actinomycetota > Actinomycetes > Kitasatosporales > Streptomycetaceae > Streptomyces > Streptomyces sp. NPDC096310. The sequence goes on along the minus strand of NZ_JBIWFO010000004.1, from coordinate 233,819 downwards.
CGCGGTGGAGCCGAGGCTGAGCGCGGTGGTGACGGGCGGCGCGGAGCCCGTGGGCGCGGGCCCCGTCGGGCCCCGGCCTGTGCTGCTGCTGGACGCGGGTGTCTTCGCCCGGTACGACGCGATGGGCCTGCTGGAACGCCTGGCTGGGCTGTCACGGGACGGCGGCCGGGGCCTGTGGCTGCTCTGCCCGCAGAACGACCCGGCGAGGCCGCCAAGGTTGGGGGCGACGGCGGTGCCGTACCAGGCGGGCCTGGGGGAGTGGGTCCCGCTGCCGGACTCCTGGGTCGCGAACGGGCACCGGGCGGAGGCGGCGGGCGCGGGCTCCGGCTCGGCGGCGACTGCGGAGCAGTAGAAAACGGGCCGCACGGTGACGACGGGAACCACCGTGGTGGCGCGCGATGACACGTGAGGGCATGAGAGGCCGGACCTCGTCCGGACACGGATTACGGACACGGACTAGGGGAGACGCGACACAGTGATCGACCGCAAGGCACTGCTGACGGACCTGATCAAGCAGGTCAAGGCGGTCGAGGTGGACCTCGGCAAGCAGGTCAAGGAGGGTGAGGCGGTCCTCAAACCGCTGCGCGCCGAGTACGAGAAGGAACGGAAGGCAGCCGTCGCCGCGCAGAAGTCCCCGGCGGACCCGGCGGAGGCCCGCACGGAGTCTCAGGCGCCCCCGAAGTGGGCCGAGTGGCTGGAGACGCGCCTGCTGGACGGCCTGTCGACGGACCGGGTGGAGCAGATCCGGGCGGCCGAGTCGGTCGCGGGGAAGCTGCGTGCGGAGTACGACGAGGCGTTCAAGCTGGGCCGTACGGCGGCGACCTGGAGTGCCTGGCTGGACGAACGGGTCACCCAGGTCGCGGTGGCCTGGGTGCTGGGCACGGTCTTCGTACGCTTCTGCGAGGACAACCTGCTGATCCCCGAGCCGTACCTGGCGGGCGCTGGGGCCGAACGCCGTGACCTGGCAGAGGCCCGGTACGCGCAGTACGTGGACGAGGACCTGGACGAGGACGCGGACCCGACGTACCGGGGTTGGCTGGAGCGGGCGTTCGCGGAGCTGGGCGCGGGCCAGGCGGGCAAGCTGCTCTTCGACAAGGACCGGAACCCGCTGTACCAGATCCCGCTGTCGCACGACGGAGCGCGGGCGCTGGTGGAGTTCTGGCGCGAGCGGGCCGAGGCCGGGGGCGGGGGTGAAGGCGGCGGCGATGGTGGCGGTGGCGCGCTGGTCCACGACTTCACCGATCCGCTGAACGCGGACGGCACGGAGGGCTGGGACACCCGGTTCCTGGGTGATCTGTACCAGGACCTGTCGGAGGCGGCGAGGAAGACGTACGCGCTGCTCCAGACCCCGGAGTTCGTGGAGGAGTTCATCCTCGACCGGACGATGGACCCGGTGGTACGGGAGTTGGGCGGCCGGTTCGGCGAGCTGAAGATGATCGACCCCACGTGCGGCTCGGGACACTTCGTGCTGGGCGCGTTCCGGCGGCTGGTACGGCTGTGGGGCGAGCGGCGGCCTGATGTGGGGCCGCACGAGCGGGTGAAGGCATCGCTGGAGGCGGTGCACGGGGTGGACATCAACCCGTTCGCGGTGGCTATTGCGCGATTCCGGTTGCTGATGGCCGGTATGGCGGCGGCGAATGTACGGACGCTGGCGGAGGCCAATCGGTACGACTGGCCGATCCACTTGGCGGTCGGGGACTCGCTGATCCAGGACCGGCAGTTGGAGTTTGAGCTGGTGGGCGAGGAATCGGGGAAGCGGCTGGTTGATTTCGCTTACGCGACGGAGGACGTGCTGGATTATCCGGGGATTCTGGATATGGGGCGGTATGACGTGGTGGTGGGGAACCCGCCCTACATCACGGTCAAGGATAAGAAGCTGAATGATCTGTATCGGGAGATTTACGCCTCTTGTGCGGGTAAGTATGCATTGTCTGTTCCCTTCGCTGAAAGGTTCTTTCAGCTTGCAAAGGTGGGTGAACCGGACGGGCGCGGGTATGGCATGGTCGGCCAGATCACCTCAAACTCTTTCATGAAGCGGGAGTTTGGAGTCAAGTTGATTCGGGAGTACTTTGCGCACAAGGTGGAGCTGACGGAGGTTATTGATTCGTCGGGGGCACACATCCCTGGGCATGGAACGCCGACAGTTATCCTTGTAGGAAGGCGTAGATCTGGAACCTCCCGTTCGGATACGATTCGAACGGTACGTAGCGTTCAAGGCGAGCCCGCCGTGCCGGAACCCGGAAATAATGGTTTCGTATGGGATGCGATCACCAGACAGATCGGCGATCCAGGATCGATCAGTCAGTGGGTATCTGTCGACGATCTAGGTCGTGAGCGTTATTTCGGGAAGCAGCCGTGGGTGCTTGCGGCTGGAGGGCTAGAAATGGTAGAGGGGCTCCAGGTGGGGGGGTCTCGTACCCTTTCTGCTATTGCTGATTCAGTGGGAATCACGAGCTTCACGCTTGAAGATGATCTCTATCTGCTCCCTTCTCGTAGTGCTGATCGGTGCAGCATCCCTCGCGAATATCTTCGTCCTATGGTCACGGGAGACCTGCTGCGTGACTGGGCTGGTGCAGAGTTCGATCATGCTGTATTTCCGTATTCTGCCGACTTTGAGCCGGTGGCTGTTGAAGGTGTTTATCCTCTTTTTCGTTACATGTGGCGCTGTCGGACTGTGATCTCTCGGAACTTGATGTTCGGGGGCAAGACTAAGGTTCAGGCTGGACTTCGGTGGACTGAGTATGGGCGGCTGACGGCTAAGAAGCTTCGTACGCCGCTGTCAATCACGTTCGCGTTTGTTGCGACACATAATCACTTTGTGCTGGACCGAGGTGGGAAGGTATTCAAGCAGTCGGCGCCGGTGATTAAGTTGCGGCAGGAGGTGAGCGAGGAAGAGCACCTGGAGTTGCTTGCGCTGCTCAATAGCTCCACTGCCTGTTTTTGGCTCAAAATGGTGAGTCACGATAAGGGAATTCGCGGAGAAGGTGGTGGGTTCACCAGTGATGATTGGGAGCGTTTTTATGAATTCACCGGAACTAAACTCAAAGAGTTCCCTCTCCCTGTCGGGGGCGTAGTCTCCGGTGCTATGCTTGATCGTCTTTCGCGAGACCTCGTTGCTTTTTCCCCCTCAGTCCTCTTGGCTAAAATCGCTCCCGCGGCTGATGCTCTCCGTGAAGCGCGCGCAAAGTGGGAATTCACCCGCGCCCGCATGATTGCTCTTCAGGAAGAGATGGACTGGCAGGTCTACTCCCTCTACAAGCTGCACTCAGACGACCTCCGCGCCCCCGAAACTGATGTCCCCGAACTTGCCCTAGGTGAGCGCGCGTTCGAGATCGTGCTCGCACGCCGCGTTGAGAAGAGCGAGGCGTCCGGGGAGTGGTTCAAGCGGCATAACTCCACGCCGATCACCGAAATCCCCGACCACTGGCCCGACGCCTACAAGGCCGTCGTCCAGAAGCGCATCGACGTCATCGAGTCGTCCCGGGCCATCGGGATGATCGAGCGGCCCGAGTACAAGCGGCGCTGGGCTACCGAGGGTTGGGACGTGCTTCAGGAGCGCGCGCTCAAGTCGTGGCTGCTGGACCGGATCGAGAACCGGGACTACTGGTTCCAGGACGGGCAGCCGACCCTCCTCACCCGCGCCCAGCTCACCTCCGCGCTCTCTCTGGACGAGGACTTCGTGTCCGTCGCCGAGTTGTACGCGCCCCGCCAGGAGCTGGCGACGGTCGTTGCCGACCTCCTCGCCGACGAGCATGTGCCTTTCCTCGCCGCCCTGCGGTACAAGCCCGCCGCGCTGAAGAAGCGTGCCGACTGGGAGCACGTCTGGGATCTTCAGCGGCAGGAGGACGCCGCGCCGGACGAGCCCGCGAAGCGGAAGATCCGGGACGCGATTCCGGTGCCGCCGAAGTACACCTCCGCCGACTTCCTCAAGCCGTCCTACTGGCGTGCCCGGGGGAAGCTGGACGTGCCGAAGGAGCGGTTCGTCTCGTATGCGACCGGCGCGATCTCCGGGACGCCGAACCTGTTCGGGTGGGCCGGCTGGGACCATCGGGAGCAGGCGCAGGCACTCGCCACGTACTTCACCAACCACGGCGAGCTGTCCACCGAGGAGTTGACCCCGCTTCTCGCCGGGCTGCTGGAGCTTCAGCCCTGGCTCACGCAGTGGCACGACGAGTACGACCCCGCCTACAGCGGTTCCCCCGCCGCCTTCTTCGCCGGGTACCGCGCGGCCAAGCAGGGTGAGCACGGTCTGACCGACGACGACCTCCGTGCCTGGCGTCCCGCCCCGGCCGCCCGCCGTGGCCGAGGTCCGGCAAAGGCTTGATCGTCCGGCGGTGCCCGTCCCGCGTGTCAGTGCGGGACGGGTACGGGGCAGCCGTCTCAGAGAATGCGTAATCTCTGCATTGCTGTGCTCAATTCGCCGAGCCAGTGCCGGTACGCGGGGAGCTTCGCAAGTTTCTCCAGAGCTACTGTCTGCCCCAACCGGTCGAAGCCCCTTTCGACATCACGGCGCCCACCCAGGGCCGCCTTCAACACGGCCTTCGGATCCGCGATCTTTTCCACATCGTGGGGCACCTCCCACGCGGAGTCGCTGCCGGGTGACGCCTTCCGCAACGCATCGGCATCTGCAAGCATCCATGCCTCGGTCTCGCGTACCGGCACCAGGCCAACGATGCGGAAGGCATCGGCCGCGAAGTGCTCCCTGATCGCCTCGACCTTGGCGCGCTCGTTGTGATCATGATGGATCATCACCACATCGAAGTACTGGAGCAGTTCAGTTACTTCGCGAACCACCACGGCCCGTGGTGCCACGGTGAAGCACTCACCGGTGACGACTCCTGAATAGTCGAAACCGACTGCGGGGCGCTGCGCCATATCGGCGATCTGCCGGTCGATGAGTGGCGAGAGAAACCATTGGTCGCTGGCGCCCTCGGTGAGCAGGGCCAGGCTGAAATATCTACGCCCCACGCGCGAACCGTCCTACTGGGTCGAGGTATTTACGCACTTCAACGGGGGTCACGAAGGTCCCCCGTTCGCCGCTCGTGGCAACCTTTCTGGCCCGGGTCAGCCGGCGGGGTGGGAGCCCGTCGCCGAAGCGCGTCACCGAGTCCAGGAAGACGACCGATTTCGGGACTTCCTCCAACGCGGCGGCGAGGGCGACAGGAGAGTGCGATGTGACCAAGGTCTGCCGGCCGTTGCCCGAGGTGAGAGTCGCGAGGTCGCTGGTCCTTCCCCTCAGCCTGGACAGCAACTGCGGGACTCTGCCCGGGTGGAGTCCGTTCTCCGGCTCCTCGAACATGAGGATCCCCTCGTGAGCAGGGTCGTGGGCCGCTGCCAGCAGTGCCAGCACACGCAAGGTACCGGCCGACGCCGTACTGGGGCTCACGCGGTGCTCATGCCGGTGTTGGAGCCAGACATCCCACTGATCCCATGAGGTGTTGGCCTCCACCGTGATGTCGGCGAGGTCGGGAAGCAGTGCCACCGCATCCGCTGTGAAGTCGTACCAGCTCTCGGGATTGCGGGAGATCCTTCCCAGAACGGCTCCCAGATTCTTGCCGTCCTCCGCGAGAGGCGCGGTGTCGTACGTGGAGGAGACAACCCGCATCGCCTTTGGCGAGGGCTCGATGATCCGCCAATTCTTGGTGGCTTCGGCCAGCTCATTGCCGTAAGCACTCCGCTGCACCGGATTTTCAATGGCGTGGAGCTGTCCGTTGTCCGGCGACAGCACTGCGGGAGAGAAGGAAGACACGAGCCGGTCGTAGCCTTCATCGTCGCCGTGCCCATAATGATCGTGGACGTTGGTGACCTCGACATACACCCGCAGCGGATCCGGCGGGTCCGCGTAACCCACGGTGGCCACAACTCTGAGGTGGCAGTAGCCAAACTCGCCGTCCACGAGAACATCGGCTGCGATCCGCATCGTCCCCGACGGGTTGCCTTCCGGCCCACGCCGGAACAGTTCCTTCGGGCCGCCTCTGCGTGCGTGATCGACCAGCGTCTGCCCCGTCGGCTCCCGGATCAAGTGCCCGAGCAGGTCCACAGCCTCCAGCAGGTTCGACTTGCCGGAGGCGTTGGCTCCCATCAGAACGGTGAACGGCGCCAGATCAAGGGTGAAACCGTCGAAGGACTTGTACCCGTCGATATCGATCCGGGTGATCACCTGGGGGCCTCCTCTCCGCGCTCTCTCATGTGCACTGCGCCACCGTATCCATTTTCACTTCCTTCCAGTCCCCAGACGTGTGAGCGGCGCCGGAACCCGGCAGGACGCTGAGGGTCGATCACCCCGGCGTGGTCTCCGTGGCCCTGGGCGCGGCGAGGGTGCCCGCCTTCCGTACGGTCAAGGTCTCGCGGGACCGGACCCGTAGCGCCGGGCCCTTGTCCAGTTCGATGACGACATGGAGCGCGCCGTCCGCGTCCAGATCGCCGCGTACGCCGAGCGCCGTGCGCCAGGAGCCCCACACCCGTACGCATTGCCCCGGCAGAATCATCGCTGCGGGAACTTCGGTCGGAGGTGCGGGGTCCGATGCGACGGCCGTGGCTTTCAGCTCGGCCCAGACCGTCTTCCCGATCCCGCACGCGCGTTCCTCGACGCCCCAACGGTGAGCCAGCGCCTCCACGAGCATGAGCCCGCGCCCGCCCGTCTCGTTCTCGCCGGGGTGCTGAATCTCGGGTTTGCCGGACCCCGCATCGCTCACTTCCAGGCGGACCAGATGCTCGTGCGGCAGCCGCAGGATCCGTACACCGACCTGCCGGTCGCCCGGCACGCGTACGCGCAGCGCGTTGGTGACCAGCTCGGAGAGCACCAACTCCGAGTCGTCCAGCACGTCCTGGCCCACGGACCAGTCCCCGAGCGCCGCGTGCAGCATCGCCCGTGCTCGGGGGACGCTGCTGCGGCGCCGGGTCAGCCTGAAGGTCACTTCGTTGGGTTCACCCATGACAGCTCCTACCGATTCAGCGAGCGGTCCGAACTCCCGGTTGAGTACGGGCATCTGCTCGTCGATCAGCCGCCAGGCGTGGCGCGTCGGCCACACCGGGCGTGGGCACACTCGGCGCTCAAGCGAGTGCGTTCTGTAGCGATGACCAAGTTGGCATCTGGTGGCACGAAAGGTCAAGCCACTAGACTGTCCAATTGACAGACCAGTCGACAGTTCGAATTCGCTTCTCGGTAACGCGATGTGGTCGACCGGGCTAATCTCGTGATCGACTCGTGAGCAGAGGGAGCTTCATGTCCGCCGCCAGCAGTACGCCGTTGATGTCTCGTGTCACTCTCGGCCGGGCGCTACGCCGCCTCCGTGACGAGGTCAACCACCTGACCCTCGCGGATGTTGCGACGGCCATCGGCTGTGACATCTCCCTGATCAGCCGCATAGAGCTGGGCAAGCGCAACTGTTCCCACGAGCACTTCGCCAAGCTCATGGATCTCTACGACGTCTCGGAATCTGAGCGTGTCGGTCTTGCCGAGCTGCACACCGCCACCCGGGAGCGGCGTCAGCCTTGGTGGGCACGGTATGGCGAGGTCCTCACGGCTGAGTACGAACGTTTCCTCGGCTTCGAGGCTGCGGCATCGATTCTGCGCGAATATCAAGTGGGCATGATTCCGGGGCTGTTGCAGACCGAACGCTATGCGCGTGCGGTAATCGGGGCCGGGTTCGCCTCGTTGGGGCCGGACCAGATCGACGCGCTCGTTGAGGTCCGTGACCTGCGCCAGCGTCAACGGCTGCTGGAGACCGACCATCCGCTGATGTGTCACTACGTAGTGACGCAGGCGGCCCTGGAGTTTCGGGTGGGCGGAAGCGCGGGCCATCAGGAGCAGCTTCGGCACCTCCTGGAGCAGTCGGAGCGCGAGACCGTTGAGCTGAAGGTAATCCCCTATGAGAAGGGGGAAGAAGGAGCACAGATCGCTGCGTTCCAGGTCTTCGAGTTCGCTGATGATGACGTACCTGACATCGCCTTCGGTGAATCTGTCGCTGGTAACTTGACGCTGGATGACCCGCGGGACCTGCGGCGCCTGCACCGCATCTTCAACAACCTCTCCGGGGCGGCACTCGATCCCGACAAGAGCCGCGACCTGATCACCGGTATCAAGAACAAGGAAGATTGACTGATGGAGAAAGCCGATCTCTACTCGATAGACCCCACCAGGCTCTCCTGGCAGAAGAGCAGCTTCACCGCAGGTGACAGTCAGTGCTTCGAACTCGCACCCCTCCCTGCCGGAGGCGTCGCCGTCCGCGACTCGAAGAACCCCTCCGGCCCCCACCTCTGCTTCACCCCCGGCGAGTGGCAGGCGTTCAAGTCGGGCATGGCGGCCGGGGACTTCGACAACCTGTAGTGCGCGACCGCCAACGTTCGCCGGCCACGCGAACGCCGACCGTCACGACGTCCGGGGCAGCTCGAACACCCGGCATACATCGGGGTCCCCGAGTTGGTCGAAGAGCACGGTGGTTCCGTCCTTCTTGCCGACCCGAAGCTGCTTGACGGGTAGCCCCGCGCGTTCCTGGTCGTCCTCGAACCGGAGGCCAATACGGTCGCCCTGGCTCGGATCGTCCTCGATCCGCCAGGTGCCGTGGCCATCAAAGGCAGGGGGCTTCTTCCCCAGGATCTCGGGGTCGTCGCTCTCGGGCCAGCCGGTCACCGTGAAGCCCAGGGTGTTGTCACCGTTGTCCCTCAGCGTGAGGCGGGCCTCGTGGGGGCCCGCGTAGGTCCCGTACAGGTCGCTCCCGAAGACGTCCTCGACCGGAGCGGGACCGCACCGGCCCTGGTCCTCCGAGCACCCGGCGGTCAGTGACATCACCGCGATCGCGCTCAGCGCGAGAGTGGCGGTCGCCAGCTTCTTCCAGCCTGCCGATCGTGCGGTGCTCACTGGCTCTTCCCCGGGATGCGTTCGGTCCAGGTGACGGTCTGGCTCACCGCGCTCGTGATCGGGCCGTCGGCGATCTCCGCGTACTTCAGCCAGTCGTAGTAGCCGATGAAGTGCAGCGCGGACTCGGTGCTGGTGGTGTTGTCCAGGGTGTACTGGACCACCAGTGATCCGTCCGGATCGGTGCCACGGACCTCGTACTTGACGTTGTACGAGCCCATGAACGCCTCGCCGAGATGGTCGGGGTCGTTGGTCACGATGGCGGGCAGGTCCTCGCCGATCAGCTTCTTCGCCGCACCGACCTTGCCCGACTCGGAGATGGAGAAGGCCGCGCTGCCCTGTGTCTCCCCCGTCGACTCCCACTGCTCGACCGTCTGCCGGCGTATGTCCTTCATGCTCTCCATGGACTGCACCCGGTCGGCCATCGTGTCGCCGTTGGTGAAGTCCTTGTGGCGGGGGCCGAGGCCGGTCACGTAGTCCAGGCCGAGGCCGTACGGGGTGTCGTCCTTGCGCTCCGGGTAGGGGTCCTTGCCCTCCATCGCGCGCCCGTACGCGTTGTACTCGTCGGCGCTGATCCTGTCGGTGGAGTCGATCGAGCTGTGCTGAGGCTTGGTGTTGAACCAGGAGCCGATGCCGACGTCGGACATCAGGGTGATCGAGAGGTTCTGGTCCGCGATGATGCCCCGGCGGCAGATCTCGATGATCTCCTCCTGTGCGGCGTGCACCGCGAGGACGGAGTTCTGCCGCTGGTCGGCGGCGCGGAAGAGGTCTGCCGTGAGGAAGCCCGAAACCGTGCCCGAGCCGTTGACGGAGAGGCCCTTGTCCTGTGCGCGCCGGACGGCGTCCTTGAGGTCGCGGCGGATGATCTTGAGATCGCTCACGGCGTCGTCGAGGACACCGGACAGCGCCTCGGCGACCTTGTTCGCCGCCGTCAGCTGGCGTGCGATGTCGTCGATCAGCGTCCAGGCGAACGGAGCCGCAGCTCCTTCCCAATACCCCTTGTCCCGCAAGGGCTTGAGAACCTCGTCCATCATTCGCTTGGGCAACTTATCCGTTGTGGTGTGGGCCTCGCGCCACTTCTCGGCGAGATCGTCCAGTACGGAGAAGTCGGTGTCGAGCAGCTCACGGTAGAAGTCGGGCATCAGCTCAGCCCTCGCAGCGCGCTGAACCCCTGCTCGATTCCCTGGTCCGTACCCGTGTAGGCGTGGGACGAGGAACGCAGGCTCTCGGAGATCTTGGCGAGCCAGCCCTCGACGGCCTTGGTCTGGTTCTCCCAGTTCTTCAGGGAGGTCCGCAGGGCGGCGGCGCTCTCCCATCCGGCCAGCTCGCGGGCTGCCTTGGCGGCCGGTTCGCGCACCGAGCCGGCGGGGCCGTGGAATGCGTCGAACACCTCGTCGGCCACTCCCGCGGCCTTGGTCAGCACGCCCTCCGCGATGACCAGCGGAGTGCCGAGTCCCGGCGGGGCGACGCCCAGTGGCAGTGGTTCCAGTGGTCCGCGCGCGCCGGGTGGCAGTGGCAGGAAAGGCAGTTGCGTGTCGCTGTTCCCGGCGCTCGGTTCCGTGCTCATGCGGCGGATTCCCTCTCATCCCTGCGGACGGCCCCCGTAGGCAGACACTTCACAGAGGCTAACGCGGGACGCTGGGTGCGGTGAGGCCCGGTCGGGGGACTTCCGTGGCTGACGTGTTCCAGGAGGATCCGGCCGCGCGGCCGGATCCTCCTGCCGCGCGGTCGGCTGCCGTCCGCTGCGTGCTACCCAGTAGCACGCCATAGCACCGGTGTCGTACGATGCCCTGTATGTCGGCACAGCCAGAGATCACCCAGCGCGATCTCCGCAGCAGGTCCCGGGAGATCATGGACGCTGTCCAGGCCGGGCAGTCGTTCACGGTCACCCGTGACGGGCATGAGATCGGGGAGCTGATTCCGCTGCGGCGGCGCAGGCGGTTCGTACCCAGGGGAGAGTTCGTGGCGATGTCCCGAACCGCCTCCGGTTTCTCCGTCGACGCGTTCCGCGCGGATCAGCGGGACACCGCCGAGCAGGAGACGGACGACCCGTATGCCCGCTGAGCGCCGTCCGGCCGCCGCGTACCGGCAGGGGCTCCTCGACACCAACATCATGATCCTCCGCAGGTGGGTGGAGCCGGCGGAGCTGCCCGAGGAGATGGCGATCAGCGCCGTCACTCTGGCCGAGCTGTCCGCGGGGCCCCATGAGGTGCGCAGAAACGAGGAGCAGGACGATTACGACGAGCACGCCGAGCGCGCCAGGCGACTCGATGTCCTTCAGCGTGCGGAGAGCGAGTTCGATCCCATTCCGTTCGGTGTCGAGGCCGCCCGTGTCTACGGCAGGGTCTGCGCCGCCGTGATCGCCTCCGGCCGCAAGCCCCGGCGTCGCGTCGCGGACTTGATGATCGCGTCGATCGCGGTCGCCGAGGACCTTCCGCTGTTCACCACGAACCCGGACGATTTCAAAGGACTGGACGGAGTCCTTACGGTAGTGCCGGTGACGCGCCCCAAAGTCCTCCACGACCGATGAACCCGCGTCGGCACCTGCGCCGAGCCCGCGCCCGGCGACGGTGTGCTGCCCGTATGAACGAAGAAGACGACGACGGAACGGAAGACCCAGCAGACCATGGCCATGGCTCCGAACGCGCAGACGGCCCCCCTCCTCCGCGACGTCATCGACATCAAGACGTCCATCTCGACCTCCGACTTCGTTCTCAAGCTCGCGGAGGCGGTCACCGAGGAGGGCGCGGCCCGCGCGTTGCGGGACTACGTGGTCACCGACCGGCTGCTGGAGAACTTCGACGAGGCGCTCGGCCTGATCAAGGCGGCGCTGGACGGGCATACGTCGAAGGCGGCGTATCTGCACGGATCGTTCGGTTCCGGTAAGTCGCACTTCATGGCCGTGCTGCACGCGCTGCTGCGCGGCGACCCGGCCGCCCGGTCGCAGGACCACTTCGACCCGGTGCTGGGCAAGCACGAGTGGCTGGCGCAGGAGCGGAAGAGGTTCCTGCTCGTGCCGTACCACATGCTCGGCGCGAAGTCGCTGGAGCAGCGGGTCCTCGGCGGGTACGTCAGCCATGTCAAGGCGCTGCACGAGAACGCGACCACTCCGCAGGTGTACCGGACCGACGCACTCTTCGAGGACATCCGGTCGCTCCGGCAGCGGATGGGGGACGAGGCGTTCATCGCGGGGCTCGCCGAGGCCGCCCCCGCGGAGGCTCCGGATGCCGGGGGCGGCACGGGGACCGTGGACGCACCGCTGGGCGTGGACGCACCGGCCGGCGAGGACGGTCTCGACTGGGGCGAGCCGTTCTCCTGGACCTCCGCCCTGCTGGACACCGCGCTCGCCGCCGAGGAACTGGACGGCGGCGAGGTCAGGCTGAACACCATCGACCCGGAGACCCCGGCAGAGCTGCGGGCCAGGCTGGTGCACGACGCGAGCGTGACGTGGTTCCCCGGGTTCGCGAAGAACGCGGCCGAGGACGAGCACGGCTTCATCTCGCTGGACGCCGGGCTGCGGGTGATCGCCGAGCACGCGAAGTCGCTCGGTTACGACGGGCTGATCCTCTTCATGGACGAGCTGATCCTGTGGCTCGCCAACCGGGTGCACGATCAGAAGTTCGTCTCCCGCGAGGCCGACAAGATCACCAACTTCGTGGAGGGCGCGGACTCCCGCCGGGCCATCCCGGTCGTGTCGTTCATCGCGCGCCAGCGGGACCTGCGCGAACTGGTCGGCGAGGAGACGTCCGGGGCGGCCGAGGCGGCGATCCAGGACAGTCTGCGGCTCGCCTCGGGCCGCTTCGACACGATCACGCTGGAGGACCGCAACCTGCCGCAGATCGCCCACGCGCGCCTCCTCAGGCCGAAGGACGCCGAGGCCGAGGCCAAACTGGACGCGGCCTTCGCCCGGGTCAAGCGGGTCGGGCCGCAGGTCTGGGACGTACTGCTGGGGTCGGACGAGACGACGACGGGCGCGGACGAGGCGTCGTTCCGGCTCACGTATCCGTTCTCACCCTCCTTCATGGACACCCTGGTCCATATCTCCTCCGCGCTCCAGCGTTCCCGTACCGGCCTGAAGCTGATGGGCCAGCTGCTCGCCGACCACCGGGACGACGCGACGCTGGAGAATCTGATCCCGCTCGGCGATCTGTACCCGGTGATCGCGGACGGTGGCGACAAGCCGTTCGTGGACAGCCTGAAGGTGGAGTTCCTCGTCGCGGACAAGCTGTACCGCCAGAAGCTGCGGCCACACCTCCTCGCCACGTACGAGATCACCGAGGAGGACATCGAGCGCTACCGGCACCGGCGCGAGACCCTCACCGACCAGAAGCTCATCGGCCGCTGCAAGGGCTTCACCGGCGACCACCGGCTGATCTGCACCCTGCTGCTCTCGGCGCTCGCGCCGAGCGTGCCCGCGCTGCGGGACCTGACCATCCGGCGGCTCGGCGCACTCAACCACGGGTCGGTGGTCTCGCCGATCCCGGGCGCCGAGGTCGGCGTCATCAAGGCGAAGGTCGACGACTGGGCCTCGCGCTTCGCCGAGATCAAGGTGACCGGTACGGACGCCAATCCGGGGGTGCGGCTCGAACTGGCCGGGGTGGACGTGGACTCCGTCCTCGCCAACGCCAACGTCAACGACAACCACTCCAACCGCCGGTCCCTCGCCAAGCGGCTGCTCGCCGACGAACTGGGCCTGGACCTCCAGGACCGCCTGGTCGCCGACGAGCTGAACCTCGTCTGGCGGGGCTCGAACCGTACGGTGGAGATCGTCTTCGGCAATGTCGGCGACCCGGACGCTCTGCCCGACCACGACTTCTCACCCAGCCAGGAAGGGCTCTGGCGGCTCATCGTCGACTTCCCGTACCAGGAGGGCGAGCGGGGCGCCGTCGAGGCCGCCAACCGGATGCGGGGCCTGCGGGAACTGCCCGGTGTGCCGCCCAGGACCGTGGCCTGGATCCCCACCCGCCTGTCGGCCGCCCGGTACGCGGACTTCCGCCGGCTGGTCGTCATCGACTACGCGCTCTCCGACCAGCGGCGCTTCGACACCGTCTACGCGCAGCACCTCAACGCCGACAACCGGGCCCGTGCCCGGGTGCTGCTCGAAGGACAGCGGGAATCGCTGCTCAAGACGGTGAAGGTGGCGTTCAGGCAGGCGTACGGCTGCGCGGACAAGACCCCCGGCGAGGTCGACGTGTCCTTCAACGATCACGTCGACGCGCTGCCCGCGGTGTCCGAGCTGAGAGTGTCCATCGGGCAGAGCCTGCACGACGGGGCCCGGCACATCGCGAAGAAGCTGCTCGCCCACCAGTTCCCCGCCCACCCGGACCTCGACCCCGACGGTACGAACACGGCCGTCCGGGCCGGCGATGTACGGACCGTGTTCGCCCACATCCGGGCGGCGGCGGAATCCGGCGACCGGCAGGCCGAGATCCCGGCCAAGGACCGGACCGCGATGCGGCGCGTCGCGGCGCCGCTCGGGCTGGGCCGGCAGAAGGAAGCGTACTTCCGGCTCTCCAACCGCTGGGTGGACCACTTCAACCTCCAGGCCCGCACAGGGGCGGGGCCCGGTGACCTGAGCGTCGTCCAGCTCACCCAGTGGATCGACCGGCCGGAGCCGATGGGGCTGGAGACCTTCCTCGCCAACCTGGTGATCGCCTCCTACGCGGAGATGGATGACCGGGTGTGGGTGCGGGCGGGTTCGCTGCTCGACCCCGCGCCCGAACCGGCGGCGATCAAGCCGCAGGACGCGCTGCGCTCGCAGCCGCTGCCCGAGGAGTCCGCCTGGGAGGAAGCCGGGAAGCGGTGCTGGGAGATCTTCGGCGAGCAGCCGCCCAGACTGCGCCGGGGCCGGATGGTCGGCCAGTTCGCCCGGCTGATCATGGGCAGGGCCAAAGCGTTCAAGCCGCACACGGACAGTCTCGTACGGGAACTGGAGCGGAACTCCGGCCTCCTGGGCCTGGACGGGGCCGACGAATCGGGCAGGCTGGCGCTCGCCCGGCGCTCCCGAGACCTGCTCGACGAACTGGTCGCCCTCGACCAGGGCCCGGCGGGCGGCTCCGCGGCGGCCAAGCAGATCATCACCGCCTTCGCCGCCTTCGACCTCGGCGAGGCTTCCGCCGGCCGTTACGGGGCCTCGGTCAAGCAGGCCGAAGCGGTGGCCGGCGCGCTGGCCACCGCGACCTGGGACATGCTGAAACTCGCGCCCAACTACGGCCCCCAGGGCGAGGCGGTGCTCCAGGCGCTGCGGGGCGCCGCGCGGGCCGACCAGCGGACCTCCCGTCTCGAGGACGCGCTGAAGGAGGCACGGCGGTCGATCGTCGCCGTCATCGAGCGCAGCCAGGCCGAAGCCAGGCCGCAGCAGCCGGACCCCGCCCCCGCACCGGAGCCCGCGCCCCTCACCACACCGGGCGCGGTCAGCCTGAACGACGACAGTGCCCGGCCGCCCGTACCCACCACGCACCCGGTGCGCAGCCGCACCGTGCGCCGTTCCGGTGGTGGACAGGCCAAGGTGACCCAGGCGGTCGACCGGCTCCGCGCGGAGCTGGAAGCACTGACGGCGGCCGAGCCCGACGCGACCATCGAGATCAACTGGCGGGTCGTGGAATGAGCGGAACGAGGCGGGTGCGGTGAGTACGGCGACCACGGAGGGAACGACGGGGAGCGGCGGACCGGCGGCCGTCACGAGCGCGGTGCCGCTCAAGGCCGCGACCGTCACCCAGTACCTGGCCTCGCAGCCCGGCCTCCCCCCGGGCCGGCGCCGGGTCGTACTGCTGCGCGCCGCACCCACCTGGGACGGTCCTGCCGAGCTGACCTGGGGTGAGCAACGGCGGGCGGTGGTCGCCGTGGCGCCCTCGCCACTGGCGGTGTACGAGCTTGCTCTCGCGCACCAGGCGGGTGGCGGGCCCGGCGCTGCGACCGCCGCGTCCCCGGGGGCCGAGGTCCTTGTGGTGCTCACCGACCGCGAGGAGGCCGAGCTGGGTCCCGACCTCCTGTCCAAGGTGCACAAGCAGCGGGTCAACGCGGTCAGTACCTGGGATGTCATCCGGGACGCTTTCGGCGCGATCGACACCGACCGTCGGCTGAACGGCGAGAACTGGGCCGCCGAAGCACTGTTGGACGCCGCACCGGGCCGCTGGCCGCGGCTCGCCGGCGGCATCCTGACCAGGAACCACGCCCTGACCGCGCTGACACTGCGCCGACTCGGCATCGGGCGGTACGACCCGGACCGTGACCTGGAGACGTCCGGCGTCGCCGGGGCGTCCGCCACGCCGGTGGGCGGAGACGCGCCGCTCGACGTACACGCCCTGCTGCGCTGGTCCATGGCGCCCGGCGGCCCCGCCCGCTTTCTGGCGCTGCGCGAACCCGAGCGCGACGGGCTCGCCCAGTTCCTCGGCGAGACGGAGCAGGCCGGTCCCGCCGGGAAGGCGCTGCTCGCCCTGGTGGGCGCCGAACACGGCTCCGACGCCGTCGCCTTCGGCCTGGTCTGCGCGGCGCTGTGGCAGCACACCGACGCAACGAACGACGCGGAGGACCACCGCGCCAGAGGGCGGGCCGAACGCTGGTTCGGGGATGAGCCGCCCGCACGCGGAGAAGCCCTGGACAACCTGGTGGCGGCTTTCGGACGGGCCTGCGAGGAGTTCGTCTCCGGCCTGCTGAACACCGGCCGGGCCGAGCTGGACGAAGCCTCGGCGACCGCACGCAGGCTGAGCGGCGCCGCACTTGACCGCGCCGCCTCCCTGGCCCGGCAGTTCGGCGCGGAGCGCGCCGTCCGGGAGAGCCCGGTCCTGGCGGAGGGGCTGGAAGCCCGGTTCGCGGCCGTCGGTCACGCACTGCTGGGCGGCGAACCGGAGCCGACCGCGCGGGCCGTGAAGGACCTCGGCAAGCACTGGCTCGCCCCGGAACCCGATGTCCGCCCCCGGATCGAACGGGCCAGGATGGCGCAGCGGCTCAGCCAGTGGCTGGCGGCGGAGCCGGCCGCCGAGTGCGCGCATGTCGCGGACGGCATCCGCCGGCATGTGGCCGACACCGGCTGGGTGGACCTGGCTCTGGAGCACATCGAGGCGGGCGGTGACCCCGACCCGGTACTGCGGTCGGCCTACGACACCGTGTGCGCCTCGGCGCGGGCCTTCCGCAGGGAGATCGACCGGCACTTCGCCCGGACACTGGCCACCTGGACGGCGAACGGCGGGGCCCCGGGGGCGATGCTCACCGTGGAGAGCTTCCTCCCCGACATCGTCGCCCCGGTGGTGAAGGCCGGGGAACGGCGCGTGCTGCTCCTCGTCCTCGACGGGATGAGCGCCGCGATCGCCGCGGAACTGGGCGAGGAACTGCGCGAGCACTGGGTCGAGTACGACCCGCTGCCCAGGGCGAAGGACACCCCCCGGCGCCGGGCGATGGCGGCGGCGCTGCCGACGGTGACCGCGGTGTCGCGCACCTCGCTGTTCGCCGCGCGGCTGCGGACGGGGACGCAGGCCGACGAGAAGAAGGTGTTCCCCGCCCACCGCTTCTGGGGCGGGCAGGACGTGGCCGTCTTCCACAAGGACGACCTGCGCGGCGAGAGCGCCGGCGCGCCCTTCGGCCCCGCACTGCTCGACGCGCTGGTCGGGGACCGTACGCATGTCGCGGTCGTGCTCAACACCATCGACGACCGGCTCTCCAAGGAGCAGAAGCTCGGGGACGGCACCTGGCGGCTCTCCCACATAGGGCAGTTGCGGGAGTTGCTGCGCTACGCCGCCACGCAGGGCCGGGCCGTGATTCTCACCAGCGACCACGGCCATGTCGTCGACCGCTACGGGGTGCGGGTCGAGGCCGACGCCGCCGGTGTGCGATCGGCGCGGCACCGGGTGCCGGGGGGGCCTTCCGAGGGCCCGTCGGCCGAGGCGGAGATCGAGCTGTCGGGTCCTCGCGTTCTCTCCCCCGAGCCTGGTGGCCGGATCGTCGCTCTCTGGGACACCGATGCGCGCTACACGTCCCAGAAGGCGGGCTACCACGGGGGCGCGTCCCTGGCCGAGGTCACCATCCCTGTGATGGCGTTCCTCCCGTTCGGAGTCGAGAAGCCGCCGAGCGGCTGGCGTGAGCTGGGCAGCCAGCAGCCGTCCTGGTGGTCGCTCACCGCACGCGCCGCCGAACAGCGGCATCCGCGGCCGGCGACGCCCTCCCCGGCGCCGAAGAAGCCGACCAGGCGAGTAAGGGAAGAAGCGGAACTCGCCAGGCGCCACGACTCGCTCTTCGACGTGGCGCTGGTCCCCTCGGAGAAGGACGGCGCGCTGCTCTCGGCCGAGCTGGTCCCGCCGGACGACTCCCTGGTCACCGCGGTGCTGTCGTCCGAGGTCTTCGGGGCCCAGGTGCAGCTCCTCGCCCGCAAGCCGGACCTGGCCAGGGTCGAAAAGGCCGTACGCGCGCTGCTGGACGCGGGGGGCACGCTGCCGGTGACCGCGCTGGCCCAGCGCATCGGCCTGGGTGTCACCCGGGCCGACGGCTTCGCGGCCGTACTGAGGCAGCTGCTCAACCACGACAGCGTGCAGGTCCTTCAGACGCTGCCGGACGGCCGGACGCTGCGGCTGGACACGGGGTTGCTGCGGGACCAGTTCGAGCTGAGGTGAGGGCGCGGTGACGGCGGGGCCGAGGCGCTCGGCCGGAGGCCGCCGTCACCGCTCGGGTCAGCTGAGCTGCCGGAGCAGCCCGACGAACTGCCGCAGATCGTCGCTCAGACTCGGGGACAGCGGCTCGGGGTCGAAGTGCGCGATCTTGTTGCGGATCTGCTGCACCCTGCCGAGCTGCTGCACGAACTGGCTCCGGCTCACCCACGACCAGCCCAGGGAACGCCAGTTCTCGTCAGCCAGGGTACCGAGCGCCGGATTCTGCTGGTCGCCCTTGAGCAGCTTGACGTAGCCCCCGAACATCATGTCCGTGATCAGACCGGACTTCTTTCCCGGGCCGGTCTTCTGCACCGCGAGGATGGCATCCGAACCGATCTTCGCGCCCAGGCATTTGCGGAGCCGGAACTCGATCTCCCCCACGACGAAGAAGGGCCATGCCGTCGCGGAGAACCGCTCGGTGATGTCGGCGGTCGTCACGATTCCGGTGAAACGTCCGTCGTTGCCCCTGATCACCAGATACCCGTGCTCGCTGATCATGGGCAGCAGGGAGAAGAAATCCTGGTGGGCCTCGGCGACCGGCGGGTCGTCCACCATCGCGTTCAGCAGAACCTTCTCGACGGAGGTTCCGTACATCCGGGTCGCCGACTGCCAGGTGACGACCCCGGGCAGCGTGTAGGGGTCGTCCAGTACGGGGAGTTGCGAGTAGTTCATGGCCTGCATGAGGTGGATGGCGTCGGCCAGCAGATGACGCGAGGTGACGGACGCGATGCCTTGGGTGGCCGCCGGTATGTCGCCGATCCTGACGGCATGCTGCGGCAGGGACCCCGTCGACAGTCCGTCGTCGTCCTCCCCGCTTCCGTTCTCGGGCTCCGCCTCGGGGACGGTTTCCTGCGCCACGACGTGCACATCGGCGTGTCTGCCGCAGTTGGCGAAGTGCGGAACCGTCGCGAGACCGACGTTGTCCAGCGCCTGGTTGATGAGGAGAATGGACGAGTTGTCGCGCACGCGGGTGCTGAAGACCGTCAGGAATTCGGTGACCGGGATCTTCCGGCCCTTGAGCGCGAGGATCTGCTCCTCGGAGGGCAGCGTCGTCATGACCGTACTCACCAGCCCGCCGTGTCACGGAAGACGGTGCGCTTGCCCATGGCGGACATCACCAGTTCCAGGAGTTGCTTCGCGCGGTTCTCGTAGAACTTCTCGAAGTCGGCCTCGTGGAGTGTGGCCGGATCGATGAGATGAGTGGCCACGACATCGTCGAACCACTCGGCGCGCATACCCGACTCCAGTACGAGGGACTGGAGATACACGGCGGGGGATCCCGTCATGCCCCGGCCGGCCCGGAACGACAGCGGGGTCTTGTTGACGATCGAATTCGCGCGGGTGGCGTAGGCGTAGTAGTTCTTGGCCACCCACGCCTTGGAGAAGACCTGCCGGACATCCACGTTGTGCTCGACGAGCCGACCCGCGTTGAGCGGCGCGTCGGAGTAGTACCAGTCCACCGCACCTTGCTTGACGAGGAGCGCGTAGATCCCCTTGTAGGCGGCGCTGTTGCGGGTCGTCAGGGAGTTCAGCCGGTCCTCCAGGAACGCAGCCTCGCTGACCGTGTCGGGAACGACCCCTTCCACGCCGCGGATCCAGCCGATCAACTGTTCCACGTCACGGGTGAACCGGCTCTCCGTCGAGCCGCCGTACATCTCGCCCAGCACACCGCACCAGTACCACTGGGTGATCCGCTCGTCGCTGCCCGGATGCTCCGTATCCTGGCCGAGGACGGCCCGTACGGCGGCCAGCGGCACCAGCTGTGTCTGGTACGGCAGATCGGCGGAGCGGATGATGCACTGGCGTTCCAGGAAGGCACCCACCCACTGGAACGCCTCCGCCAACCGCGGCGCCAGCCGCACGAATTCGGAGAGCGGCAGATTCAGCAGATCCCGGCGCTTGCAGGAGACCGAGGCGCGGGGGTTGGCCTGCTTGCGCTCCCAGGTGTGCACCAGGGCGACAGCCTGGAGGAAGTCGCTGCTGCTCAGACCGTCCTCAAGGCCGGCTTCGGGCCGGCCGAAAACGGGATGGGTCGACGTCAGGCCCTTCTTGATCTCCTCCCACTGGACGGGGAGCCGGTAGTAGTCGCCGTGCTCGGCGAAATGAGGCTGATTGCCCGCGTAGGTGGCCGTGAGCAGCTCGAAGACGTTGAGCGCCACGCCTCCGGTGTTGACCCGTTCGAACACGGCACACACGGCGTCGAGCGTGGTCGACGCCGCAAGCTTGATCATCGGCACCTGGAACGCGTTCATGTGGTTGAGCACACGCTCGACGAACTGGCCCCACACTCCCCAGTTCGCCGGGTCGGCGGACACGAACTTCTGCTGCCAGGCGTTTACCCGCTGCGTGTCGAACACGAGATGCAGGGGAAAGTAGCCCGCGGCGCACTCCCCGTCGACCGTGCTCAGGTCGAGGACCACCTTCCGCGCGAAGTCCGACTTGAGGATGCGGTCCTCGGGCACGGACACCACAGCATCGTCGCGATCGGCGGGATCCCCGATCGCCTTGGCGATGTCGATGTAGTACCAGCGGCGCAGGGGTTTGTTCCGGGCATCGACCGTCTCGACCGGGAAGTCGCGGTGGAGCGCCTGGAACAGCGAGGTCAGCCGCTGCTGTCCGTCCAGGAGCAGTAGATCGGGTGCGGTGCCGTCCGCGGATTCCGCGCCCTTGAGCGTCCGGGCCTTGAACTGGGACGTGCCACCGGTCTGGAGCGCCATCACCACACCGAGCGGATAGTCGAGCGTGACCGTCGCCACGAGCGCCCTGATCCGTTCGTCGTCCCACTTCCAGTTGCGCTGGAAATCCGGAAGCTGAAGTACTCCTGACGAGACATCCTTGAGGACATCGCTGAGCTTGAGACTGTCGAGCGCCACGCTGTGTCTTCCCCCGCTTTTGAGCTGCTGAGTACCCGGACGGTGTAACCCGCGATTGCACCAAAGTAACCGTCCGTACGTCAACCTTCCGGCAGAGTGACCGGGGCCTCCTGCGCAACTCGTACGTAATGCGAGACTGACGCGGTGAGCACAGACAGCCCCGACCGCACCGGCCCCGTCAGCGCCGCCCGGCGTCGTGACGTCATCGACGCCCTTCGACGGGGCGCCGTTCCCGAGAGCGGTCTTGACCTCCTCGCGACCGGACTGGACCGGTTCGAGGCGGCGCTCGACGCGGAACTCGACGCTGTCTCGTCGGGTGCCTCGGTCTTCAAGGCCGTACGCGGTGAGTACGGATCCGGCAAGACGTTCTTCACCCGGTGGCTGGGCGAGCGTGCCAAGCGGCGCAACTTCGCCGTCGCCGAGATCCAGATCTCCGAGACCGAGACACCGCTGCACAAACTGGAGACCGTCTACCGCCGCCTCACCGAGCGGCTGGCCACCCCCGGCTTCCCACCGAGCGCACTGCGCCCCGTCGTGGACGCCTGGTTCTACGCCCTGGAGGAGGACGCGCTCGCCGAGGGCGCGTCCGAGGAAGAGCTGCCGGGCGAGGTCGAGCGGCTGATGACAGCCAGGCTCACGGAGGTGTCCCGGCACGCGCCGTCGTTCGCCACCGCGCTGCGCGGGTACCGTACGGCACTCACCGCGGGCGACGAGCCGACCGCCGCCGCGGTCATGGCCTGGCTGGGCGGACAGCCGCATGTCGCCGCCGCGGCACGCAGAGCCGCCGGAGTGCGGGGCGACCTCGATCACTTCGGTGCCCTCGGCTTCGTACAGGGGCTGCTCACCGTGCTGCGCGACTCCGGGCACGCGGGACTCCTCGTCGTACTGGACGAAGTGGAGACACTTCAGCGCGTACGCTCCGACGCGCGCGACAAGGCGCTGAACGCGCTGCGCCAGCTCATCGACGAGGTGCACTCCGGGCGCTTTCCCGGACTCTACCTGCTGATCACCGGGACGCCGGCGTTCTACGAGGGCCAGCAGGGCGTGCAGCGGCTGGCCCCGCTGGCCCAGCGCCTGTCCACCGACTTCACCACCGACCCGCGCTTCGACAACCCGCGTGCCGTCCAACTGCGGTTGCCAGGTTTCACCCTGGACTCGTTGACGGGCCTCGGGCTCACCATCCGTGACCTGTACGCGGCGGGAGCCCAGGACTCCGTGCGGGTCAGGAAGGCCGCGGACGACGCCTATGTCGCCGAGCTGGCCAAGGCGGTCGGCGGAGCACTCGGCGGCAGGGTCGGCGTGGCTCCCCGGCTGTTCCTCAAAAAGCTTGTCAGCGATGTCCTCGACCGTATCGACCAGTTCGACGACTTCGACCCGCGTCAGCACTACGCCCTGACCGTGAACACGACGGAGCTGAACGAGGTCGAACGGAACGCGGCCGCGGCCCCCAGCGCGGACGACGTCGAACTGGAGCTTCCGTGAGCGAGGCTCCCGAGTCACCCGCTGACACGGACCCACTGGACAGGCTGCACCCGGGGATGGTCCACCACATCGTCAACACCCTCGGCTGGCCAGGACTCCGGCCACTCCAGGAAGAGGCCATCACCCCTCTGATGGACGGCTCCGACGCCGTACTGCTGGCCCCGACCGCCGGAGGCAAGACCGAGGCCGCCGCCTTCCCGCTGCTGTCCCGCATGGCACAGGAAAGCTGGACCGGCACCTCCGTGCTCTACGTCTGTCCGCTCAAGGCGCTGCTGAACAACCTGCTGCCCCGGCTGGAGACGTACACCTCCTGGCTGGGACGTACCGCCGCGCTCTGGCACGGCGATGTCCCAGGGACCCGTCGCAAGCGCATCCTGCGCGAGCGGCCGGACGTGCTGCTGACCACCCCAGAATCGCTGGAAGCGATGCTGGTCAGCGCGAACGTCGATCACCGGGGCTTCTTCTCCGGGCTGCGCACCATCGTCGTCGACGAGGTGCACGCCTTCGCCGGGGACGACCGGGGTTGGCATCTGCTGGCCGTACTGGAGCGGCTGGAGCGCGTGGCCGGCCGACCGGTCCAGCGGGTCGGGCTCTCCGCGACGGTGGGGAATCCGGCGGAGCTACTGAGCTGGCTGCAAGGGTCGGGGGCAGGCACGCGACCGGCGCGGGTCGTTGCCCCGCACCTGAGGGAGGAGGCACCGGCCGCGCCGCCGCCCGGGGATGTCCAACTGGACTACGTGGGATCACTGGCCAACGCGGCGACGGTGATCGCGGCCCTGCACCGGGGCGAGAAGCGGCTGGTGTTCTGCGAGTCACGGCGAGAGGTCGAGCAGCTCGGCGAAACCCTGAGAGCGAAAGGCGTGACGACCTTCCTGTCCCACGCGTCGCTCTCCGTGGACGAGCGGCGCCGCGCGGAGGAGGCTTTCGCGGAGGCCCGGGACTGTGTGATCGTCTCGACCAGCACACTCGAACTCGGCATCGACGTCGGGGACCTGGACCGGGTCGTCCAGATCGGCGCACCGGGCAGTGTGGCCTCGTTCCTGCAACGCCTCGGGCGTACGGGGCGACGCCCGGGAGCGCTGCGGAACTGTCTCTTCCTCGCGGTCGACGAGTCCGGTCTGCTGTCGGCGGCGGCCCTTCTCCTGCTCTGGTCCCGAGGCTGGGTGGAGCCGGTCGTCCCGCCCCCGGAGCCCCGGCACATCGTCGCTCAGCAGGTGCTGGCACTCTGCCTCCAGGAGCACCGGGTCGGCGACCGGCTCTGGCAGGACTGGTGGGGTGGCCTCGGCCCGTTCGGTCCCGCCGCCGAGCCGATCGTGCGGCACCTCGTCGACGAGGGGTATCTGAACCGGGACGGCGGGATGATGTTCATCGGGCCCGAGGCCGAACGCCGCTTCGGCCACCGGCACTTCATGGATCTCACCGCGGTTTTCACCGCGGCGCCGGAGTTCACCGTGCTCTCGGGCCGCACCGAGATCGGTACGACGGATCCGGCACTGCTCACGGAAGAGGTGCCCGGACCACGGCGGTTGCTGCTCGCCGGGCGGAGCTGGCAGGTGACCTACATCGACTGGTCGCGGCGGCGCTGCTTCGTCGAGCCGGTGGACGGAGGCGGCAAGGCCCGATGGGGAGGCGTCGGGCTGTCCCGGACCGCTTCCCGTGCGCTCACCCGCGCGGCGCGGGAGGTGCTGCTCGGCGAGACGCCACCCGTCACCCTCACGCGGCGCGCCGGCAGCGCCCTCGGCCAGGTGCGGGAAAGAGCCGCTGAGCTGGTTCACCCGGATGCGACCGTCCTCCTCAGAGGTGGTCGCGACACGAACGTGCGGTGGTGGACCTGGGCTGGATACAAGGCCAATGCCACGCTGGCAGCTACGCTCAGTTCAGTTGCCGACCCCTTGCAGCGTCCCACGGACACGTACATCCGGCTCCGCGAAGATCTGACGCTCCAGGAGTGGAAAAAGGCAAAGGATCAGGGCGCGGAGCAACTGTGCCTTCCCATGGTGGATCCCCGAGCACTGACCGGACTGAAGTTCAGTGCGGCTCTTCCCACGCGTCTGGCCGAGGCCACACTTGCCGCCCGCGTGGCAGACCTCGAAGGGGCTGCGGCAGTGGTGCGTGAACGCGTGAGGTTCACACAGCACGGGACGTGACCACTGGCTGTTCCCTTCTCCGAATCGGTTCAGTTCCGATACCCGAGAGAGGGCCCTTCTCCTCGGCCGCCATCGGGTCCCGGGGCGCATTCGGCTCAGTACCCCCTATGCCGGCTCCTCCTGCCAGGCCGCAGTGGTCCGAAAGCGTTCCTCCCACAGCCGGACACCCGGACCGTCCGGCTCCCACCGGTGGCAGAACTTTTGGAACCAGGCGCACCGCGCCAGATCCTCCACCGGGTCGCCCCGGTGGGCGAACTCCCAGTCGACCACGGCCGTGACCTGGTGGGTGGACGGGTTCAGCAGGAGGTTGTGCGGGCCGAAATCGCCGTGGACCAGCACGGTGCCGGTGTCTGCGTCGGGAGTGGTGCGCAGGAAGTCCGCGGGTACGGCATGGATGCGGCGCAGTGTCTCCCCGCACGCCCGCAGGACGGCGTCCGCGCGCCCCGCGTCCATCAGTTCGTGGCCGGGCACACCGGGGACGAAGCCGAGTGTGAGGGTATGCCCGCGCGTCCGGAGCGGTGGAGGGACCGGCACACGGCCCCGTAACGCGGTCAGCGACATCCGCTCGCGCGCGAGCCGGTGGGTGGAATCGGGGCCCTCGAAAGTTTTCTCGACGGTCGTTCCGTCACCCAGGGGTGCGATGGGTATAGCCGTATTTGAGGGGACGCATCCGCTGATCGTAGCCAGGCGAATTGGCGTTCTTCACAGGGTTTTGCCCGGGAGATCCGGGTGGGGGACTGCGTCGTATCGGAGGGGGTGAACTCGGTTGCGGGGAAGTTGTGCTGAACGCGTTTCGGGTCGCCTCCGTATACAGGGCCGAGCGTTCTTCGTCTGCTGCCGGCGAGCGGACTCCGTCCCCCACAGGAGGTCTTGAGTTGAGCCACAAACGCATACCCAAGCGGAAGATCGTATTCGCCGGGGGTGGCGCTGTAGCCGTTGCGGCGGCCGCGATTCTGCTGCCGAACGCCAATGCCTCACAGGGCGGCGAGCCGGAGCCGACGCCCAAGAAGGTGACCGCGGCAGCCGCCGGGGATCTCGCCTCTCAGATCGCCGCCCAGTTGGGCGATGCCTTCGCCGGGTCGTACTACGACTCCGCGAAGCAGCAGATCGTCATCAACGTCGTCGGTGACAACAACAAGGTCGAGCTCCAGGTCAAGCAGGCCGGAGCCGTCGTCAGAAACGTCAAGAACAGCACCGCCCAGCTCAAGGCCGCCTCGCAGACACTGAAGGCGCAGGCCACCATCCCCGGCACCGCCTGGTCCGTCGACCCCAGGACGAACCAGATCCAGGTCACCGCCGACCGCACCGTGACCGGTGCCGAGTGGAACCAGATCGAGTCGACCGTCACGTCGCTCGGCTCCGACGTGGCCCGCATCAAGCGGAGCGCCGGGGAGTTCAAGCCCCTGGCCGCGGGCGGTGACGCCATCTTCGGTGGCGGCGCGCGCTGCTCGCTGGGCTTCAACGTCGTGACGGCGGACGGCGCCCCCGGCTTCCTCACGGCCGGGCACTGCGGTGTCGCCGCCGCGGAGTGGGCGGACGCCCAGGACGGGCAGCCGATCGCCACCATCCAGGACGCGACCTTCGCGGGCGGCGGCGACTTCGCCCTCGCCGCGTACGACGACCCGGCGACCGAGGCTCTCAGCACGGTCGACACGGGTGACGGCCAGATCGTGGAGATCGCCGCCGCCGCGGAGGCGGCCGTGGGCCAGGAAGTCATCCGGATGGGCAGCACCACCGGGCTGGCCGACGGTTCGGTCACCGGTCTCGACGCCACCGTCAACTACGGCAACGGTGACATCGTCAACGGCCTCATCCAGACCGATGTCTGTGCCGAGCCGGGCGACAGCGGTGGTCCGCTGTTCACCGCGGACGGCGGCGCCATCGGTCTGACCTCCGGCGGCAGCGGTGACTGTACCGTCGGCGGCGAGACCTTCTTCCAGCCGGTGACGACCGCGCTGGAGGCCGTCGGCGCCCAGATCGGGGACGGGGGCGCCGGCGACGGTGCCGCTGATGCCGGTGCGGGTGACGGCGCGGCCGATGCGGGCGCCGGCGACGGTGCCGCCGATGCCGGTGCGGGTGACGGCGCTGCTGACGCGGGTGCTGCCAACGCGGGTGCGGGTGATGGCGGTGTCGCCGACGCGGGTGCTGCCAACGCGGGTGCCGGCGATGGTGCCGCTGATGCCGGTGCGGGTGATGGTGTCGCTGATGCCGGTGCTGCCAACGCGGGTGCTGGTGATGGTGCCGGTGACGCGGGTGCCGGTGATGGTGCCGGTGATGTCGGTAACGGCAATGGCAACGGCGACCAAGGCAATGGAAACAACAACAACGGAAACAACAACAACGGCAACCGCAACGGTCACTGACCCTGCGTCGCCCTCTCGGAAGGACCCCCCGGTCAGGCACCCCGCCGACCGGCGGGGTCCTTCCGGCGTCTCACACCGTCGGTACGCGGGTGAACCGGCCCACCACAACCAGGTCCGCCTCCACCCGCGCCGCCGTCGCGCGCAGCTCCGGCAGGACCTCCGCGAGGCACGCCCCGACATCGCGGCGGCTCGTGTGCATGGCGACGTTCACGGCCGCCACGACCGCGCCCGTACCGTCCACGACCGGCACCGCGATCGAGCGCAGCCCCTCCTCCAGCTCCTCGTCCACCAGGGCGTACCCCGCACGGCGTACGCCGTCCAGCAGCGCGGCCAGTTCGGTAGGGCGGGTGACCGTGTGCCGGGTCAGCGCCCTCGGTTCGGCGCGCGCGAGCCGGGCGATGAGTTCGTCGTACGAGAGAGCGTCCAACAGTCCGGCCAGCAGGACCCGGCCCATGGACGTCGCGTACGCGGGAAAGCGGGTGCCGGTGGTGATGTTGACGTTCATGATGCGCCGCGTGGCCACCCGGGCCGTGTACTGGACGTCGTCGCCCACCAGCACCGCCAGGGACGCCGAGTCCTGTACCCGCCCCGCGAGCGCGGCGAGATGGGGTGCGGCGATCTGGGGGAGTGTCGTACGGGACAGGGCGGCGAAGCCGAGCGACAGCACCCGCGGGGTGAGCCGGAACGTCCGGTCCGGCGCGGCGGTGACGTAACCCAGATGTTCCAGGGTGATCAGGGCGCGCCGGGCGGTGGCCCTGGCCAGGCCGGTGGCCTCGGCGACCGCGCTGAGCGTCAGCGCGTGCCCGCCCTCACCGAACGCGGTCGGTACGGTCAGTCCGCGGGCCAGGGACTCGATGAACTCCCGCCCCAGTTCCTGCTTGGACGCGCCGGTCCACGCGGCCAGCGCGGAACGCCCCGACCCGGGCAGCCGCCCGGCGGCGGGTTCCCCGGCGGGGCGGGCCAGTTCGCGTTCCATCCGGGCCACGGCCGCCCGTAGCCGGGGCAGCAGGGTCTCCCGGAGCGAGGCGGCGCTGTGCCTGCTGGTGTGGCTGACCACGCTCGCGACACAGACCGGCTGTCCCGCCCGGGTCTCCGACGGGGTGTGGAGCGGTACGGAGAGGGCGATCAGCCCCGGTTCGACGAGCTGGTCGTCCAGCGCCCAGCCGTCCTCCCTGGCCCGCGCCGCCAGCTCCTCGAAGCGCCGGGCGTGCCCCGTCCGGCCGCCGTACGCCGCCCCGTCGTCCCGGGGCGGTACGGCGGGGAAGCCCAGGTCCTCGGGGTCGGCGGCCCGGCGGGCCCGCCACCGTGCCCACTCCTCCCCGGTCCATCCGGCGGCGATCAGCGGCCCGGGCGCGGTGCGTTCGGCCGGCAGCAGATCGCCGATGCGGAACGTCAGCGACATGGCGCGACGCCGTGTGCTCTGGTGGACGAAGCGGATGCCGTCGCCGTCGGGGACGGCCAGGGACACCGACTCGTCCAGCTCGTCCGCGAGCCGTTCGGCGAGGGGGCCGAGCCGTCCCGGCAGCCGTGACGCGGACAGATAGGCGTTGCCCAGCTCCATGAGGCGCGGGGCGAGCACGGCGTCATGCCCGGTCAGCCGTACGTATCCCATGCGGGCCAGCGTCGCGACGACCCGGTCGAGCGTGGCGCGGGCCAGACCCGTGGTGCGGACCAGGGTGCCGATGCTCGCGCGGCCGTCGGCGTCGCTGAGCGCGCGCAGCACCAGGATGCCGCGCATCAGCGGTTTCACGGCCTCTGCGGGCACCTCGCCGGCGGGCGGAAACGGGGAGGGCGGAAAGGGGGCGGGCGGCATGGTGCGGGTCTCCGGTCTCCCGGGCCCCGGCTTCGGGCCGTGCTGGGACGGGGCGTTGACATGGGTCCCCGGTGAACGCAGACTCAGTGGGCCCAGGTGGACGATAGTTCACCAGCGGTGACGGGCGCCTTCGAGACCTGCCTCCAGCTCGCACAGCTCGACCGCATCGTGTCCTCGCCGCACGCCGCCGCACTGGCCGGGAACTACGCGGGGCTTCCCCTGGCCGGCCCCCCGACCGGCCCGGTGGAAGCCCCTGCGAGCGCCCCCGTGGCGGATTCCTCCGTATGAGTGAACCAGCCCCGTACGGGCATCTGAGGGTAATCCCGCACGTACCCCTGCCCACCCCCATGAGGCAGGGGTGCGTGCGGCCACACTGACCGCTCCCCCCTGAGAACGGTCGAAACGTCAGGACCCTGACCGGAGAAACGGTATCGCCGGACCCCTCCGGCGTGTGACGGTCAATCGACCGACAATCGGCACGGGAAATGTGACGGGTGAGACGCCGAGTGGTGCAAGAGGCGAATGAGACGCACAAGACGCATGAGACGAAACCCGGCCCCTCGAAACCCGGCCCGGCCGAACGGGAATTCGTCGCCTTCGCGTTCCGGTACGCCCACCGGATCAGGGTCGTCGTGGTCTGCTCCGGGGCCCTGCTCGCCGTACCGGCCATGCCCGTCGGCGCCGTGCCCGCCGCCTCCGCAGTCTCCGCCGGGGTCATCGTCTGGAGCGTGCTGCACTACCGGCTCGCCCGGGCCGGCCGTCACCCCCGCCGGACCCTCGTCGCCGACCTCGGGGTGCTGACCGCGCTCTGTCTCACCCAGGCGCTGACCATTCCCGCCTCCCAGACCCGGTACGGCAGTACCTGGGTGCTGGTCGTCGTCAGCATCGTCGCCGTCGCCTACCAGCTCACCCACCCGGCGCGGCTCGCGCTGCCGCTGGCCGGCCTGCTCGCCGCCGTCGATCTGGCCGGCGCGGTGCTCGACCGTCCCGACGGCTGGACGTACGCGCTGCCCAATGTGGGGTGGCTCTTCGTCCAGACCCTGCTCTGCCAGGGCATGTACCGGCTCGTGCTGCGCGGCAGCAGGGCCGCCGACGCGGCGGGCGCGCGGGCCGCCGAGGCCCGGCGGCGGCACGATGTGGCCCAGGCGCAGCGGTCGGCCGAGCGGGAACATCTCGCCACCCTGCACGACACGGCGTGCGCCACCCTGCTGATGGTCTCGGCGCACGGCGCCTCCCTCAGCCCGGACGTGGTCCGCACCCAGGCGGCCAAGGACCTGCGCAGGCTGGCGGCGGAGCGCGCGCCCGCGGGGACGGACAAGACCGATGAGCCCCATGAGATGCGTGAAGCGTACGAGGCGTACGAGGCGGGCGGCCTGGCCGACCTGACGCGGGAGCTGCTCGCGGAGCTCGACGGCCACCCGCTCTCCGTACACATCGCGTTCGACCGTGCGCCCGGCTCCCTGGGCCCGGTCCCGCGCGCCGCCGCCGTCGCGCTGCGCGGCTCCCTGGGGGAGGCCCTGCGCAATGTGGACCGGCACGCGGGCGTCGGTGTCGCGACGGTGACGGCGGTCCGGGACGGGGACACCGTCACCGTCGTCGTCCGCGACGAGGGCACCGGCTTCGACCGGGCGCGCGTACCGGCGCACCGCCGGGGACTGACCCGTTCGATCGTCGAGCGGATGGAGTCGGCGGGCGGCCGGGCCACGATCGCCTCCCGCCCCGGCGAGGGCACGACCGTACGGCTGGAGTGGCCCCGTGTCTGACGCGCGGTCACCTGCCCCTGCCGGCAAGGAGGCGGACGGCGTCGGCGCCGATCCGCTGACCGACCGGATCGCCCGGGACATGCGCGCCGGGCTGCGGGTGGCCGGGCTGTTCATCCTCACCGCCGTGCACCTCGGGCTCGCCCTGCCCGCCCTGCTCGCCAGCCTGCGCGGCTACGACCAGCCCTGGGTCCAGCTCTTCGCGTTCACCCTGCTGACCCTTCTGATCATGGTGGACGCGCTGCTCGGCGCCGATGGGCGCGGCCGGCCGCGCCCGTGGGTGGTGCTCGGTCTGACCTGCACCGTCGTGGCGTCGACCGTCGCCACCAGCCGGCTGCCCGTGGAGGACTTCATCGGCACCCCGCACTGGACGTTCCTGGAGATCGGCTGGTTCGGGGTGCTGCTGCTCTTCGACGCCGGGCTGGGGCCGACGCTGGTCTTCATCGGCGGCCATCTCGCCGTGACGCTCGGTCAGTTGCTGCTCGCCGGGGTGCCGACCCGTGAGGCCGCCTCCGGGATGGCCGTCAGCGCCCTGGCCATCTGCACCTTCCAGGTGGCCGCCGCGATGCTCGCCCGGTCGCTCGGGGAGTGCGCCGCCGCCGCGAGCGCCACAGGGCGCGAACAGGAGCGCGTCCGTACGGAGGCCGCCGTCGCCGCCCAGGTCCACGCCGACCAGCGGGCCCGCTACGCCGAACTCGGCCGCTCCGTCCTGCCGTTGCTGACCGGGCTCGCGGACGGTGCGCTCGACCCGGGGGACGGGGCGGTACGGCGCCGCTCCGCCGTCGAGGCCGCGCGGCTGCGGCGGCTCTTCGCGGAGCGCGACCACGCGCACGATCCGCTGCTCCACGAACTACGGGCCGGTATCGACGTCGCCGAACGCCAGGGCGTCGACGTACAGCTCGCCGTACGCGGGGCCTCGGCCCCGGTGGACCGGCGGCTGCGCCGCGCGCTCACCGAGCCGGTGCTCGCCGCGCTGGCGACCGCCGAGCACAGCGCCCGCGCCACGGTGGTGCGCAGCGGCGGCCTGGTGCGGGTGAGCGTGGTGACGGACGGCCCGGCGACGGCGCTGACGGAGATCCCGGACGCGGCCGAGCAGGGGGTGCGGGTGCGTACCGTACGCAGCGAGGGGCGGCTGCTGGTCGAGGCGTCCTGCGTCCTCGACACCGCTGCCGACGGAGCCGCTGCGAGCGACGGCGCCGCTCCGGGCGGCAGGGTCGCTTCGGCCGGCGCCGGCGGCGCCGACGACGTGGTCGCCGCCGTCCCCGGCGCCCGGGGTCACAGCTCGTCCAGCGATGTCAGCCCGTCCTGAATGGCCCGCGCGACCAGATTGGCCTTGGTCGTCGCGGGCCGGCCCGCGTTGGCGTACTTGATCCTGACCCGCTCCAGATAGGTGTTCACCGTACGGACCGAGAGCCCCAGGCTCGCCCCGACCATCGCCTTGGACTCCGACTGGAACCACTCCAGCAGCACCTCCACCTCACGCGGGGTGAGCGCGGGCCGCCCCTTGCGCGCGTCGCTGCCGAACGCCCCGGCCAGCGCGGGCGGGGTGTACGGGCGGCAGTCGGCCGCCGCCAGGGTCGCCGCCATGAGGTGCCGTTCGCCCTCCGCCTTGGTGAGGTAGGTGAACGCGCCCAGATCCAGACAGGTCAGCGCGGTCTCCTGGCTGTCCTGCATGGTGTAGACGATCACCTGCCGCTCCCGCGCGACGAGTTGCCGCAGCTCGGGGTAGGCGGGCAGCCCTGCCGACCTGCCCGGGCCGAGCTGGAGGTCCAGCACCACGACGTCCGCGTCCCGCCCTGGCCCGCTCGTCGCCACCGACAGATCGGGGCCCTTGGCGGTCACCGCGATCGGCCGCTCCGATGCCGCGTACCAGGACTCGATGCCCGCGAGGACCACGGGATGGTCGTCGATCAGGGCGACCTTCACGGGCGCGGTTTCGGCCATGCCCCATTGTCCGCCGCGCGGGCCGCCACCGGGCGGAAAGCGCCGGAAAGTGCCGCAGGGGGGCGGGAAAACGCCTGTGATAGCTTGCCGAGGCCAGTCGAACCCATGTACGTGGGTCAGGGAATCCGGTGCGAATCCGGAGCTGACGCGCAGCGGTGAGGGCGACGGGCGGGGCATCGGCCACTGGACGGCAGTCCGGGAAGGCGCTCCCGTCCGGATGACCCCGAGTCCGAAGACCTGCTGGCGGCCTCCGTCCGCGTCCCGTGGCGGGGGAGCACCGTACGACCGGGCTCCGCGCATGGGCCCTCGACGCAGAGGAACGACTCCGTGCCGATCGCACGCCTTGCCCGCCGTACCACTCTTCTCCTCGCGGCCGGCGCCCTGTTGCTGACCGGCTGCGGCGGACAGGGGACGACCACCACCCGGGACAGCGCCTCCGGGGCCGGATCGGGTTCCGGGGCGGAGGCCAGGTCCGGGGCCGCCGGTTATCCCCGTACCGTCACCAACTGCGGTCAGAAGGTACGGATCGACGCGCCGCCCGAGCGGGCCGTCTCGCTCAACCAGGGCACCACGGAGATCATGCTCTCCCTCGGCCTCGGTGACCGGATGGCCGGCACCGCCACCTGGACGGACCCGCTGCCCAAGGGGCTGGAGAAGGAGAATGCCGAGGTCGAGCGGCTGGCCGACAACAATCCGTCCTTCGAGAAGGTCCTCGACACCGAGCCCGACTTCGTCGCCTCCTCCTTCGAATCCACCCTGGGCAAGGGCGGTGTGGCCACGCGCGCGCAGTTCGGGAAGCTGGGCGTGCCGACCTATGTCTCCCCGTCCGACTGCGCCAAGGACAACTCCGGCGACACCGACGGATCGCGCGCGACGCCGCTGACGATGGAGGACATCTACGGCGAGATCCGCGATCTGGCCAGGGTGTTCGACGTCGAGGAGCGGGGCGCCACGCTCGTCCGGAGCCTGAAGGAACGGATGAACAAGGCGGTCGCCGGGATCGACACCAAGAAGGCGGCGGAGACCACCTTCCTCTACTGGTTCGCCAACTCCGAGGCCCCCTACATGGGCGGCTGCTGCGGGGCGCCCGGCATCATCACGCGGACCGTCGGTGCCAAGAACGTCTTCGACTCCACCCATGACGAGTGGCCCCAGATCAACTGGGAGACGGTCGCCGACCGGAACCCGGACTTCCTGGTGATCGGGGATCTCTCCCGCAGGTCGGAGACGGCCGAGACGGCGGCCAAGAAGATCGAGTTCCTGGAGACCAACCCGGCCACCAGGAACATGGACGCGGTGAAGCACCGGCGGTACGTCCGGCTCAGCGGCCAGGCGATGAACCCGAGCATCCGTACGGTGGAGGGCGTCGAGCGGGTGGCGGCGGCGCTGCGCGCGTACGCGCCCGCCGCGTGAAAACCACGGAACGGGCGTCGGGGACGCCCGCCGCGCCGCACGCGTCCCCGGACCCGTCCGCACCGTCCGCCCCGGCCCAGGACGGCCGGTTCCACCGGATCCGGACGGCGGCCTGGCTCCGCCCGGCAGGCTGGGCCTGTGCCCTCGCCGCGCTCGCGCTCTCCGTCGCCGTGGCGATCACCATCGGGCCCGCGGACATCCGGGTGGGCGACGTCTGGTCGGTCGTCGCCGCGCATCTGGGCCGGGGCGAGTCGCCCCTCACCCCGATCCGTGACGGCATCGTCTGGAACCTGCGGCTGCCGCGCACCCTGCTCGCCGCGGTGTGCGGCGCCGGGCTCGCGGTGTGTGGCGCGATCATGCAGTCCCTGCTGCGCAACCCGCTCGCCGACCCCTTCGTCCTCGGTGTCTCCTCGGGGGCGTCCACCGGCGCGGTCCTGGTGGTGGTGCTCGGGGCCGGGGGAGGGGCGCTGTCCATCTCTGGCGGGGCGTTCCTCGGCGCGCTGTGCTCGTTCGCGATGGTGCTGGCGCTCAGTCACACACTGGGCGGGACGACGGACCGGGTGGTGCTCTCCGGGGTCGCCGCGATGCAGCTCTTCTCCGCGCTCACCTCCTTCGTCGTGATGACCGCCGCCGACGCGGAGACCACCCGCGGGGTGCTGTTCTGGCTGCTCGGCTCGCTCGGCGGCGCCGGCTGGACCGATGTCCAGGTCTGCGGCGCGGTCCTCGTGGTGGCGCTGGTGGTGTGCGGCGGGTACGCGCGCACGCTCGACGCGTTCGTCTTCGGGCAGGACGCCGCGGGCCACCTCGGTGTCTCCGTCGCCCGTACGCGCCTGGTCCTGCTCTGCGCCACCGCGCTGCTGACGGCCGCGCTGGTCTCCTCGGCGGGCGCCATCGGCTTCGTCGGGCTCGTCCTGCCGCACGCGGCCCGCGCCCTGGTCGGCCCGGGGCACAGCCGGCTGCTGCCGGTCACCGCGGTGACCGGGGCGGTCTTCCTGGTGTGGGTCGACACCCTGGCCCGTACGGTGCTCGACCCGCAGGAGGTGCCGGTGGGCGTGGTGACCTCGCTCATCGGGGTACCGGCGTTCGTGCTGGTCCTCCACCGCACCCGGAGGACCCGATGACCGGTCCTCCACCGCACCCGGAGGACGCGATGACGAGTACGGTCGCGCCTGGCCTGAGCGCCGAGCGGGTCTCCCGTACCGCCGGGGGCCGCCTCGTCCTCGACGGGGTCTCCGTGGCGCCCGCGCCCGGCGCCACGGTGGGGCTGCTGGGCCCGAACGGCTCGGGCAAGTCCACCCTGCTGCGGCTGCTCTCCGGGGTCCTCGCCCCCACCTCGGGCGTGGTCACCCTCGACGGCAGGACGCTCGGCGAGGTGGGCCGCAGGGCGGTCGCGCGCCGGGTCGCCGTGGTCGAGCAGCAGACCGACACCCAGGTCGAGCTGAGCGTGCGCGAGGTCGTACGCCTCGGCCGTGTCCCGCACCGCCGCGCCTGGTCGGCGCCGTCCGCCGAGGACGAGGCCGCCGTACGGACGGCGCTGGACCGCACCGCGCTGACGGACCGCGCCGACCAGTCCTGGCACACCCTGTCGGGCGGCGAGCGCCAGCGCGTCCAGATCGCCCGCGCCCTCGCCCAGGACCCCCGCGAACTCCTTCTGGACGAGCCGACCAACCACCTCGACATCCAGCACCAACTGGAGCTGCTGAACCTGGTCGCCACGCTCCCGGTCACCACCGTCATCGCCCTGCACGACCTGAACCTCGCCGCCATGTACTGCGACGAGGTCGTGGTCCTGCGCGAGGGGCGCGCGGTGGCGGGCGGCGCCCCGGGCGAGGTCATCACCGAGGACCTGATCGCGGACGTCTACGGCGTACGGGCGGCGGTCACCCCGGACGCCGCCGGGGGCCGCCCCCATGTGCGGTTCCTGGGCACGGTGCCCCGGGACTGAGGCCCCCGTGCCCGGGTGAACTGAGGCCCCCGTGCCCGGGTGACAGGCCCGAAAGGCTTACTGCATATGATGCGCAAGTGCCGAACTACCGCATTCGAACAGCGACCCGCGAGGACGCCGACGCCGCCCGCGTCGTGATGCTCGACACCGTTTACCACGACTTCCGTTCGGGGTATGTGCCGCGCTGGCACGGCGACATCATCGACATCGAGGCCGCCTATCTCGTCCCCGCGCGCCACACGCTGCTGGTCGCCGTGGAAGAAGGCGGAAGTGAGAGGGGCGGCGGTGCGCGGACGGTCGTCGCCACCGCGGCCCTCGACTCCCGGGGCCCGGCACATCCCCCCAACCCCCGCTGGCTCGCGGAGCGCTACCCCTCCGGGGAGACCGCCCAGCTCCGCCGGGTGTACGTACACCCCGCCCACCGCCGCCGGGGGCTCGCCCGCGCGCTCGTGCGCGAGCTGCTGGACTTCGCCGCGGCCGACGGCGGCTACTCCTCGGTCTATCTGCACACCGACCCGGCGGTCACCGGCGCCGAGCCGTTCTGGCGGTCGCTCGGCAAAGTGGTGTGCGACGAGCGGGAGGGCGCGGAGGGGGCCACCGGCGTCCCCGGTGGCACGGGGAGCGTCGTCCACTTCGAAGTCCCCATGGTCTGATGCGAAGCCCCATGGTGGCCTGGTGAAAACGATTGTCATGTAATCTTTCGTTCGCCCTTGTCCGAGAGATCCGCACAAGGCCGCCCACCGCGTAGAGAACGAGGACCATGCGCCCTGCCCACCGCCGCCGCCCGGCCGCCGGTCTGCTGCTCGCACCCCTGCTCGCCCCGCTGCTCACCGGCTGCTTCGCCGCCGGGGGCGGCTCCTCCGGCGCGCCGGGCTCCGGCTCGCCCGAGGGCGCGCGGCTGCGGATCGCGCTGGCCTTCCCGCCGTCGGAGAATTTCTCCCCCTACGGCGCCGACGCCACCCTCCTCAGCCGGCTCGGCGTCACCGAGGGGCTGACCCGGCTGGACGGCAACGGGGCCGCCGCGCCCGCCCTCGCCGAGTCCTGGCGCCGCGAGAACGGCCGCAATTGGCTCTTCACCCTGCGTGACGCCACCTTCCAGGACGGGGCGCCCGTCACCGCCGACGCGGTCGCCGCCGCCCTCACCCATGCCACCGAGGCCACCCCCGTCCCCACCGCGCTCACCGGCGTGCGGCTCACCGCGCGGGCGTCCGGCGACCGTACGGTCCGCGTCACGACCGCGACCGCCGACCCCGTACTGCCGCTGCGGCTGGCCGGACCGAGCCTGGCCGTCCTCTCCCCGAAGGCGTACGGGACGACGAAGGCGGAGGCGGCCGGGAAGAAGGCGGCGGCCGGGAAGCCGGCCGCCCCCGACCCGGTCGGCCACGCCACCGGCCCGTTCATGATCACCAAGGTCAACGGCTCCGCCTCCGCCACCCTCGACCGCTACGACGACTACTGGGGCGGCCGGGCCCAGGCGTCCGGCATCGACGCCAAGTTCATCGCCGACGGCACCGCACGCGCCAACGCCCTGCGCACCGGCGAGGAGGACATCGCCGAGGCCGTACCGGTCTCCCAGGCCGCCTCCCTGCCCAAGGGCGTCGCACGCGAAGTGCCCACCGCCCGCACCACCAGCCTCTTCCTCAACACCCGCTCCGGTGTCTTCGCCGACCCGAAGATACGGGCCGCCGCCCGCCGGGCCGTCGACACCTCCGTCCTCGCCAAGAACGTCTACGAGGGGTACGCCGACCCCGGCCAGGGCGTCTTCGGCCCCGCCCTGAACTGGGCGCAGGGTCTGCGCCACAAGCCCGTCGGACGCGCGGAGCCGGCCACCGCCGCACAGGTCAAGGGCGCCACCGTCACCCTCGCCACCTACGACAACCGGCCCGAGCTGCCCGAGGTCGCCCAGGTACTCCAGCAGCAGTTGGAGAAGGCCGGCTTCACCGTCAAGCTGACCGTACGGGAGTCCTCGCGGATCGAGAGCGACGCGCTGGCCGGGAAGTTCGACGCGTTCGTCGGCGCGCGCAACACCATGCTCGACACCGGCGACCCGGTCTCCGTCCTCGCCTCCGACTACACCTGCGAGGGCACCTACAACCTGGCGCTGCTCTGCGACAAGGCCGTCGACCGCGCCGTCACCGCCGCCGACGCCGTCGCGGACCCGGAGGAGCGGCGCCGCGCCGTGCTGGCCGCGGAGGCGCGGATCCTCGGTACGGACGCGGTCGTGCCCCTGGTCCACCAGCGCAATGTCCTCGGCGTCGCCACCTCCGTACGGGGCGTGCTGCTCGACCCGTACGAGCGCGCCGTCGTCGCCCCCGGCACCCGGCGCTGAGCGGACGGCCCGCATGAACCACCCCCCGGCCGGACGCGCCCCCCTCACCACGCCCCCCGGCCTCACCCTCCTGTGGCGCGCCGTTCTCGCGGGCGCCCTGCTCTGCGCCATCGGCCTGCTGCCCTGGCTCTCGCGCACCGATCCCGCGCTGACCGTGCTCAAGGCGCGCTCCGCGGAGCGCGACCCCACCCCCGAAGCCCTCGACGCCGTACGCGACCAGCTCGGCCTCGGCGCCGGACCCGGCCATCTCCTCGGCCAGTGGCTCGGCGGGCTGGCGCGCGGGGACGCGGGCGAGTCCTGGATCTCCGGATCCGCCGTCCTGCCCTCCGTCGGCCAGGCGATGGGCGTCTCCCTCCTGTTGATGGCCACCGCGATGACGGTCGCCCTCATCACCGCGGGGGCCGTCTGCGCCCGTACGCTCCGGCGCGGTGCGCGGCGCTCCCCCGGCGCACCGCGCGCCGGGGGAGCGGCCGCGATGCTCGCCGCGCTGCCCGAGTTCCTGACGGCGTCCGTCCTGGCCACCGTCGTCGGCGTACAGCTCGGCTGGCTCCCCGCGCTCGGCTGGTACGGACCCCCGTGGCTGGTGCTGCCCGCGCTCGCCCTCGGCCTGCCCGCCGGCGCGCTGCTCGGCCGGATCCTGGACGACGCGCTGCCCGGCGCCTTCGCCGAACCATGGGCGCTCGCCGCGGCGGCGCGCGGCATCCCCGGCCACCGGATCGCCCGGCAGGCGCTGCGCCGCTGCCTCCCCGGACTCCTGCCCAACCTGGGCCTGTTCGTCGTCGGCCTCACCGGCGGCTCGGTCGCGGTGGAGCAGATCTTCGACATCCCGGGCCTCGGCCGGCTCACCCTCGAAGCCGCGATCGCCCAGGACCTGCCCGTGCTCCAGGCGGGCACCCTCGCCCTGCTCCTGCTCGCCGCCGTGGCGGGCGGCCTCGCGCGCGGCACGGCGCACCTCATGCTGGGCCCCGCGCTGCGGGACGGCGCGCTCCAGGCCCCGCACCGGCCCGCGCCCCCGGCGGGCCGCGCCCTGCCCCTGGTGTACGGCGCGCTGCTGCTCGGCGTCATCGGGGCCGGGCTCACCCGTGACCCGCTGGCGCTGGACCCGGCGGCCCGGCTCCAGGCGCCGTCCTGGGCGCATCCGTTCGGCACGGACGCCCTCGGCCGCGACCTCCTGGCCAGGATCGGACACGGCGCGCTCACCACCCTCGCCCTCGCGCTGGCGGTCAGCGCCGCGGCCCTCCTCCTGGGCGTGCTGCTCGGGCTCGTACCGAAGGTGTCGGGGCCGGCCGTCGACACCGTCAACGCCGTGCCGCCGGTCCTCGCCGGGCTCCTGGTCGCCGGGGTCGCGGGCGGCGGCCCGGCCACCCCGGCGCTCGCGGTGGCCGCGGTCGCCTGGGCGCCGCTGGCCGCGCACGCCTCCGCGCTGCTCGTCCAGGAACGCGCCACCACCCACCTGGCCGCCACCCGTGCGCTCGGCGCCGGCCCGCTCCATCTGCTCCGCCGCGAGCTGCTGCCCGCCGTCGTACCGCCGGTGGCCCGGCACGCGCTGGTCCGGCTGCCCGCCGTGGCGCTCGCCCTGGCCTCCCTGGGCTTCCTCGGGCTGGGTGCGCAGCCGCCGTCCCCCGAGTGGGGGCTGCTGCTCGCCGAGAACCTGCCGTACGCGGAGCGCGCGCCCTGGGCGGTGTTCGCACCGGCCGCCGTACTGGCCCTGCTGGGCGCGCTCGCGGTGTCGGCGGCCGGCGGCATACGGGGCCGCCGCCGCGCGGCAGGGACGACCGGGGCGGCCGGGGCCGCCAGGACCGACGCGTTCGTGATCGCCGCCCCGAAGGAGGCCTGATGGACGAGGCGGAGACAGCGGCCACAGCGCGGGCGCGCCCCCGGTCAGGAGACACCGGGTCCCGACGCGGCACCCGGTTCCGGTCCGCCATCGGCGAATGGGGCGGACTCGGCCCGCTCCTGCGCCTGCTGATCCTCACGCAGCTCGCCTTCAACGTCGGCTTCTTCGCCGTCCTCCCCTTCCTCTCCGACCACCTCGGCGGAGCCATCGGCATGGCGGGGTGGCTGGTCGGCCTCGTCCTGGGGCTGCGCACCTTCAGCCAGCAGGGGCTGTTCGTCGTCGGCGGCGCGCTGGCCGACCGGTACGGCGTACGGCCCGTGGTACTGGCGGGGTGCGGGCTGCGCATCGCCGGATTCACCTGGCTCGGCCTCGCCGAGCGGTCCTGGTCCGTCATCGCCGCCGTCCTGCTCATCGGCTTCGCCGCCGCCCTCTTCTCGCCCGCCGTCGAGTCCGAAGTGGCCCGCCAGGCCGTGGTCCGGGAGGAGGAGGGCGGCGGCCCCCGTACCGGCGTACTGGCGCTGTTCACCATGGCCGGACAGGCGGGCGCCTTCGTCGGACCGCTGCTCGGCGCCCTGCTGCTCGCGGTGGACTTCCGTACGGTCTGCCTCGCCGGATCCGCGATCTTCCTGCTCGTCCTGGCGGGCCACTGGAAGCTGCTGCCGCAGCACATACCCGGCCGCACCCCCACCCGGGGCCCCGGCGCCATACGCGGCCTGCTCGGCAACCGGCGCTTCCTCGCGCTCTGCCTGGCGTACGGGACGTATCTCCTCGCGTACAACCAGCTCTACCTGGCCGTCCCGGCCGAGGTGGAGCGCGCCGCGGGCTCCCAGGCGCCGCTGGCCTGGCTCTTCGCGCTCTCCTCG
Organism: Streptomyces sp. NPDC096310; assembly: GCF_044763125.1. NCBI lineage: Bacteria > Bacillati > Actinomycetota > Actinomycetes > Kitasatosporales > Streptomycetaceae > Streptomyces > Streptomyces sp. NPDC096310. The sequence goes on along the minus strand of NZ_JBIWFO010000004.1, from coordinate 192,555 downwards.
CTGCTCGTCGTCACCGCACAGCTCCCCGTCACCCGCTGGGCCGCCGGCCGGCTCGACCCGCGCCGCTCCATGACGGCGGGCCTGGTCCTGCTGTCGGCCGGCTTCGCCGTCGTGGCGGTGGCCCGCCCCGCCGCCCTGACCGGCACCGCGGGACTGGCCCCGGTCGCGGGCTTCGTCGCCCTGCTCACCCTCGGCCAGATGCTGATAGCCCCGGCCGCCCGCGCCTGGGTCCCCGACCTCGCCGCCCCCGGCCGGCTCGGCCTCTACGTCGGCGCGCTCTCCTCCGTCTCCGGCCTGACCGTCCTCATCGGCAGCGCGGCCACCGGCTCCCTCCTCGACGCGGACCTGCCGGCGGCGGTCCCGTGGCTGGCCCTCGCGGCGATCCCGCTGGCGGCGACGGCGCTGCTGCCGCGCGCCGGTAAGCCGTAGCCGCCCGCGCCGCTACCCCTGCCCCGCCTCGTCCGGGCGGGACATCCGCAGCGCCAGCTCGCGCAGCAGCTCCTCCGATGTGATGTCCGTGCGCCCGGCGTCATGGACCCGGGCCAGCTCCGTGAAGACGAAGGTGAACGCCCCGATGAGCTGCATGATCGGGGGCAGCGCCGCCTCCGTCACCGAGTGGGCCGCCTCCAGCGGGGTGGCCTCCGAGGAGACCGTGAAGGACGGGAAGACCTCGGCGAGCAGCGAACCGATCTGCCCCGCGCCGCTGTCGCCGCTCTCCACACCGCCGCCGCCCTCCACCCCGGCCGGCGGTTCCGCGCCGCCCGCCTCGCCCGGCTCCGCGTCACGGCGGGCCGTGCGGATCCACTCCGCGGACTGCGTGAGAATGCCGATGGCCCTGAGGACGACTTCGTTCTGCTCCATGGACCAAGACTCTAGGTCGGGGCGTACGAGTAGTGGGCGAGAGGCGGGCGCGGGGCGGGGCGGAAGTCGGCAAAACCCGGACGCGGCACCGGCTTCGGACCTACTCTCAAGTTGTGTCTGGAGCGTCCGGCCGGGTGCTCGTTGTCGACGACAACAGGGTCATCAGGCAACTGATCAGGGTCAATCTCGAACTTGAGGGCTTCGAGGTCGTGACCGCGGCCGACGGTGCCGAATGCCTGGACGTCGTCCACGAAGTCGCCCCCGACGTCATCACGCTCGACGTGGTCATGCCCCGCCTCGACGGCCTGCGCACCGCCGCCCGGCTGCGCGCCGACCCCCGGACCAGCCTGGTGCCCATCGCGATCGTCAGCGCCTGCACGCAGTACGAGATGAACACCGGCACCGCCGCGGGCGTGGACGGCTTCCTCGCCAAGCCCTTCGAACCGGCCGACCTCGTCCGCCTCGTACGCCGCCTGCGCCACCAGGAGGGCCCGCCCTCCCTGGACGGCCGGCACGGCGCCGGGCACGCGGGCCGCACCCTGGGCTGACCGCATCGCGAAACCGGTTGGCGGGCAGCCCCCCTCCCTCGCCTACGCTGGACCCCGTGACCCCCGCAGAGCTCTCCCGAACCGTGCTGCACGCCGTGTGCCGCGCGGTCGAGGACGACGCCCTGCCGGGGCCCGTGCCCGAACGGGTCGCCGTCGACCGGCCCCGCCCCGGCGGCCGGGGGGACTACGCCACCAACGTCGCGCTCCGGCTCGCGGGCCCCGCCGGGCGCCCGCCCCGCGAGGTCGCCGAGATCCTGCGCACCACCCTGCTGCGCACCGCGCCCGGATCCGGGATCGAACGCGTCGAGATCACCGGACCCGGCTTCTTGAACTTCACCCTCGCCGCGGGCAGCCGCGCCGACGCCCGCACCGGTCTGCTCCGTACGATCCGGCGCGCCGGAACGCGCTACGGACACGGTGACGCCCTCGCCGGGACCACCGCCGCCCTGGCGCCCGCCGAGGAGCCACGGGCCGCCCTGTGGACGCGTACGGCCGTGAAGCTGCTCCGTACCCAGGGCGCCGAGGCCGCCGTGGTCCCCGGCGCCGCCGAGGCGCTGCGCCCGGTTCCCGTCCCCGCACCCACCACCGCCGACGACCTGTACGCCCGGCTCGGGCCCGACGCCGCCCACTGGGCGCTGCTGCGGCCCGCCGCGCACGACCGGCCGTACACCGACGGCGAGGCCGCCCGCGCGCTGCTCGTCCAGCGCGAGAGCAACGGCCTCTTCCTCGTGCGCTACGCGTACGCCCGCACGCGCGCCGCCGCGCGCGCCGCCGGACAGCTCTCCCTCACCCCGGCGGAGACCGCCGGCACGCTCGCCGAGGCCCCCGCCACCGCCCTTCTCACCCTCCTCGGCGACCATCCCGCCGTTCTCGGAGCCGCCGCCCGGCTGCGCGCCCCCGACCGGCTCGCCCGCCATCTCGAACACGTCGCGGACGCCTTCCTGCGCTTCCAGGAGACCTGCCACCCGCTGCCCCTCGGCGACGAGAAACCCTCGGCCGCCCACCGGTCCCGGCTCGCGCTCGCCGAAGCCACCGGGACGGTGCTGGCCGGCGGCCTGTCCCTGCTCGGCGTCGATGCCCCGGAACACCTGTGAACGGAGCATCCGTGACCGTTCCGCACACCTCCGAGAAGAAGCCAAGAGAGCCACGCACATGAGCCGTTCCGCACACCCCGCAGGCCCCCGCCACGCCGACGTACTCACCGAGGGCCACTACACCGCGCCCGCCGCCGACCTCAACGCCCTGGACGAGAAGGTCTGGTCGCGTACGGTGCGCCGTGGCGAGGACGGCGTGGTGACCCTCGCGGGGATCGAAGTGACCCGGCTGGCCGAGGAGTTCGGCACCCCCGCGTACTTCCTCGACGAGGCCGACTTCCGCGCCCGCTGCCGTGCCTGGGCCGACGCCTTCGGCGCGGACGCCGATGTCTTCTACGCCGGCAAGGCCTTCCTCTCCCGCGCCGTCGTGCGCTGGCTGCACGAGGAAGGGCTCAACCTCGACGTGTGCTCCGGCGGCGAGCTGGCCACCGCCCTTTCCGCCGGGATGCCCGCCGAGCGCATCGCCTTCCACGGGAACAACAAGTCCACCGAGGAGATCGAGCGCGCCGTCACCGCCGGGGTCGGCCGGATCGTCCTCGACTCCTTCCAGGAGATCGTGCGCGTCGCCCATGTCGCGCAGCGCCTCGGCAAGCGCCAGCCCGTGCAGATCCGGGTCACGGTCGGCGTGGAGGCGCACACGCACGAGTTCATCGCCACCGCCCACGAGGACCAGAAGTTCGGCATCGCCCTCGCCGGCGGACAGGCCGCCGAGGCCGTCCGCCGGGCCCTCAAGCTCGACGGCCTCGAACTGATCGGCATCCACTCGCACATCGGCTCGCAGATCTTCGACATGGCGGGCTTCGAGGTCTCCGCCCGCCGCGTCGTCCAGCTCCTCGCCGAGGTGCGCGACGAGCACGGCGTGGAACTGCCCGAGATCGACCTCGGCGGCGGCCTCGGTATCGCGTACACCTCCGAGGACGACCCGCGCGAGCCGCACGACATCGCCAAGGCGCTCACCGACATCGTCACCCGTGAGTGTGAGTCCGCCGGGCTGCGCACGCCGCGTATCTCCGTCGAACCGGGACGCGCCATCGTGGGCCCGACGGCCTTCACGCTGTACGAGGTCGGCACGATCAAGCCGCTCGACGGGCTCCGCACGTATGTCAGTGTGGACGGTGGCATGTCCGACAACATCCGTACGGCTCTCTACGACGCCGAGTACAGCGTGGCGCTCGTCTCCCGCTCCTCCGACGCCGAGGCGATGCTGACCCGCGTCGTCGGCAAGCACTGCGAGAGCGGCGACATCGTCGTGCGGGACGCGTTCCTCCCCGCGGACCTGGCCCCCGGCGACCTGCTCGCGGTGCCTGCCACCGGTGCGTACTGCCGCTCGATGGCGAGCAACTACAACCACGCGCTCCGCCCGCCCGTCGTCGCCGTCAGGGACGGCGAGGCCCGGGTGATCGTCCGGCGCGAGACGGAGGAAGATCTGTTGCGTCTCGATGTCGGTCACTGAAATACATGTCTCGCAATCTGGACGAGGGGCAGAAACTCCCGTCCGGTGAGTGAGACTGGTTGGCAATCACGCTGCCGTCTGATCTCGACGGCCGGTCGCGTGCGATGACATTGGATGAAAGGCGTAGGTCGGATGATGCGTACGCGTCCGCTGAAGGTGGCGCTGCTGGGCTGTGGTGTGGTCGGCTCAGAGGTGGCGCGCATCATGACGACGCACGCCGACGACCTCGCCGCGCGGATCGGGGCCCCGGTGGAGCTGGCCGGGGTCGCCGTCCGGCGCCCTGACAGGGTGCGCGCGGGCATCGACCCGTCGCTCATCACCACCGACGCGACCGCCCTGGTCAAACGGGGTGACATCGATGTGGTGGTCGAGGTCATCGGCGGCATCGAGCCCGCCCGTACGCTGATCACCACCGCCTTCGAGCACGGCGCCTCCGTCGTCTCCGCCAACAAGGCGCTGCTCGCCGAGGACGGCACGACGCTCTACGACGCCGCCGCCCGGCACGACCGCGACCTGTACTTCGAGGCGGCCGTCGCGGGCGCCATCCCGCTGGTCAGGCCGCTCCGCGAGTCCCTCGCCGGGGACAAGGTCAACCGTGTCCTCGGCATCGTCAACGGCACGACCAACTTCATCCTCGACCGGATGGACAGCGCGGGCTCCGGCTACTCCGAGGCGCTCGACGAGGCCACCGCCCTCGGGTACGCCGAGGCCGACCCCACCGCCGACGTCGAGGGCTTCGACGCCGCCGCCAAGGCCGCCATCCTCGCCGGGATCGCCTTCCACACCCGCGTGCGCCTCGACGACGTGCACCGCGAGGGCATCACGGAGGTCACCTCCGCCGATCTCGCCTCCGCCAAGCGCATGGGCTGCACGGTCAAGCTCCTCGCGATCTGCGAGCGCGCCGCCGACGGCCGCTCCGTCACCGCCCGTGTCCACCCGGCGATGATCCCGCTCAGCCACCCGCTCGCCTCCGTGCGCGAGGCGTACAACGCGGTCTTCATCGAGGCCGAGGCGGCCGGGCAGCTCATGTTCTACGGCCCCGGCGCGGGCGGCTCCCCGACGGCCTCCGCCGTCCTCGGCGACCTCGTCGCCGTCTGCCGCAACAAGCTCGCGGGGGCCACCGGCCCCGGCGAGTCCGCGTACACCCAGCTTCCCGTCAGCCCCATGGGCGACGTGGTGACGCGCTACCACATCAGTCTCGACGTGGCCGACAAACCGGGTGTGCTCGCCCAGGTCGCGACGGTCTTCGCCGAGCACGGCGTGTCCATCGACACGGTCCGCCAGAAGGGCCGGCAGGACGGTGCGGGCGAGGCCGCCCTCGTCGTCGTCACCCACCGCGCGGCCGACGCGGCCCTCTCGGGGACCGTCGCGGCGCTGCGCAAGCTCGACACCGTGCGCGGTGTCGCCAGCATCATGCGTGTTGAAGGGGAGTAAGGGACCCATGACCAGCAATGGCCTGACCAGCGGCGGCAGCCGTGAGGGCGTCCACCAGTGGCGCGGCATCATCGAGGAGTACCGGCACCGCCTCCCGGTGACGGAGAAGACGCCGGTCGTCACCCTCCGCGAGGGCGGTACGCCGCTCGTTCCGGCACAGGTGCTCTCCGAGCGTACGGGCTGTGAGGTACATCTCAAGGTCGAGGGCGCCAACCCCACCGGCTCCTTCAAGGACCGTGGCATGACCATGGCCATCACCCGTGCCAAGGAGGAGGGCGCCCAGGCCGTCATCTGCGCCTCCACCGGCAACACCTCGGCATCGGCCGCCGCCTACGCCGTACGGGCCGGGATGGTCTGCGCCGTGCTGGTGCCCCAGGGCAAGATCGCCATCGGCAAGATGGGCCAGGCACTGGTCCACGGCGCGAAGATCCTCCAGGTCGAGGGGAACTTCGACGACTGTCTGACGCTGGCCCGCTCGCTCTCCGACAACTACCCGGTGGCGCTGGTCAATTCGGTCAATCCGGTCCGTATCCAGGGCCAGAAGACCGCCGCGTTCGAGATCGTGGACGCGCTCGGCGACGCCCCGGACATCCATGTACTGCCCGTCGGCAACGCCGGCAACATCACGGCCTACTGGAAGGGCTACACCGAGTACGCCGCCGACGGTGTGGCGGGGCGTACGCCGCGCATGTGGGGCTTCCAGGCGTCCGGCTCCGCGCCCATCGTGCGCGGCGAGATCGTCAAGGACCCGCACACCGTCGCCACCGCGATCCGGATCGGCAACCCGGCCTCCTGGCAGTACGCGCTGGCCGCCCGCGACGAGTCGGGCGGTTTCATCGACGAGGTGACCGACCGTCAGATCCTCGCCGCCTACCGGCTGTTGGCCTCCCAGGAGGGCGTCTTCGTCGAGCCCGCCTCGGCCGCCTCCGTGGCCGGCCTGCTCAAGGCCGCGGACGAGGGCAAGGTCGACCCCGGCCAGCGCATCGTCTGCACCGTGACCGGGAACGGCCTCAAGGATCCCGACTGGGCCGTCGCCGGGGCGCCCCAGCCGGTCACCGTACCCGTCGACGCGGTCGCCGCCGCGGCCCGCCTCGGCCTCGTCTGACACCTCCTCCGCCCGGACGGCGGGCGGTCCGTGAACGGACCGGCATCGGGCCGTACGCGAGGACCGGCATCGGGCCGTACGCGAGGACCGGCATCGGCGCACAGGCAGGCACGCGACACGCATCGTGCGCCTCCTGTGCGCCCTGTGTCGCCACGGATCCATCCTTCGATAAGCTGTACCCAATCCGCCCCGCCGCATATGCCGTGGTGCTGCCGCTGTCGTGGCCCCGGGCGTTCCGCACGGCCTTCTCGAAACCTCCTCCCGCACCACCCGGAACCCCTCACCGCCACGCAAGTCCGTCGTAACTCCGTCAAGCCGTCAAGCCGTCGAGCCGTCACCTCGGCAAGACCGGCAGCAAGCCGTAAGCCCAGTACCGCAGTCACAAGGAGAGTCGTCAGAGCGATGGCCGGTCCCGCGTTCCGCGCCGCCGCCGTACGGGTGCGCACCCCCGCCACCAGCGCCAACCTCGGCCCTGGCTTCGACGCCCTGGGCCTGTCGCTGGGGCTCTACGACGACGTGGTGGTCCGCGTCGCCGACTCGGGGCTGCACGTCGACATCGCGGGTGAGGGCGCCGAGACGCTTCCCCGCGACGAGAACCATCTCCTCGTACGGTCCCTGCGCACCGCCTTCGACCTGCTCGGCGGACAGCCGCGCGGCCTGGAGGTCGTCTGCGCCAACCGCATCCCGCACGGCCGCGGCCTGGGTTCCTCCTCGGCGGCCATCTGCGCCGGGATCGTGGCCGCCCGCGCCGTCACCATAGGCGGGGACGCGCGGCTCGACGACGCGGCGCTGCTGGAGCTGGCGACCGAGATCGAGGGGCACCCCGACAATGTCGCCGCCTGTCTGCTCGGCGGCTTCACGCTCGCCTGGATGGACGGGGGAGCGGCCCGCGCCATCAGGATGGACCCCGTCGGTTCCATCGTTCCGGTGGTCTTCGTACCCGGCAAGGCGGTCCTGACGGAGACGGCACGCGGCCTGCTGCCGCGTACGGTCCCCCATGTGGACGCGGCGGCCAACGCCGGTCGTGCGGCCCTCCTCGTCGAGGCCATGACCCGGCGCCCCGAGCTGCTGCTGCCCGCCACGGAGGACCGCCTCCACCAGGACTACCGGGCCCCGGCGATGCCCGAGAGCATCGCTCTGGTCAACCGGCTGCGCGCGGACGGCGTCCCTGCAGTCGTGTCCGGCGCGGGCCCCACGGTGCTCGCGCTGGTCGAGGACGGCGCGGCCGACAAGGTCGCGCGGCTCGCGGGTGAGGGATGGGCCGCCAACCGGCTCTCCCTCGACGCCGCGGGGGCGAGCGTTCTGCCGCTCGGCTCGTAGGGCTCGCAGAGCTCTTGGCGAGAACAGCCACAGGAGATTGCCGGTGAGGGAGAGGGGGAATGTTTGTTGGAGCCGGTAGTGTTAACCTCAAGTCTGCAACCGACGTCTTTCAGGCGCGGTGCTTCGTGTCCCACATCGGGACCGCCCTTCTTCCGGGAGCCTCCCCAACTGCCTGAGCAGCCTGCCTGAGCAGTTTTGAGCACGCACCGGAACCGGCACGACACCCCCCGTTTTTCCCAGCGGTGGGCCGAGCAGGGGGACCTCGGGCCGGACCCATCGCTTGTATGCACGTTTGCAGATTTTCTCCGCCGTATACCCGGCGGGACCACCGCCCCGGCCCGGTCCACACGAATGGGACCGCAGCCGGCAGCACAACCGGTCGCCGAGCCAGAAGGCCGACGTCCGCTCCAGGGAAGGACCCTTCGTGAGCGACACCACCGATCTGATGGGCGTGACTGCCGACAGCAGTGTCGACACCACCGCGCCCGCCGAAGGTGCTGCCACTGGCACCACCGCACGGCGCCGCCGCTCCGGCACCGGCCTTGACGGCATGGTCCTGGCCGAGTTGCAGCAGGTCGCGTCGGGCCTCGGCATCAGGGGCACCGCGCGGATGCGCAAGAGCCAGTTGATCGAGGTCATCAAGGAAGCGCAGGCCGGAGGCGGCTCGGCGGCCAAGGCCGCCGGTGCCAACGGCAGCGCCGACGCAGAGACCAAGCCCAAGCGCAGGGCGACCTCCAAGGCCCGTACGGGCGAGGCCGCCGCGTCGGCCGAGGAGAAGGCGGGCCAGGCCGAGCAGGCCGTGACCCAGCAGCAGATCGACATCCCCGGCCAGCCCGCCAGCGACGACCAGCCCACGGGCGAGCGCCGCCGCCGCAGGGCCACCGCACAGGCCGGCAGCCCCGACGCGAAGGCGGAAGCCGCGGTGGACGCCCCGGCCGACGTCAAGGTCGAGGAGCGCACCGAGGCGGCCGTGGCGGCCTCCGGCGGCTCCGGCGCCCAGAACGACGGCGACGGCCGGCGCGGAGACCGCCAGGACCGCGGCCAGCGCGGCGACCGTGACCGTGACCGCGAGGGACGCCGCGACCGCCAGCGCGACCGCCGTGGCAAGGGCGACGACCAGCAGGGCCAGCAGCAGGGCGGCGGCAACCGCCAGCAGCAGGGCGGCCGCGGCGACCGTGACAACCGCGGCGGCGGCCAGGGCCAGAGCAGCGGCCCCCAGAACAGCGGCCCCCAGGACGACTTCGACGACGAGGCGGGCGGCCGGCGCGGCCGGCGCGGCCGCTACCGCGACCGCCGTGGCCGTCGCGGGCGCGACGAGTTCGGCCCCGGCGAGCCGCAGGTAGCCGACGACGATGTGCTGATCCCCGTCGCGGGCATCCTCGACATCCTCGACAACTACGCGTTCATCAGGACCTCCGGCTACCTGCCGGGCCCGAACGACGTGTACGTCTCGCTCGCCCAGGTCCGCAAGAACGGCCTGCGCAAGGGCGACCACGTCACCGGAGCGGTCCGTCAGCCCAAGGACGGCGAGCGCCGCGAGAAGTTCAACGCGCTCGTCCGCCTCGACTCCGCCAACGGCATGGGGGCCGAATCCGGCCGCGGCCGCCCGGAGTTCCAGAAGCTGACCCCGCTCTACCCGCAGGACCGGCTCCGTCTGGAGACCGACCCGGGCGTGCTGACCACGCGGATCATCGACCTCGTCGCACCGATCGGCAAGGGCCAGCGCGGTCTGATCGTGGCCCCGCCGAAGACCGGCAAGACCATGATCCTCCAGGCCATCGCCAACGCGATCACGGTCAACAGCCCCGAGTGCCACCTGATGGTCGTCCTCGTCGACGAGCGGCCCGAAGAGGTCACCGACATGCAGCGGTCGGTCAAGGGCGAGGTCATCTCCTCGACCTTCGACCGTCCGGCCGAGGACCACACCACCGTCGCCGAACTGGCCATCGAGCGCGCCAAGCGCCTCGTGGAGCTGGGCCACGACGTGGTCGTCCTGCTCGACTCCATCACCCGTCTGGGCCGCGCGTACAACCTCGCGGCGCCGGCTTCCGGACGCATCCTGTCCGGTGGTGTCGACTCGACCGCGCTCTACCCGCCCAAGCGCTTCTTCGGCGCGGCGCGCAACATCGAGGACGGCGGCTCGCTGACCATCCTGGCCACCGCGCTCGTCGAGACCGGCTCGCGCATGGACGAGGTGATCTTCGAGGAGTTCAAGGGCACCGGCAACATGGAGCTCAAGCTCGACCGGAAGCTCTCCGACAAGCGCATCTTCCCGGCGGTCGACGTGGACGCGTCCTCCACCCGTAAGGAAGAGATCTTGCTCGGCGGCGAGGAACTGGCCGTCGTCTGGAAGCTGCGCCGGGTGCTGCACGCGCTCGACCAGCAGCAGGCGATCGAGCTGCTCCTGGACAAGATGAAGAAGACCAAGTCCAACGCGGAGTTCCTGCTCCAGATCCAGAAGACGACCCCGGGCTCCAACGGCAACGACTGACCGGACCCCGAAGCGTCTGCCGTACGGCCCTCTCGTACGGCGAGAACCGCCCCGTCACCCCAGGTGACGGGGCGGTTTCCGTGTCAGGGGCCTGTTCTGGCCCCGGAGACTTATCCCACAGGCCCTCTGCGGGCCTCTGAACGCCCCCTGACGGCCCCCGCACGCCGAAACCGCAGGTGAGTGGCGGTAGGAAGGGGCGGGGCGCCGGAGCGGGCCGGGGGCGGGGCGCCGCCGGTCCCTGTTGCGGTCCGGACATTCCCTGCGCATGCTGTGGAACCCTTCTTGGTGCTTCACTGTCTGTACAAGTGGCGACAAAATGCGCCTCGTCATCACGGCAGGAGGTAACGGGGCCCGCACGACGGACAGAGGGAGATCATGGGCGACGGGATCAGCAGCCGAATACGGGGCAGCGGCACACGCCGCAGAAAGCCGGGCGGGCGCCGCCGCGCCACCGTCATCGCCGCGTGGTCCGCGGCGGCCCTGGTCCTCGTCGGCGGCTCCGGCGTCGGCTACGTCTACTTCAAGCTCAACGGCAACCTCCAAGGCGTCGACATCAACGCCCAGCTCGGCGGCGACCGTCCCGCCGACTCCGGCGACGGCTCCCAGAACATCCTGGTCCTCGGCTCTGACTCGCGCTCCGGCGCCAACGCCGAGTACGGCACGGACGGCGGCGGCGCCCGCTCGGACACCGCGATGATCGTCCACATTTACAAGGGCCACAAGAAGGCCAGTGTGGTCTCCGTACCGCGCGACACCCTCGTCGACCGCCCCGCCTGCACCGGCCCCGACGGAACCGCGGAGGCCGGCCGGCGGCTCGTCATGTTCAACACGGCGTACGAGGTCGGCGGCCCCGCCTGCGCGGTCAAGACCGTCGAACAGATGTCGGGCCTGCGGATGGACCACTACATCGAGGTCGACTTCACCGGCTTCAAGAAGCTCATCAACACCCTCGGCGGGGTGAAGATCACCACCACGCGGGCCATCGACGACCCCAAGAGCCATCTCAGGCTCGCCCCCGGCACGCACACCCTGAACGGGGAGCAGTCGCTCGGTCTCGTACGGACCCGCCACAGCGTCGGGGACGGCAGCGACCTCGGCCGTATCCAGCTCCAGCAGTCCTTCATCAAGGCGCTGATCGAGCAGGTCAAGAGCGTGGGCGTGTTCAGCAGTCCGAAGAAGCTCTACGACCTGGCCGACGCCGCCACCCGCGCGATCACCCCGGACTCCCAGCTCGACACCGTCAACAAGCTGGTCGGATTCGCCGGCGGGCTCAAGGACCTCGGCGCCAGGGACGTCCACATGGTCACGCTCCCGGTCCGGTACGACCCCGCGGACCCGAACCGCGTCCTGCCCCTCCCGGCCGCCACCCAGCAGGTCTGGACGGCCCTCAAGCAGGACAGGCCGATCCCCGCCTCCGCCACCAGGGACTCGGCGGGCGACAAGGGCTCGGCACACAGCGTGGTCAACGCGGGCTGACGCCCGCGCGGCCCCGGAATACTTCCGGCCGCCCCCCGGTTTTGGGAGATACGGCCGGTCCTGGCAGACTGGTACGTCGGCCCCGGTTCACGTCCGCGCAATCAGCGCGTACGACCCGGCGCCCTCCCGGAACTAGGAGAACCCCTTGAAGCGCGATATCCACCCCGCGTACGTCGAGACCCAGGTCAGCTGCACCTGCGGTGCGTCGTTCACCACCCGCAGCACCATCGAGTCGGGCACGATCCGTGCCGACCTGTGCTCCGAGTGCCACCCGTTCTACACGGGCAAGCAGAAGATCCTCGACACCGGTGGCCGTGTGGCCCGCTTCGAGGCCCGCTTCGGCAAGGCCGCCGGCTCCGCCAAGAAGTAGCGAGCCACCTGCGCCGGTCCTCGGCGCCCCGTACCCGCGGGGCGCCGGGACCGGCGCTTTGGCGTCCCGCAGCACTGCCGGTCCACCTGTGCGGCCCCCTCCGTCCAGGCAGCATCCTCTGCACGGCAGCACCTTCTTTACGCGCGTCACGCGAGAAACACGGAGCCCCCGAATGTTCGAGGCGGTCGAGGAACTGATCGGCGAGCACGCCGGTCTGGAGAAACAGCTCGCCGACCCGTCGGTCCACGCGGACCAGGCCAACGCGCGCAAGCTCAACAAGCGTTACGCCGAGCTGACCCCGATCGTCGCCACGTACCGCTCCTGGAAGCAGACCGGCGAGGACATCACCACCGCCCGTGAGTTCGCGGCCGACGACCCCGACTTCGCCGCCGAGGCCAAGGTCCTGGAGAAGCAGCGCGACGAGCTGACCGAGAAACTGCGCCTCCTCCTCGTGCCGCGCGACCCCAGCGACGACAAGGACGTCATCCTGGAGGTCAAGGCCGGCGCGGGCGGCGACGAATCCGCGCTCTTCGCCGGCGACCTGCTCCGCATGTACCTGCGGTACGCGGAGCGCGTCGGCTGGAAGACCGAGATCATCGACGCCACCGAGTCCGAGCTGGGCGGCTACAAGGACGTCCAGGTCGCCGTCAAGACCAAGGGCGGCAACGGGGCCACCGAGCCCGGACAGGGCGTGTGGGCGCGGCTGAAGTACGAGGGCGGCGTGCACCGCGTGCAGCGCGTGCCCTCCACCGAGTCGCAGGGCCGTATCCACACCTCGGCCGCCGGTGTGCTCGTCACGCCCGAGGCCGAGGAGGTCGACGTCGAGATCCACGCCAACGATCTCCGTATCGACGTCTACCGCTCCTCCGGCCCCGGCGGCCAGTCCGTCAACACCACCGACTCCGCCGTACGCATCACCCACCTGCCGACCGGAGTCGTCGCCTCCTGCCAGAACGAGAAGAGCCAGCTCCAGAACAAGGAGCAGGCCCTGCGTATCCTGCGGTCGCGGCTGCTCGCCGCCGCCCAGGAGGAGGCCGAGAAGAACGCGGCGGACGCCCGGCGCAGCCAGGTCCGTACCGTCGACCGGTCCGAGAAGATCCGTACGTACAACTTCCCGGAAAACCGCATCTCGGACCACCGTGTCGGTTTCAAGGCGTACAACTTGGACCAGGTGCTCGACGGGGACCTGGACGCCGTCATCCAGGCATGCGTCGACGCCGACTCCGCCGCGAAGCTAGCAGCCGCCCAGTAAAAGACCTGTGGCCACCGCCCCAGGTGACCACACTCGCAGTCCGGAGGAACCAGCGTGCAGCCACATTCTGGGGGGCCCAGCGACTCCCAGCGGCGCAGCCTGCTGCTCGCGGAGGTGGCCCAGGCCACCCAGCGGCTGGCCGACGCGGGCGTGCCCTCGCCGCGTTTCGACGCGGAGGAGCTCGCCGCGTACGTGCACGCCGTCAAACGGGGAGAGCTGCACCGCGTCAAGGACGCCGACTTCGACGCCCGCTACTGGGAGGCCGTGGCGCGCCGCGAGGCCCGCGAACCGCTCCAGCACATCACCGGACGGGCCTTCTTCCGCTACCTGGAACTCCAGGTCGGCCCCGGTGTCTTCGTGCCCCGCCCGGAGACCGAGTCGGTCGTCGGCTGGGCGATAGACGCCGTACGCGCCATGGACGTCGTCGAGCCGGTCGTCGTCGACCTGTGCTCGGGCTCCGGCGCGATCGCGCTCGCCATGGCGCAGGAGGTGCCGCGCTCGCGCGTGCACGCCGTGGAGCTGTCCGAGTCCGCCCTGACCTGGACGCGGAAGAACGCCGAGGGGTCCAGGGTCACCGTGCACCAGGGAGACGCCCTGAGCGCCCTTCCCGAGCTGGACGGCCAGGTCGACCTGGTCATCTCCAACCCGCCGTACATCCCGCTGACCGAGTGGGAGTACGTCGCCCCCGAGGCCCGCGACCATGACCCGGAGATGGCCCTCTTCTCCGGCGAGGACGGTCTCGACACGATCCGTGGCATCGAACGCACCGCGCACCGGCTGCTGCGGCCCGGCGGCCTCGTCGTCATCGAGCACGCGGACACGCAGGGCGGACAGGTCCCGTGGATCTTCAGCGAGGAGTCCGGCTGGGCGGACGCCGCGGACCACCCGGACCTGAACAAGCGCCCGCGCTTCGCCACGGCACGCAAGGCGATGCCGTGACCCCTCCCGCGACCGCCACGCCCGCTCCTCGTGCCCCTTCCGTACCTCACGACCCTTCCGCTTCGATGACCCAGACCGTGTACGCGCACGAGGAGGCTTCCTGAAATGGCCCGGCGATACGACTGCAACGACGCGACCGACCGCACCACGGGTCTGCGAGAGGCCGCGTCGGCCGTGCGCCGCGGTGAGCTGGTCGTGCTGCCCACCGACACCGTGTACGGGATCGGTGCGGACGCCTTCAGCTCCGAGGCCGTCGCCGATCTGCTGGACGCCAAGGGCCGGGGCCGCAACATGCCCACCCCCGTCCTGATCGGCTCCCCGAACACCCTGCACGGCCTCGTCACGGACTTCTCCGAACAGGCCTGGGAACTGGTCGACGCGTTCTGGCCGGGCGCCCTGACCCTGGTCGCCAAGCACCAGCCGTCCCTCCAGTGGGACCTGGGGGACACCCGGGGCACCGTCGCGATCCGGATGCCGCTGCACCCCGTGGCGATCGAACTGCTCACCGAGGTCGGCCCGATGGCCGTCTCCAGCGCCAACCTCACGGGACACCCGGCCCCCGAGACCTGCGACGCGGCCCAGGAGATGCTGGGGGACTCCGTCTCCGTCTACCTCGACGGCGGCCCGACGCCCGCGAACGTACCGTCCTCGATCGTCGACGTCACCGGCAGCGTTCCGGTGCTGCTGCGGGCCGGCGCCCTCGACGCGGAGGAGCTCCGCAAGGTGGTACCCGACCTTGAGGTGGCCAATTGACCGCCCCTGAGGGGCGTGGCATAGCGGAGACCTCAACCACCGGCACCACCTTCCGCATCCTCCACGTCAGTACCGGCAATGTCTGCCGCTCGCCCATCACCGAGCGGCTCAACCGGCATGCCCTGACCGACCGCCTGGGGGAGCGGCTGACCGGCGGCCTGATCGTGGAGAGCGCCGGCACCTGGGGGCACGAGGGCGCCCCCATGGAGGCCAACGCGGAGGCCGTCCTCGCCGACTTCGGAGCGGACGCCTCCGGCTTCGTCGGCCGCGAACTGCTCGACGAACACGTCATCCGCGCGGACCTGGTCCTCACCGCGACCCGCGACCACCGGGCCCAGGTCATCTCGATGGGCCACTCGGCGGGCCTGCGCACCTTCACGCTGAAGGAGTTCACGCGCCTGGTGCGCGCCATAGACCCCGCGACCCTGCCCGACCCCCTGGACGAGGGCGTCGTGGAGCGCGCCCGCGCCCTGGTCCGCGCGGCGGCGGCGCTCCGCGGCTGGCTGCTCGCGCCGACGGCGGAGGCGGACGAGGTGTACGACCCGTACGGGGCGCCGATCACGTTCTTCCGCTCCATCGGCGAGGAGATCCACCAGGCGCTCGACCCGGTCGTCACGGCACTGACAGGCGTCCCCGCGCGGTCGTCCTAAAGGGCTCGGTTCGCCTACGGGGCGCTTCATGCCACTGTCGCTCACTCGCCGGCCAGGCGCGCGGACGGGCCGAAGACTCCTGCACCGGGCGGGGTGAGGCTTCGCGGCCTACATTGGAGGCGTCACGCCCCACCGAGGTCCGGAGCCCGTCATGCCGGTCGTCATCGAACCCCACGCGGAGCCTCACCCGGGCCCCCACGCGGCCCTGAGCGCGCCGGAAGCGGCGCTGGAGGTCCTGCGGCGGCAGGATCCCGAGATGGCCGAGATCATTCTCGGTGAGGCGCGGCGCCAGGCCGACAGCCTGCAGCTCATCGCCGCCGAGAACTTCACCTCGCCCGCCGTGCTCGCGGCCCTCGGCTCCCCGCTCGCCAACAAGTACGCCGAGGGCTACCCCGGCGCCCGCCACCACGGCGGCTGCGAGCTGGTGGACGCCGCCGAGCGGGTCGCCGTCGAACGGGCGCGGGCGCTGTTCGGGGCCGAGCACGCCAACGTACAGCCGCATTCGGGCTCGTCCGCCGTGCTCGCGGCGTACGCCGCGCTGCTGCGGCCCGGGGACACGGTTCTCGCCATGGGGTTGACGTACGGCGGGCACCTCACGCACGGCTCTCCCGTCAACTTCTCGGGACGGTGGTTCGACTTCGTGGGGTACGGGGTCGACGCGCGGACCGGGCTCATCGACTACGCGCAGGTGCGCCACCTGGCGCGGACACACCGCCCCAAGGCGCTGGTGTGCGGTTCGATCTCCTATCCGCGCCATGTCGACTACGCGGCCTTCAGAGAGATCGCCGACGATGTGGGCGCCTATCTGATCGCCGACGCGGCGCACCCCATCGGGCTGGTCGCCGGGGGTGCGGCGCCCAGCCCCGTGCCGTACGCGGACATCGTGTGCGCGACGACGCACAAGGTGCTGCGCGGACCGCGTGGCGGGATGATCCTGTGCGGCGCGGAGTACGCGGAGCGTGTGGACCGCGCCGTGTTCCCGTTCACGCAGGGCGGCGCCCAGATGCACACGATCGCCGCCAAGGCGGTCGCCTTCGGGGAGGCGGCCACTCCCGCGTACGCCACGTACGCCCACCAGGTGGTCGCCAACGCGCGGGCGCTGGCCGAGGCGCTGACCGAGCAGGGTCTCGGGATCAGCACGGACGGCACGGACACGCATCTGCTCACCGTCGATCCCGCGCCGCTCGGCGTGGACGGCAGGGCCGCGCGCGGCCGGCTCGCGGCGGCGGGCCTCGTGGTGGACACCTGCGCGCTGCCGTACGCGGGCGCCCGCGGCGTCCGGCTGGGGACGGCCGCCGTGACCACTCAGGGCATGCGTGAGGGCGAGATGGGGCGGATCGGGGCCATCATCGCCTCGGCGCTGCGCGAGGGCGCTGAGGGGGCGCCTGGGGCCCAGGGCGCGCTGCGGGAGACGGTGAAGGAGCTGGTCGGTCGTTTCCCGCCGTATCCGAACGTTTCCTGAATGGAATTTTCCGTACGGGGAACCCGTGCAACCGTTCCGCTCCATCCGTTGTCCTGGCTCATATAGCGACCGGGTTTCCGTCGAGGGGTCCGGCGCGGGCTAGTCTGTGGGGCTGAGATGGCCAGCGATTCCTGTGGGGCAGCCCGTGCGTGATTACCTGCTGACGCTCTGCGTGACGGCCGCGGTGACCTATCTGCTGACCGGGCCGGTGCGGAAGTTCGCCATCGCGACCGGAGCGATGCCGGAGATCCGTGCCCGCGACGTGCACCGCGAACCGACGCCGAGGCTCGGCGGCATCGCCATGTTCTTCGGCATGTGCGCCGGACTGCTCGTCGCCGACAACCTGCAGAACCTCAACGGGGTCTTCGAGTTGTCGAACGAGCCGCGCGCGCTGCTCTCCGGAGCCGCGCTGATCTGGCTGATCGGTGTCCTCGACGACAAGTTCGAGATCGACGCCCTGATCAAGCTCGGCGCGCAGATGATCGCGGCGGGTGTGATGGTCATGCAGGGTCTGACGATCCTGTGGATCCCGGTCCCCGGTGTCGGCACGGTCGCGCTGACCTCGTGGCAGGGCACCCTGCTGACCGTGGCGCTGGTGGTGATCACCATCAACGCGGTCAACTTCGTGGACGGTCTCGACGGTCTCGCGGCCGGCATGGTCTGCATCGCCGCGGCGGCGTTCTTCCTGTACACGTACCGGATCTGGTACGGGTACGGCATCGAGGCGGCCGCCCCCGCGACGCTCTTCGCGGCGATCCTGATGGGCATGTGCGTGGGCTTCCTGCCGCACAACATGCACCCGGCGCGGATCTTCATGGGCGACTCGGGATCGATGCTGATCGGTCTGGTGCTCGCGGCGGGCGCGATCTCGGTGACCGGCCAGGTCGACCCGGACGCGCTGAAGATCTTCGAGGGCTCCACCCGCCAGGCCACCCACGCGGCGCTGCCGGTCTTCATCCCGCTGCTGCTGCCGCTGACGATCATCGCGATCCCGTTCGCCGACCTGGTGCTGGCGGTCGTACGCCGTACCTGGAACGGGAAGTCGCCGTTCGCCGCCGACCGCGGCCACCTGCACCACCGGCTGCTGGAGATCGGCCACTCGCACAGCAGGTCGGTGCTGATCATGTACTTCTGGTCGGCGCTGATCGCCTTCGGCGTGGTCGCGTACTCGGTGCACTCGGCGTCGATGTGGATCCTGCTGGTCGTGGTGGCGCTGAGCGCGGTGGGCCTGGTGCTTCTGCTGCTGCCGCGCTTCACGCCGCGTGCCCCGCTGTGGGCGCAGGCGTTCGTACCGCCGCGCTACCGGCGCAGCGGGCGTGCGGAGGCGGAGGCCGGGGTGTCCGAGGCATGGGAAGGCGTGGAGGGGAGCGTGGAGGGTGCGGCGGCCGGGGCCCCCTGTGTCCACGCACAGGAGCACGAGCCGCCCGCCGAGGTTCGTACGCCCGTTCCGGCCGGCGTCAACGGAGCGACCGCCATCGGCGCTCGTTCGCGTCTACCCGATCGCAGGAAGGCCGGCTCCCGGCAGTGACCGGGCACCCATTTCCCCCGCCGGTCCCCAATACCAGACAAGATGCCGCCCTGTCATGCACACACGCGCGGCGTCCCACTCATGTGTGACAGTCAGCACACCCCCATGGTAAAGACCTCATCAAATAGTTTGTGATACTGTTCACGAGACCCGGCGACAGAGCCGAAGGACCGTAGTGCGACGGTCCGTTGGCCCGAGAAACTCATCCTCGGACCGGGCCTACGCTCGTCTGTGACGACACCACCTGCCCCACCCATTCAGCGGAGCTGCCGCCATGCCGTCCAACGACGTCCGGAACCTCCTTCACACCGCCGTGCCCACCGCGGCCGTCGGCGCCGTCGCCGCGGCCGTCAGTGCCGTGGTCGCCGGCGGCAAGGGGGCGCTGGGAGCCGCTGTCGGCGCGCTGGTGGTGATCGTTTTCATGGGCATCGGGCTCGTGGTGCTCGAACGCACGGCCAAGTCACTTCCGCACCTTTTCCAGGCGATGGGCCTGATGCTGTACACGGCCCAGCTCCTGTTGCTCGTCATCTTTGTCGGTCTGTTCAAGAACACGACACTGTTCGAACCGAAGGCGTTCGCCTTCACTCTCGTCGTGGCGACCCTCGTCTGGATCGCCGCACAGGCGCGTGCCCACATGAAAGCCAAGATCCTCTACGTCGAACCCGAGTCCTCGACGGCCGGAAAGGCCGAGAAGTCAGGGTCTTCGGCGTGAGGGGTAGGGCCGGGATAAGTGCCCGTTCGGGATCCTGCTATCGTCCGGTGCCAACTGCGGCATTGCGGGCGCGGGCATCCGAGCTGACGCCTGTTCCCACGCGAGGCTCAACGCCCGACCGCCGTCCCCACATCCGTCACACCAGTCCAGTGCCGAACCGCGGCTGCGCGCCGCGCCGACACAACGAGGTTGCCGTACCTATGCGCCATGCTGAAGGAGCCCGCGGTGAGTGCTGACCCGACGCAGGTGCTCGCCTTCGAGACCGACTGCCACATCTTCGACGGTTGTGGCTTTCCGGCACCCGGCCTGCACTCGTTCCTGTTCCAGCCGATCTTCGGCGACGCGGACAGCAACGTGTACTTCAACAAGACGATGCTCCTGGCGCTGCTCGGCTCGATCATCATCGTCGGCTTCTTCTGGGCCGCTTTCCGGAAGCCGAAGGTCGTCCCGGGCAAGCTCCAGATGGTGGCCGAGGCCGGCTACGACTTCGTCCGGCGCGGCGTCGTCTACGAGACGATCGGCAAGAAGGAGGGCGAGAAGTACGTTCCGCTCGTCGTCTCGCTGTTCTTCTTCATCTGGATGATGAACCTCTGGTCGATCGTCCCGGTCGCCCAGTTCCCGGTGACCTCGATCATCGCGTACCCGGTCGGCCTGGCCGCCATCGTCTACATCACGTGGGTCTCGCTGACCTTCAAGCGGCACGGCTTCGTCGGCGCCTTCAAGAACTTCACCGGCTACGACAAGTCGCTCGGTCCGGTTCTGCCGCTGGCCATGACCATCGAGTTCTTCTCGAACCTGATCGTCCGGCCGTTCACCCACGCGGTGCGACTGTTCGCCAACATGTTCGCGGGCCACACGCTGCTGCTGCTCTTCACGATCGCCAGTTGGTACCTGCTGAACGGGATCGGCATCGCCTACGCCGGTGTCTCGTTCGTGATGGTCATCGTGATGACCGCCTTCGAGCTGTTCATCCAGGCCGTCCAGGCCTATGTGTTCGTCCTCCTGACGTGCAGCTTCATCCAGGGCGCGCTCGCCGAGAGCCACTGAACGCCCACCACTTCAGATCCCGCAGACGTCCGGTGGCCAACCCCCACCGGTCCGTGAAAGAGAAGGAAGAATCAGCATGGCTGCCACTGAGACCCTTGCCGCCGTCACCGGCTCCCTCAGCTCCGTCGGTTACGGTCTTGCCGCCATCGGCCCCGGCGTCGGCGTCGGCATCATCTTCGGTAACGGTACGCAGGCCCTGGCCCGTCAGCCCGAGGCCGCCGGCCTCATCCGCGCCAACCAGATCCTCGGTTTCGCGTTCTGTGAGGCGCTGGCCCTCATCGGCCTGGTCATGCCCTTCGTCTACTAAGACGAACGCGACCACCAGCTTTATTAGACGAAAGGCACTGATGTGAACCCTCTGGTTCAGCTCGCGGCGGAGGGGGCGGAAAACCCGCTCATCCCGCCGATCCCCGAGCTCGTCATCGGCCTGATCGCCTTTGTCATCGTCTTCGGCTTCCTCGCCAAGAAGCTCCTCCCGAACATCAACAAGGTTCTGGACGAGCGCCGCGAGGCCATCGAGGGCGGGATCGAGCAGGCGGAGGCCGCCAAGACCGAGGCCCAGAGCGTGCTGGAGCAGTACAAGGCCCAGCTCGCCGAAGCCCGGCACGAGGCCGCCCGGCTCCGCCAGGAGGCGACCGAGCAGGGCACCGTCATCATCCAGGAGATGAAGGCGGAAGGTCAGCGGCAGCGGGAAGAGATCATCGCCGCCGGACACGCCCAGATCGAGGCGGACCGCAAGGCCGCGGCCAGCGCGCTCCGTCAGGACGTGGGCAAGCTCGCCACCGACCTGGCCGGCAAGCTCGTCGGCGAGTCCCTGGAGGACAGCGCCCGGCAGAGCCGCACCATCGACCGCTTCCTCGACGAGCTCGAGGACGGCGCATCGAAGGCCGAGGCCATCCGATGACGGTGCGCGGAGCCAGCCGCGAGGCGCAGTCCGCCGCGCGTGAGCGTCTCGACGCGCTGACCGACTCCACGTCGGTCGACGCCGCGAAGCTCGCGGACGAGCTGGCCGCGGTCACCGCGCTGCTCCAGCGCGAGGTGTCGCTGCGCCGGGTCCTGACCGACCCGGCACGGACCGCCGAGTCCAAGGCCGAGCTGGCCGGGTCGCTGCTGCGTGGCCAGGTGGGCGGTTCCACCGTCGACCTGGTCACCGGTATGGTCCGTAGCCGCTGGTCACAGCCGCGCGACCTGGTCGACTCGATCGAGGAGCTCGCCTCCGTCGCCGAGCTGACCGACGCGCAGCGGGCCGGCGGACTGGACGACGTGGAGGACGAGCTGTTCCGGTTCGGCCGGATCACCGAGTCCAGCCCCGCGCTGCGGTCCGCGCTCACCGACCAGGCGGCGACGGTCTCCGCCAAGACCGCGCTGCTGCACAGCCTGCTCGGCGGCCGGGCCAATCCGGCCACCGAACGCCTGGTAGTGCGTCTTGTGACCCAGCCCCGGGGACGTAGCCTGGAAGCGGGTCTCCAGACCCTCTCCCGGCTCGCCGCGGCGCGCCGGGACCGCATGGTCGCCGTCGTCACCTCGGCGGTGCCGCTCACCGAAGGACAGAAGCAGCGCCTCGGCGCGGCCCTGGCCAAGCTGTACGGCCACCCGATGCATCTGAACCTCGACGTGGACCCCGAGGTCCTCGGCGGAGTGTCGGTACGCGTCGGTGACGAGGTCGTCAACGGCACGGTCGCGGACCGTCTCGACGAGGCGACCCGGCGGCTGGCCGGCTGAGGCCGGCAGATCTTCAGAGTTACAGAGCGACAGAGCAGGACCAGCGGCCCGGTTGGGCCGTGCAGAGAATTGCAGAAGATTCCTGGGGGTCGCCCCAGGGGCAAGAACGCAGACCCCCAAGAAACTTCGGGCCCAACAAGGAGAGCAGGGAACCCAGATGGCGGAGCTCACGATCCGGCCGGAGGAGATCCGGGACGCGCTGGAGAACTTTGTCCAGTCGTACAAGCCGGACGCGGCCTCGCGCGAGGAGGTCGGTACGGTCAGCGTGGCCGGCGACGGTATCGCCAAGGTCGAGGGACTGCCCTCGGCCATGGCGAACGAGCTGCTGAAGTTCGAGGACGGCACCCTCGGTCTCGCCCTCAACCTTGAGGAGCGCGAGATCGGTTCGATCGTCCTCGGTGAGTTCAGCGGTATCGAGGAGGGGCAGTCGGTCACCCGTACCGGCGAGGTCCTCTCCGTGGCGGTCGGCGAGGGATACCTCGGTCGCGTCGTCGACCCCCTCGGCCACCCGATCGACGGTCTCGGCGAGATCGCGACCGAGGGCCGCCGCGCCCTCGAACTGCAGGCCCCCGGCGTCATGGTCCGCAAGTCGGTCCACGAGCCGATGCAGACCGGCTACAAGGCTGTCGACGCCATGGTGCCGATCGGCCGCGGCCAGCGTCAGCTCATCATCGGCGACCGCCAGACCGGCAAGACCGCCCTGGCCGTCGACACGATCATCAACCAGCGTGACAACTGGCGCTCGGGCGACACGAACAAGCAGGTCCGCTGCATCTACGTCGCCATCGGCCAGAAGGGCTCCACCATCGCGTCCGTACGCGGTGCGCTGGAGGAGGCCGGCGCGCTGGAGTACACGACCATCGTCGCCGCCCCCGCGTCCGACCCGGCCGGCTTCAAGTACCTGGCGCCGTACACCGGTTCGGCCATCGGCCAGCACTGGATGTACGAGGGCAAGCACGTCCTCATCATCTTCGACGACCTCTCGAAGCAGGCCGACGCCTACCGCGCCGTGTCCCTGCTGCTGCGCCGCCCGCCGGGCCGTGAGGCGTACCCGGGTGACGTCTTCTACCTGCACTCGCGTCTGCTGGAGCGCTGCGCCAAGCTCTCCGACGAGCTGGGTGCCGGTTCGATGACGGGTCTGCCGATCGTCGAGACGAAGGCCAACGACGTCTCCGCGTTCATCCCGACCAACGTCATCTCCATCACCGACGGCCAGTGCTTCCTGGAGTCCGACCTGTTCAACGCCGGCCAGCGGCCCGCGCTGAACGTCGGTATCTCGGTCTCCCGTGTCGGTGGCTCCGCCCAGCACAAGGCCATGAAGCAGGTCTCGGGACGGCTCCGTGTGGACCTCGCCCAGTACCGCGAGCTGGAGGCGTTCGCGTCCTTCGGTTCCGACCTGGACGCGGCCTCCAAGGCCTCGCTGGAGCGCGGCAAGCGCATGGTCGAGCTGCTGAAGCAGCCCCAGTACGCGCCGTTCCCGATGGAGGAGCAGGTCGTCTCCGTCTGGGCCGGCACCACCGGCAAGATGGACGACGTACCGGTCGAGGACATCCGCCGCTTCGAGAGCGAGCTGCTGGAGCACCTGCGCCGCGAGCGCAAGGAGCTGCTGACCAGCATCGCCGAGGGCGGCAAGATGTCGGACGACACGCTGCAGTCGGTCGGGGACGCCATCGCCGCCTTCAAGCGGCAGTTCGAGACGTCGGACGGGCAGCTCCTCGGGGACGACGCGCCGGCCGTCAACGCCTCCAAGTGACGACGGAAGGGACCTGACTCATGGGAGCCCAGCTCCGGGTCTACAAGCGTCGCATCAAATCCGTCACCGCGACCAAGAAGATCACCAAGGCGATGGAGATGATCGCCGCCTCGCGCATCGTCAAGGCGCAGCGCCAGGTGGCGGCCTCGACGCCGTACGCGACCGAGCTCACCCGCGCGGTGACCGCGGTGGCGACCGGCTCCACGACCAAGCACCCCCTGACGACCGAGGTCGAGCGGCCGACCCGGGCCGCGGTCCTGCTCATCACGAGCGACCGCGGATTGGCCGGCGGCTACTCCTCGAACGCGATCAAGGCGGCCGAGCGTCTGACGACCCGGCTCAGCAGTGAGCGCAAGGACGTCGTGACCTACATCGTGGGTCGCAAGGGAGTCGCGTACTACGGCTTCCGTGAGCGTCCGGTCGAGGACTCGTGGACGGGCTTCACGGACAACCCCACCTACGCCGACGCGAAGGCGGTGGCCGCCCCGCTCATCGAGGCGATCACCAAGGACACCACGCACGGTGGGGTGGACGAGATCCACATCGTCTTCACCGAGTTCATCTCGATGATGACGCAGACCCCGATCGAGAACCGGCTGCTGCCGCTGGCGCTCACCCCGAGCACCGCGGAGGAGTCGGCCGAGGTCCTCAAGCGGGGGGGCGAGGTCCTTCCGCTGTTCGACTTCGAGCCGTCGGCGGAGGACGTCCTCGACGCCCTGCTGCCGCGCTACGTCGAGAGCCGTATCTACAACGCGCTGCTCCAGGCCGCCGCTTCCAAGCACGCTGCCACCCGCCGCGCGATGAAGTCGGCGACCGACAACGCCGGGGATCTCATCAAGAGCCTTTCCCGGCTTGCCAACGCGGCCCGCCAGGCCGAAATCACCCAGGAAATCAGCGAGATCGTCGGTGGCGCGAGCGCCCTGGCCGACGCGACCGCGGGGAGTGAAAATTAATGACGACCACAGTTGAGGCGGCCACCCCGGGGAGCACGGCCGCGGGCCGCGTATCCCGGGTCATCGGCCCGGTCGTCGACGTGGAGTTCCCCGTCGACGCGATGCCGGAGATCTACAACGCGCTGCACGTCGAGGTGGCCGACCCGGCCGAGGACGGCAAGCTCAAGACGCTGACCCTCGAAGTCGCCCAGCACCTGGGCGAGGGACTGGTCCGCGCGGTCTCGATGCAGCCCACCGACGGTCTGGTCCGCCAGGCCCCGGTGACCGACACGGGCAACGGCATCACCGTGCCCGTCGGCGACATCACCAAGGGCAAGGTGTTCAACACCCTCGGTCAGATCCTGAACGAGCCGGCCGCCGAGGCGCAGGTCACCGAGCGCTGGCCGATCCACCGCAAGGCCCCGGCCTTCGACCAGCTTGAGTCGAAGACCGAGATGTTCGAGACCGGCCTGAAGGTCGTCGACCTGCTGACCCCGTACGTCAAGGGCGGCAAGATCGGTCTGTTCGGTGGTGCGGGCGTCGGCAAGACCGTCCTCATCCAGGAAATGATCATGCGTGTGGCCAAGCTGCACGACGGTGTCTCGGTGTTCGCCGGTGTCGGTGAGCGCACGCGTGAGGGCAACGACCTCATCGACGAGATGACCGAGTCGGGCGTGCTGGACAAGACCGCGCTGGTCTTCGGCCAGATGGACGAGCCGCCGGGCACGCGTCTGCGGGTGGCGCTCTCCGCGCTGACCATGGCGGAGTACTTCCGCGATGTGCAGAAGCAGGACGTGCTGCTCTTCATCGACAACATCTTCCGCTTCACCCAGGCCGGTTCCGAGGTCTCCACGCTGCTCGGCCGTATGCCGTCCGCGGTGGGGTACCAGCCGACCCTGGCGGACGAGATGGGTGTGCTCCAGGAGCGCATCACGTCGACCCGTGGTCACTCGATCACCTCGATGCAGGCGATCTACGTGCCCGCGGACGACCTGACCGACCCGGCCCCGGCCACGACCTTCGCGCACCTCGACGCGACGACCGTGCTGTCGCGTCCGATCTCGGAGAAGGGCATCTACCCGGCGGTGGACCCGCTGGACTCGACGTCCCGCATCCTGGACCCGCGG
This sequence comes from Streptomyces sp. NPDC096310, assembly GCF_044763125.1. Lineage (NCBI taxonomy): Bacteria > Bacillati > Actinomycetota > Actinomycetes > Kitasatosporales > Streptomycetaceae > Streptomyces > Streptomyces sp. NPDC096310. The sequence goes on along the minus strand of NZ_JBIWFO010000004.1, from coordinate 166,526 downwards.
TACATCTCGCAGGACCACTACGACGCGGCCAGCCGCGTCAAGGGGATCCTGCAGAAGAACAAGGACCTCCAGGACATCATCGCGATCCTCGGTATCGACGAGCTGAGCGAAGAGGACAAGCTCGTCGTCCAGCGCGCCCGTCGCGTCGAGCGCTTCCTGTCGCAGAACACCCACGCCGCCAAGCAGTTCACCGGCCTGGACGGTTCGGACGTACCGCTCGACGAGTCGATCGCCGCGTTCAACGCGATCTGCGAAGGGGAGTACGACCACTTCCCCGAGCAGGCGTTCTTCATGTGCGGTGGCCTGGACGACCTGAAGGCCAAGGCCAAGGAACTCGGCGTCTCCTGAGCCTCCGGTTCGGGGAGGGGGGCGGGTTTGTCCCGCCCCCCTCCGACGCTGTCATCGACACCCCATAGAATTGAAGCCAACACCCGGCGAAACGGCCGGGTGGTGACCCGAGGAGCCACCCATGGCTGCTGAGCTGCATGTCGAGCTGGTCGCCGCGGACCGCAGTGTCTGGTCCGGCGAGGCCACGCTGGTCGTCGCGCGTACCACCTCCGGCGACATCGGCGTCATGCCCGGTCACCAGCCGCTGCTCGGTGTGCTGGAGTCGGGCCCGGTGACCATTCGTACGAGTGACGGCGGAACGGTCGTGGCGGCTGTCCACGGCGGTTTCCTGTCGTTCGCCGACAACAAGCTGTCGCTGCTCGCGGAGATCGCCGAGCTTGCGGACGAGATCGACACCCAGCGCGCCGAGCGTGCGCTGGAGCGTGCCAAGTCGGGTGAGGACGACGCCGCCGAGCGTCGCGCCTCCGTCCGACTGGGCGCGGTGGCGGCGCGTTAGCGCGGCGTCGCAACGGATTCACCCTCAGCCGCGGCTCGCTCCGGACCCTTCCGGACCGGGTCGCGGCTGAGGCGATGCGGATGCGGTTCCTGTTCCGGTGACTGGATGAGGGAGGTCGGTGTTGATGGTCCTCGCTCTGCTTGTCTGCGGACTGGTCGTCGTACTGGTTGCGGCGGGGCTCTTCGTCTTCGGCCTGCGCCGGCGGCTGATCCAGCGCTCCGGCGGTACGTTCGACTGCAGTCTGCGGTGGAACGTCCCGGAGGAGCCGGATCTCTCCGGCAAGGGCTGGGTGTACGGGGTCGCCCGCTACAACAGCGACCGGATCAACTGGTTCCGGGTCTTCTCGTACGCGCCCCGCCCCCGCCGTACGCTGGAGCGCTCCGCCATCGAGGTACTGGCCCGCCGCGCGCCCGAGGGCGAGGAGGAGCTGGCGCTCCTCTCCGACGCGGTGATCCTGGGCTGTACCCACCACGGGGTCAAGGTGGAGCTGGCGATGAGCGACGACGCGCTCACGGGCTTTCTGGCCTGGCTGGAGGCGGCGCCTCCGGGACAGCGTGTGAACGTCGCCTGAGCACACGCCGCACACCGCCTCCATCGGCGCACAGGAGAGGGGCGGCACCGCGTCAGCGGTGCCGCCCCTCCCGTACGACCTGCCGTACCGCCTGCCGTGTCGGCCCGCGGCCGGGCGGTTAGCCGAGTCCGCTGTTGATCGCCGTCACCAGCTCGCCGTTGGCGGTGTCACCGGTGAAGTCCCAGAAGAACGCGCCGCCCAGGCTCTGCTGGTTGGCCCAGGTCATCTTGGACGCGATGGTCGCCGGGGTGTCGTAGCTCCACCAGTTGGTGCCGCAGTGCGCGTACGCCGTACCGCCGACCGTGCCCGTGGCCGGGCAGGTGTTCTTCAGGACCTTGTAGTCCTCGATGCCCGCCTCGTACGTGCCGGGCGCGGCCCCGGTCGCCGTACCGCCGGGCGCGGACTGGGTGACGCCGGTCCAGCCGCGTCCGTAGAAGCCGATGCCGAGGAGCAGCTTCTTGGCCGGTACGCCCTGCGCCTTGAACTTGGCGATCGCCTCGGCGGAGTTGAAGCCCGCCTTCGGGATGCCCGGGTACGAGGTGAGCGGGGAGTGCGGGGCCGTCGGGCCCTGGGCGGAGAAGGCGCCGAAGAAGTCGTACGTCATGACGTTGAACCAGTTCATGTACTGCGCGGCGCCCGCGTAGTCCACGCTGTCGATCTTTCCGCCGGCCGAGGCGTCCGCCGTGACGGCCGCCGTGACCAGGTTGTTCGCGCCGAACTTGGCGCGCATCGCCTGCATCATGTTCTTGAAGACGGCCGGGCCGCTGGTGTCGCAGGACAGGCCGCACGCGTTCGGGTACTCCCAGTCCAGGTCGATGCCGTCGAAGACATCGGCCCAGCGCGGGTCCTCCACCAGGTCGTAACAGGACTGCGCGAAGGCGGTCGGGTTCTGCATGGCCTGGCCGAAGCCGCCGGACCAGGTCCAGCCGCCGAAGGACCAGAGCACCTTGATGTTCGGGTTCTTCGCCTTGAGCTTGCGCAGTTGGTTGAAGTTGCCGCGCAGCGGCTGGTCCCAGGTGTCGGCGACGCCGTCGACGGACTGGTCGGCGGTGTACGCGCGCTCGATCGCGGCGTAGCTGTCGCCCATGGTGCACTTGCCGCCGGTCACATTGCCGAACGAGTAGTTGATGTGGGTGATCTTCGCCGCGGACCCGGAGGTCACCAGGTTCTTGACGTGGTAGTTCCGGCCGTAGACGCCCCACTCGGTGAAGTAGCCGAGCTTGACCTTGTCACCCGTACCGGGGCCCGGGTCGCTGGAGCCGGTCGTACGGACCGCGCGGGCGCCGCTTGCCGGGCCCGTCTGGTCGGCGGTGTCACGCGCCTGGACGGTGTACGAGTAGTCCGTGCCGGCGCTCAGGCCGGTGTCCGTGTACGTCGTGCCGGTGACGGTGGCGACCTTCGTACCGCCGCGCAGCAGGTCGTAGTTCTTGATCCCCTTGTCGTCGGTGGCCGCGCTCCAGCTCAGCTTGACCGACGTGTTGGTGATGTCGCTCGCGGTGGGGGTGCCGGGCGCGGAGGGCGGGTTGTCGCCCGGGACGCTCGGACCGCCGTCGCAGGAGGCGCCGTTGAGCTTGCAGCCGGAGGGCGCGCCGGCGCCGCTGCCGTTGAAGCCGAAGCTGATCGAGGCACCGGCGGCGAGCGTGCCGTTCCAGGACTTGTTCTTCGCGGTCCAGTGGGTGCCGGAGCCGGTGATGTCCGCGTCCCAGCCGGAGGTGACGGCGGTGCCGGAGGGGAAGTCCCACTCCACCGTCCAGGAGGCGAGGGCGGTGGTGCCGGTGTTCTTCACCGTCCACTTGCCCTCGAAGCCCGTACCCCAGTCGGAGACCTTGGTGTACGTGGCGGTGGCGGAGGTGGCCGCCTGGGCGGGGGTGGCGAGGCCGACGAGTGCGGCGAGGGGGAGCAGCAGGGCGGTCAGGGCCGCGACGGTCCGGGATCCGGGTCTGTGTCTGCGGGGGTGGGGGGCGGGTCGGGTGGTCATGGCGCGCTCCTCGGGTGAGTACCGGAGTACGTACCGGCGTTGCGTTCACGCTGCGAGGCTCACCGCAGTGTGTGTGCGGTGAGAGTAGGAAGGTCTGGACCAATCGTCAATAGGTCCAGACCAAAGCCGGGGCCTGGCCGGCCCCGCTGCCCGGGTTGTCCCGCCAGGACCGCTCAGACGCCCAACTCCTGGGCGAGCACGGCCGCTTGCACCCGGCTGCGCAGCTCCAGCTTGCCGAGCAGCCGGCTCACATGTGTCTTCACCGTGGCCTCCGCCATGTCGAGCCGCTGTGCGATCTCCGCGTTCGACAGCCCCTCGCCCAGCCGCGACAGCACCTCGCGCTCCCGGCGGGTCAGCGCGTCCAGGACGGCGGGATCGGGCCCGCCGGCCGGCCGCACCGGCCGCGGCGCCGCGAACTCCGCGATCAGCCGGCGTGTCACCGTCGGGGCGATCAGGCCCTCGCCGCGCGCCACCGTCCTTACGGCGGTGAGCAGTTCGCCCGCCTCCGCGTTCTTCAGCAGGAAGCCGGAGGCGCCCGCGCGCAGCGCCCCGAAGACGTACTCGTCCAGGTCGAACGTGGTCAGCACCAGGACATCGGCCAGCCCCTCCGCGACCACCAGCCGGGTCGCCGACACCCCGTCCAGGCGCGGCATCCGCACATCCATCAGCACCAGATCGGGGCGCAGCTCCCGCGCCAGCGCGACCGCCCGCTCGCCGTCCGCCGCCTCCCCGACCACCTTGATGCCGGGTGCGCTGCGCAGGATCAGCACCAGCCCCGCCCGTACCGCCGACTGGTCCTCGGCGACCAGTACCCGGATCGTCATCGTGTACCGCCCCCTCCTCCGGCGTCCCCGGTGTTCGCCGTATCCTTCGCGTTTCCGGCCGTCACGATGCCGGCGGCCGTCCCTGCCGCTCCGACCGGCAGGTTCGCCCGTACCACCCAGACCCGGCCCGTTCCGTCGCCGGCGGCGACCGGGCCCGCCTCGAACACACCGTTCAGCAGCGCGATCCGCTCGCGCATCCCCACCAGACCGGCGCCGGCCCCCGGGGCGCGCGGCCCCGGCCGGTCACCGAACGGGCTGGTGACCCGTACGTCCAGGGTGTGGTCCGTGAGCCCCAGCTCGACGGCGACCGTGCCCGGCGACGCGTGCTTGACCGCGTTGGTCAGCGCCTCCTGGACGATGCGGTACGCGGCCAGCTCCACCGGCGCGGGCAGGGGGCCCCGGCGCTCCGCCGAGGGGTCGCGCCGGTCGGTCAGGGTGAAGCCGAGCCCGCCCGCGGCGCCGTTCTTCCGGGCCTGCTCCACCAGCGTGTCCAGCGCCTCCAGGGTCGGCGCGGTGGTCGGCTCCCGCTCCCCGTCGCCCTCCCGCAGCAGCCCGATCAGCCGCCGCATCTCCGCCAGCCCGCCACGCTGTTCTCCCGTACGACGGCGAGCGCGTCCCGGTTCGTGCCCGCGTCGTCGAGCGAGAGCGCCGCCGTCGAGTGGATCGCGATCGCCGAGAGATGGCCCGCGACCACGTCGTGCAGCTCACGCGCCATCCGCGCGCGCTCGGCGGTCACCGCCTGGGCCCGGTCGATCCCGGCCAGCAGCGCGGTCTGCCGTGCCCGGAGCCGGGCCGCCTCGGCGGCGTCGCGGTGGTTGCGCACGAGGGCGCCCGTGGAGGCGGGGCCGAAGGCGACCAGACCGGTGGCCACCCCGATCAGCAGCGACTCCACCGTCTGGAGCCAGGCGGAGAACCCGACGGTCATCGCGACGGTGACGAGCACGGTGATCCGGGGGATACGGCGGGCGGCGGCCGGGGTCCCGTACAGCACGGCCGCGTACATCACGTCCGTGTACATCAGCACCGTCGCCACACTGCCCGTCGTGAACTGGTCCGCGATCAGGGCGGCCGTGGCCACCGGCAGCGCGGTCCGCGGCGTGGTCCTGCGCAGCAGCTCCGTCCCGGCCAGCACGGCCATCGGCACGAGCACCCACACCCCGGGCAGTGGCATCCGGCCCTCGCGCATGCCCAGACCGATGCCCCACAGGACGAGACCGCCGCAGAGCCCCGCCGCGGCGATCGTGACGTCATGGCGGTGCGGCCGGGCGCCGCGCGGGCGGCGGAGGCGGGTGGCGGTCACCGTTCCATCCAACACGGCCGGTCGCGCGCCGGCCTCACCGCACCGGCGGAGCCCGCGACACATCGACGTACACCGAAGGATGCAGTCACCTCTCGTCACCGGCGACGACGCGGGGCGCGGACCGCGCCGGGAGGCTGGGAGCGAGGGAGAGGAGAGGTGGCGTGATCGTCACACTGATCATCATCTGCGAGGTCGGGTTCTGGGTGCTGCTGGCCACCGGGCTCGCGCTGCGCTATCTGGCGGGGATGCGGCGGCTGGGAGCGGCGGTCCTGCTGCTGGAGCCGCTGCTGGAGGTCGTCCTGCTGGCCGTCACGGCCGCCGACCTCAGGAACGGCGCGGAGCCGGACTGGAAGCACGGCCTCGCGGCGCTCTACATCGGCTGCACCGTCGCGTACGGCCACCACACGGTCGCGTGGCTCGACGGCCACGCGGCCCACCGCCTCGGGGACGCCCCGCCGCCGCCGAAGCCGCCACGGTACGGCGCGGCGCGCGCCCGCCACGAGGGCAGGCTGTGGCTGCGTACGCTCCTCGGCGCCGCGGTCGCGATCGGGCTGCTCCAGCTCGCGATCGGGTACGTGGGGGACGCGAACGACACCGGATCCCTGACCGCCTGGCAGCTCACCGCCGTGCGGGCCGCGGGGATCCACGGTGTGATCGCCCTGACGTACGCGCTCTGGCCGAAGAAGGCGCCGAGGGAACCGGTGACCCAGGGGGAGCGGCCCGCGCGGCTGACGAGGCGCTGACCCGCCCCCGGACGGCGCGGCCGTCAGCGTTCGCCGCCCGGGACCCAGAGCACGTCCCCGACCTCCTTGTTGGCCGCGCGGGCCAGGATGAACAGGAGGTCGGAGAGGCGGTTCAGATACGTCGCCGCCAGCGCGTTCATCACCTCGCCGTGCTCCTCCAGCGCCGCCCACGTCGAGCGCTCGGCCCGCCGGACGACCGTGCACGCCTGGTGCAGCAGCGCCGCGCCGGGCGTGCCGCCGGGGAGGATGAAGCTGCGCAGTTTCTCCAGCCCCTCCAGGAAGTGGTCGCAGTCCGCCTCCAGCTTGTCGATGTACGCCTGCTCGACGCGCAGCGGCGGGTGCTTCGGCTCCGCCACGACCGGCGTGGAGAGATCGGCGCCCACGTCGAAGAGGTCGTTCTGGACGCGGACCAGGACCTTCACGATCTCCGGGGGGAGTTGCCCCAGGGCGATCGCGGTGCCGATGACCGCGTTGGCCTCGTTGGCGTCGGCGTACGCGGCGATCCGCGGATCGGTCTTGGCGGTACGGCTCATATCGCCCAGATGCGTCGTGCCCTGGTCGCCGGTACGGGTGTAGATGCGCGTCAGATTGACCATATGGCCACCCTAATGAGCCGCCGCCCCGGTCGGCGCGGTCAAGTGCGCCGCGCGCGGCGCCTGATGGGGTGTGAGGGGCGGGTGGGGGCGCGCGGACGGGGCGCGGCGGTGTGATGTCCGTCATGTGAGACGTGACGCGCATCTCTTCACCGTTACACGGCGCGCCCTGACCGCTAACCTCCGGCAGAGGCAGCGGAAGTAAACACGCGTTAAATCTGAACAGAAGCCGACCGGGAAACGTGGGGTGCGTTGTGGCCAGGAAGCTCGCCGTCATCGGGGCCGGACTGATGGGGTCCGGAATCGCGCAGGTCTCGGCCCACGCGGGCTGGGACGTCGTGCTGCGTGATGTCACCGACGCGGCCCTGGCCAGGGGTGTGGACGGCATCAGGGCCTCGTACGGCAAGTTCGTCGCCAAGGGCAGGCTGGAGGAGGCCGACGCCGACGCGGCGCTCGCCCGGATCACCACGACGACCGACCTGGACGCTGTGGCCGACGCGGACGTCGTCGTCGAGGCCGTCTTCGAACAGCTCGACGTCAAGCACGAGATCTTCCGTACGCTCGACAAGCTCGTACGGGAGGACGCCGTCCTCGCCTCCAACACCTCGGCCATCCCGATCACCAAGATCGCGGCGGTCACCGGGCGTCCGGAGCGCGTCGTCGGGACGCACTTCTTCTCGCCCGTGCCGATGATGCGGCTGTGCGAACTGGTGCGCGGCTACAAGACCAGCGACGAAACCCTCGCCACCGCGCGGGAGTTCGCCGAGTCGGTGGGCAAGACCTGCGTCGTCGTCAACCGGGACGTGGCGGGGTTCGTGACCACCCGGCTCATCTCGGCGCTCGTCATGGAGGCCGTGGCGTTGTACGAGTCGGGCGTCGCGTCCGCGGAGGACATCGACATCGCCTGCAAGCTGGGGTTCGGCCACGCCATGGGCCCGCTCGCCACCGCCGACCTCACGGGTGTCGACATCCTGCTCCACGCGGCGGGCAACATCTACGCCGAGACCCAGGACGAGAAGTTCGCGCCGCCGGAGCTGATGCGCCGGATGGTGGACGCGGGTGACATCGGCCGCAAGAGCGGGCAGGGGTTCTACCAGCACTGAGGTACGGCCGGCGCCCGACGCGGCGCCGGCCCGCGTCGGCCGTTTCCCTCACCCCACGGGGTGAATTCGATATCGGTTCGCCAACGGACGGCAACTTCTCAGGCCGTCAGGCCGTCAGTTGTTTGACGCCAGGAACAGAAACAGAACAGAACAGGCCGGAGCACGGAAGCACTCTCGGGGAGAGCATATGCACATCAGGGGCGACCACGCCGAGCTGGTCGTCGGGGGCCGCCTCGACGTACGCAGCGCGGCGGACGCCCGTACGGTCCTGCACTCGGCCGTCGACGACGGAGCCGGCGATCTGGTGCTGGACCTGACCGAACTGGACTCCTGGGACGCCACCGGACTCGGCGTCATCATGGGAGCCCACCGACGTGCCGGGCGGTGTGGCCGGAGGCTTGTGCTGAGGGGTGTCCCGCCGCAGATGCAGCGTCTGCTGGTGGCCACCCGGCTGCACCGTATCCTCGCCATCGAGGGCGGCATCGCCGCAGAATCGCTCCCTCGGGTCTGACCAGGGCTGACCTGGCCACCTCGCACAATCCTCACGAGACCGTGATGTCCCGGACGAGGTGTCACCCCGGCTGTTCGTAGATACTGTGCGGAGGTTCAGGGTCCGCCCCGTCCGCGGATCGACGGGCCCTGAGGAGCAGGCACCGGACCGGAAGCGGCGGATGGGCGTGTGAGGCCGGGGCAACGGCACGCCACGATCTGGGGGCTTTTCACCATGGACCCGATAAGCCGGGGGCCGGAGGAGCACGGCCGGCGCGACGACGACGCACGCGGTGACGACGCGCGTCCCGACGGCCGCTACGACGACACACGCCGGGAAGGCGGACACGACGCGCGCCGGGACGGCGGGCGTGACACGAGCCGGGACGGCGGGCGTGACATCCGCGCCGACGGCGGTCACGGGGTGCGCCCCTTCGGTGGCGACGCCACCCGCCCCGGCGGTGGTGACGCCGTCGAACCCGCCGTGGTGAGCGTGCACGAGGGCCGGTCCGCCGGGGCGGGCGGCGAGGCCGAACCGCCGCGCCCGCCCCGTGTGTCGATCACACCCGGCGTACCGACCCCCGCCCCGGCGCCCGCCGCACTCCCGGCCGTCGCCCACATCAAGGGCGCCGCGGGCCCCATCACCCCGGCGCAGCCCGTCCGTACGGTCCAGCTCGTCTCCGGTGACCTCCTGGTGACCGTCAATCCCGTCGACGGCAGCGAGATCGAACTCCGCCCGCCCGGACGGGAACACACCGCGCCCGCCCGGCTCACCCCGCAGGAGCGCGCGGGTGTCCAGCGCGCCGGGCGCCCGCCCGTACCGGCGGGGCCCGCCGCGCCCGCACTCCCGCTGCTGGAGCGCGGCGAGGAGCGCGCGAAGCTGACCGGGCTGCTGGGGCGCGGCCGTTCCGTACGCCTCACCGGGCCCGCGGGGTCCGGGCGTACCGCCCTGGTCGAGGCCGTGGCCGCGGACTGCGCGGACCTCGCGCCCGACGGCGTCGTCCGGCTCTCCGGGTACCGCCGCACCGCCACCGAGCTGCTGTACGAGCTGTACGCGGCCGTCCACCGCTCACCGCTGGTCCGTCCCGACCGGGCCGAACTCCTCGGCCGGGTACGGGACATCGGCGCGGTCGTCGTCCTGGACGACCTGGAGCTGGGCGGCGAGGCGCTGGACGAACTCCTCGCCGCGACCCCGGAGTGCGCCTACCTGTGCGCCGCGACCCCCGACACCGCCGTGCCCTCGCCGGACGCGCGCCTCGAAGAGGTCACCCTCGGGGGGCTGGGCCGCGGCTCCTCGCTGGAACTCCTGGAGCATGTCGTCGAACGGCCGCTCACCGACGAGGAGGCCAACTGGGCGGGCGACCTCTGGTTCGAGTCCGAGGGGCTGCCGCTGCGCTTCGTCCAGGCCGGTGCGCTGCTGCGCCAGCGCGACCAGGCGCGTGCGGGGGCGGAGTCCTCCAACGAGTCCGACGAGTTCGAGCCCTTCGTGCGCCCCTTCGAGCGCACGCCGGAGCGCGCTTCCGGAACACCCGGCGCGTCCGGCGCGTCCGGCGCCGAGAGCGGGACTGCCGCCTCCTCGGCCGTCCCCGGCGGCTACGACGTCCCCCTGCCCACCCTCGGCGAGGGCGCCGCGCCCGCCGCCCCGCTCGCCGCCCGGCTGAGCGAGGCCGCACGCGCCACCCTGCGCTTCGCCGTCGCGCTCGGCGGCGAGGTCCCGCACCAGGCGCACCTGCCCGCGCTGGTGGGCGACACCCACGCGGACGCAGCCCTCGGCGAGTTGATGAGCTGCGGACTGCTCACCCCGGTGGGCGGGCGCTACCGGCTCGCGGCCGGAGTGGCCGCGCAACTGGAGGCGGAGGGGTACGGCGACGACGCCGTCGCCCACGCCCACACCGCCGCCCAGCACTACGCCTGGTGGTCCGGGCACCCCTCGGTCACCCCCGAGCGCGCCGCCACCGAGGCGGACGCCATCCTCGCGGCGATGGCGCCGCTGGTCCCGGGCACGGAGGCGGGCCACCCCAGCGCCGCCGTCCTGCTGGCCCGCAGCGCCGCGCCCGCGTTCCTCGCGGGGCTGCACTGGGGCGCCTGGGAACGGGCCCTGCGGGCCGGCTCCGAGGCCGCCAGAATGGCCGGGGAGGTCGCGGAAGAGGCCTACTTCCACCACGAGTTGGGCGTCCTCGCGCTCTGCGTCGGCAATCTGGACCGGGCCCGCGCCGAGCTGGAGGCGTCGATCGGGATGCGCGGCGCCCTTGCCGACAAGATCGGCACGGTCGCGGGGCGCCGGGCGCTCGCCCTGGTCACCGACCGCGAGGCAGCGCCGGCCGGGCCGAAGCCGCTGGGCTCGGAGGCGCCGACCGTACGGTACAAGGAGCCGCTCGCGCGGGCGGCCGGGCTGCCCGAACTGCCGGGGCTGTCGAAGCCGTCGCACCCGGGGACCGGCCAGGCCGCCGCCCACGGGGCCGGTACGGGCGGTGGATCCGCCGCCGGTACCGGGATCGGCCTGGGCGCCGGTTCCGGGTCCGGTCTCGGCGCGGGGCCCGGTTCCGGCGTCGGTTCCGGTTCCGGGTCCGGCGCGAACATGGCGCTGGTGACCCGGCGCGACACCCCCGTCGTCCCGCCCGGCTCCGGCCCCCGGCCGGCCCACGCCGCGTCCCCGGGCCACCCGGCCCGCCGCCCGGCGCTGGGCGGCGCCCGGCGCAACCTCGTCGCGGCGGGCGCGGGCGCCGTACTCGCGGCCGTGCTCGGTACGGTTGTGACCCTGGGCGCGACCTCGGACGGTGACCCCCTGCCGCCGGACAAGGTCCGTACGGAACAGTCCACGGACCCCGACGACCAGAACGGCGACGACGGCCGGCCCGCCGACCAGCCGGTCGACACCTCGACGTACCGGCCGGGCGGCGTACCGGCCGGACCCGAGTCCCCGAGCCCCACGGGCCCGACGGACAGCGCCGAGCCCTCCGACTCGTCCTCGCCCTCGGACACCCCGTCCGACGCCACCAGCTCGTCCCCGGGCGGCTCTCCGTCCGCCTCGGAGGAGGAGCCGACCGACCCCTCGGAGGAGCCGTCGGACCCGTCCACGGACCCCTCCGACCCGACGCCGTCGACCTCCCCCGACCCGTCCACGGAGGTGCCCTCCGGGGAGCCGTCGGACACGGACACGGCGCCGCCGCCGTCGACGCCCCAGACCTCGGTGAGCGGCCCCGACCCGAGCGTCGGCGAGCCGAGGACGGCCGAGCCGGGCGTCGTCGCGTGACGCGGCCCGGCGGCCGGAACAGTGACGGCCCGAAAGTACTGACGGCCTGACGGAAGAGGTCCGGCGGGGCGCACACCGCGCCCCGCCGGACCTCTTCCGTACATCGTCCGTACCTCGTACGGCCCGCCGTTCCGTCACATCAGAACAGCCGCAGCTTGTCGTCCTCGATGCCGCGCATCCCGTTGTAGTCCAGCACCACACACCCGATGCCCCGGTCCGTCGCCAGCACCCGGGCCTGCGGCTTGATCTCCTGCGCCGCGAACACACCCTTCACCGGCGCCAGATGCGGGTCGCGGTTGAGCAGTTCCAGATAGCGGGTGAGCTGCTCCACGCCGTCGATCTCGCCGCGCCGCTTGATCTCCACCGCGACCGTGCCGCCGTCGGCGTCCCGGCAGAGGATGTCCACCGGGCCGATCGCCGTCGGGTACTCGCGGCGGATGAGGCTGTACCCCTCGCCCAGCGTCTCGATGCGGTCGGCGAGCAGTTCCTGGAGGTGCGCTTCCACGCCGTCCTTGATCAGACCGGGGTCGACGCCCAGTTCATGGGACGAGTCGTGGAGGACTTCCTCCATCGTGATGATCAATTTCTCGCCCGCTTTGTTGATGACCGTCCAGACGCCGGTGTCCTCGTCCGTACCCTCCTTCAACGTGCAGGGCGGCGACATCCAGTTGAGCGGTTTGTACGCCCGGTCGTCGGCGTGGATGGACACACTGCCGTCGGCCTTGACCAGGATGAGACGGGGAGCGGAGGGCAGGTGGGCGGTGAGCCGGCCCGCGTAGTCGACGGAGCAGCGGGCAATGACGAGACGCATGGTCGGCAACGCTACTCGACTGCCGACGTCGCGCGCGATTCGCCCTGGAAGCCCCCGTTCGTTATTGGCCGGTTGTGGTCCCATAATCCTGGTGCCCTCCCCTCGGCGCGCCTAACGTGGATGCGTGAGGTCGCCGGTCGTGCACGCTGCGTCGTCGTCGCCTCCTTCCCTGCCCGTAAGGCCCCGTTCCCCGCGGGGTCGCGAGAGGAGAACCCATGTCGCTCGACGTCTCACCGGCGCTGTTGGATCAGGCCGAGCGAGGCGAGGTCGACGAAGCGGCTTTCGTCGACTGCGTCCGGACCTCCCTGCCCTATGCATGGGAGATGATCAGTTCTCTGGTGGCTCAGCTGAAGGTGGACGGTGGACAGTTCGCCGACAACCAGACGCCCCCGCCGGACGAGCAGGCACGTGGTCAATTGCTGCGCGCGCTCGCGAGTGATGCCATTCGCGGTGCGCTCCAGCGTCACTTCGGAGTGCGGCTCGCGTTCCAGAACTGCCACCGCGTCGCGGTGTTCCCGTTGGACCCCTCGGTCGACGAGCGGCTGGCCCGCTTCACCTCGGTGAGGGCCCAGTTGCTCAACCAGTCTCCTGAACTCCGGGACTGCTGACGGTTTCGGCTGCCGCTCCCGCGCCGTGGGAGGTACCACGGCGCCGGAGCGGCAGCGTCCCTGAAGGCCGTACGGTCGCTCAGGCGAGCAGGGGCACTACCTCCATCCCCAGGCGCTGTACGTTCTCCTCCGTCGCCGCCAGGTCGCCGGAACCCTCCACGAGCAGCGCGAAGCGCGTGATGCCCGTACGCTCCGCCGTGGCCGCGAGCCGGTCCGCCGCCAGCCTCGGCGGCCCCACCGGGTGCAGGGCGCAGAGCAGTTCCGTGTACGCCACCGGGTCGCGCATCGAGCGCGACCGGCCGTCGACCGTCACATGCGCGCCGAGCCCCTGGCGCAGCCAGCCGGGCATCGCCTTGACCAGGGTCTCCGCCGCGGCGGCGCGGCTGTCCGCGATCTGCGCCACGCCGGCCGACACATGCGGGGCGTGCTCGATCTCCGCGGGCGCCAGCCCCGCCGCGCGGGCGTGCGTACGCCACAGCGCGACCATCTCCGCCTTCTCGTCGTCGCCGCAGTGCATGCCCAGCAGCATCGGCAGCCCGTGCCGGGCGGCCAGCCGCACGCTCCGGGGTGAGGTACAGGCCATGATCGTCTCGGGCCGGCCGCCGGGGTGTGACAGCTCGTCGGCGCGGGGGACGACGGCGACCTCACGGAAGGCGTACCGGTCGCCGGCGGCCGCCACCCTCGTCCCGCGCAGCCAGCGCAGCAGCAGCTCCAGGGACTCCGGGAAGTCGCGCTCGTAGGCGTTCAGCCCCGTCCCGAAGACCTCCAGGTCGATCCAGGGGCCGCCCCGTCCCACCCCGAGGGTGAACCGCCCGCCGGAGACGAGATGGAGCAGCGCGGCCTGTTCGCCGAGTGCCACCGGATGTACGTTCGGCAACACGCTGACCGCCGTACCCACCCGGATGTGTCGCGTACGGCCGAGCAGCAGCGCGGCCAGGGTCACGGCCGACGGGCAGACGCCGTACGGCACGAAGTGGTGCTCGGCCAGCCAGACCGCGTCGAGCCCCGACGACTCCGCCAGCTCCGTGGTCCGCACCGCCCGGTGCAGCGCTTCCGCCTGTCCCTGGCCCGGGAACTGGGCGGCCAGTACAAAAGCTCCAACACGCATCGCCTTCTGCCTCCTCGCGGCCGACGCGACTCCCCCTACCGGCAACAACGTCTGACACGTGCCAAAGGCACGGCCGGACGCGAAACTCGTGCGATTGTCCGGCGAGTGCGGTCCGCGGACCCTCTGCGGAGGCGGGGTGCGCACGCCTCTGAGGGGCGTCTGCCCGGTGGCGCGAGCCGTAGGCTGGAATCGGTACGTGCTGTCTGCCCCGTGAGGTGTTCCGTGTCCCCGCGTCGCAACCGCCCCCGAGGCGGCGAGAACCCGACCGACCGCTCCGCCGATGCCGGCGACCGGTACGGCGGCTTCCAGCGATCGGAAACATGGCAGGGCGAGAACTGGTCAGTTCGCCACGTGGCGGGGGCAAGTGCCGCCGGTAAGCGGTACCGCTGCCCCGGATGCGACCAGGAGATCCCCTCCGCGGTGGCCCATGTGGTGGCGTGGCCCGAGTACGGCGGGGTGGACGACCGGCGCCACTGGCACCAGGCGTGCTGGAACGCGAAGGACCGCCGCACCTCGCGGGTGCAGCGGTCCCGTAACGCGCCGCGGTACTGAGCCCGGCGCCGCGTGCCCGACGGGGCGCCGGACGTCAGACGTCGCGCTGGTCCAGGGAGAAGTACGCGCCCGTCATCGCGACCGCCGTCAGTCCGGTGATGATCCACAGCGCCGTCGATGCCTGGGGCCCCTGGGAGCCGAGGGCGTCCCCGTAGAGCTGGACGATCTGGCTCGGGATCGAATAGGTGAGCAGGAACTCCTGGACACCCCGGAGCGACTTGGCCATCATGAAGATCGCCAGGACGAGCGGCAGCAGCACCAGGCCGATCATCACGGTGATCGCCCCCGCCGAGTGTCTGACCAGCGCGCCGACCGCCATCGACAGCAGCCCGAGCATCGCCAGGTAGAAGCCGACCCCGACCGTGGCGCGGATCCACTCGGCGGCCGTGGGCGCGGTCGCGTCGAGGATCGTGGTCTGGAGCGCGGCGACGATCATCGTGGTCACGGTCGAGACCGTGAAGAGCACGGCGAAGAAGACCAGCGACTTGGCGGCCAGCACCCGCCCACGGCTGGGGCAGGCGGTGAGCGTGGTGCGGATCATGCCCGTGCCGTACTCCGAGGTGATGGTCAGCACCCCGAGCGTGATCACGCAGAGCGAGCCGAGCAGCACCCCGAAGAAGCCGAGAGCGAGCATGGACGCGCCGGTGACCTCGGGCTCCGCCCCGTTGACATCGCGGGCGGAGGCGACGATCAGCGCCGCGAGCACCCCGATCCCCATGATCAGCAGGACCATCACGCCGAGGGACCAGAGGGTGGCCCGTACGGAGCGCAGCTTCGTCCACTCGGAGGCCAGGGCGTCCCCGAGGTGGGCACGGCGGGCCGGGATCGGCGAGGCGTACGGCACCGGCTCGTGCGGGGCCCGGCCCGGCTGGTGCGGGACGTGCGGCTGGTGCGCGGCCTGCTGGTGCGGCGTCGTCATCGGGCGTCCTCGGTGCTGTCGCGCTTCGTCGGCTCCGCGGCGGGTGCCGGGGTGTCCTGCCGGTACGGGTCGGCCCCGGGCGGCGGCGGGGGGTACCAGCCCTGCTGGGGCACCTCGGGGACCACGGGCGGGGTGTAGCCCTGCGGGGCCGCCCCGTACCCCTGCGGAGGCCCGTAGCCGGGCGGCTGGGGCGGCGGGGTGAAGCCGGCCAGGGCGTCGGCCGTGGAACGGTGGTCGACGGTGGACTGCGTCATCCGCATGTACGCCTCCTCCAGCGACGCCTGGTGCGGGGACAGCTCCCAGAGCCGTACGTCCGCGCCGTGCGCCAGCTCGCTGATCCGGGGGAGCGGCAGGCCGGTGACCCGCAGCGCGCCGTCCGGCTCGGAGAGCACCTGGCCGCCCGCCCCGGTCAGCGCCGAGGTCAGCTTCTCCCGCAGCTCGGGCTCCTCCCGCGGGGTACGGACCCTGGCGAAATCGGCCGAGTTGGCCGAGATGAAGTCCTTGATGCTCATGTCGGAGAGGAGCTGACCGCGTCCGATCACGATGAGGTGGTCGGCGGTCACCGCCATCTCGCTCATCAGGTGCGAGGAGACGAAGACCGTACGGCCCTCGCTCGCGAGCTGCTTCATCAGATTGCGCACCCACAGGATGCCCTCGGGGTCGAGACCGTTGACCGGCTCGTCGAAGAGCAGCACCTGCGGGTCCCCGAGGAGCGCCGCCGCGATGCCCAGCCGCTGCCCCATACCGAGCGAGAAACCCTTGGAACGCTGCTTGGCGACCCCCTGGAGGCCGACGACACCGAGGACCTCGTCCACCCGGGCGGCCGGGATGCCGGAGAGCTGGGCGAGCGAGAGGAGGTGGTTGCGCGCGCTGCGCCCGCCGTGCACGGCCTTGGCGTCGAGGAGCGCGCCGACCTGGCGCGGGGCGTTCGGGAGCTGCCGGAAGGGATGGCCGCCGACCGTGACATGACCGCTGGTGGGCCGGTCGAGACCGAGGATCATCCGCATCGTCGTGGACTTGCCGGAGCCGTTGGGGCCCAGGAACCCGGTGACATGGCCGGGCCTCACCTGGAAGGAAAGGTTGTACACGGCCGTCTTGGCGCCGTAGCGCTTCGTCAGGCCGACTGCCTCGATCATTCTCCAGCCCCATCGACAGATCAGGTCGTCGGGGCAGTGGCCGGTCCGGACCGAAGGCCCCCGTCTGAGTTAGGAGGATATCCACGCGTTGACGGTTCCGGCCAAGTCGTTCCGGCGGAGAGTCGGGCGCACGGTGCCGGTCCGTCCCCCTCGCGCGCCCGGTCCGCCCGCCTCACGTGCCGGAGTGTCCGCCCCCTCGCGCGCCGGAGTACGGAGCCTCGCGCGCCGGAGTACGGAGCCACACGCGCCGGAGTCCGCGGCTACGCGTCGCGCTTCTTCAGTACGGCGTATCCGCCCGCCAGCGCCGCCACCACCCACAGCGCCATGATCCCCAGCCCCTCCCACGGGCCGTACGGCGCCGGGGTCGAGTTCAGGGCGCCGGACACCACCTGGGTGATCTGGCGTCCCGCCTGGTCGGGAAAGTACCGGGCGACCTCCTTGGCGCCCGGGACGGCCGCCAGGATCTGCGAGACGAGGAAGAAGAACGGCATCAGGATGCCGAGCGAGAGGATCGAACTGCGCAGCATCGCGGTGACGCCCATCGAGAACAGCGCGATCAGCGTCATGTAGAGACCGCTGCCGATCACCGCCCGCAGCACGTTCGGCTCACCGATGGCCGTGCCGTGGTCCCCGAGCAGCGCCTGCCCGAGGAAGAACGCCAGAAAGCCGGTGATCACCCCGACCACCAGCGCCAGCACCCCGGCCACCAGGATCTTGCCGAAGAGGAACGTGGCGCGCCGCGGTACGGCCGCCAGCGAGGCGCGGATCATGCCCGAGCTGTACTCGGAGCCGACCACCAGCACCCCGAAGACCACCATCGCGAGCTGCCCGAGGACCATCCCCGAGAAGCTGGTGTACGTCGGGTCGAAGGTCGCCCGTTCCATCTCCGAGAGGGTGCCGAACTGGGAGTTCACCACCGCCGAGAGCGCCCCGCCCAGGGCCACCGTCACCACCAGCGCGCTGACCAGCGTCCAGGTCGTGGAGGAGACCGTACGGATCTTGGTCCACTCGGAGCGGAGAACCGCCGGAACCGATGCCATGGTCAGACCCCCTCGCCCTCGCCGGACCCGCGGGAGTGGTACTCGACCGACTCCGCCGTCATCTGCATGAACGCTTCTTCGAGGGAGGCGCGCTGGGCGCTCAGCTCGTGCAGCACGATCCCGTGGCGCGCGGCCAGCTCACCCAGCTCCTCCGTGGTCGCGCCGTCGACCTCCAGGACTCCGCCGGCCGCGTCGGCCGCCGTGAAACCCCCCTCGTGCAGCGCGTCCTTCAACTGCTCGCGCTGCGGCGAACGCAGCCGCGCGTAACTCCGGGAATTCGTGTGGATGAAGTCGGCCATCGAGGTGTTCGCGAGCAGTCTGCCCTGCCCGATCACGATCAAGTGATCGGCGGTCAGGGCCATTTCACTCATGAGATGACTGGATACGAAGATCGTGCGGCCTTCGTGTGCGAGTGCCTTCATCAGATTGCGGATCCAGTGGATTCCCTCGGGGTCCAGACCATTCACCGGTTCGTCGAACATCAAGATCTCCGGATCACCGAGCAGCGCCGCCGCGATACCGAGCCGCTGCCCCATCCCGAGGGAGAATCCCTTCGACTTCTTCCGCGCCACCGCCGTCAGTCCGACCACGTCGAGGACGTCGTCGACCCGGGACTCCGGGATCCGGTTGCTCTGCGCCAGACAGAGGAGGTTGTTGTACGCGGTACGGCCCCCGTGCACCGACTTGGCCTCCAGCAGCGCCCCGATGTGCTTGAGGGGTTCCGCGAGGTCCCGGTAGTGCCGTCCGTCGATCCGGACCGAGCCGCCCGTCGGATGGTCCAGACCGAGCATCATCCGCATCGTGGTCGACTTGCCCGCCCCGTTGGGGCCGAGGAAGCCGGTCACCAGGCCGGGCCGCACCTGGAAGGAGAGGTGATCGACGGCCACCTTGCGGCCGAAGCGTTTGGTGAGCCCCTCTACCTCGATCATGCGGCCAACCTAAACGCGCGCAAAGCCCCCCGCCACCGGAGTGACAGGGGGCTGCGCGATCGTTACCCGATCGATCGGCCGGGGCCGTGGTGGATCAGCGCGACTGCTGCGCCGGGACCCCACGGGAGATCGGCTCGTCGTCCGCCGGGGAGCCGGCGGCGGCCACCGCGGCACCCGTCAGCGTCGCCAGCATCTCGCGGACGTTGGTGAGCTGGGCGTTGATCGAGTCGCGGCGGTTGGTGAGCGCCGCCAGCTCGCGCTCCGATTCGCTGCGGATCCGGTCGGCCTTGGCGTTCGCGTCCGCCACGATGTCCTCGGACTGACGCTGCGCCGTCTCGACCGTCTGACGGGCCCTGCGCTCCGCGTCCGTACGCAGCTTCTCGGCCTCCAGACGAAGCTGCTCGGCGCGGTGCTCGATCTCCGCCAGGCGCTTCTCGGCCTTCGCCTGACGGGATGCCAGGTCGCGCTCCGACTGCTCACGCCGCTTGGCGAGGTTCGTCTCGAAGTCCGTGGCGGCCTGGGCGGCCTTGGCACGGGTCTCCTCGAAGAGCGCGTCGGCCTCCTCGCGCTTGGACTGCGCGTCCTTCTGCGCGTCCGAACGCAGCGTCGACGCGTCGCCCTTCGCCTTGTCGACGATACGGACGCCCTCGTCCTCGGCCTTCGCCTTGCGCTCGACGGCGAACGCCTCGGCGTCGTTGCGTACCTGCTGGGCCGCCGACTCGGCGAGCTCACGGTGCTGTTCCGCCGCGCGACGGGCCTCCTCGCGCAGGTCCTTCGCCTCCTCCTCGGCGAGGCGGAGGATCTTCTCGACGCGGGCGCCGAGACCGGCGTACGACGGCTCGGCGTCGCTGACCTGGGCCTGGGCGTTCTGCGTCTCAAGGTGGAGTTCCTCGATGCGCTTTTCGAGAGCGGTGATGCGGGCCAGTGCACTGTCACGGTCGGCGACGAGTTTGGTAATGCGGTCGTCCACCTGACCGCGGTCGTAACCACGCCGCACGAGCTCGAAGCCGAATGGGGAGGAAGTGTCGCTCATGGGGTTCCTGTCGAATGAGACCGGTGAGGTGATAGAAGGAATCCTAGGGGCCTGAGCGGCGTGTCACCGAGCCGATGCAGCTTTGATATGGAGAATGTCCAGCCTTTCGAGTGGCAAGTCGCCTTCCACAGACTCTAACTGTCCGAGGACTTGTTACTCGAACGGGTGGTTCCAGCCACTGCGCCCGCCTTGACGGGATTGTCCTTCCCGCCGCCTGACGGTGTCTCGAACGACTCCAACGCCTCCAGCACATCCTGGACACGGGAGATCTCCGCCTGGATGTCCTCACGTCTGCGGACCAGCACATCCAGCTCGTGTTTGCCCTCGTCGACCATCTGTTTCGCCTCGGCGGCGGCCTCGGCGCGCAGTTGCTCGGCCTCTCTGACCAGGGTCGCCTTCTTCTGCTCGGCCTCCTTGAGGAGACCCTCCGCCTTGCGCACCGCCGCGATCCGGACCGAACTCGCCTCCGAATTGGCGTCCGCGACCAGCTCCTTGGCCTTCTCCTCGGCCTCGGCACGCTGTTCGTCGGCGGCCTTCATCAGCTTGTCGACGCGCTCGCCCGCAGTCCTGAGCTGTTCGGACGTCTCACGCCGCGCCCGCTCGTGCAGTTGCTCGATCTCGTTCTCGACGCGCCTGCGCAGCTCCTCGCCACGCTCCCGTATGGCCGTCGCGTCCCGGCGCGCCCCCACCAGCAGCTCGTTCGCGTCCGAACGGGCCTGCTCCACGAGGGAGTTCCCGTCGATCGTCGCGTCCGAGGTGATCCGGGCCGCCTCCTTGCGGGCCGCGCCGACCAGCGCGTCGGCCTGCTTCTCGGCCTCCGTGGCCGCGCGCAGCCCCTCCTCCCGGGCCTTGTTGATGAGCTGGTCCGCCTGCTCCGCGGCGTCGGAGCGGCGCTTCGCCGCGTCCTTGCGCGCCTCGTCGAGCAGCCAGTCCGTCTCCTCCTGCGCCTCGTTCCTGACCCGCTCGGCCGTGGCCTCGCTCTCCCGCTTGAGCTGCTCGGCCTCGGCCCGTACCCGCTCCGCGGCCTGCTGTGCGGAGCCCACCGTCTCGGCGGCCTCCGCACGCATCCGCTCGGACTCGCCCGCGGCCTCGTTGATGAGCCGGTCGGCCTGCGCGGCGGCGTCGCTCCGCATCCGGTTGGCGTCCTCGCGGGCCTCGGCGCGGCTGCGGGACGCGTCCTGCTCCGCCGACGCCAGCGCGTCCGACGCCTCCGTCCGTACCCGCTGCGCGTACTCGGCGCTGTCGGAGCGCAGCCGCTCCGCCTCCCCGATCGCGTCGTTGACGGTGCGTTCGGCGAGCGCCTGGGCGGCCTCCGACTCCTCCTGGACCCGGGTACGGAGCTGGTTCGCCTCCGCGGTGGCCCGCTCCCGCTCGGTGCGCGCCTCCGCCCGTACCCGCTCGGCCTCCTCGCGCGTCTCCGCCTGGAGCCGGTCCGCGGCCTGCTCGGCGGCGACCCGCTGCGCCAGGATCTCCTGCTCGGCCTGGTCGTGCAGCCCCGCGACCGCGTCCCGCACCTGCTGGGCGGTCTGCTCGGCGGCGGCCACCAGCTCCGTGGCGCGGTAGTCGGCCTCGCCGACCAGCCGCTGCGCCTCGGTCTGCGCGTCCTCGACCCGTTTGCGCGCCGACGCGAGCAGTTCCTCGCTCTGCTCGCGGGCGCGCTCGCGCTCCTGCTCCGCCTCGGCGCGGGCGCCCGTCAGGGTCTCCTCGGCCTCGCGCCGGCGACGCGTCGCCTCCTCCTGCGCGGCGGCCAGCGCCTCGGCGGCCTCGGCGGCGACCCGCTCGGCGGCGGCGCCCGCCTCCGCCCTGATCCGGTCGGCGCTCTCCTGCGCCTCGGTCTTGAGCCGCTCCGCCTCCGTGGCGGCCTCCGTGCGCAGCCGTACCGCCGCGTTCTCCGCCTCGGCGCGGGACTCCGAGGCGTCCTGGGCCGCCTCGGTCCGCAGCCGCTCGGCCTCCTCCTCGGCCTGTGCCTGGAGCGTACGGCTGCGCTCCGCGGTCTCCGTGCGCAGCCGCTCGGCCTCCTCGGCCGCCTCACGGCGGATCCGCTCGCCCTCGGCGCGCGCCTCGGTCAGCGCCTCCTCGGCGGACGCGAAGCGCGCCTCCGCCTCCGTGTGCAGCCGGGTCAGCTCGCCGGCCGCCTCGGCCTTGCGGGCCTCGACGCCCCGCTCGGCCTCCTCGCGCAGCTCGGCGGCGGCCTGCTCGGCGGCGACCCGCATGACCTCGGCGAGGTCCTCGCCCTCCTCGCGCAGCCGCTCGGCCTCGGCACGGGTGCGCTCCAGGGTCTCCTCGGCCTGCCGGCGCAGCGTCGTGGCGCGCTCGATGGCTTCGGTGCGGACCCGTTCGCTCTCGGACGTCGCGCTCGTGCGCAGCTCGTCGGCGTCGGCCTTCGCCTTCGTCAGCAGTTCCTCGGCGGACCTGGCCGCCTCCTCGATCTGCTGGACGGCCTCCCTGCGGGCCTCGCCGCGGATCCGCTCGCCCTCCGCGACCGCCTCGGCCCTGAGCTGTTCGGCCTCGCCGCGCAGCCGGCGCGCCTCCTCCTGGAGCTCGACCGTCTTGGCGCGGTACTCCTTCGTGTCGTCCTTGGCGGCGCCCTTGAGCTGGTCGGCCTGCTCGGCGGCCTCGCCGCGGAGCCGGTCCGCCTCGGCCTCGGCCTCGTGGCGGATCCGGTCGGCCTCCTCGCTCGCCGAGCGGGTGGTGGCCTGCGCGTCGTCGGACGCCTTCGTCAGGACCTCTTCGGCGGTACGGGCCGCCTTGGCGAGCTGGGCCGCGGTGTCCTCCGCGGCGACCGCGCGGGCCTTCTCGGCGGCCTCCGCGACCAGCTTCTCGCCCTCGGCGCGGGCGTCGGCGAGGGCCTGCTCGGCCTCCGCCTTGGTGGCCTCGGCCTCCTTGGTCGCCTCGTTGACCAGCCGGGCGATCTCCGACTTGGCCGTACGGGTGCGCTGCTCGTTCTGCGACTCGGCGCCGGCGAGCCGCTTGGACGCGGTCTCCTTGGCCTCCGTGACGACCTTCTCGGCCTCGGCCCTGGCCTCCCGCATCCGCTCCTCGGCGGCCTGCATCCGCTGCTCGGCGGCGCGGCTCAGCTCGGTGGCCTGCTGGCGGGCCTGGTCGGCCTCGGCGGTGGTGGAGGTACGGAGCTGTTCGGCGTGGCTGGTGGCCTCCTGCGCCTGCGACGAGGCGGCGTTCAGCATCCGCTCGGCGTCCCTGCGGGCCCGCAGCAGCAGCGCCTCGGCCTCGGCCCTGGCCGCCTCGGCCTCGGAACCCAGCCTGCGCCGCGCCTCGTCGGTGACCCGCGCGGCCTCGGCGCGCGCGGCGGCGAGCGACTGCTCCGCCTCGGCGCGCGACTCGTCCATCAGCCGCCTGGCCTGGGCCTCCGTACGGGCGCGGAGCTGTTCGGCCCAGGCGACGTTCTCGTTGACGTGGGACTCGACGGTCTGCCGGCGCTCCGCCAGCTCCTGGTCGAGCCGCTGGCGGCGCTGGACGGCCTCCGTGTGCAGCTCCGCCTGGAGCCGCGCCTGGTGCTCGGCGTGCTCCTGGAGGATGCGCTGCGTCTGGGCGCGGGCGTCGCGCAGCTCGCGCTCGGCGTCCTGGCGCATCTGCTCGGCCTGCATCTGGGCGTTCCGCAGATGCTGTTCGGCCTGGTAGCCGAGGTCTCCGCTGTCGTACGAGGAAGAAGGACGGGTCGCCAGAGCGCGCCGTGCCTCGTGGAGCTTGGCGCGCAACACCTCGACCTGGTAACCGAGGTCCTCGGCGTGCTGGACGGCCTTCTCCCGCGCGGTCTTCAGCCGGTCCATCTCGGCTTCGAACCGCGAGAGGTGGTCGTCCTCAGCTCGGTGGCTCTGCTGGCTTTCGTAGCCCCGCACTGCGCGGTCCCATCCGTCCCCTGGTCGCAACTGCCCTATTGGGCACCGTTCTCGGCGAACGGACCCCCGGGGGAATGGTGACAGATCAACGGCAGGGGCGCGGCCCCGGCCCGGCCCCGGCCCGGAAGCGCCACTCTACCGGGCCGGGAATCCTTAAGGTCAGTGCTCCGGGCGGGAGGTGACCAGTTCTGTGAGTACGCCGTGGCAGTCCTTGGGGTGGAGGAACGTGATGCGGGACCCCATCGAACCGGTGCGCGGCTCGTCGTAGAGGACCCGTACCCCCTTGTCACGTACGGCCTGGGCATCCCCGTCCACATCGGCGGTCCCGAACGCGATGTGATGGACGCCCTCCCCGTTCTTGGCCAGCCACTTGCCCACGGCCGAATCCTCCCGGGTGGGTTCGAGGAGCTGGAGGTACGAGGCTCCGCCGTCGGACGTCCCGTTGATCTTGAGCATGGCCTCGCGGACGCCCTGCTCCTCGTTGACCTCGGTGTGGAACACCTCGAAGCCGTACGTGGCCCGGTAGAACTCGACGGTCGCTTCGAGGTCGAAACAGGCGATTCCGATGTGGTCGATTCTCGTCAGCATGCTGACAGTGCAGCGGTAGGGAGGTGATTACGCAACGTGCGCGCCGTCACACGCGCCGCCGGGTGACCCGGACCCGTACCGCTCAGTACATTTGAAGTGAACCGTCGTTCACACGACGGCCGGCCCACCGTCCACTCCTCAGGCCGCACGCAGCCGCACGTAAAGGGGATCGCGTCCCATGTCTGGAACGAACACCACCACCTCCGTGATCGTCGCCGGCGCCCGTACCCCCATGGGACGGCTCCTCGGCTCGCTCACCAGCTTCTCCGGCGCCGACCTGGGCGGCTTCGCCATCAAGGCCGCCCTGGAACGGGCCGGGATCGGCGGCGACCAGGTGCAGTACGTGATCATGGGCCAGGTGCTCCAGGCCGGGGCCGGCCAGATCCCGGCGCGCCAGGCCGCCGTCAAGGGCGGCATCCCGATGAACGTCCCCGCACTCACCGTCAACAAGGTCTGTCTCTCCGGGCTCGACGCGATCGCGCTGGCCGACCAGCTCATCCGCGCGGGGGAGTTCGACATCGTCGTCGCCGGTGGCCAGGAATCGATGACGAACGCCCCACACCTGCTGCCCAAGTCCCGTGAGGGCCACAAGTACGGCGCGATCGAGATGCTGGACTCCATGGCGTACGACGGGCTCACCGACTCCTTCGAGTCCATCGCCATGGGCGCCTCCACGGAGAAGCACAACGCCCGCCTGGGCATCGCGCGCCTCCCGCAGGACGAGTTCGGCGCCCTCTCCCACCAGCGGGCCGCCGCCGCCCGGAAGAACGGGATCTTCGAGGAGGAGATCACCCCGGTCGAGATCCCGCAGCGCAAGGGCGACCCGGTGCTCTTCTCGCAGGACGAGGGGATCCGCCCCGAGACCACCGTGGAGTCGCTGGCCCGGCTGCGCCCCGCGTTCGCCGCGGACGGCACGATCACCGCGGGCACCTCCTCGCAGATCTCCGACGGCGCGGCGGCCGTCGTCGTCATGAGCAGGGCGAAGGCCGAGGAGCTGGGCCTGGAGTGGCT
The DNA here is from genome assembly GCF_044763125.1 of Streptomyces sp. NPDC096310. Taxonomy (NCBI): domain Bacteria; kingdom Bacillati; phylum Actinomycetota; class Actinomycetes; order Kitasatosporales; family Streptomycetaceae; genus Streptomyces; species Streptomyces sp. NPDC096310. Next base: position 141,236 of record NZ_JBIWFO010000004.1, on the reverse strand, counting down.
GGCCGAGATCGGTGCGCACGGCAATGTGGCGGGCCCGGACAACTCGCTCCAGTCCCAGCCCTCGAACGCGATTCTGCACGCCCTGGAGAAGGACGGCCTCGACATCGACGACCTGGACCTGATCGAGATCAACGAGGCGTTCGCGGCGGTCGCCGTGCAGTCCATGAAGGACCTCGGAGTGTCCCCGGAAAAGGTGAACGTGAACGGGGGAGCGATCGCGCTGGGCCACCCCATCGGGATGTCGGGCGCCCGGCTGGTGCTCCATCTCGCGCTGGAGCTGAAGCGGCGCGGCGGCGGGACCGGCGCCGCGGCCCTCTGCGGAGGCGGCGGCCAGGGGGACGCGCTGATCGTCCGCGTGCCGGGACAGTGACTGGAATTCGGCCATATCCGCGCCCGGGTGGCCGGGCCGGGCCGTACGGGGTCCGGCCGTGCGGGGTCCGGCCGTACGGGGAGCCGCGGTCCGGCGGCGCGAGAGGAGCGGAGCTGTGATGCAGGACGTCCCGGGGCTGGTGGCCCAGGCGCGCGAGGGCCGGCCGCGGGCCGTGGCCCGGCTGATCTCCCTGGTCGAGGGGGCGTCCCCGCAGCTCCGCGAGGTGATGGCGGCGCTGGCCCCGCTCGCGGGGAACGCGTACGTCGTCGGCCTGACCGGCTCGCCCGGTGTCGGCAAGTCGACCTCGACCTCGGCGCTGGTCTCCGCGTACCGCAGGGCGGGCAGGCGGGTCGCCGTACTGGCGGTCGACCCCTCGTCCCCCTTTTCCGGCGGCGCGCTTCTCGGCGACCGGGTCCGGATGTCCGAGCACGCCTCCGACCCGGGCGTCTACATCCGCTCGATGGCGACCCGCGGCCATCTCGGCGGCCTGGCCTGGGCAGCCCCGCAGGCGATCCGGGTGCTGGACGCGGCGGGGTGCGATGTGATCATCGTGGAGACGGTAGGCGTCGGCCAGTCGGAGGTCGAGATCGCCTCGCAGGCCGACACCTCGGTCGTGCTGCTGGCGCCCGGTATGGGCGACGGCATCCAGGCCGCCAAGGCGGGGATCCTGGAGATCGGTGACGTGTACGTGGTCAACAAGGCCGACCGCGACGGCGCCGACGCCACGGCCCGCGAGCTGAACCACATGCTCGGCCTCGGCGAGTCCCGGGGCCCCGGCGACTGGCGCCCGCCGATCGTGAAGACCGTCGCCGCGCGGGGCGAGGGTACCGACGAGGTGGTGGAGGCGCTGGAGAAGCACCGCGCCTGGATGGAGGAGCACGGCGTCCTCGCCGAGCGCCGGGCCGCCCGCGCGGCCCACGAGGTGGAGACCATCGCCGTCACGACCCTGCGCCGGCGCATCGGGGACCTGCACGGCGACCGCCGCCTGGGCGCGCTGGCCGAGAGCGTCGTGGCCGGCGAGCTGGACCCGTACACGGCGGCGGACGAACTGGTCGCGGGGATCACGTCCGGCCGGCCCGGCCCGTCCGGCTCGTCCGGCCACTGAACGGGAGCCGGACGGACCGTCGTTCGCGGCCCGTCCGGCTCCCGCTGTCGCGTACTCCCGTCATCGGCGTTCATCGGCGTTCATCAGCGGTCATCGGCCGCGGTCCGCCGCCGTCAGTCGTCGTCACCGTCGTCGTCGCTGCCCACCGTCACCGCGCCGGTCCTGGAGTTGACGTTCAGCTCGTGCGTACGGCCGTCCTTGCCGCGTACGTCGACCTCCCAGGGCCCGCCCCGGTCGTCGTCCAGCTCGGCGGAGGTCACCGTTCCGGGTACGGAGGCGAGGGCGGCGGAGATCGCCCGGCGCACATCGACCGTGGCGGCGCGCAGGGCCGCCCGGTCGTCGGCGTCGTCATCGTCGGCGGTGTCGGCGTTCCGGTCCACCCGGACCGACCCGTCGGCCGCGTCCACCTTCAGCTCCACCCAGCGGTTGTCCTTACCGAGCAGATCGATCTCCCAGCGCTCGGCGCCGGCGGCACCGTCGTCGTCCCGCTCCACCGAGGACACCGCCCCCGGGCGCGCCGCGAGCGCCACCGCGACGGCCTGGGCCGCGGACAGGCTCGCCCGGGGCGCGCTCGGGGTGGCGGACGGCGTCGGGGAGACCGTCATCGGCGGGGCCGGCGTGACCGTGGAGTCGTCGCCCGCGCCGTCGTCCCGGCCGTCCCGGTCGCCGCCGTTGTCGTCCGGCGCGCCGTCCGAGGCGGTCGGTGTCGCGGTGACCACGGGCACCACCGGCGCCGCGTCCTTGCCGTCCTGCCCGTGGTCGCTGCTCAGCGCGACCGCGGCCGTGTAGGTTCCGCCGCCGATCAGTGCCGCCGCGGTGATCGCTGCGATGACGAAGTTGCGCTTCATGGGGTGGGCCTCCCGAGTCGGTCCGTGTCGAACGCCTTCAATCTGCCGTACCGAAGCTGAAGCCAGGCTGAAGTCGGCTGAAGTGATCTTCAGGTTCCGTTTGGGAAGCTGTGCGCATGCGCCTGTTGATCGTGGAGGACGAGAAGCGGCTCGCGGTGTCGCTGGCCAAGGGTCTGACCGCCGAGGGGTTCGCCGTCGATGTCGTCCACGACGGCCTCGAAGGACTGCACCGCGCGGGCGAGGGCGTGTACGACCTCGTCGTCCTCGACATCATGCTGCCCGGCATGAACGGCTACCGGGTCTGCGCCGCCCTGCGCGCCGCCGGCCATGACGTACCGATCCTGATGCTCACCGCGAAGGACGGCGAGTACGACGAGGCGGAGGGGCTGGACACCGGCGCCGACGACTATCTGACCAAGCCGTTCTCGTACGTCGTCCTCGTCGCCCGGGTCAAGGCCCTGCTGCGCCGCCGTGGTTCGGCCGGCGCCTCGCCCGTGCTGCGCATCGGCGGGCTCACCGTCGACACCGCTGCCCGGCGCGTCTTCCGCGACGGTACGGAAGTGGCCCTCACCGCCAAGGAGTTCGCCGTACTGGAGCAGTTGGCGGTACGGGCCGGACAGGTCGTCGGCAAGCCGGAGATCCTGGAGCATGTCTGGGACTTCGCCTACGAGGGCGACCCCAACATCATCGAGGTCTATGTCAGCGCGCTGCGCCGCAAGATCGGCGCCGCGTCCATCCAGACGGTGCGCGGGGCGGGCTACCGGCTGGTCGCGCTGTGAGCGGCCGCTTCTCGTCCGTACGGGCCAAGGCGTCGCTCGGTGCGACGGCCGTCGTCGCGGTGGCGCTGGTCGCGGCCGGGGTCGCGGTCCTGCTCTCGCTGCGTGTGAACCTCACCGGTCAGGCGGACCGCGAGGCGGACCGGGCGGCGCGCGAGGTCGCACTGGAGATCGCCGCCCAGGCCCCCGACCGGACCCCGTACGCGAAGCTGGAGCTGCCGGACGCCGAGGACCATCCGGTGCAGGTCACCGACGAGGACGGGCGGCTGCTCGCCCTCAGCGAGGGCCTGGAGCGGATCAGCGGCTCCGGCGTGGCCACGGTCGGCGGGGCGCGGAACGCGGCCGCGGAGCCGACGGCCACCGCCCGTACGGGTGCCGACGACGACGACGCCGATGACGACGGCGACGGCGACGGCGACGGCGCTGGCGGTGACGACGACGGCAGGGGGAACGACGACAGCGGGAAGGGCGGGGACGACGACCCGGCGGTCGGGGAGATCGACGACACCACCGAGTACAGCGACGGGAGCGCCACGGCCGACGGACAGGCGGGCGCGTACCGCTTCGCGACCGTCGAGGCCACCGACCGCACCGGCAGGACGGTCCGCGTCCACGCGGGGGCGAGCCTCGCGGACCGGCAGAGCGCGGTCGGTACGACAGCCGTGGCGATGCTGCTGGGCCTGCCGGTCCTGCTCCTGATCGTCGGCGGAGTGACCTGGCTGGTCACCCGGCGCGCGCTCCGGCCGGTGGAGGGCATCCGGAGCGAGATGGCCGCCATCACCGCCTCCGAGGACCTGTCCCGGCGGGTGCCGGAGCCCGCCACGCACGACGAGGTGGCCCGGCTGGCCCGGACCACCAACGAGACGCTGACCGCGCTGGAGGCGGCCGTCGAGCGGCAGCGCCGCTTCGTCGCGGACGCCTCGCACGAACTGCGCAGCCCCATCGCCTCGTTGCGCACCCAGCTCGAAGTGGGGCACGCCCACCCGGGGCTGCTGGACGTGCCGGGCGCGGTCGCGGACACCGTACGGCTCCAGCAGCTCGCCGGGGACCTGCTGATGCTGGCGCGGCTGGACGCGGGGGAGCGGCCCGGGCGGACCAGGACCGATCTGGGCGCGCTGGTCCGCGAGGAGGTCTCGCAGCGGGCGACGGACCGTATCCCCATCGCGGTACGCGCCCGGGAGGGGTTCGACGTGCTCGGTTCGCGCGGTCAGCTGGCGCGGGTGCTCGGCAACCTCCTCGACAACGCGCAGCGGCACGCGGCCGGTTCGGTCGAGGCGTCGGTGCGCCGGGTGGGCGCCTGGGTGGTGCTCGCGGTCGCCGACGACGGGGCCGGGGTGCCGGAGGCGGAGCGCGAGCGGATCTTCGAACGGTTCGTACGCCTCGACGACGCCCGTAGCCGTGACGACGGCGGGGCCGGTCTCGGGCTGGCCATCGCGCGCGATGTGGCGGAACGCCACGGCGGCACCCTCACGGTCGGCGGGCCGGCGTCCGGCGGCGCCCTGTTCGAACTGCGGCTGCCGGCGCTGACCGGCCCCGGCGAGGCCGACACGTAGGGCCCGCTGTCCTGACCGCGCCCGCTGTGCGGTGCCGCCCGCCGTGCCGTTCCGGCCTGTCGTACGGGGCGTGCGGGCGCCGCCGCTCGTCAGGCCTTGCCGCGCCGGCCGCGGAGCTGTTCGGCGACCGGGGTCAGCGACGCCCGCAGCTCCGCCAGCGCCTCGGGCGAGAGCAGATCGATGAAGTGCCGCCGTACGGACTCGACATGGTGCGGGGCGACGCGCTGCATCGTCTCCATACCCTGGTCGGTCAGGACCGCGAAGAGACCGCGCCGGTCGGACTCGCAGTTCTCTCTGCGCACCAGGCCCGCGGTCTCCATTCGGGTGATCTGGTGCGAGAGCCGGCTCTTGGACTGGAGCGTCATGGCGGCGAGATCGCTCATCCGCATACGCCGCTCCGCCGACTCCGAGAGATTGACCAGGATCTCGTAGTCGTTCATGGTCAGCCCGAACGGCTGGAGGTCCTTCTCCAACTGGTGCGTCAGCAGCTTGCTGACATCCAGGTGGGTACGCCACGCGCACTGCTCCGCATCGCTCAGCCAGCGGGTGGCCGTCTCGGTCTCCATGTAATCGATTCTACCTAAGAAGTTGAATTCTGGACGAAATATGAGAGGTGCTACATGTGACCCCGGGCGCGCGGGCGCGCCATGGGAAAGGCGCACGCGTTCGACGTCACACTCCGCAGACTACCGCTCACAGCCCGAAGCGGCGCTGGAGATCACCAAGTCCTCCCTGTCCCGAGGAGGGCGCCCCGCCGCCCGGCACCCCTGCCTCCGGGGCCGCCGCGCCCGTCGGCTGCTCGGCCATCAGTATCTCCGTCGACTGGAGCAGCACCGTACCGGCGCCGACGAACTCGAATTGGTGCTCCTCGCCCGAGACGCCCCCGATCCCCGTCAGCGACCGGAGTCCGCCGAGCACACCGGACATATAGCCGTGATCGTAATGGTGGCAGGGCGACGGGCAGTCCGCCCAGCCGACCAGCGCCTGCGGGTCCACCCGGAGCGGCGGCTCCATGAAGACCACGGGCCCGTTGGACGCCGCGACGAACTTCCCCGTCCCGATCAGGGTCAGGAACCCCGGCACGATCGACTGCTTCAGCGCCAGCGAGGGTTCGTACGCCAGCAGATTCCCCGACCGGATCGTCAGATTGCCGTCCTCCAGGTCGAAGGAGTTGACGTCGAAGGCGCGGTCGGCGAGCAGCATCTTGCCGCTGCCCTCCGCGACCACCCAGTCCGCCGCGTGCAGCGGCGAGTGGAAGCTGCTGCGCACCAGCGGTTCGAAGCGGCCGTGACCGATCCCGTCGAAGTTGATCTGCCCGTAGTAGGCGATCATCCTGCCCTTCTGGAGGAACCACCGGCTCCCCTTCAACTCCACGCAGAAGGTGTACGCGTTGACGTTGTCGTCGCTCGGCAGCGTCACCGGATCGTGGATCACCGGCGCGCTCATGACTCCTCCGCTCACAGCTTCTCCTCCGACGCCTGGACGAACACCGCACCGCTGCCGCTCAGCTCCAGCTGGAACGCCTCGCCCGAGCCGCGTCCCACCATGTCGCGCCAGCCGAGCGCCGTGGAGAGCTTGTTCCGTACGTCGCCGTGGTGGGCGACGTACGCCTGCGGATCCACATGGATGTCCCGCCCCGGGGAGATCGGCACCTCGATCACCCCGCCGTGCGCCATCACCGCGACCGCGCCGTGGCCCTTGAGCGTGGTCGTGAACAGCCCCTGGCCGGTCACCTGGCCGCGCACCATGCCCATCACACCGCCCTGCGAACCCATGAACATCGTGCCCTGCTGGAGGGTGCCGTCGAAGGCGAGCAGCCGGTCCGCCTCCACGTAGAGGGTGTCGCCCGCCAGATTGATCACCTGGATGTGGTGGCCGCCGTGCCCGAACATGACGGTGCCACTGCCCTCGACCGTCATCAGGGGGGTCGCCTCGTTCGCCACGCGCCGGCCGATCATCGACATCAGCCCGCCCTGGCCGCCCTGGATGTTCGGTGTGAAGCTGACCTCGCCCCGGTAGGCGAGCATCGCGCCGCGCTGGCTGAACAGCTTCTGGCCGGGCGCCACCGTAGCCTCGACCATCTTCGCGTTGACCTCGCGGAACGGCATCAGACATCACCCCCGATCGTGTTCCGCTCGCTCGGCTGCACATAGACCAGACCGTCGCCCTCGAAGCGGATCTGGAAGGACTCGCCCGACCCCTCGCCCATGATCGTTCTGAAGTTCACCCCGGACTGGAACTTCTGCTGGAGATTGCCCTGATGCGCGATGTACGCGCCCGGGTCGACGTACAGCGGGTACTGCGGCGCCACCCGGAGGACCACCGCCTCACCGTCCGACATGACCGCCGCCTGTCCCGTGCCCTCGACCGTGGTCGTGAACAAGCCATTTCCGGTCGCGCCGCCGCGCAGCCCGGTGAAGGCCGTGCCCGTCCGCAGCCCGGCGTCCGTGCAGAGCAGATTGCTCGCCTCGACATAGAGTTTGTCGCCGTGCAGCGAGACGAGATTGATCTCGCTCGCCCGGTCGGCGAAGTAACACGTGCCCTGGCCTTTCACCTCCATCACGGTCATCTGCTCGCCGGTGAGGCGGCGCGTCACCATCCCGCGCAGTCCGTCACCGCCGCCGGTCATCTTCTTGAAGGTCATCCGCCCGTCGTACGCGACCATCGAGCCGTTCTTCGCTTTGACGGCGTCGCCGGTCAGGTCGACGGCCAGCACCTTGCTGCCTTGCAGTCGGAACTGAGCCACGCCTCGACGGTATCCGGCGCCGCCGACAGGGAACAGGGGCCACGACCCCGACACGTCCCGGAACGTCCCCGGACCCAGGACCCTGATAACGGTCGGGTCAAGTGGAGCTGTCACAATGAGGAGGCGCTTGTGCGCGCTTTCACAAGATCGCGCGCGTGAAGCCGCGTGTCGCTCTGCCCTCACGTTGCCCCCGATGACGAAGGTGCCTGCCCCGTGGACATCAAGACCGCCTCCTCCCTCCACCGCCTCCGCCTGGTCTCCGCCCCGGAGGCCGTGTCCTTCCTCCTGCTCCTCGTCTGCTCGGTCCTCAAGCGGACGACGGAGTTCAACGCGGTCCCCGTGATGGGTGCCGTCCACGGCCTGCTCTTCGTCCTGTACGTGCTCTTCTGGCTGGACGCCTGGAACCGCACCAAGTGGTCCTTCGGCACCGCCGCCCTCTACTTCGTCCTCTCCGTCCTGCCCACCGGCGGCTTCTTCGCCGAGCGCAAGCTCAAGCGCGCCGCCGACGACGAGGTCATCGCCTCCCGCGCCCGCCGCGAAGGCACGGTGAACGCATGATCGTCGCCTTCTCCGTCTCGCCCCTCGGCGTCGGGGAGGACGTCGGCGAGTACGTCGCCGACGCCGTCCGCGTCGTCCGCGACTCCGGACTGCCGAACCGTACGGACGCCATGTTCACCTCGATCGAAGGAGAGTGGGATGAGGTGATGGACGTGGTCAAGCGCGCCGTCGCCGCCGTCGAGGCCCGCGCCGGGCGCGTCTCGCTCGTCCTCAAGGCCGACATCAGGCCCGGTGTCACCGACGGTCTGACCTCGAAGGTCGAGACGGTGGAACGCCACCTCGCCGGCTGATCCCGCTGATCCCGGTGCGAACCTCCGGGCGGCCCGGACGTTTCCCGGGCGTGGCCCGCGCCGACTCCGTACGGGCGAACCCTTGAAGGTAAAGCCCCTCGCACGGACCCCTCCAGTCGACACGCCGGTCGATGTCCCTTTTTGTGGGGACATCGACCTCGTGAGAAAGCTGGTGGCACCGTGCGCCCGGAGAGCTTCGAGTACGACTACGACATCCACAGTTGTCTGGCCGGTCCCCTCATGGAGCCGGACCCGGCAGCCGTCTACCGGGTGCGGTACCGGAGTCTGCTCTCGCGGGAACCCCGTCGAATACGCGCCATCGCGCTGATGGCGCTGGCACCGCTCCTCTCCGGAGCCCTGCTCGTCTACCTGGTCTGGCCCACCCACCGCACCGAGCGCGAGGGCGGCGACCGCTGGCTCATCGCCTTCGACCACGTGATGCTCGGCTCGATCGGGCTCATCGCCTTCTTCATGCTGGTCAACGTGGTCTCCGTGGCCCACGCCACCATGGTCGCCCAGGACCCGATACCGGTCCCCGCCGAGACGGGCACCCGGGTCGCGTTCCTCACCACGTACGTCCCCGGCAAGGAACCGCTCTCCATGGTGCGGGACACCCTCGAAGGCGCCGGGCGCCTGCGCCACAGCGGCCCGCTCGACATCTGGCTGCTCGACGAGGGCGACAGCCCCGCCGCCCGGGCGCTCTGCGCGGAGCTGGGCGTACGCCACTTCACCCGGCTGGGGGTGCCCGAGTGGAACCGTACGCGCGGTGTCCACAAGGCCAGGACCAAGCACGGCAACTACAACGCCTGGCTCGCGATGCACGGCGACGACTACGACTTCTTCGCCTCCGTCGACACCGACCACATACCGCTCCCCAACTTCCTGGAGCGGATGCTCGGTTACTTCCGCGACCCGGACGTCGCCTTCGTCGTCGGCCCCCAGGTGTACGGCAACTACACCTCGCCGGTCACCAAGGCGGCCGAGTCCCAGCAGTTCCTGTTCCACGCGCTGATCCAGCGGGCGGGCAACCGCTACCGCGCGCCCATGTTCGTCGGCACCAACAACGTCGTACGGGTCACCGCGCTCAAGCAGGCCGGCGGTCTGTACGACTCGATCACCGAGGACATGGCCACCGGCTTCGAGCTGCACCGCCGCAGGAACCCGCTCACCGGCCGGTTCTGGCGCTCCGTCTACACGCCCGACGTACTGGCCGTGGGCGAGGGGCCCGCCTCCTGGACGGACTTCTTCACCCAGCAGCTCCGCTGGTCCCGAGGGACGTACGAGACCCTCTTCAAGCAGTACTGGAAGGCGCCCTTCCGGGTGCCGCCCGGACGGCTCTTCAGCTACACGATGATGCTCGTCTACTACCCGATGACCGCGGTCAACTGGTTCCTGGGCATCCTGAGCTGCGTCCTGTTCCTGTGGCTCGGCGCCTCCGGCACCCAGGTCTCGTCCTCCGTCCTGCTGATGCTCTACAGCGACGCCGCCGCCCTCCAGATAGGGCTCTACCTCTGGAACCGGCGCCACAACGTCTCACCGCACGAGCCCGAGGGCTCCGGCGGGCTCGCGGGGATGGCGATGTCCGCGCTCTCCGCGCCGGTCTACCTCAAGTCCCTGGGTTCCGCGGTGCTGCGTACCCGCGGCCGCTTCGTCGTCACCCCCAAGGGCGGCGAGGCCAGCCCCGACCGGCTGCTGACGTTCCGGCTGCACCTCTTCTGGGCCGCTGTGCTGGTCTGTTCGCTCATCGCGTCCGTGTTCCTCGGCCACTCCCATGTGGCGATGCGCACCTGGGCCCTCCTGGCGCTGGCGATCGCGCTTGCCCCGGTCGCGGTCTGGGGGTGGACGCTCCGGCAGGAGCGCGCCGAGCGGAGCGCGGCCCCCGCCCCCGCCCCCGTGGCTGCCGAGCCGCGGCCCGGACAGCGGCCCGCGGTCCCGCCGAAGCCGGCCTTCCCGCCCAGGCCGGTGGCACCGCCCCACCCCGTGGCACCGCCCCACCCCGTGGCCCCGGCGCGCCCCCTGGCGGACCGCGCGACACCCGTGTCGACGACGACCGGAGGGAACTGACAGATGTCTGACCAGTACCGGCCCCGGCGCCGGCCGTCGAGCAGACTGAGGAAGACCCTGATGGGCGGGGGAGCGGTGGTGGTGCTCGTCGGCCTCAACGCCCCCGCGGCCGTCTCCTTCGCCCAGGAGAAGTACCACGCGTACAAGATCGCCCAGCCCGGCTACAAGCGGCAGTACGGCTCCTGGAGCACCCTCGCCGTGCCCCAGGAGTACCGTACGAACGCGATCCACGCGGCCCTGCTCCACACCGGCAAGGTGCTGATCATCGCGGGCTCCGGCAACAACCAGAAGAAGTTCGACAAGGGTTCGTTCGACACGATCCTGTGGAACCCGGCCGACAACTCGTTCAAGAAGATCCCCACCCCCGAGGACTTCTTCTGCTCGGGCCACTCCCAGCTCCCCGACGGCCGGCTGCTGGTCGCGGGCGGCACGGCGCGCTACGAGGTGCTCGACGACACGATCGAGCGCGCGGGCGGCGGCATGCGGATCAAGAACGAGAACCCCGACAAGGCGCACACCTTCAAGAAGGGGACACGCTTCCGCTCCCCGTCGGGTGTCGAGTACCTCAGCAAGTTCGATGTCACCGTCCCGAAGGCCAAGCGTGAGTTCAAGATCTCCTACGCGTCCAGCGGCCGGATGCTGCCCTGGAAGACCAAGGTCACGGCCGGGGAGGCGCGCGTCTTCGTGGAGGCGGCGCGCAAGGGCCCCCAGGCGCTGACGACGCAGGCCGCGCAGTACGAGATCCTCGGCCTCAAGGGCAAGGACGCCGACAACCTCTACGGCCTCGCCCAGAAGATCACCACGGAGAAGCAGGACTTCCAGGGGATCAAGGCCGCGTACGAGTTCGACCCCAGGGCCGAGAAGTACATCCCCGTCGACCCCATGAAGGAGGCCCGCTGGTACCCCACGCTCGTCACCCTGGAGGACGGCAAGGTGCTCGCCGTCTCCGGCCTGGACGACGTGGGCGCCGTACTCACCGGGGACAACGAGCTGTACGACCCGAAGACCAAGAAGTGGTCCAAGGGCCCCACCCGCTACTTCCCGACCTATCCCGCGCTCTTCCTCACCAAGGGCGGCAAGCTCTTCTACTCCGGCTCCAACGCCGGGTACGGCCCCGCCGACCAGGGCCGCGAGCCGGGGCTGTGGGACGTGAAGACCAACACGTTCACCGGGATCGGCGGCCTCACCGACCTCGACCAGACGGAGACCTCGGCCTCCCTGCTGCTGCCGCCCGTCCAGGACCAGCGGGTGATGCTGCTGGGCGGCGGCGGGGTCGGTGAGTCCTCCAAGGCCACCGCCCGTACCGCCGTCGTCGACCTGAAGGCCGACAACCCGGCCTTCCGGGAGGGCCCGAAGCTGCCGCAGGGCACCCGGTACCTGAGCAGTGTGCTGCTGCCGGACGACTCGGTGTTCACCACCGGCGGCTCCTCCGACTACCGGGGCCGCAGCGCCAGCGACATCCTGAAGGCGCAGTTCTACGACCCGAAGTCCAACACCTTCCGCCGCGCCGCCGACCCGACCGTGGGCCGCAACTACCACTCCGAGGCGCTGCTGCTGCCGGACGGCCGGGTGGTGACCTTCGGCTCCGACCCGCTCTTCGACGACGCGGACAACACCAAGCTCGGCACGTTCGAGCAGCGGGTGGAGATCTACACCCCGCCCTACCTCCACGGCGACAAGGCCCAGGAGAAGCGCCCGAAGCTGGGCGCGGGCCCGCGGAAGGCCGGCGCGAACGGCCGGGCCACCTTCCGTACGGACCACCCCGAGGCGATCGCCAAGGTGCGGCTGATGCGCCCGAGCGCGGTCACCCACACGACGGACGTCGAGCAGCGCTCGGTCGACCTCACGATGACGAAGGGCAAGGGCTCCCTGACAGTGGAGGTTCCGAAGGACCGCGCCCTGGTGCCGCCCGGCTGGTACATGCTGTTCGTCACCGACGCGGCGGGTCTGCCGTCCGAGGCGAAGTGGATCCAGGTGGAGTAGCGGCCACCGGTCACGAGGGGCGTGTACGCGGCGAGCGGGACCTCCTCCCGCGTACGCCCCCCGCTCTGCCTCGTCCCCCGCTCTGCCTCGTCCCCCGCTCCACCTCGTCCCCCGCTACCCCGTCCCTCCGCGCTGCTCCGGCGGCGGGCACCAGCCGCTCTGGCTCAGCGTCCCCCACCGCCCGCAGAATCCGACCTGCGCGGGCCGCTTCATCCCGTCCACCCGCTGCACCGATATGATCTTGTCGAGCGGAATCTGACGGTCCACCACCCCGCCGAAGTCGATCCGCCCGCTCTCCCCGTCCAGCGCCGCGCGCCCATGGATGCTGCTGAGCGAGTGCCACACCGTCAGCGAGGACAGCGGCAGTTTCGACGCCGCGTCCTGAAGCTGCCCCACCGCCTTGAGATACAGATTGACCGCGTCGAACGCCAGCGAGGCATGCCCGTCCAGCGACGTGTTCGCCAACTGCTCGCACTCCGTGGGGAACAGCTTCCGCAAGGTGCTGTAGAGGTCGCTCTTCGTCTGGCAGGACGTGGATCCCAGGGTGAAGTCCAGGAAGTCGAAGGGCACTTTGGGGTACGCGGTACGCCGGACCGGATCCGCCGCCATCCGCGCCACGTCGTCACCCCCGAGCAGGAACGGCGGGTTCGAACCGCACGCCGCGTTCACCCCGGCCAGCAGCGTCTCGAAGTCCTCCGGCCGTCCGGTGAAGAACACCAGCCCGTCGTACCCGCACGCGTGCTCCCCCACGGTCCGCGGCCCCGGATACCCGGAGACCGTGTTCGGGGCGGGCGACGGCTTGTACCCCTGCTGCTCGATGTCGAAGTCCGCGCCGTCGAAGCTCTGCGCCGCGTCGGCCCGCAGGTTCTCGCTGTACTCGTCGGTCGGATCCGCCGAGTAGACGATCCGCACGCTGCGCCGCGGAATCGTCTTCTCCCCGGCCAGATACGCCCCGTACGCCGCGGCGACCGCCGCCTGGCGCCGGTTCTGCGGCGACACCTGGTAGTACATCGGCGAGTGGTCGTCCAGGGAGTCCGCCGACAGCGACGTCGCCACCATCGGCAGGCCGATCCGGGTCAGCTCCTCTATCGTCGCGATGGTCGCCGTACGGCTCTGGTCGAGCCCGGTGACCCCGACGATGGACGGGTCGCTCCGCATCATCCCCTCCACCGTGCGGGCGACCTCGGGGCCGAACCGCATCCCCGTACCGGCGCTCGCCGGAAAGATCCGCAGCACCGGATCGGTGGCCCCGCGCTTGTCCAGTTGACGCCGCTGCGCGCTCGCCGCGCCCTGAAGCGCCTCTCGTACGTACGTGAGCGAGCTGGGCTGCCCGGAGGTGCTGAGCAGCGCGGAGAGATGGACCAGCGTCACCACCGGCCGGTCCGCGTACTGCTGGTGGATCTTGTCGGCCTCGCGGTTCTGGCGGGCGATCGTGCTCAGCGTCTCCCTGAGCGCCGGATCCTTGGAACCGAAGGCGTAACCGTTCGGCGCGACCCCGACACACTCCCCGGTCGACCGGCGCTCCAGCGTCGCCGCATCGGGGTCCGACGCGCTCAGCCCGCAGTGCAGCTCCCGCGACTTCAGCGCGGGCCCCGGGTCGAAGGCCCGGGCGAACCCGCCCGCGAGCAGCGCGACCACGACCACCCCCGCCAGGGCCGTCACCCGTCGGCGCGCCCACCCCGGCGGCGGATCCACCGTGAGCCGTCTGACCAGCTCGACCCGGTTCTTCTGCTGCTGGTACGTGGGTGCGTCCGGGGCCAGTGGCGCGGGCACGTCGACCGGCAGGTACCAGACGCCGGCCGAACGGCTCCGCCCGGCAGCCTCGAAGTTGTGGCGCCAGATCCCGTACAGATCCTCCGACAGCGGCCCCTGCCCGCGCAGTTCGTGCCCGAGGAGCTCGCCCCCGAGTCCCGTTCCGGTGCAGAAGACCGCCAGTGGATCGAAAACCCCGGTCTCGTTGCGTACGTCCACCAGCGAACGGATCAGTGCCGTGCCGTGATCGGCGTCGCTCACGTCCGTCAGAAACGCCACGCAATAGGCGGTACGGCGTGCGGCCCTGCGCCGCCGGAATCGGCGCCGGTACGCCACCCGGAGATCTTCCAGAAAGGCGTTGATCATCAACTTGCCGACCTGCTCGGGGTTTTCCCGTCCCCGGCGGGGCCGCGTCAGCCGCATGGCGAAACCGGGGAATGTCCCCGGGTCGCGCGGCGCCATGTAGGGCTGCCGCATGAGCCACCGGTACTCGGCCCCGACACCGCGCCAGGCGCGGAACCAGGCGAGCGGAAAGAGATGGAGTCCCAGGACGAGAACCCACCAGGGAATGTTTCCCTGTATCGAGACCTCGGTGTCCGGACTGCGCAGCACACCGAACAGCCGCCGGCGCTGGAACTCCCGCTCCCGCAGCCTGCGCAGCAGTTCCCGGTCCTGCTGAGGATCCGGTTCCCGTGCCGGGTAATCGGACTCCAGTAACCAGTTGACCAGCCCGAACCGCCGGAACCGCACCCGCTCGTCGCGCCCGTTGCGTACCGAGGAGAACTCCTGGGCGAGCGCCACCAGCGCCCGCCGGTACACCTCGACCGGCTGCCATTCGGCGGGCAGGGGGTCTGATTCCCGGGCGACTTCGTCCCGGATCGCGGACATGGAGATGAACTCGTGCGGGATCCGGCGGGGCGTGGCCTCGCCGAGGGAAGCCTTGATGCCCTCGGTCAGCTCCGTCAGATCGTCACCGACCAGACAGACCACGGGAATTCCGTTTCGCTCGGCGAGTTCCGCGGGTAACTCGCCTTTTCTCGGTCTGCGTACGAGGGTGGCCAGCAGCTCGAAGACCTTGTTCGCGTTCTCGAATACGGGTGTCATGATCTCCCCGTTGAACCGTGTTCGAATGACGCTCGACTGGTATCACGATGCCCCAGCTGAGGAATTCGACACGTTACCGCTCACGGAACGCGGAAGCGGTCGCACTGCACACAACCTCCACCCGCAGGGGTGGTCCTGGGCACATCCACGGCGGTTTCCGGGCCGTGGGGACCGGACGCGTGGGGGACCCGGTCCCGTACGCGTCCGGCCGGGCCTCAGCCCTTCGCCCGCTGGGCCTCAGCCCTTCGCGCGCCGGGCCAGGCCCAGCGCGTACTCCGGCCACCAGGTGCCCGCCGCCGGGCCGCCGCGGCAGGGGCCGTCCGATTCGCCGGGGCGTTTGATCCAGAGGAACGCGTCGACCAGTTCGTTGCCGGTGTTCGTGGTCGGCGGGGTGCCCAGGGCGCGGCCCGGGGGGTTGCACCAGGCCTGGTCACGGTTGCCGGGGAGGGGGCCCGCGCCGTTTCTGCTGGTGTCCACCGTGAAGTGGGTCTCGCCGAGCAGGCCGGCCAGCCGGGTGCCGTACGCCTTGACCGTGTCGTTGGTCTGGAAGTTGGACACGTTGAGCGAGAAACCGTCCGCCGCGCCGACCCCCGCGCGCTGGAGCGGGCCCACGACCTTGGCCGGGTCGGAGATCCAGTCCGGGTTACCGGCGTCCAGGTAGACACGGGTGTGCGGCTGCTTCTTCAGCCGGCCGACCGCCTGGGAGAGGAGCTCGTACCGCTCGGTGTGGTGCTCGTCGGGGGTGCAGCCGTCCGCGAGGTGCGGGAGCGCGTCCGGCTCCAGGACGACGATCGCCCGGGCGTCACCGATCGCGTTCGCGAAGGTGTCGATCCAGTCGCGGTAGGCCGGCCCGTCGGGGGCGCCGCCCGCCGAGTAGAGCCCGCAGTCGCGGTGCGGGATGTTGTACGCGACGAAGACCGCGGTCCGCTTGCCGGCGGTCGCGCCCCGTACCGCCCGGCGGATCTGCGGCTCGGGGTTGTCCCCGGCCGGCCAGACGGCGACGGCGCGGTCCGCGATCCGCCTGAGCAGCTTCGCATCGCCCGAACGCCCCTCCTTCTCCCACTGCTCGACCTGCCGGACCGCGTCACTGTCCGGGTCGATCCAGAACGGCGCCGCCGCGGTCGGGGCGGCCTCACCCTGGACCACCGCAGCGGCCGTCCGGGCGGCGGGAGCGGTGGGCGCATCGGCCCCGGACCTGGACGGGGCGCAGCCCATCGCCGTGGCCAGCGCGAGCAGGACGGCGAGAAGGGGCGTCCGGGTGGCACGCGTACCCCGCGTACGGCGCGACGGCGCGGCCGACGCCCACGGGAGCTGCGACGGCGATGACGGGTGCGGTCTGCGGCCGGACATCCAGCCCCCTCGGAAGTCGACTGGGCGACGAACTGGGCGGTGATGGGAATGGCAAGACCGGCATATCGTTACATAACGATCAGTCGGTCGTGCTCTGCGACACCGCCGGCGCGATACCGGGGCGGGCGTGCTCGGGACGTTCTGCTGTCTTCTTCTGGTGCGCGAGGTCCACCGCACCGGGCCGCACGGGCAGCACGGAGCGTGGGTGCGGGCACCGGGGAGGGGTCGTGCGACCGAAGTGCGAGACGGGGCTGACCCGCAAGTGACCAGTGGGTAAGGTCGGTGGCGTGTCCAAGCCGCTCAGCCTGCCCTTCGACCCCATCGCCCGCGCCGACGAACTCTGGAAGCAGCGCTGGGGGCCCGTCCCCTCCATGGGGGCCATCACCTCGATCATGCGCGCGCACCAGATCCTGCTCGCCGGGGTGGACGCCGTCGTCAAGCCGTACGGGCTCACCTTCGCCCGGTACGAGGCGCTGGTCCTGCTCACCTTCTCCAAGGCCGGCGAACTGCCGATGTCCAAGATCGGCGAGCGGCTGATGGTCCATCCCACGTC
Source organism: Streptomyces sp. NPDC096310 (assembly GCF_044763125.1). Taxonomy (NCBI): domain Bacteria; kingdom Bacillati; phylum Actinomycetota; class Actinomycetes; order Kitasatosporales; family Streptomycetaceae; genus Streptomyces; species Streptomyces sp. NPDC096310. Next base: position 124,184 of record NZ_JBIWFO010000004.1, on the reverse strand, counting down.
CGTCACCAACACCGTGGACCGGCTGGTGACCGCAGGGCTGGTCGACAAACGGCCCAACCCCAACGACGGGCGCGGCACGCTCGCCTCCATCACCGACAAGGGGCGCGAGGTGGTGGAGGCCGCCACCCGCGACCTGATGGAGATGGACTTCGGGCTCGGGGTCTACGACGCGGGGGAGTGCGCCGAGATCTTCGCGATGCTGCGCCCGCTGCGGGTGGCCGCCCAGGACTTCGAGGACTGAGCCCGGCCTCTCGGGCCCGGGGGAGGGGCGGGCGAAGATCGCCCTTTGTGCCCGGTTAGGCTCGGCCCATGAAGTCGAATGTGCTGTCCCGCTACCGGGTGATGGCGTACGTCACCGCCGTATGGCTGCTGGTCTTCACCGTGGCGATCATCCTCAAGTACGGGTTCGATACCGGCAACACGATGGTGATCTCGCAGATCCACGGTGTGCTCTTCATCATCTACGTGGTCTTCGCCTTCGATCTGGGCTCCAAGGCGAAGTGGTCCTTCGGGAAGCTGCTGTGGGTGCTCGCCGCCGGGTGCATCCCCGTCGCGTCGTTCTTCGTCGAGCCGAAGATCACCCGCGAGATCCAGCCGCTGCTCACGGACCGCGCGCCGGAAACCGCCCAGGCGTAGGGCCCTGAGCTCGTAGAGCGCTCTTCCTCGGCCGCTCGCGCACCCGCGGGCGGCTGTTCCGTTTCCGTGCCGCCATCCGGTCGCGGCGATTTGGCCATCGACATTTACTTGGACGTCCTAGTAAATTGGTTCTATGAACGCTGACGCCATCGAGGAGGGCCGCCGGCGCTGGCAGGCCCGGTACGACAAGGCCCGCACGCGTGACGCGGACTTCACCACGCTCTCCGGAGACCCCGTGGAGCCGGTCTACGGGCCCCGGCCCGGCGACACCTACGAAGGCTTCGAGCGGATCGGCTGGCCCGGGGAGTACCCGTACACCCGTGGTCTCCACCCGACCGGCTACCGAGGCCGGACCTGGACCATCCGCCAGTTCGCCGGCTTCGGCAACGCCCGGCAGACCAACGAGCGCTACAAGATGATCCTGGCCGCGGGCGGCGGCGGGCTCTCCGTCGCCTTCGACATGCCCACGCTCATGGGCCGCGACTCCGACGACCCCCGCTCGCTCGGCGAGGTCGGCCACTGCGGGGTCGCCATCGACTCGGCCGCCGACATGGAGATCCTCTTCGCGGACATCCCGCTCGGGGACGTCACCACCTCGATGACGATCAGCGGCCCCGCCGTCCCCGTCTTCTGCATGTACCTGGTCGCGGCGGAGCGCCAGGGCATCGACCCGGGCGTCCTCAACGGCACGCTCCAGACCGACATCTTCAAGGAGTACATCGCCCAGAAGGAGTGGCTCTTCCAGCCCGAGCCGCATCTGCGGCTGATCGGCGACCTGATGGAGCACTGCGCCACCGCCATCCCCGCGTACAAGCCGCTCTCCGTCTCCGGGTACCACATCCGGGAGGCGGGCGCGACGGCCGCGCAGGAGCTGGCGTACACCCTCGCGGACGGTTTCGGCTACGTGGAGCTGGGGCTCAGCCGGGGGATGGACGTGGACACCTTCGCGCCCGGGCTCTCGTTCTTCTTCGACGCCCACCTCGACTTCTTCGAGGAGATCGCCAAGTTCCGCGCGGCCCGGCGGATCTGGGCGCGCTGGATGAAGGAGGTGTACGGGGCGCGCACCGACAAGGCCCAGTGGCTGCGCTTCCACACCCAGACCGCGGGCGTCTCGCTGACCGCGCAGCAGCCGTACAACAACGTCGTACGGACGGCGGTCCAGGCGCTGGCGGCCGTCCTCGGCGGGACGAACTCGCTGCACACCAACGCGCTCGACGAGACCCTCGCCCTGCCGAGCGAACAGGCCGCCGAGATCGCGCTGCGCACCCAGCAGGTGCTGATGGAGGAGACCGGGGTCGTCAACGTGGCGGACCCGCTCGGCGGCTCCTGGTTCGTCGAGCAGCTCACCGACCGGATCGAGGCCGACGCCGAGAAGATCTTCGAGCAGATCAAGGAGCGCGGCCTGCGCGCCCACCCGGACGGACGCCACCCGATCGGGCCCGTCACGTCCGGCATCCTGCGCGGCATAGAGGACGGCTGGTTCACCGGCGAGATCGCCGAGTCCGCGTTCCTGTACCAGCGGGCGCTGGAGAAGGGCGACAAGCGGGTCGTGGGCGTCAACGTCCACCACGGATCGGTCACCGGCGACCTGGAGATCCTGCGGGTCAGCCACGAGGTCGAGCGGGACCAGGTCCAGGTCCTGGCGGAGCGCCGGGCCGCACGCGACGACGCACGGGTGCGTACGGCGCTGGGAGCCATGCTGGCGGCGGCCCGGGACGGCTCGAACATGATCGGTCCGATGATGGAGGCGGTACGGGCGGAGGCGACGCTCGGCGAGATCTGCGACGCGCTGCGGGACGAGTGGGGGACGTACACGGAACCGCCCGGGTTCTAGACGAGGGGGCGTGTCCGCGGTCACTCGTCCGGGTGAATTACCTCGGAGTGAGAGCTAAAATAGGTGGTATGGCCACCGAGGAGTTCCCGGACTCGCTCGCGGACGCGCTGGCAGGCGTGCAGCGCACGATCCGGCGGCGGCTGCGCGGCGGAATGACCGCCGCGCCGCTGCGCGGAACCCAGGTCGAGCTGTTGCGGCTGGTCGCGGCGCGCCCCGGGATCCGGGTGTCGGACGCCGCCCAGGAGCTGTGGCTCGCGGGCAACTCCGTCTCCACCCTGGTCAACCAGCTCGTCCTGGCCGGCTGGCTGCGCCGGGAGACCGACCCGGCCGACCGGCGCTCCACGCTGCTGTCGCCCACCCCGGCCGGTGAGGCCCGGCTCAGCGACTGGCGGGCGCGCCGGTCCGCTCTCGTACGCGAGCGGGTGGCGCGGCTCACGGACGAGGACCGCGAGGCCCTGGCGGCGGCCCTGCCGGCGCTGCGCAGACTCGCGCACCACCTCCACGAGGAAGGGGAGGGCGCATGACCGGCACCCCCGAATCCGCCCCTGAATCCGTTCCCGAATCCACCCCCGGTTCCACCGGCGAAGCGGACGCCGTGCCCGCCGTACGGTGCGCCGGGCTCACCTACTCCTTCGGCGAGACCAAGGCCGTCGCCGCACTCGACCTCTCCGTCGGCGCGGGGGAGGTCTTCGGACTGCTCGGGCCGAACGGCGCGGGCAAGACCACCGCGATCCGCTGCGTCACCACCCTGCTGCCCGTCCCCGCGGGCATGGTCCGGGTCTTCGGGCACGACGCGGCGAAGGAGAAGATGGCAGTCCGCCGGCTGCTGGGATACGTACCGCAGCAGCTCTCCGCCGACGCCGCGCTGACGGGCCGCGAGAACGTGACGCTGTTCGCCCGCGTCTTCGACGTACCGCGCCGCGAACGGGCCGAGCGCGTCGCGCAGGCGCTCGCGGCCGTCGGTCTGACCGGCTCCGCCGACCGGATGACCAAGACGTACTCCGGCGGCATGATCCGCCGCCTCGAACTCGCGCAGGCCCTGGTCAGCGCGCCCCGGCTGCTCATGCTGGACGAGCCGACGATCGGCCTCGACCCGATCGCCCGCACCAGCGTGTGGGAGCACATCAACGCCGTACGGAACGCCACGGGCATGACCGTCCTCGTCACCACGCACTACATGGACGAGGCCGACCAGTACTGCGACCGCGTCGCGCTGATGCACCGAGGGCGCGTCCACGCCCTCGGCACCCCCGACGAGCTGCGCACCGAGCTGCGCGCCCGCCGCGTCGCCGAGGGCCTCGCCGGACCGGGGGACCCCGTACCGACGCTGGAGGACGTCTTCAGGGACGTCGCCGGCAGCGGTCTGGACGAAGAGGGAGGCGACTTCCGTGATGTCAGGTCGACCCGCCGCACCGCGTCCCGCGTCGGCTGAGAGGGCCGGGCGCTCGGGTACCGGACCAGGGCCCGACCCCGGGCGGTTCGCCCTGCTGCTGTCCCCGCCGCGCGCCCGTACCGGCTGGCGCGTCCTGCCCGCCCGGGTCCTCGCGATGTGCGTCGTGGAGCTCCAGAAGCTGCGCCACGACCGCACCGAGCTGTACACCCGGGCCGTTCAGCCCGCGCTCTGGCTGCTGATCTTCGGCGAGACGTTCACCCGGATCAAGGCCATCCCGACCGGCGGCATCCCGTACATCGACTATCTCGCGCCGGGCATCATCGCCCAGTCCGCGATGTTCATCGCGATCTTCTACGGCATCATGATCATCTGGGAGCGGGATGCGGGCATCCTGACCAAACTGCTGGTCACTCCCACCCCGAGAGCCGCGCTGATCAGCGGCAAGGCGTTCGCCTCCGGGGTGAAGGCGCTGATCCAGGCGGTCGTGGTGATCTTCATCGCGGCGGCCCTCGGGGTAGGGCTGACCTGGAACCCGCTGCGGCTGCTCGGTGTGGCCGTCGCCGTGGTCCTCGGCTCGGCCTTCTTCTCCTGTCTGTCCATGACGATCGCGGGCATCGTGCTGACCCGGGACCGGCTGATGGGCATCGGCCAGGCCATCACGATGCCGCTGTTCTTCGCCTCGAACGCCCTCTACCCGGTGGCGATCATGCCCGGCTGGCTCCAGACGGTCAGCCGGATCAACCCGCTGAGCTACCAGGTGGACGCCCTGCGCGGGCTGCTGCTCGGTACGCCGTCCCATCTCGCGCTGGACTACGGGGTGCTGCTGCTGGCGGCGGTGCTGGGCATCGCGGCGGCCTCGTCACTGCTGGGCCGGCTGGCGAGATGAGACCCGGGGGACAAGAGCGGATGGCCCCGGGTCACCTCGGGGTCAGGCCGCCCAGCAGCAGTTCCGTGAACGTACGGGCCCACTGACCGTCCACCGGCTCCGCGCTCACCATCGTGCGGTTGACCACCGCCCCGGCGATCACGTCGAAGATCAGGTCCGCCGTACGGGCCGCCGTCGCGGCGTCCGGCTCGTACGGGAGCTCGCCGCGCGCCTGGGCGCGCTCGCGGCCCAGCAGGACCAGCCGTTTCTGCCGTTCGACGATCGAGACCCTGATCCGCCGCCGCAGCGCCTCGTCCCGGGTGGACTCCGCGATCACCGCCATGAGCGCGGTCTTGGTCGCGGGCCGCTCCAGCAGCGCGGCGAACTGGAGGACGGCGTTCTCGACATCGGCCGCGAGACTGCCCAGGTCGGCGAGTTCCATCGGGTCGAAGAGGGCCGCGACGGCGTCCACGACCAGCTCGCTCTTGGACGGCCAGCGCCGGTAGAGCGTCGTCTTGGCGACGCCCGCGCGGGCCGCCACATCGCCCATGGTCAGCTTCGTCCAGCCCAGCTCGCCCAGGGCGGCCCTGGTCGCCTCCAGGATCGCGGCGTCGGCCCCGGCGCTGCGGGGGCGGCCACCGCGCGGCCCGGAGCGGCTGTCGCTGGATCCTGGGCCGCTGTCGCTGCGCATGCCCGCGACCATACCGGCCGGTAGCGGTGTGAGCCGGCTCACCGGGGGAGCCTGTACACGCCGCTGACGCGACAGTTACGCTACGACCCGTAGCGGAAGCGGTGCCCGGCCGGAGCGGGCCACCGCTTTTCTCAAGTACGCGCCGAGGGGGGAGGATGTACTCATGCAGCCTAGGAACATGTCCATGAGCGGCGTCGTCGACCTCGCCGCGGTGAAGGCGGCCGGTGAGGCCAAGGCGAAGGCGGAGCAGGCCCGTGCCGAGAACGCCCGGCAGGGCGGCACCGGCGCCGTACCCCCGTCCAGCCTGGTGATCGACGTCGACGAAGCCGGCTTCGAGCGCGATGTCCTCCAGCGTTCCACCGAGGTACCGGTCGTCATCGACTTCTGGGCCGAGTGGTGCGAGCCGTGCAAGCAGTTGAGCCCCGTACTGGAGCGGCTGGCCCGTGAGTACAACGGCCGGTTCGTTCTCGCCAAGATCGATGTCGACGCCAACCAGATGCTGATGCAGCAGTTCGGGATCCAGGGCATCCCCGCGGTCTTCGCGGTGGTGGCGGGACAGGCGCTGCCGCTCTTCCAGGGCGCCGCTCCCGAGACCCAGATCCGCCAGACGCTGGACCAGCTCATCCAGGTCGGCGAGGAGCGCTTCGGGCTCACCGGGATCGCGGTCGACGCGGGCGCCGAGGACGCGGGCGACGGCGACGCCGAGCGGGAGGCCGCCGTACCGGAGGGGCCGTACGACGCCCTGCTGGAGGCGGCCGTACAGGCGCTGGACGCCAATGACTTCCCCGCCGCCGCCGAGGCGTACCGCAGTGTGCTCTCCGACGACCCCGGCAACACCGAGGCCAAGCTCGGCCTCGCCCAGGCCGAACTGCTCGCGCGGGTCCAGGGGATGGACCAGGCGCAGGTGCGCAAGGACGCGGCGGACCGGCCGGCCGATGTGGCGGCGCAGATCGCCGCGGCCGACCTGGATCTGGTCGGCGGGCATGTGGAGGACGCGTTCGGCCGGCTCGTGGAGGCCGTACGCCGTACCGCCGGTGACGACAGGGAGGCGGCGCGGGTCCGGCTGCTGGAGCTGTTCGAGGTGATCGGTGGGGACGACCCGCGGGTGACCGCGGCGCGGTCGGCGCTGGCCCGGGTCCTCTTCTGATCCCGGGAGGTTGACGAGGCGTCCGTCGTGCCGGCGAACCGGGGAACCGGTGAGTGGTGTGCGCCGGCACGACGGACTCCGCGGTCACCGTGCGGATTTGGCGACTTGACGCCAACAGGATCGCGTTTTACCAAAACTTGGTAAAAGCGATTACTGTTACCCGCAGTAAATCAACTCCCTTGGTCTGTCCCGCTATGGGGGGCAATCACCGCTTCTGACGCATCGGCACGCGGCACCCTGTGTGGTCGCGCGATATCACCTGGTCGTGTCCCGGTTATCTGGCCGTTACCAGCGAGTAACGAACCCCTTGTGTCAACAGCGCGAATGCACCACGATCGGCGACGCTCGGTCCATTTCCGTATCAGCACGGCAGCCAGTCGCGCCCTCGGCCGTGGGTCCCCACCGAGCGGTCCGGCGGCGCTGCCGCCGGCCCGGACAGGGGGGTTCCTGCCCACCCGGCAGGGCCTGTCCAGAGGTTGCGCGAACGCGTGGCCAGTGGTTGTCGCTCGGGGGTGATCGCCGGTGATTTCGGACGCGGTTGGCGCCTCCGGAGGCAGGCGCTCTCCTTCCCGAGGACGTAGCACTTCTCCCATCCCAGGACGGGCTCCCACCCGATCCGGAGATGTACGTCCGAGAAGGAGGACATTCATGGAGTCCCAAGTTCGTGGCGGGACCAGATGGAGGCGGTTCGCCGTCGTCATGGTGCCGAGTGTGGCCGCGACGGCGGCGATAGGCGTCGCGCTGGCACAGGGCGCGCTCGCCGCCTCGTTCAGCGTGTCCGGCCAGAGCTTCAAGGTCAGCGCGGACCAGTTGGTCGGTTACGACTTCATTCAGTACGGCAGCATCGACGCGGGCACGGACCTCAAGGGGAACAAGACCGCCAACCCGGTCGCCGTCTCCGGGTTCAGCCGGGCGACGATCACCAACATGTGCCAGTCGGTGGTCACGCCGAACGTGCCGATCTTCGGCTCCGTCAGCCTGGAGCTGCGGGCCGGCACGAACGCGAACAAGCCGGTCAAGGCGACCAACATCTACATCGACATCGCCCAGTTGGACGCCGACGCCGAGTTCGAGAAGATCGACATCGGGGTGGCGGCCGGCGACAAGGGCAACAAGACCGGCATCAATCCCGGTGATCAGGCCAACGAGTACGGCTTCGCGCAGCGTGCCGAGAAGGCCACGCTCACCAACGTGGAGCAGACGGCATGGGCGACCACGGCCGGCACCTTCACGCTGAGCAATCTGAGCATGAAGCTGCACAAGGGCGTCAAGGAGTGCTACTAGTGCCGCGCCCGGCAATGTTTGCCCCGAAGGGAGGGTCGTCCGGTGCACTGCGCTCGCTTCGCTCGCTCCGTCTCGGCGCTTTGATTTATCCTGCGGATGCCGAGCGCGATCGCAAGGCGGCCGGAAGCCCTTGTAGCGGAGCTACCAGGGCTTTTGGCCAACGCCGCGAGCGTGCGTGCTGGGCGGCGCGACGGGGCAAAGCTTGCCGGGAGGGGCACTAGGCACCGCCCGGGCGGGCGGGTTCCACGGCACGGGCCCGTCCGCCCACTCCGAACTCTTTCTCACGGCAACACCGGTACCAGGGAGCTGTTTTCCATGAGCGCCGAGTCTTCAGATCCCCGAGGCTCCTCGGATTCCCCCGGTTCTCCCGGCCCATTCACGTACTGGCGGCTGCGCTTCCGGGCCTGGCGCGGTACCCGGCCCTTCTGGGCGGGACTGTTCACGCTGCTCAGCGGGCTGCCGATCGCCTACTTCCCCTACGCGGAAGTGAAGATCGGGGGACTCACCCTGGCGATGGCGACGACGGCCGGCGCCGGGTCGCTGATCATCGGCGTCCTGCTGGTCACGCTCGGTCTGACGATGTGGTTCCACGCGATCGTCAGGGTGTTCGCGGGCGTCGCCACGATCCTGCTGGCGCTGGTGTCGATCCCGGTCTCCAACCTCGGTGGCTTCCTCATCGGTTTCCTGCTCGCCCTGACCGGCGGCGCGCTCTCGATCTCCTGGATGCCCGGCGTACCGGCCGCACCCGGCCCCGAGGGCCGCGCACCGCACAAGGGCACGAGGCCCGACGGCGCCGGTCACCGCCTCCCCTTCCCCGGTTCACGGGACGGGGAGGACCCGAACGTGACGGATACGACGGCCCACGCCAACGGCGGGAGGAACAGTGCGGGGTGACGACGCACAGCGCATCGCGGCGGGTGGCGATGGCCCCAGGGTGAGAAAAGGGCCGCGGCACGCGGCCCCGAAGAAGTCTCTTCTGACGAAGCTCCAGATACCCGCCGGCAAGGCGATGGCCCTGGCGGCGATGCCGACGGCGGTCTTCGTGGGGATGGGGCTCACACCGCGCCTCGCGATGGCCGAGGGCAGCGACGACATCCCCTTCGCGCCCGGCCCGTGCGTGACCCGCTCGGACGAGCCGTCCGCGTCGGCCTCGGAGTCGCCCTCGCCCTCGGCGCCCGCGACGAAGCCCGGTACGGAGACGGAGACGGAGAAGCCCGGCGCGACCCCGTCGCCCTCGGCCTCGGAGACCGCACGGCCCGATCCGTCGGAGTCCGGCTCCGGCTCAGGCTCCGGCTCCGATTCCGGGTCGGGCGACGCGCGGAAGCCCGTCGACCCGGGCCCCACGGCCACCTCCACCACCGGCCAGGACCCGAAGCCCGCCCCCACGAAGTCCACCGACCCGCTGGACCCGCTGGGACTGGGTGACGCGCTGGGCGACCTCCTCGGCGTACCGGACAAGGACACGAAGAGCAGCCCCGCGCCGAGCCCCAGCGCCTCCGCCACCGACGCCCCCGAGAAGGGCGACGCGGCGGAGAAGGAGGGCGAGGCGGCACAGGACGACGCGAAGAAGCCGTCCGACGGAGCGTCCACGGACCAGGACAGCGCGGACGACGACGCGGGGACGAAGGACGACCCGGCCGCACGGAAGACCGAGGACGCGATCAGGGAAGCGGCGCGGAAGGCCGGTGCCGAGGTCGAGGAACTCGGCACCGGCGCCAAGGGGCTCAAGGCCCGCGCGGACGACGACATCCCGGCGGGCGCGCAGGGCAAGGAACCGTACCCCTGCCCGACGGCCGACCCCGACGCCCTCGCCGCGGCCACCGAGGAGCAGGGCCTTCCGCTGCTCCCCGACGACCCCTGGACCCTGCGCAGTTCGCTGCTGACGCTGAACGGCCTCGACTACCGGGGCATCGTCGAGGTACGGACCTACAGCGGCAAGGTCAAGAAGGTCCTCAAGTTCACGGCCTCGTCCGTGGACATCGGGGACCTGGACCAGACCGTCGTCTACCCCCAGGGCCGGACGGCCCACGTGGAGGCGCGCAAGGGCTCCACGTCCACGATCCGCGACGGCGAGGTGACGATGTACACGGAGGAGCTGAAAGGCAACCTCTTCGGCCTGATCCCGATCACCTTCAGCCCGGCGACCCCGCCCCCGCTGAACGTCCCGTTCGCCTTCTTCACCGACGTCAAGGTCGTCCAGGCGGGCCAGTTCGGCGGCACCCTGACCATCCCCGGCCTCCACAACTACATCACCGGCTGACCCCCGGGCCCCTCGTCCGGATCCCGCCCCCGTCCCCGCGCTCACGCGGCGGCCCCGCCGGCAGAGCGCCGACGGGGCCACGGGAACAGCGGGTGCGTCAGGCGGAGGCGCCGCCCAGGTGGTGGACGCGGACCATGTTCGTCGTACCGGGGACGCCGGGAGGCGAGCCCGCGGTGATGATCATGGAGTCGCCCTCGCTGTACCGCTGGAGCTTCAGCAACTCCTCGTCGACCAGGTCGACCATCTCGTCCGTGCTGTGCACCCAGCGGACGATGAAGGACTCCACGCCCCAGCTCAGCGTGAGCTGGTTACGGGTCGACTCGTCCGTCGTGAACGCCAGGATCGGCTGCTCCGCGCGGTAGCGGGAGAGCCGGCGGGCGGTGTCGCCGGACTGGGTGAAGGCGACCAGCGCCTTGCCGCCGAGGAAGTCCGCGATCTCGCACGCCGCACGGGCCACGGAACCGCCCTGCGTACGGGGCTTCTTGCCAGGGACCAGCGGCTGGAGCCCCTTGGAGAGCAGCTCCTCCTCCGCCGCGACCACGATCTTCGACATCGTCTTGACCGTCTCGATCGGGTACGCGCCCACCGACGACTCGGCGGAGAGCATGACCGCGTCCGCGCCGTCCAGGATCGCGTTCGCGACGTCGGACGCCTCGGCGCGCGTCGGGCGGGAGTTGGTGATCATCGACTCCATCATCTGGGTCGCCACGATCACCGGCTTGGCGTTGCGGCGGCACAGCTCGATGAGGCGCTTCTGCACCATCGGGACCTTTTCGAGCGGGTACTCGACGGCCAGGTCACCGCGGGCCACCATGACGCTGTCGAAGGCCGCGACGACGGCCTCCATGTTGGCGACCGCCTGGGGCTTCTCGACCTTGGCGATGACGGGGACCCGGCGGCCCTCCTCGTCCATGATCTTGTGGACGTCCAGCACGTCGTGCGCGTCCCGGACGAACGACAGCGCGACCATGTCGCAGCCCATCCGCAGCCCGAAGCGCAGGTCTTCGATGTCCTTCTCGGAGAGGGCCGGGACATTGACCGCCGCGCCGGGCAGGTTGATGCCCTTGTGGTCGGAGATGACACCGCCCTCGATGACGATGGACCTGACCTCGGGGCCCTCGACCTCGACGACCCGCAGCTCGACGTTGCCGTCGTTGATGAGGATCTGGTCGCCCTTGGAGACGTCGCCCGGCAGGCCCTTGTAGGTGGTGCCACAGATCGACTTGTCGCCGGCGACGTCCTCGGTGGTGATGGTGAACTCGTCACCGCGCACCAGCTCGACCGGTCCCTCGGCGAAGGTCTCCAGGCGGATCTTGGGGCCCTGGAGGTCGACGAGCACGCCGACCGCGCGGCCGGTGTCCTCCGCGGCCTTGCGGACGCGGTGGTACCGCTCCTCGTGCTCCGGGTGGCTCCCGTGGCTCATGTTCAGACGGGCCACATTCATACCGGCCTCGATGAGCGACTTCAACTGCTCGTACGAGTCGACGGCTGGGCCCAGGGTGCAGACGATTTTGGAACGGCGCATGAGGCGGATCCTATCGGTTTGTTTCGATGCGGAATATTCCGTCTGGTGGAAAGTACAAATGGGCGGGTGTGCGCTCAGTCGATAGGTGTTCGAATGGTTCAGGTGGCGGACACCCGGTCGCCGTCCGCCTGTCCCACCAGGGCGAAGGTCTGCCGAGCGATCTCCAGCTCTTCGTCGGTCGGCACCACGGCCACCACCACTCCGGCGCCGTCGGGTGAGATGACGCGCGGTTCGTCGGAACGTACGGTATTGCGCTCGGCGTCCACCGCCAGGCCCAGGTTCTCCAGGCCCGCCATCGCAGCTTCCCGTACCGCCGCCGCGTTTTCCCCGACACCCGCCGTGAACGCCACCGCGTCCACCCGGCCGAGTACCGCCGTGTACGCGCCGATGTACTTCTTCAACCGGTGGATGTACACGTCGAACGCGAGCCGCGCCCGCTCGTCGCCCTCGTCCACCCGGCGGCGGATCTCGCGCATGTCGTTGTCCCCGCAGAGGCCGACCAGACCGCTCTTCTTGTTCAGAAGTTCATCGATCTCGTCCACGGACATGCCCGCCACGCGCTTCAGATGGAACGTGACCGCCGGATCGATGTCCCCGGAACGCGTCCCCATCACCAGCCCCTCCAGCGGCGTCAGCCCCATCGAGGTGTCCACACAGCGGCCCCCCTCGACGGCGGAGGCGGAGGCCCCGTTGCCGAGGTGCAGCACGATGACATTGATCTCGGACGGGTCCTTGCCCAGCAGCTCGGCGGTCCTTCGCGAGACATACGCGTGCGACGTGCCGTGGAAGCCGTAGCGGCGGATACGGTGCGCGTCCGCGGTCGCCGTGTCGATCGCGTACCGCGCGGCGTACTCCGGCATCGTCGTGTGGAACGCGGTGTCGAAGACGGCGACCTGCGGCAGGTCGGGGCGGAGCCGCTGGGCGGTACGGATCCCGGTGAGGTTGGCCGGGTTGTGCAGCGGCGCGACCGGCACCAGCCGCTCGATCTCCGCCAGTACGGCGTCGTCCACGACCGTCGGCGCGCTGAACTTCAGCCCGCCGTGCACGACCCGGTGGCCGATCGCCGCCAGCGCGGGCGAGTCCAGACCCAGCCCGTCCCGCGCCAGCTCCGCCGCGACGGCCTCCAGCGCCGCCCTGTGGTCGGCGATCCTCTCCGTACGCTCGCGCTTCCCGCCGGGTCCTGAGACCAGCGGGGTGTGCACCAGACGGGAGCTCTCCTCGCCGATGCGCTCCACCAGCCCCGCGGCGAGCCGGGAGCCGTCCGCCATGTCCAGGAGCTGGTACTTCACGGACGAGGAACCGGAGTTGAGGACGAGGACACGGGTGGCGCGGGGAGTCACTGGCTGCTGGCCTTCTGCTGGACGGGGGAGGGACGGGGGGTGGGGCGTGGTCATACGGGGGCGTCCTGCGCCTGTATCGCGGTGATGGCGACGGTGTTCACGATGTCCTGCACCAGGGCGCCGCGCGACAGGTCGTTGACCGGCTTGCGCAGCCCCTGGAGCACCGGACCCACGGCCACGGCGCCCGCCGAGCGCTGCACGGCCTTGTAGGTGTTGTTGCCGGTGTTCAGGTCCGGGAAGATCAGCACCGTCGCCTGCCCGGCCACCTCCGATTCCGGCAGCTTGGTCGCGGCGACGGACGGCTCGACCGCCGCGTCGTACTGGATCGGGCCCTCGACGCGCAGCTCGGGCCGGGCCTCGCGCACCAGCTTCGTCGCCTCGCGCACCTTGTCGACGTCCGCGCCGGAGCCCGACGTGCCCGTCGAGTACGAGAGCATCGCGATCCGCGGCTCGACCCCGAACCGGGCGGCGGTGACGGCGGACTGGACGGCGATGTCCGCGAGCTGTTCCGCGTTCGGGTCCGGGTTGACCGCGCAGTCGCCGTACACCAGCACCTTGTCGGCGAGGCACATGAAGAAGACCGACGAGACGATCGACGCCTCCGGCTTGGCCCTCCCGTCGCCCGCCGCCACCCTGTCCGACGCGCTGCGCGCGGAAGCCTTCGTTCTGATGATCTCGAAGGCGGGGCGGATCGTCGCGGCCGTCGAGTGGACCGAGCCCGAGACCATGCCGTCCGCGAGGCCCTGCTGCACCATGAGCGTGCCGAAGTAGTTCGGGTCGGCCACCACGTCGTACGCCAGCTCCACGGTGACGCCCTTGTGCGCGCGCAGCTCCGCGTAGCGCTCCGCGAAGTCCTGGCGCAGGTCGGAGGTGGCCGGGTCGATGAGCTGGGTGGCGGAGAGGTCGATGCCGAGGTCGGCGGCCTTCTTGCGCAGGACGTCGACGTCGCCGAGGAGCGTCAGGTCGCACACGTCGCGGCGCAGCAGGACATCGGCGGCGCGCAGCACGCGTTCCTCGGTGCCCTCGGGCAGCACGACCCGGCGGCGCAGCGAGCGCGCCTGCTCCAGCAACGCGTGCTCGAACATCATCGGCGTGACATGGCCGCTGCGGGCCACCGACATCCGCGCCAGCAGATCGCCGGTGTCGACGTGCCGCTCGAAGAGGCCGAGCGCGGTCTCCGCCTTGCGGGGCGTCGCCGCGTTCAGCTTCCCCTCCATGCCGAAGAGTTCGGTGGCGGTGGGGAAGGAGCGGCCCGGTACGGAGACCACCGGGGTGCCGGGCGCGAGCCGGGCGGCCAGGGTGAGGACCGTGTCGTCGGGCCGTTCGTCGAGGGTGAGCAGGACGCCCGCGATGGGCGGGGTGCCGGCCGAGTGCGCGGCGAGTGCGCCGACCACCAGATCGGCCCGGTCGCCGGGGGTGACCACCATGCAGCCGGGGGTGAGGGCGCCCAGGAAGTTGGGGAGCATGGCGCCGCCGAAGACGAAGTCCAGCGCGTTCCTCGCCAGCCCGGAGTCGTCGCCGAGCAGCACGGTGCCGCCCAGCGCCTGGGTGATCTGGGCGACGGTCGGGGCGGCGAGCGCGGGCTCGTCGGGCAGGACATGGCAGGGGACCGGGAGCTGCGCGGCCAGGCCCTCGGCGATGGCGGTACGGTCCTCGGCGGCGACCCGGTTGACGACCATGGTCAGGACGTCGCAGCCGAGCACCTCGTAGGCGCGGTGGGCGTTGCGCGCCTCGGCGCGTACGGACTCGGCGCTCTGGCCCTTGCCGCCGACGACGCCGATCACGGAGGCGCCGAACTCGTTGGCCAGCCGCGCGTTGAGCGACAGCTCGTCCGGGAGCTGGGTGGCCGCGAAGTCCGTGCCCAGGACGAGGACGACCTCGTACCCCCTGGCCACCCCGTGGAACCGCTCCACCAGCCGCGAGACCAGCTCGTCGGTGCCCCGCTCGGCCTGGAGCGCGGCGGCCTCGTGGTAGTCGAGGCCGTAGACGGAGGACGGGTCCTGCGACAGCCGGTAGCGGGCGCGCAGCAGGTCGAAGAGGCGGTCGGGGCCGTCGTGGACCAGCGGCCGGAAGACCCCCACCCGGTCCACCTGGCGGGTCAGGAGCTCCATGACTCCCAGCTCGACGACCTGGCGGCCGTCCCCGCGATCGATCCCGGTCACGTACACGCTGCGCGTCACGCGTGCTCTCCCGTTCCTGTTCATGGTCCGTCCCGTGGCGCGCCGGTCGGGGGGTCGTCCCCGTGGCCCGCGGGATGCGTCCCGGCTGGTGTGAAGCACCGGGGGAGTTCGCGCCCCCGGTGTCTGGCGCGTTGATGGCGCGATCCCGTTGGGGTGGCCATGTCCTCTTGACAATACCTCCGGGGGTCGTTAATGCACCCGGGGAAACCCTGGGGCGTACGGTGGGGGTGAGACGCAAGAAACCCCAGGTGGAAGCGTTTCTGTCGACCGCTGGACGGCTCTCGGACGGGTACCCCGAGGGCCTTGTACGAAACGAACAGTGACGCGGTCAACAAGGCGTATGGCCGGTACGTGGCCCCGATCACCCGTGGGAGGATCGGAGGCGCAGGACGACGCGCCCGAGGACGCGCACAAAGGCGCGTGCGACGGCGTGCACCAGGGCGCGTACCGGAGCGCGTACGGAGAGGTGCGCACGAAGGGGTGCGTGCACCAGGCGGGCCCGACGCGGCATGCGGCACCACGAGCGAGCAGGAGACAGAGCACGATGCGTATCGGAGTTCTCACGGCAGGCGGCGACTGCCCCGGCCTGAACGCGGTGATCCGTTCGGTCGTGCACCGCGCCATGACCGGCCACGGCGACGATGTCATCGGCTTCGAGGACGGCTTCAAGGGGCTGCTCGACGGCCACTACCGCCCCCTCGACCTCAACGAGGTCAGCGGCATCCTCGCACGCGGCGGCACGATCCTCGGCTCGGCCCGGCTGGAGCGCGGCCGGCTGCGCGAGGCCGCCGAGAACTGTGCCGAGCTGGCCCGTCAGTACGGCATAGACGCCCTCATCCCGATCGGCGGCGAGGGCACGCTGACCGCGGCCCGGCTGCTCTCCGACGCGGGCATGCCGGTGGTCGGCGTACCGAAGACCATCGACAACGACATCCACTCCACGGACCGCACCTTCGGCTTCGACACCGCCGTCACGGTCGCCACGGAGGCCATCGACCGCCTCAAGACCACCGCCGAATCCCACCAGCGGGTGATGGTCGTCGAGGTCATGGGGCGCCACGCGGGGTGGATCGCGCTGGAGTCCGGGATGGCGGGCGGCGCGCACGGGATCTGTCTTCCGGAGCGGCCCTTCGAGGTCGACAGTCTGGTGAAGATGGTCGAGGAGCGCTTCTCCCGGGGCAAGAAGTTCGCGGTGATCTGCGTCGCCGAGGGCGCGCACCCGGCCGAGGGCTCGATGGAGTACGGCAAGGGCGAGATCGACCAGTTCGGACACGAGCGGTTCCGCGGGATCGGCAACGTCCTCGCCTCCGAGCTGGAGCGCAGGCTGGGCAAGGAGGCCAGGCCGGTCATCCTGGGCCATGTCCAGCGCGGCGGCACCCCGACGGCGTACGACCGGGTGCTCGCCACCCGGTTCGGCTGGCACGCGGTGGAGGCGGCGCACCGCGGCGAGTTCGGCCGGATGACGGCGCTGCGCGGCACGGCGATCGAGATGGTGCCGCTGGCCGAGGCGGTCACCCAGCTCAAGACCGTGCCGCAGGAGCGGATGTTCGAGGCGGAGTCGGTGTTCTAGGGGCCATGGGCCATAGGGGCCGGGGGCCCTTGGGACCAGGGGCGGGTCGGCGGGTCTCGAAGTCCCCTGGAAAGTGCCCCCGAGGCGGCGCGTCAGCCCTTCACCGCGCCGCCGAGGGCGAAACCGCCGCCCAGCCTGCGCGAGATCAGCAGGTAGAGCGCCAGCACCGGCACCGAGTAGAGGATCGAGAAGGCCGCGAGCTGCCCGTAGATCACCGAGCCGTAGTTGCCGAAGAAGGTGAAGATCGATACGGAGGCGGGCAGTTGCTCCGGGGTGAGCAGCAGCATGAACGGGACGAAGAAGTTCCCCCAGAGCTGGATGAACGTGTAGATCGTCACCACGGTCAGCCCCTGGCCCATCAGCGGCAGCACCACCCGGGTCAGCGTCTGGAGGTTCGACGCCCCGTCGGTCCACGCGGCCTCCTCCAGGACGACCGGGACACCGTCCATGAAGTTCTTCATCAGCCAGATGGAGAACGGCAGCTGGGAGGTGGCCAGGAACAGCGCGGTGCCGTGCAGGGTGTCGATCAGATCGACCTGCACGAAGAGCCCGTACACCGGCACCATGATCGCGGTGATCGGCAGACACGTCGTGAACAGGATCGTCAGCAGATACGGGCGGTTGAAGCGCGAGCGGTAGCGGGACAGCGGATACGCGGCGAGCGCCGCGCAGACCACCGTCAGCAGGGTCGCGCTCCCGCACAGCAGCACGCTGTTGAGCATCGGCGTGAAGGTGATCTCGTCGGTGAGGACCGCCTCGAAGTTCTCCGCCGTCGGCGCGCTGGGCAGACGCACCCGCAGATCGGCCTCGGTGTCGACGGACGCCAGGACCAGCCAGACGAGGGGCAGCGCGAAGGCCGCCGCCGTCAGCAACAGGGCCGCGTCGGCGGCCAGTCGGCGCCGGGCACGGCGGGTGGGCGCCGGCCGCCGGCGCCGGGAGCGTGGCCGCATCACACCTCCACCTTCATCAGCCTCAGGTAGACCACCGAGAAGAGCGCCCCGACCAGCAGCAGGAGCAGCGCCACCGCCGTGCCGTAGCCGATCAGGCTCTTCAGGAACGCCTGGTCGTACATGAACACCGGCAGGGTCTGGCTGCGGTTGCCGGGGCCGCCGCGGGTCATCGCCCAGATCAGCCCGAAGACGGAGAGCGTGGAGAGGGTGTTGAGCATCAGATTGGTGCCGATGGAGCGGCGGATCATCGGCAGCGTGATGTGCCACAGCCGCCGCACCCCGCTCGCGCCGTCGACCTGGGCCGCCTCCGTCACGTCCTGGGGGATCTCGGCGAGCGCCGCCGAGTAGATCAGCATCGAGAACGCCGTGCCCCGCCAGACGTTGGCGAACGACACCGCCAGGATCGGCAGGGTGAACAGCCAGTTCTGGGACGGCAGATGGAGCGTGTCCAGGATCGCGTTCAGGGTGCCCTCGCGGCGGAAGAACGCGTAGAGCAGAAACGCGGCGACGATCTCGGGCAGCACCCACGCCGTGATCACCAGCGCGCCGGTGACGGTACGGACCGGGCGCGACGCGGCGCGCATCAGCCCCGCGAGCGCCAGCCCCAGGGTGTTCTGGCCGAGGACGGCCGAGACGATCGTGAAGACGAGCGTGAGCCACACGGCGTTGCGGAACGCGTCGTCCGCGAAGGCCCGGCGGAAGTTCGCGAGCCCGACGAAGTCCGAGGACGACGAGCCCGTCAACTGCGTGTCGGTGAAGGCGATCCAGGCGCAGTAGCCGATCGGCCCGGCGAGGAAGAGCAGCAGGAGCACGGTGGCCGGGGCGAGCGGCAGCCACCGCCGGAGCCCTCCCCGCCGCCGCTCCCCCCGGAGACCGGCCGCCCGGTCTCCGCGAGGAGCGGCCCGGAGCCCCGCCGTACTCACTCGCCGGTCACCGCGCCGCCGCCGGCCGTCACCGCGCCGTCCACGATGGTCCGCAGTTGCTCGTCGTACGCCTTCGCCGCCTCGGCCGGGGTGGAGTCGCCCGTCGTCACCGACTCCATCGCCTCACCGATCGCCGTCGACACCTGTGGATAGACGGGCAGCGCGGGCCGGTAGTGGGTGAACTCCACCAGCCCGGTGAAGAACCGGATGCCCGGCATGGACGTCAGATAGCGCGGATCGGCCGCCACGTCCTTCCGTACGGCGATCTGCGCGGCGGCGACATCCCAGGCGACCGCGTTCTCCGCCGTCTGCAGGGTCTCGATGAACTCCCAGGCCAGATCGGGGTTGTTGGCCTTCTGCGGGATCGCCCAGGTCCAGCCGCCCGACATCGACACCGCGCCCGGCGCCTGGCCGCGCCGGGTGGGCATCGGCGCCTGCGCCAGCTCCCGCGACCACGCGGGCCACCCCTTCGGCCCTCCGTTGATCCAGTTCTGGCCCATCCAGGAGCCGTCCAGGGAGATCGCCAGCTTCCCCTCCGGGAGGAACTCGGTGGCGACCCGCGTCGTGATGTTCGGATCCAGCGCGTCCGAGACGTCCGGGCCCAGCTTCTCCGCGTACACCGTACGGACGAAGCCCAGCGCGTCCCGGAACCCCTGCCCGCCCGTCACCCACTTCTTCGCGGCCGGGGCGTAGAGCGGGTCCGCGCCCGTCCCGTACAGCAGCATCTCGAAGCCCTGCATCACCGCGGCCTCGCCGGGGCCCTTGCCCGTGTAGAGGTTCAGCGGGACGACCCCGGGGACCTTCTCCTTGACCGTACGGGCCGCGTCCAGCACCTCCGACCAGTCCTTCGGCGCCCAGTCGGCGGGCAGCCCGGCCCGCGCGAAGATCTTCTTGTTGAACCAGAGGCCACGGGTGTCGGTGCCGTCCGGGATGCCGTACGTCCTGCCGTCCTCGGCCTTGGCCGCCGCCTTCGCCGTGTCGACGAACTGGTCCCAGGCGTCCCACTTCGCCACGTAGTCGTCCAGCGGACGCAGATACCCCGCCTTGATGTCGGCGTTGATCAGGAAGGTGTCCTCGTAGACCAGATCGGGGGCGGTCCTCGCGGAGCGCATCATCTGCTGCGCCTTGGTCGCGTAGTCGTTGTCCGGTGCCTGGATCGGGATCAGTTCGACCTTCTTGCCCGGGTGGGCCTTCTCGAACTGCCGCTTCACGGCTTCCAGATGCCGGTCCTTGAAGCGGATCTTGTTGTCGGTGGAGCGGTTGTACGCCACCTTCACGGAGTCCGGATCGCTGCCGGAACCACCGCCGCACGCGGTGAGCGAACCGGCCGCGAGGACGGTGGCGAGGACAGAGGCGAGGATGAGCGGGGCGGTGGGGCGCACGGGCACGACCTCCTCATGAGCCACTGGGGGCTGCCCGGCGACCGTAGGACCGGCCCAATCGCAAGGTCAATCCCCGTGCAGGGGCCAGTAGTTGGCTCCCCCCGGCGTGACCCCCGGCGCGGAGCGGGCCGGGTCGCGCGCTCAGCGGGACGCGGGCAGCCAGCGGTACTGGAGTTCGGGCCGCCCCACCTGTCCGTACTGTGGACTGCGTACCGCCCGCCCGTTGGTCACCAGATGTTCCAGATAGCGGCGCGCGGTGATCCGCGAGATGCCCACCTCGGTGCCCATCTCGCTGGCTGTCAGTCCGGTCGCCGAGCCGCGCAGCGTCCGGGTCACCGCCTCCAGCGTCGGCGCGCTCAGCCCTTTCGGCAGCGAGGACGGCTGCGGCGCCCGCAGCGCGCCCAGCGCCCGGTCCACCTCCTCCTGGCCGCTGGCCTCGCCCGCCGCCGCGCGGAACTCGGCGTACCGGGTGAGCCGGTCGCGCAGCGTCGCGAAGGTGAAGGGCTTCAGGACGTACTGGACGACACCGAGCGAGACGCCCTCCCGTACCACCGTGAGATCGCGCGCCGAGGTGACCGCGATGACGTCCGCGTGGTGCCCGGCGGCGCGCAGACTGCGCAGCAACTGGAGGCCGTGCCCGTCGGGAAGGTAGAGATCGAGCAGGATCAGATCGATCTCGGTGCGGTCCAGCAGCCGCCCCGCCGCCGCGCGCGAGTGGGCGACGCCCGCGACCGCGAAGCCGGGCACCCGGCCCACGTAGAGCTGGTGCGCGTCGGCCGCGACCGGGTCGTCCTCGACGACCAGCACCCGGATCGGCGGTCCGACCGGGCCCGTGGGGATCAGCGCACTCACCGGTCCACCTCCGTGGAGCGGGCCGGGGCGCCGGCCGCCGACGCGTCCGTACCGTTCGACGACGGGTCCGTACGGTCCGACGACGGGCCCGTGCCGTCCGGTGACGGGTCCGTGCCGTCCGGTGACGCGTCCGTACGGTCCGCCGACCCCTCCGTACGGCCCGGCCGCGGGCCCAGTGGCAGCCGTACGGTGAACTCCGCGCCGCCCTCCGCGCCGCGCGCCAGCTCCACCGTCCCGCGCGCGCGGTGCACCGCCTGCCGTACGAGCCCGAGCCCGAGCCCGCGCCCGGGGCCCCGGGTGGACCAGCCGCGCTGGAACACCTCGTCCCGGTCGTCCGGATCGACCCCCGCCCCGGTGTCCCGTACACCGAGCAGCAGCTCGTCACCGTCCACCAGCGCCGTCACGGTCACCCGCGCGCCCTCGCCGCCCTGCGCCGCGTCCACCGCGTTGTCGATCAGATTGCCCAGGATGGTCACCAGGTCACGGGCCGGCAGCGTCGGCGGCAGCACCCCGTCGTCGATCCGGCTGTCGTCCGCGAGCACCAGCTCGACGCCCCGCTCGTTGGCCTGCGCCGCCTTGCCGAGCAGCAGCGCGGCGAGCACCGGCTCGGCGACCGCCCCGACGACCTTGTCCGTGAGCTCCTGGGCCAGCTCCAGCTCCGCCGTGGCGAACTCCACCGCCTGCTCCACCCGTCCCAGCTCGATCAGCGACACCACCGTGTGCAGCCGGTTGGCCGCCTCGTGCGCCTGCGAGCGCAGCGCCTGTGTGAATCCGCGCTCCGAGTCCAACTCGCCGGACAGCGCCTGGAGTTCCGTGTGGTCGCGCAAGGTGATCACCGTACCGCGCTGCTCCCCGCCGACCACCGGGCGCGTGTTGACCACCACGATCCGGTCCGTGGTCATATGCACCTCGTCCACCCGCGGCTCCGAGGCGAGCAGCGCGCCCGTCAGCGGCGCGGGCAGCCCCAGCTCCGCGACGGGGCGCCCCACGGCGGACTCGTCGAGCCCCAGCAGCTCCCGCCCGCCGTCGTTCATCAGCGCGATTCTGCGCCCGCCGTCCAGCATCAGCAGCCCCTCGCGCACCGCGTGCAGCGCGGCCTGGTGGTAGTCGTGCATCGCGCTCAGCTCCGCCGCGTTCATCCCGTGGGTGTGCCGGCGCAGCCGCGCGTTGACCACGTACGTACCGAGCCCGCCCAGAGCCAGAGCCGCCCCCGCCGCCAGCGCCAACACCCTGACCTGCTGCGTCACCTCGCTGGAGATCCGCTGCACGGTGATCCCGACGCTGACCAGACCGGTGATCCGGCCGCCGTCCCGCACGGGCACCACCGCCCGTATGGAGGGGCCGAGCGTGCCCGTGTACGTCTCCGTGAACGTCCTGCCGTGCAGTGCGGGCGCCGTACGGCCCAGGAAGCGCTGACCGATCTGCCCGGGGTCGGGGTGCGTCCAGCGGATGCCGTCCGGGTTCATGATCGTGATGAAGTCGAGGCCCGTGTCATGCCGGACCCGCTCCGCGTACGGCTGGAGCGCGGCGCTCGGATCCGGCGTTCGGATGGCCTCCCGCACCGACGGCGAGTCGGCCAGCGCGTGCGCGGTGGCCAGAACTTGCTTGCGTGCGGTCTCGTCCGCATGGGTACGGCTGGTCACGTACGCGAAGAACGAGCACCCCACGACGACGGCCGCGACCAGGAAGACCTGCATCGCGAAGAGCTGCGCGGCGAGACTGCGGGGGCGGGGCAGATGCATGAAACAAGAATGCCTGGCCTGATTCATATGAACGAAATGAACGTAAGGGTGACCGGTGTCACACGGTGGTGGATAGTCACCGGGACCCCTCGGACAGGGACGGGGGAATCGCAGGGACGAGTCAAGGAGGACCCGTGGCCGCAGCAAAGCGGGACCGTACCCACTTTCTGTACATAGCGGTGATCGCAGCCGTACTGCTCGGCATCACGGTGGGCTTCGCGGCTCCCGGGGTGGCCGTCGAGCTGAAGCCGCTCGGTACCGGCTTCGTCAACCTCATCAAGATGATGATCTCGCCGGTCATCTTCTGCACCATCGTGCTCGGTGTCGGATCCGTCAGGAAGGCCGCCAAGGTCGGCGCGGTCGGCGGGCTCGCACTCGGCTACTTCATGGTGATGTCGACCGCCGCGCTCGCCATCGGGCTGATCGTCGGCAACATCCTGCAGCCCGGCGCGGGACTCCACATCACGGAGGCCAGCAAGGGCGCGGGCGCGGCCCAGGCCGAAGGCGCGAGCGAGTCCACCGCGGACTTCCTCCTCAGCATCATCCCGAAGACGATGGTCTCGTCCTTCACCGAGGGCTCGGTCCTCCAGACCCTGCTGATCGCCCTGCTCGCGGGCTTCGCGATCCAGGCGATGGGCAAGTCGGGCGAGCCGATCCTGCGCGGGGTCGGACACATCCAGCGCCTGGTCTTCCGGATTCTCGCCATGATCATGTGGGCCGCCCCGGTCGGTGCCTTCGGCGCCATCGCCGCAGTGGTCGGCGAGACGGGCATCGACGCGCTGAAGTCGCTCGCGATGATCATGATCGGCTTCTACGTCACCTGTGCGCTCTTCGTCTTCCTGGTCCTCGGCGCGCTGCTGCGCCTGGTCGCGGGCATGAACATCTTCTCGCTGCTGAAGTACCTGGGCCGCGAGTTCCTGCTGATCCTCTCCACCTCCTCCTCCGAGTCGGCGCTGCCGCGTCTCATCGCGAAGATGGAGCACCTGGGTGTCAGCAAGCCCGTCGTCGGCATCACCGTGCCGACCGGCTACTCCTTCAACCTCGACGGCACCGCCATCTACCTGACGATGTCCTCGCTCTTCATCGCCGAGGCGATGGGCAACCCGCTGTCGATCGGGGAGCAGGTCTCGCTGCTGCTCTTCATGATCATCGCGTCGAAGGGCGCGGCGGGTGTCACCGGCGCGGGTCTGGCGACCCTGGCCGGCGGGCTCCAGTCGCACCGTCCCGAGCTGGTCGACGGTGTCGGCCTGATCGTCGGCATCGACCGCTTCATGAGCGAGGCGCGCGCGATGACGAACTTCGCGGGCAACGCGGTGGCCACCGTACTGATCGGTACGTGGACGAAGGAGATCGACAAGGCCCAGGTCGCCGAGGTCCTGGCGGGCAACCGGCCGTTCGACGAGAAGACGCTCGTGGACGACGGTCACGGTGGCGGCCAGGACGACGCGGGCGACGACGGCGACGGTACGGCCGGGGACGCCGCGCCGAAGGCGTCGGCACCCGCGCCGCGCGACGGCGAGAAGGCGGGCGTCTGACCCCCATCCGGTAGGAAGAACCTCGGCCGGGGGCACCCCCCACTCACCATCGACCCCGGCCGCGCGAAAGACCGGCCCGTACGGAGACGCCTTCCGTACGGGCCGGTCCGCTGTGCTGTGGGGCTCGGTGGGGCTCCGTGGCGCTCAGCGGGGTGCGGGCAGCGCGGCACCGGCCGCCCAGGCCACATGGCCGTCGGGGCGTACGAGCGCCGCGCGGACGCCGGTCCAGCCGGGGTGGGCGGAGGCGAGGCGGGCGCGGTACGGGACGGTGCCGGACGGCACGTCGGGTGCGCCCACCCCGGCGGCGGGGCCGGGGCCGGCTTCTGGGTCGGGGGCGAGGTCGGCTCCCGGTCCGGCGTCGGTGAGGTCGAGCAGGACGTACCGGCCGTCGCGCAGCAGCGTGAAGAGACCGACCGTCCCGGCCGCCCCGCCTGAGCCCGTACGGTCCAGGTCGAGCGCCAGATCGGGGGCGCGGCGCCCGGTCAGCGGGTGCGCGGCTCCGCCCGGCGCGGGCGGATAGGCCACGGCCAGCCCGGACAGCCGCTCGGCGAGATCCTTCGAGAAGGCCGGTACGGACGCGATCCGCCCCCCGATGAACGCGCGCAGCGCCTGCCCCTCGGCCGAGAACGCCGTTATGAGGGCGGTCTGCGCCCGTGTGCTCTCCAGCAGCTCGGCCCCGACCGGGTGCCGCTCGTCGTGGTAGCTGTCCAGCAGGGCCGCGGGCGCCGTGCCCCGGACGGTCGCGGCCAGCTTCCACCCCAGGTTGGTGGCGTCCTGGAGGCCCACGTTGAGCCCGACACCGCCGGCCGGGAAGTGCATGTGCGCGGCGTCGCCCGCGAGCAGCACACGCCCCGCCCGGTAGCGCGCGGCCTGCCGGGTCGCGTTGCCGAACCGGGAGAGCCAGACCGGGTCGCGCATACCGAAGTCCCGCCCGGTGACCGCTGTGACCGTGGCGCGCAGCTCCTCCAGCGTGGGGTCACCGGCCGGGGCGGCCCCGATGCCCTCCGGGGCGATGCCGACGAAGCGGTGCAGCCCGCCGGGGAGCCGCACGGCGAGCAGCCCGCCCCGGGGGCCCGACACACTGAGGCCCACCTCCGCGGGCGGATCGTCCAGCACCACATCACCGAGCCACCCCCAGACGGTGGCGTCGCTGCCGGGGAAGGCGATGCCCGCGGCGGTGCGTACCGTACTGCGGGTGCCGTCGCAGCCGACGACGTACGACGCCTCCAGCGCGTAGGGACCATCGGGCCCCGCCACCCGCACGGTCACCGGACCCGGCCCCGTGTCCGCCTCCTGGGAGAGCCCCGTCACCCGGTGACCGCGCAGGATCCGCGCCCCGGCCGCCCGTGCGTGCGCCTCCAGCAGCTCCTCCGTACGGGCCTGGGGGATGGCCAGGGTGAACGGGAACGGTGTCTCCAGCGCCGAGAAGTCCATCAGCTCCCGGAGCCCGCCGAAGTGCCCGCGCGGGATCCGTACCCCTTCCGCGAGGAAGGGCTCCGCGACCCCGCGGAAGGCCAGGTTCTCGATGGTGCGCGGATGGACGGTGAGCGCTCTGGAGTGCGGGCCCCTGGCCTCCCGCGCCTCCAGCACGGTGACGGACACGCCGCCGAGCCGCAGCTCCGCCGCCAGCCACAGCCCGACCGGGCCGCCGCCGACGACGATCACCTCTTCCCCGGTCCGTACTCGGTTCCCCATGGTTCCCCTCGCATCCTGGTCACTGACCAATAATCTCGTCACGAGTAGACTAGGTCAGTGACCAAAAAGCAACCGGGTGATCCCCGCCGGACCCGGCTCGACCCCGCCGCCGTGGCGGACGCCGCACTGGAACTGCTCGCGGAGAAGGGCGCCGACGCGGTCTCGGTGCGCGCGGTCGCCGACCGGCTGGGCGTCCGCATGAACACCGTGCTCTGGCACGTGAAGACCAAGGCCGGACTGCTGGAGCTGATGGCGGACGCGATCGTCGCGGGAATGTCCCTGGAGGGGCTGCCGGAGGCCGGCGAGGACCGGGTGCGCGAACTGACCCACCGCTACCGCCGCGCGCTGCTCGCACACCGTGACGGGGCCGCCGTCGTGGCGGGTACGTACGCGGCGGAGCCCGCGACACTGCGCAGCGCCGAGGCGATGGTCGCGGCGCTGCGCGCGGGCGGGCTCCCGGAGCGCGAGGCGGTCTGGGCCTGCTTCACCCTCGTCTACTACGTGCTCGGGCTGACGCAGGAGGAGCAGGCGGCCCCGGACGGGATCTCCGCCCGCCTCGCGAGGGCCCTCGCCTCGGGGGAGTACCCCGAGCTGAGCCGGAGCGCGCCGCACCTGACGGAGACGACCTTCGACGAGCGCTTCGAGTACGGGCTGGAGCTGATCCTGCGCTCACTGATGGCCGGGCGGGACGGGACGCGGGCCCCGCGCCCGCCGGCCGGCTGACTCCGGCAGTTGACCCCGCCCGGTTGACTCCGGTCGGTTGACCCCGCCCAGTTGGCTACCAGGCGACCGGCAGCGCGTGCGGGAAGCGCCGGATGGTCTCCGTGTCCCACGTCAGGTCCTCGGCCCGCGCCGCCAGCCGCAGCTCGGGGAAGCGCGCCAGCAGCCCCGTGAACGTCGCCTCCAGCTCCACCATCGCCAGCGGGGCGGCGATGCAGCGGTGGCCGCCCCAGCCGAACGTCATGTGCGGGGTCGTCGGGCGGTCCGGATCGATGACATCCGGCTCCGGGAACCGCTTCGGATCGCGGTTGGCCGTCAGATACGCGACCTGGACGTAGTCGCCCGCCCTGATCGTCACCCCGCCCAGCTCCACGTCCTCCAGCGCGATGCGCGGCAGGCCGACGCCCTTGCGGAACGGGATGTAGCGGAGCAGTTCGTCCAGCAGCCGGGACAGGCTCTCCGCGCCGCCGCGCGCCCGCTCCATCAGCTCGGGTCGGGTGAGCAGCAGAAAAGCGATGTTGCTGATCTCGCACGTCGCCGTGTCGTGGCCGCTCAGCATCAGGGTCATCGACATGACGGCCAGATCCTGGTCGTCGAAGACGTCGTCGCCGTCCTTCGCGGTGGCCAGGGCGCTGATCAGGTCGTCACCCGGGGCGCGCCGCCGCTCGGTGACCAGCCCGCTGAAGTACGCGCGCAGCTCCCGCTTGGCGTCGGCGGCGTCCCGCGCCTTGTCCGGCGCCGTCGACAGCAGGCTGTGGGCGTGCCGCTGCATGGCCGGCCGGTCGGCGGGTGCGATCCCGAGCAGCGAGCAGATGGTCTGCTGCGGAAGCTCGTCCGACAGATGGCGCACCAGATCGGCGGGCGGCCCCTGCTCGGCCATGGCGTCGAGCAGCCGGTCCACGACGCCCTCGACGGCGGGCCGCATCCGGTCCACGTGGCTCTTCGTGAATGCCTGGGAGGCCAGTCGGCGCAGCCGGGTGGAGCGGGGCGGGTCCAGCACATTGAGCGATTCGGCGAAGACCATCGGCTCCGGGGTCATCCGCGGATAGTCGCGCCCCACCACACCGGCCCGGCTCAGCCGCTGGTCCGTCGTCACCTGCCGTACCTCGTCGAAGTCGGTGACGAGCCAGGCGTCGTCGTCGCCGTACGGCAGCCGGATCCGGGTGACGGGCCCCCGGCTCATCAGCTCCGCTAGCGAGGGGTCGAACTCCAGGCCCTCGCTGAAGTCGAACGGGCAGGTCGGGGTCGTACCGGTCGTACCGGTCTCGGTCATCACGTACTCCAGCACGGGCGCGTCGGTGTTCTGAGCGGGTTCGCGGAACGAGGGATACGTACCTCAGGCCCGCCGGGGATATGCCTGCTATGGGGCAAATGGCGATGAGTCGCCGTCCTCATATTTTTTGCTGTATCGGCAAGTATGTTTGCCGGATTATCGGGCGAGGGCGGACCATCTCCGGTGAACGGAGGTAGTGCACATGACTGAGCCACACGGCGCGACCGGGCCGCAGGGTGCGACGGCGCGACACGGCCGGAACGAGCGACACGGACAGCACGAGCGACAGGGACGGCACGAACAACACCGGCAGAACGAACGACAGGGCCGGAACGAGCGACAGGGACGGATGGAACCGCCCCGGCGGGCACGGCGGTACGAAGTCGTGGTCATCGGGGGAGGTGCCGCGGGACTCAGCGGCGCCCTGACCCTGGCCCGCGCGCGCCGCTCGGTACTGGTGATCGACTCGGGCCGGCCGCGCAACGCCCCCGCGTCCCACATCCACAACTACCTGGGGCGCGAGGGGACGGACCCGGCGCGACTGCTGGCCCTGGGCCGGGAGGAGGCGACGGCGTACGGGGCCGAGATCCTGGAGGGCGAGGTGGTCGCGGCCGAACGCCTCCCGGCCCAGGACGCGGCGGCCCCGGCCCCGGATCCGGAGTCCCCGGCCGGGCCGTCCCGTGCGGGAGGCTTCCGCGTCGTCCTCGCCGACGGCACCGCGGTCGAGGCGGACCGGCTGCTGGTGACCACCGGCCTGGTGGACGAGCTGCCTCCCGTCCCCGGGCTGGCCGAGCGCTGGGGGCGCGATGTCCTGCACTGCCCGTACTGCCACGGCTGGGAGGTCCGCGACCAGCCGATCGGCGTCCTCGCCACCGGTCCGGTCGCCGTCCACCAGGCGCTGATGTGGCGTCAGTGGAGCGATGACGTGACCCTGTTCCTGCACACCGGGCCGCAACCCACCGACGAGGAGTACGAGCGGCTCGCGGCCCGGGGCGTCGCCGTGGTCGAGGGCGAGGTGGCCGCCCTTGAGGTGACCGGCGACCGGCTCACCGGCGTGACCCTGGCCGGCGGCCGGGTGATCCCCCGCACCGCCCTGGTGACCGGGCCGCGCTTCACCGCACGCGCGGGCTTCCTCAAGGGGCTCGGCCTGGAGGTGGCCGACGAGGAGTTGGCCGGAGAGGTGATCGGCGCCACCGTGCCGTCCGACGCGTCCGGCGCGACATCGGTACCGGGGGTGTGGGTGGCCGGCAATGTCACCGGCATGGCGGAGACCGTCATCGGGGCCGCCGCGGCGGCCGTACGCGCGGCGACAGCGCTCAACGCCGACCTGATCACCGAGGAGACCGACCGCGCGCTCGCAGGGCGCCGGACCCTCGCGCACAGCGCGTAACGGCCCCGTCGCGGCCCACCTCGCCCTGATCCCGACCCACCCCTTCTCTCTCCACTCCTTCTCCCCGCTGTGACGACCCAGAGGAGCCACACGCATGCAGGACCACCGCACCATCGCCCCGGGCATGTCCCACGAGGAGTTCTGGGACAGCCGCTACGAGATCAGCGAACGCATCTGGAGCGGCAACCCCAACGCCGTACTGGTCCGTGAGACCACCGGTCTGACGCCCGGCCGCGCCCTGGAACTGGGCTGCGGCGAGGGGGCCGACGCGGTCTGGCTCGCGGAGCGCGGCTGGGACGTCACGGCCACCGACATCTCCCGCGTCGCGCTGGGCCGCGCCGCCAGGCACGCGACGGAGGCGGGGGTGGCCGACCGTATCGACTGGCAGTGGCACGACCTCACGGCGACCTTCCCGGAGGGCGGCTTCGACCTCGTCTCGGCCCAGTTCCTGCACGCGCCCACCGAGGACTTCCCCCGCGAACGGATCCTGCGCTCCGCCGCGGCGGCCGTGGCCCCGGGCGGCACACTGCTGGTCGTCGGCCACGCGGGCTTCCCGACCTGGGAGGCGAACCCGCCGACGCACGTCCACCTCCCCACCCCCGAGGAGGTCCTGGCCTCCCTCGAACTCCCGGAAGGCCAGTGGGAGGTAGCGCTCAGCGAAGAGTACGAACGTGTCCAGGCCGGCCCGGACGGCGAGCCGGGCACCCGCACGGACAACGTCCTCAGGCTCCTCCGGCTGAGCGGCCCCGGCGTCTGAACCGCCGATCGCCGGAGGGGGTGCTTGGCGAGTAGGCGCCAAGTCTCCCTGCGAGGGGCCGGGTCCTGCTTCAATCTACAAGTGACCCTCAGTACCGGCCGGGCGAGGTGCCGGACGACCGTGTGATCGTCACGGCGGGCGCACGGGCCGTCTCCCCGCAGCCGCTCATGGGCGGCCGTCGTCTTCGGCGGCTCGACACGCCTCGGCACCGAAACCCCCTTCGGTGCCGAACGCGACGGCAGGGCCCGCCCCTGGCTGGACGACCCGTCAGACGGTCAGACGTACTCCCGTCCGCCGTACCGCGCCGCTGACAACCCGGCGGCGGTACGGCGCCGGGCCACCACCCTCGCCACGGCCACGCCCGCACCCGCCGTGGTGAGCGCCAGAGCCACCAGCCCCGCGCTCACCCACACCGGCGCGCGGAAACCCTGCCCCGCCGCGATGGCGAGCCCGCCGCACCACGGCCCGGCGGCCGCGCCCACGTTGAGGGCCGCCGTCGCGAACCCGCCCGCCAGGCTCGGCGCACCCGTCGCCGCGTACAGCGCCCGCGAAACCAGGGTGGACCCGACCGCGAACGACAGCGCCCCCTGGACAAGGACGAGCACCGTCACCGCCGCCGGGCTCCCCGCTGTCACCGCGAGAACGCCCCAGCCGACCACCAGCGCCGGGCCGCCCGCCACCAGGAGCGGCACCGGGCGCACATCGGCGATCCGGCCCCCGACGGTGACCCCGACGAACGAGCCCACCCCGAACAGCGCCAGCATCACGGGCACCCACACCGTGCCGAGCCCGGTGACGCCGGTGACCAGAGGGGACAGATAGGTGAACGTGCAGAACGTGGCGCCGTTCACCAGAGCGCCCAGCACCAACGTGACCAGCAGCCGCGGTTCGCGCAGCGACCGAAGCTCCGCCCGCACACTGACCCCCCGGGCATCGCCACCCCCGCCACCGGCACCCGGAGCACCGACACCCCCGGTCGAGCCCGCAGCCGGAGCGGCACTCGACGGCGGCAGGGCCCGCAGGATCGCGAAGACGGCCGGCACCGACACCACGGCCACCGCCCAGAACGCCGAGCGCCACCCCCACAGCTGCCCCAGCACCGCACCCGCGGGCACACCCACGACACACGCCATGGTCACACCGCCGAGCAGCGCCGAGGTGGCCCGCCCCGTCTTCGTACGGTCGACCATCCCGACCGCCGTCACCAGCGCCACCGCCAGAAACCCGGCATTGGCCAGCGCCCCGACGACCCGCGTGACGAGCAGCACCGCATAGCTCGTGGTGAGCGCCCCGACGACATGGACGACCAGAAAGGCGACCAGAAAGAACAGCAGCGCGCGCCGCCGCGACCAGCGGCGGCTCACCACCGCCATCAACGGCGCACCGACCACCATCCCCACGGCGAACGCCGAGGTCAGCGAGCCGGCGGCCGGAATGGACACCTGTAGATCGCGCGCGATGTCCGGCCCGAGGCCGGAGAGCATGAACTCGGACGTCCCTTGGGCGAAAACCGCCAGTCCGAGCAGGTAGAGAGCGAAAGGCACAGCGAGACTCCGTCACCACATAGTGGAAAGCGTGGAAATGACCGCACGTCATCGCGCACCGGCCGAAGAACGGCGGATGCGCGGGGGCCCGGCGGATCCGGTGAGGTGTGGAGATGCGGGAGTCGCGAAAGCGCCCGTACGTATCGACACAGGTATAGAGAGCGACACAGATATACAGAGCGACACATGTACACATCGATACGACGTGTACGGATGTGCAGATGTACGGGTGTACGGGGCACATGGAGGCGCGCCGGCACCACGGCCGGGCACACGCGGACTCGCCACCGGACGGCCGGTGGCTAGAGTCTTGACGCCTCAGGACTGGACATGTCGGCACCGTAACCAGCACGCGTACGCCACGTCCACCTCATTTCCCGGGCGCACCGCCCCACCGCTCATCCTGCGGCACGACGCGGCGGCGGCTCCGGGTGGTCCAATGGGCGTCCGGGACCATCGGGAAGGTGAGTGGTGCGCGTGCGGGCCGTGGTGTTCGAGGAGTTCGGGCGGCTGCCCGAGGTACGGGACGTTCCCGACCCGGAGCCCGCACCGGCCGGTGTGGTCGTACGGGTCGAGGCGACCGGCCTGTGCCGCAGCGACTGGCACGGCTGGATGGGCCACGACGAAGGGATCGCCCTGCCCCATGTGCCCGGCCATGAACTCGCCGGGCGCGTGGTGGCGGTGGGGGCATCCGTCGCGAACTGGCGGGTGGGGGACCGGGTCACGGTCCCCTTCGTCTGCGCCTGCGGTACGTGCGCGGCCTGCGCCGCCGGTGACCAGCAGGTCTGTGAGCGCCAGGAACAGCCCGGGTTCACCTACTGGGGATCGTTCGCGGAGTACGTCGCCGTGCCCCGCGCTGACACCAACCTCGTCGCCGTCCCCGACACCCTGGAGTACGCCACGGCGGCGGCCCTCGGCTGCCGCTTCGCCACCGCCTATCGCGCCGTCGTCGCCCAGGGCCGTACCCGCCCCGGCGAATGGGTCGCGATCCATGGCTGCGGCGGGGTCGGCCTCTCCGCCGTGATGATCGCCGCGGCGGTGGGCGCACGTGTGGTCGCCGTCGATGTCGCCCCGGGCGCACTGGAGCTGGCCAGGAAGTTCGGCGCCTCGGTGTGCGTGAACGCGGCCTCCGCCCCCGATACGGCCTCCGCCGTACAGGCGGCGACGGGCGGCGGCGCGCACGTCTCCCTCGACACCCTCGGTTCGGCGGCGACCTGCGCGGCGTCCGTGCAGGGGCTGCGCACCCGGGGCCGGCACGTACAGGTCGGCCTGCTCCCGGCGGACCGTACGCCCGTACCGATGGCCCACGTCGTCGCCCGCGAACTCGAAATCCTCGGCAGCCACGGCATGGCCGCCCACGCCTACCCGGAGATGATGCGCCAGATCGACGCGGGCATCCTCCGCCCCGACCTTCTGGTGTCCACGTCCATCCCGCTGGACGCGGCCCCGGCCGCGCTGGCCGCGCTGAGCGACGGCTCGGGCGCGGGCATCACCGTCATCACTCCGCACACCGTCCCGTACATCGCCCGATAGGGCCCGGTGCGCAGGCCGCGCCGCCGCGCCGACCCGCCGTCACAGGACGAAGGCCCTGGCCACCACCTCGGCCAGCGCCTGCCGCCGCCGCTCGTGCTCGGCGGGCGGCGCGTCCTCCGCCGCCGCGCCGGACAGGCCGGCGGACGACCAGGTCAGCGCCATGGAGATCAGCAGCGCGAGCACATCCTGCGGGGCGACCGAGGCGAGGACGAGGCCGTCGCGCTGCGCCTCGCCGATCGCCCGCAGCTTGGCGGCGCCCGCCGGGGTGTTGATCCCCCGGTTCTCGGTGCTCACGCCTTCGAGCCGTGCCCATGTGACCAGCCTGACCAGCTCGGGCCGCCGGACACACTCGTCGTACAGCCCCAGGGCGTAGCCGGGGAGATCGTCGGCGGTGAACGGTACGGCGTCCACGACGGCACCGGCGTGCGCGCCGAAGACCGCGCCGAAGAGGGCGAGCTTGTCGCCGAAGTAGGCATAGAGCTGCGCCTTGTTGACGCCTGCGGCGGCCGAGATGCGGTCGACGCCGGCGCCGGCGATGCCATGGGCGGCGAAATCGGCCGTGGCCGCGTCGAGGAGACGGCGGCGCGTGGCGTCAGCACGGAGCGGATACGGGAGTACGAGCCGGCACCCCTGGGCCCGCTGGAGGTCCAGGTCGCCGTAACCCACTGCGGCGTCTGCCGCACGGACGTGGACATGATCGACGACGCACACGGCGTCACCGCATACCCGATCGTCGCGGGGCACGAGGCGGTCGGCATCGTCCAGGCCCTGGGCAGCGCGGTCGACGGCACGCGGCTCGCGATCGGGCAGCGCGTGGGCGTCGGCGCGGTCGCGGGGTCGTGCTTCGCCTGCGAATGGTGCCTCAGCGGACGGCAGTACCTCTGCCCCACCAAGGACCGGACGGTGCTCCGTGGTGAGGGAGGCGGGTTCGCCACCCAGGTACGCGCGAGCGACTGGCGGCACGTCTGTCCCCTCCCCGACGCCATCGGCTCCGCACAGGCCGCGCCCCTGCTGTGCGCGGGCGTGACGGTGTTCGCGCCCCTGCTGCGGCACGGAGTCCGCCCGACGGACCGGGTCGCCGTGGTCGGTGTGGGCGGCCTCGGCCACCTCGCGATCCAGTTCCTCGCGAAGTGGGGCTGCCACGTCACGGCCATCTCCTCGACCCCGGAGAAGGAGGCGGACGCCCGGCGCTTCGGCGCGCACGCGTTCTACGGGGCGAGCGAAGGGCTCGACCGCATCACGGAGTCGTTCGACTTCATCCTCTCGACCGCCACGGGCGACCTGCCAAGGGACGCCTACCTCGCGACCCTGCGCCCGCACGGGACACTGAGCATCGTCGGCGTCCCGCACGGCGCCATCAGCGCCGGCCCGTTGAGCCTCCTGCCGGGCGAGAAGAAACTGGTGGGCGGCATCCCCGGCTCACCGACGGAGAACCGGCAGATGCTCGACTTCGCGGCGCGCCACGGCATCGCGCCGGAGGTGGAGTCGTTCCCCGCCGCGCGCATGGACGAAGCACTCGACCACGTACGCCACGGACGCGCGCGCTACCGCGCGGTATTGGAGCTGTGACGGGAGGGAGTGGAGGCGGGGGTTTGGGGCGGGGTTGGGGTGCGTCTGTTGGGTGCGGGTTCGGGCGGTGCCTGTCGGGGTGGGCCGGGGGTGTTTCATGGCGGGCGGTCCGCCCCCTCCAGCTCTGATGATCGCGGCTCCAGGGTGCGCGTCAAGGGCGCTCCTTCGTCGCGTCGGCTTCGCCGATGTCGCTGCGCTCCACCCTTGACCCGCACCCTTGCGCCGCTGGGAGAGCTTTTTCGGGAGGGGGCGGGGGGGAAGGGTCCACTGGGAAACACGTCTGTTCCGTCGGTGGGTTGCAGGCTGCCGGGCCGGTTCGCCCTGCGGGGCACGCGGTCGTGGAGTGGGGTGGTGGCGGCTTTCGTCAAGCGTCTACCGACCGGACAGGGGTTGGGCTTCATGCCCCGCTGGTCACTGTGCGGTGGCGGGTGCGGGTTCAGGCGGTGGCCTGTCGGGATGGGGTACTGGGTGCCCGTTGTTCCATTCGTGAGTACTGAAAGCTCCGCTATCCGGGACTTTCGGTCCATGCACCCCCCTCTGGGCACCACTCCCGCCCCACACGTCACACCTGGCCCGAGGCCACCTGGCCTCTCCACCCACGGCGGGTGACCAGCGGGGCATGAGCCCCGGCCAGCATCCGGTCGGTAGACGCTTGACGAAAGCCGCCACCACCCCACACCACTGCCGCGTGCCCCGCAGGGCGAACCTGCCCGGCGGCCTGCAACCCGCCGGCGGAACAGAGGTGTTTCTCAGTGGACCCTTCCCCCCGCCCCCTCCCCTCTGCCTTTTTCAGCGGTGCAGGGGCGGGCGTCAAGGGTGGAGCGCAGCGACATCGGCGGAGCCGACGCGACGCAGGAGCGCCCTTGACGCCCGGCCCGGAACCGCGATCATCGGATCAGGGAGGGGGCGGGCCCGCGGTGCCCAACACGCCACCGGGCAGTGCACCCCTGTCAGCGGCGCCCTCATCCCGGCGGCCATCAAACGCCAGGCGCGGGCGTGGACGCGCAGGCGCCTGACGCCATCGCCCCTGCGGGGCCGCTGCGGATCGGGGGATACGCATGGGAGGAGGCCGGGGCGAGCATGAGCTCGTCGAGGCCGAGGGGGCGTAAGAGCAGTTCGAGGTGGCCGCGCAGAAGGAACACGGTGGCGCCGACCAGTAGGACCCGGCCACCCATCGGCCCGGTGCCGACGTCTCGTATGCTCCCGGCCATGAGCGACGGCCAGCTGCCGGTGAGCATGGACGCGTTCGACTGGGACGCGGTCCCGCGCTGCTCAAGCGGGCGGCGGAGGACCTGAACGTCGACAAGCCGACCTCGCGCTATCTCCTGATCAGACAGCCGAACGCGCTCTTCGGCTCGTCGGCGGGCCTGACGCTCTACCTCACGAACGCGTACGGCGGCGGCTATCTGGAGGCCGACAGCAAGGGCAGGGTCACGAAGGTGAACCCGGCGAGGTCCTGAGCTCCGGAGCGGAGCGCTCCACGGGCTCAGCTCCGACCGGCGCGCGTTGAGGAGCACGCCCAGCCGGTTGAGATGCGGTGTCGGACTCGGGCCCCCAGTGTGTGAGAGAGAGCCTTTCGTGCGAGGAGGGATGTCCCTTCCCGGGTGGTCTTTTCCTGGGAGGAAACTCTCCTCTCCACGGTGGCGTGCGAGTGCGAGCCTGGGAGCGGAACACGTGGAGACCTGCCGTACAACTGGCCGGCCGACTGGTCGGCCGGTGCCTGGATGCCGGTGAATGGACGCCGCCGAATGGGCGGCTCCGAAGGGCCGGAGAAGGAAATCGCCGGGTCGGGAATCAGGTGCGCGTACCGCCTGGCACCGCCACACCGTCGGCCGGACGTCGCGTGGTACGGGGATCCGGCGCGGTGTCCACTCCGGTCCGGCGCCGCCGATGGGCGGATACGTCCGGTGGTCGACACCACCCTCTCCTTCGACACCGCCGCCGAGGCCGCCCACGAGCCACGAGCCACGAGCACGAGAAGAAAGCGAGTCGTCCCCATGCGGGCCACCTTCATGTACAAAGCCGGCGACGTACGCGTCCAGGACGCCCCCGACCCGGTCATCGAGCAGCCCACCGACGCGATCGTGCGAGTCGTACGGTCCTGTGTGTGCGGCAGCGACCTGCACCCGTACCACACCATGACGGCCGCCGACGGGCCCGCGCCCATGGGGCACGAGTTCCTCGGCACCGTCGAGGAGGTCGGCTCCGAGGTGACCGGCCTTCACCGTGGCGACCTGGTCGTCTCGCCGTTCGCCTACGCCGACAACACCTGCGAGCTGTGTCGCGAGGGCCTGCACACCTCCTGTCCCAAGGGCGGTTTCTTCGCCGCCGGTGTCGGCGGCTGCCAGGCCGAGGCCGTCCGTGTTCCCCAGGCCCAGGGCACCCTGGTCAAGCTCCCCAACGGCGTCGACGAGGCGTTGCTGCCCGGGCTGCTGACGCTCGCGGATGTCTACGGCACCGGCTACCACGCCGCCCACCAGGCCCGGGTGCGTGACGGCGACACCGTCACCGTCATCGGGGACGGCGCCGTCGGACTGCTCGCCGTCCTGTCCGCCAAGCTGCTCGGAGCCGAACGGATCATTCTCATGGGCCGCCACAGGAGCCGTACCGACCTCGGACGCTTCTTCGGCGCCACCGATGTCGTCGCGGAACGCGGCGAGGAGGGTATCGCCAAGGTCCGCGAACTGACCGGCGGCCAGGGCAGCCGTGCCGTACTCGAAGCCGTGGGCCACATGCCCGCCTACGAGATGGCGATCGGCGCCGTCCGCCCCGGCGGCGTCATCAGCCGGGTCGGCGTCCCCCAGTACGAGGACGCCCCCGTCGGTTTCGGCAGCCTCTTCGGCCCGAACGTCACCCTCACCGGCGGCCCGGCCCCCGTACGCGCCTACATCGACGAACTGCTCCCCGCCGTCCTGGACGGCACCGTCGAACCCGGCCGTGTCTTCGACCGCACCGTCACCCTGGAGGAGACCCCCGAGGGATACCGCGCCATGGACCAGCGCGAGGCCCTGAAGGTCCTCGTCACCCCCTGACCGGTCGGGGAAACGTCGGCTCGGCGAACGCCGTACGGGTATGGGTACGGGGACGGGTACGAGTACGGTTCTTCGCCGTTCCCGTTCCCGTACCCGTACTCATTCCTGTTTGCGTTCGCGTCAGCCGAACGGGATACGTACCACCGACTGGTTGCCGATGCCGAGCGTGCTCGCGCCGTTGCCGATGGCGTTCCACACCT
Source organism: Streptomyces sp. NPDC096310 (assembly GCF_044763125.1). Taxonomy (NCBI): domain Bacteria; kingdom Bacillati; phylum Actinomycetota; class Actinomycetes; order Kitasatosporales; family Streptomycetaceae; genus Streptomyces; species Streptomyces sp. NPDC096310. Next base: position 86,362 of record NZ_JBIWFO010000004.1, on the reverse strand, counting down.
CGATGCGCACCTTGCCGTTGACCAGGTCGCCGTGGGATCCGGTGGCCGACTTCAGCCCCTTCGCCTGGGTGTAGTGCTCGTACCCGGCGACAGGGTCTGTGGCGAAGTACTGGTACGTCTCCGTACGGTCCCAGGTGCCGTCGCCCGTACGGTCGTAACTCACCCTCACCTGCTGGCCGTTGGCGACCGACGTGCCCGCGTCCACGAAGAGGTCGAACTGGGTGGCGCCGCCGTTGTACGTCCGGGTGATGGCGCCGGAGGTGAAGACCTGCGGGTTGTTCACCGTGCCGTCGTGGTTGGCGCCGCCGGCCGAGGCGATCGTCGCCGTGGCGGCGGAGCCGGTGGAGTCGCCGAGGCCGCCGCCCGTACGTGCGTACAGCGTGGCGGATCCGGTCGGCGGATCGGTCGGCGGATCGGTCGGCGGATCGGTGGGCGGATCGGTGGGCGGCGAGCCGCCGCCGCTGGTCCAGACGGCCACGTAGTCGACGAGCATCGGGTGGCCGGGGACGGTCTCGGCGGTCGGTGTCCGGCCGCCGAGCGCGTCGGGGAACGCACCGCCGATCGCGACGTTCAGGAGGATGAAGTACCCGGCGTGGTCGGTCATGTCGGACCAGGACGCGGCGTCCATCTGATTCTGGCTGACGGAGTGGAAGAGCTGGTCGTCCACGTACCAGCGCAGTTGGTTCGGGGTGGTCGAGCGGTCCCACTCGAAGCGGTAGGTGTGGAAGGCGGACTGGCAACTCGACCCGGGGCAGGCCCTGCTGGCGCCGAGCCCTGTTGTCTCGTTGCAGGGGCCACCCGGGTTCACACCGCAGTGCAGCACGCCCCAGACCGAGTTGAGGCCGTTGACGTTCTCCATGATGTCGAACTCACCGGTGCCCGGCCAGTTCCAGTAGTTGCCCCGGTACGGGGAGCCGAGCGCCCAGAACGCGGGCCAGTAGCCGAGCGCGGCGTTGCCCGTCACGTTCGGCATCTGGATGCGGCCCTCCATGCGCAGCGTGCCGCCCGCCGGAGCCTTGAAGTCGGCGCGCCGGGTCTCGATCCGGGCCGAGGTCCAGTTGCCCGCGCCGTCCCGCAGCGGGGTGATCCGGAGGTTGCCGTTGCCGTCGAGGCCGAGATTGCCGGGGGTCGCGGTGTAGTTCTGGATCTCGCCGGTGCCCCAGTTGGCGGGCCCGCCGGGGTAGCTGTGACCGGTGTCGATCTGCCAGTTGGCGGCGGAGGGCGAGGCGCCGGCCGCGCCGTTGAAGTCGTCGCTCCACTGGAGGGTCCAGCCGGGCGCGGGCGGGATGGCACCCTGTGCGGGACCGGCGCCGGTGACCCCGACGAAGCCCGCCAGGGCGACGACGAAGGCGATGAGCGCGGCGAGGACGGGCGTGCGGGACGTGCGTCTTATGTGGCTCGTGCTCAAGGAACACCTCCGGTACGGATGGTGCGGGGATGGGCTCAGGCGATGGTTCGGGTGACGGCTCAGGCGATGGCGCCACGAGGGATGAGAGCGCTCTCAGTGCTGTCAGTACGTCTTGTAGCGGCGCCCCGGCCGGTCGTCAATGGTCCGGACCCGCTCCCGTCCCTTCCTCGCCCGGGCTTTGCCTTGACGTCGGCGTCAAGGACTACGGTCGGCGTCATGCGCATCGGTGAGCTGGCGAAGCGGGCCGGGACCACCACCCGGGCCGTGCGGTACTACGAGTCGCGCGGGCTGCTGCCCGCCCGGCGTGCGGTGAACGGTTACCGCGCGTACGACGAGAGCGATCTGCGGCTCCTCCGGCAGATCAGGACCCTCCAGGACTTCGGGTTCGATCTTGAGGAGACGCGGCCGTTCGTCGAGTGTCTGCGCGCCGGGCATCCGGCCGGGGACTCCTGCCCCGCCTCGCTCGACGTGTACCGGCGCAAGCTGACCGAACTGGACGGCTTGATCGACCAGCTCGTTTCCGTACGGGCCCACGTGGGCGAACAGCTCGCGCGCGCCGAGGCGTTCAGGGCGGAGACGGAGCCGCTGTGCGAGATGACGGCCGTACCCGTGGACGAGTGAACGGGAACGACGGGAACGCGGCAACGACGGGAACGGCGGCGGCGAGAAATGAGCAACGAGGATGAGAAGTGAACGAAGGGGACGAGGAATGATCCAGATCGAGGGTGTCGACTCCGTGACCGACACGGACTTCGACGAGAAGGTCCTGGGGGAGGCGAGCCTGCCGGTCCTGGTGGAGTTCACCGCCGACTGGTGTCCGCCGTGCCGCCAGATCGCGCCCGTCCTGAGCGCCGTGGCCGAGGAGGAGCGTGGCCGGATCAGGATCGTCCAGCTCGACGTGGACGACAATCCGGCGACCACGGCGCGGTACGGCGTCCTCGCGATGCCGACGCTGATGGTCTTCCGCTCGGGCGAGCCGGTGAAGTCGATGGTCGGCGCCCGCGCGAAGCGCACGCTGCTGCGGGAGCTGGAGGACGTACTCCCGCCGGCCGCCCACCGGAGCTGACCGGCCCGACCACGCGATATCGGTCAGGTGACGTCGGCCAAGCGGCAGTGGTCGCAGGGGATCGACCGCGCGGCGTACCGTCTCACATGGCCGGCGGGATGAGACCGGAACTCAGCATCTCGATCAGATCCTCGGTCCCCTCGTTCTTCCGGTCGCCGTACACCTTGCGCAGATCACGTTCGGTTTTGATCGAATCCGAGGCGGATGCCGGGTTGGAGATGATCAGGCCGTTCGGCAGCGGCCTGCCGGTCATGGCCTCCCAGATGTCGGAGGCGAAGCTCGCGCAGTTGTACATCGTGAAGTTGTACTTGGCGTCCTTCCTGGCGAACGCCGCGTGGTATCCCCGCAGTACCTGTTCGAGCCCCACGCTCGCGGTTTTCTGCTCCTTGTCGCCCCCGTGCCGGTCGGGGCAGATGATCTCCCCGGGAACGCTGAGGAGGGGGGAGGGCGTCTGCGGGTAGAACCCGAACTCCGTCGAGTCGCCGAGCGGGGAGGTGACTTCGAGCCAGACGTGTCCCACCTCGCCCTCGTCGCGGAACTCGCTGCTCGTCCAGGACGCACCGGGATCGATCTTCGCCTTGACGGTCCACTTCTTGTCGCGCGCCTCCGGCGCGATCATGCCCTTACGGATCACCGTCCGTAGCGCCCTCAGGCTTTTGTGGTAGGGCAGTTGGTTGTCCGGCTCGGGCGTCTCGGTTTTGGAGGCGGACTCCGACTCCGATTCCGTCTCGGAGTCCGAATCGAAATGGAACACCGATCGTGGCTCCGCGGGCGCCGCCTCTTCCGTGGGCACGCGCTGGACGGTCGGCTGCGTGGCGGAGCTCCGTCCGTCGCCGCGCAGCATCTGTATCGCGACGGCGTTGCCCGCGGTGGACTGGACGTAGGACAGAGCGGCCGGATCGGAGGGCATCGTCCGCGGACCGGACGACGGCTCCGGGGACAGGGCGCGGGCGGGAGGCCGGGCGCGTCCACGCCCTCCGTGCCTTCCGTCGCCCTGTATTTCTTCGCGGGTGTGCCTCGATGCTCTCATCTCGCCCTCACCCTTACCGACGGGCGACGCCCGGGGGAACGGTCGCCCGTACCTCCCTGAGGGCAACCCCTCTGCCCGAAGGGACGCTCCCTTCTCCTGTGCCGAGATGCCGAGATGCCGAGATGCCGAGATGCCGGGGTGCCGAGGTGCCGGGGTGTAGGTGTGCCGCGATCGCCGGGGTGCTGTGCCCCCTATGAGATTAATTCATGGTTACGAGGCGCCAGTTGGGCTGTACGAGCCTTGACGTGCGTCGACGGCGCCCTCCACACTCTTCCTCGTGAACGGTCAGCAATCCACAGGAACGGGCATTCGCCGTGCTGCCAGCTGAGCGGCATCGCCGTATTTGTGAGGCGTTGCGCGCCCAGCGAATCGTCTCCACGGAGGACTTCTCCCGCATGCTGGACGTCTCCCAGGAGACGGTCCGCCGCGATCTGGTCACCCTCGAACGCCGCGGCCTGCTGGTGCGGGTGCACGGCGGGGCGACCAACACGGCGGGCGGGTTCGGCGAGGAAGCGCCGTTCGACGAGCGGTCCGGGATGGACCGGCGGGCCAAGGTGGCCATCGGGGCCGCCGCGGCGGCGCTGATACGTCCGGGCCAGACCGTGGTGATCGACATCGGGACGACGGCGGTGGAGGTGGCCCGCGCGCTCCCCGCCGACCATCGCGGCATCGTCGCCACGTGCTCGCTGCTGGTGGCCGCCGAACTGGCCGGCCGCCCGCATGTCGAAGTCCTGGTCAGCGGCGGCCGTTTGCGATCGGGCGATCTCGCCTGTTCCAACGCGCAGGCGCTGGCGTTCTTCGCGGACATCCGCGCCGATGTGGCGTTCCTCGGCTCCGGCGGGGTGGACGCCTCGGCCGGGCTGACGGACTTCCACCTCGACGAGGTGGCCACGCGGCGGGTGATGCTCGCCAACACCGTCCGCTCGTACATCCTCGCGGATTCCAGCAAGTTCGGCCGCGTGGCGCCGTACCGCGTCTGCGGTCTGGAGGATGTCGACGGGCTGATCACCGATGCCCGTCCCTCCCCGACGCTGGAATCGGGCATGGAGCGCTCCGGTGGTGTGGTCGTCGTCGCCTAGGGCGGAATGCGGAATGCGGACAACGCGCGCGCATGCGGTCGACGCGAGTATCCGCGGAACCAGCGCCGAACGCATGCGGAACCCCCGAGTACCTGCGGAAAAGCGGTCAGGTGACGCGGCTACGTCACCTGACCATGACCGAAATCCCCACCTATCAACGTAAAGGAGTCGATCGTGCCCCAGTCTCCCACACCGGCGGAAAACGCTGCGGTGTCCCCTCTCACCCCCGGCGCATCCACAAGAACTGACGGAAACGCCGCCGCGTCGGTTGCGTCCTCCGCGACCCCCGCCGGTTCGGCCGCCTCGGCCACGGACACCGGGAGCGCCGACCCGGCCACCGCCGCCGCGGTCGCCGCCGCGTCCGCCGTGGACGGCCATGCCACCGGCTACAAGCCGCAGTTCGCCCGTACGCTCAGCCGCTTCGAGTCGTTCGCCGTCGCCTTCTCCTTCATCTCCATCACCACCGGCCTCTTCACCACCTACGGCACGGTGCTGGGTTCGGCGGGCCCCGCCGGCATCTGGACCTGGCCCCTGGTCACCCTCGGCACCGTCCTCGTCGCCCTCGTGTACGGCATGCTCGCCAGCCGTATCCCGATCTCCGGCTACAGCTACCAGTGGGCCAGCCGGCTCGCCTCACCCGTGCTGGGCTGGTGGTTCGGCTGGGTGTCGTTCGCGTTCCTCGCGATCGTCGTCGTCGCGGTCGACTACGGGCTGACGCAGGTCGCGCTCTTCCCGCTGTTCGACATCACGTACACCGCGACCGGCGGCGCCATCGGCACCGTCGTCGTCCTGCTCCTCCAGATGTCGCTGATCATCTGGTCGACCCCCATCACCACCAAGGTCAACAACATGGCGGTGGGCGCCGAGGTGATCGCCATGGTCGGGCTGACCGTGCTGATCGCGGGCGCCGTCCTCTTCTTCGGCAAGGGCGACTGGAGCAATCTCGGCTCGTACGGCACGATCCCGGCGGACGGGTACTACGGCTTCCTCGGCCCGTTCATGCTCTCCGCGCTGCTCGGCGCCTTCACCCTGGTCGGCTGGGAGTCCGCCGCCAACCTCGCCGAGGAGACGCACAACCCCAAGAAGGTCGTCCCGCAGGCCATGGTCCGCGCCATCCTGCTCAGCGGCGGCATCGGCATGCTCTTCCTCATCGTGATCACCGCGGGCGTCGGTGACAACGTCGCCGCGCTCACCGCCGACTCGGCGCCCGTCGCCTCCATCATCGAGTCGACCGTCGGCGGCGCCGTGGCCACCGCCATGCTGGTCGTCGTCTGCATCGCCATCTTCGCCTGCGGCCTGGTCATCATGGTGAGCAACAGCCGCCTCGTGCACTCCATGGCCCGTGACGGACGCCTGCCGTTCTCCGAGACGCTCAGCCAGGTGCCCCGTCCCACCGGCGGCCCGACCTGGGCCACCCTGACCGTCGCCCTCGCGTCCATCGCCATCGTCGCGGTCTTCTCCGGCAACGCCGACGCGCTGCCGCAGCTCCTCGGCGCGGGCACACTGATGCCCGCCATCCTGTACGCGGGAACGGTCACGCTCTTCATCTTCACCCGCCGTACGTACACACCCGCCCCGGGCGACTTCCAGCTCGGCAAGTGGGAGAAGCCGGTCGTGGCGGGGGCGGTGATCTGGCTCGTCCTGGAACTCTGCATCTTCATGATCCCGTCCGACTTCCGCGGCGCCCAGCAGTACGCCCTGGCCACCCTGGTGGTCGGCGGTCTGCTCTTCGCGTCCGTCTGGTTCACCCGCCGCGAGAAGCTGGTGCAGCAGCCCAGCCTGGACGGCGAGGGGCTGATCGGCGACGAACTGCCCGCCGACGCCGGCGCCAAGGCCGACGCCGGCACGACACCCCGTCCGGAGGCCGACTCGCTGTGACCGTGCTCGCCATCGATCAGGGAACGTCGGGGACCAAGGCCCTCGTCGTCGACCCGGCGGACGGTGTCGTCGCCGTCGCCGAGGTGCCCGTCACCCCCGTCCACCTGCCCGGTGGCGGCGTCGAGCAGGACCCCCAGCAGTTGCTGGCCTCCGTCCTGGAAGCCGGCCGGCAGGCCGTCGACCGGGCCGGGGGCCGCCCCCTGCGGGCCGTCGCCCTCGCCAACCAGGGCGAGACGGTCCTCGCCTGGGACCGGCGCACCGGACGGCCCCTCTCCCCGGCCATCGTCTGGCAGGACCGCAGGTCGGAGCCGCTGTGCACGGACCGCGCCGACGCCAGGGAGTGGGTGGCACAGCGTACGGGGCTGGTCCTCGACCCGTACTTCTCCGCCCCCAAGATGGCCTGGCTGCGGGAGAACCTGACCAGGGACGGCGTGGTCACCACCACCGACACCTGGCTGGTGCACCAGCTCACCGGTGCCTTCGTCACCGACGCGTCGACCGCCAGCCGCTCGCTGCTGCTCTCGATCGACGCCGTCGACTGGGACCCGGAGCTGACCGCGCTGTTCGGGCTCGACGGGGAGGAGCTGCCCCGTATCGTCGCGTGCGACGAGATCGTCGGTACGACGGACGCGTTCGGCGGGCAGCGGCTGCCGCTGGCCGGGCTGATCGTCGACCAGCAGGCCGCCCTCTTCGCGGAGGGCTGCCTCGCCCCGGCCACCGCCAAGTGCACGTACGGCACCGGCGCCTTCCTCCTCGCCCACACCGGCGACACCGCCCTGCGCTCCACCTCCGGACTCACCTCGTCCGTGGCGTGGCGGGCGCGCGGCGAGACCCCGTACTGCGTGGACGGGCAGGTCTACACCGCCGCCTCCGCGGTGCGCTGGCTCCAGGACCTGGGCTTCGTCGCGAGCGCCGCCGATCTCGACCGGGTGGCGGCGAGCGACGCGGCGGGCGTCCTGTGCGTACCGGCCCTCGCCGGGCTCGCCGCGCCGTGGTGGCGCCCCGACGCCACCGCCTCGCTCACCGGTATGACACTCTCGACCCGGCGGGAACACCTCGTCACCGCCGTGCTCCAGGGCATCGCCGCCCAGGTCGCCGAGGTGGCCCGGCTGGTCGCCGCCGACCTGGGGGCCCCGCTGACCCGGCTGCGCGCCGACGGAGGTCTCACCCGGTGCGGGACACTGATGCAGGCGCAGGCCGACCTCGCCCGGATGCCCGTCGACGTCTACTCGTCGCCGCACGCCACGGCGCTCGGCGCGGCGGCGATGGCGCGGCTGGCGGTCGAGCCCGGACTGAGCCTCGAACAGGCGGTACCGGAGTGGACGCCCGGCACCACCTACGAACCCCGCTGGTCCGAGGACCGGGCACAGGAGTTCCGCGCCCGCTGGCTGGCGGCGGTGGACGCGACTGTGCCACCGGCCGCAGGAGGAACCGTATGACCGACCACAACAAGCCACCGGCCGGCACCCTCTACGACGTCGCCGTCATCGGCGCCGGGGTGGTGGGCTCCGCCATCGCGCGCGAACTGGCGGGGCACACGCTCTCCGTGGCGCTGCTCGACGCCCGCGACGACGTCGGCGACGGCACCAGCAAGGCCAACACCGCCATCCTGCACACGGGGTTCGACGCCAAGCCCGGCACCCTCGAATCCCGACTGGTCCGGCGCGGCTGCACACTGCTGTCCGCGTACGCCGAAGCCACCGGCATCCCCGTCGAACGCACCGGGGCGCTCCTCGTCGCCTGGACGCGGGAGGAGCTGGACGCCCTCCCCGGGCTGCGGGAGAAAGCCGTCGCCAACGGCTACGAGCACTGCGAACCCGTCACCGCCGAGGAGGTCTACCGCCAGGTCCCGGCGCTCGGCCCCGGCGCGCTGGGCGGCCTCACCGTCCCCGACGAGTCGATCATCTGCACCTGGACGACCACCCTGGCGCTGGCGACCGACGCCCAGGCGCGCGGCGCACGGGTGCTCCTCGGCCACCGGGTGGAGTCCGTACGGCAGAACGCCGCCGACGGCGCGCACAGCGGTACGGGACCGACGACCACGCTGCTCACCTCGCGCGGCCCCGTCACCGCCCGCTGGGTGGTCAACGCGGCCGGCCTGGGCGCGGACGTCCTGGACGGGCTCTTCGGCCACCGGCGGTTCACCGTCACCCCGCGCCGCGGCGAACTCCTCGTCTACGACAAGCTGGCCCGGCCGCTCGCGGACCGGATCGTGCTGCCGGTGCCCAGCAAGGCCGGCAAGGGCGTGCTGATCAGCCCCACCATCTACGGCAATGTCATGCTCGGCCCCACCGCCGAGGACCTGACGGACCGCACCGACACCGGAACCTCCGAGTCCGGCTTCGCCTTCCTCCTCGACAAGGGCGCCCGGCTGATGCCCACGCTCCTGGAGGAGGAGGTGACCGCCTCGTACGCGGGGCTGCGCGCCGCCATCGACCACGGGGACTACCTGATCGAGCCGGACCCGGACCGGCGCTATCTGCTGGTCGGCGGGATCCGCTCCACCGGCCTCACCGCGTCGCTCGCCATCGCGGAGCATGTACGGGACGTCCTCGCCGGGGCCGGTCAGACCCTGGAGCCGCGCGCCGATCTGCCGGGACCGCCCACGATGCCCAACCTGGGCGAGGCGTTCACCCGGCCGTACCAGGACGCGGCGCTCATCGCCGAGGACGGCGCCTACGGACGCGTCGTCTGCTTCTGCGAGCGGGTCACCGAGGGCGAGATCAGGGACGCCTTCAACTCCCCGCTGCCGCCCGCCGGACTCGACGGGCTGCGCCGCCGCACCCGCGTGATGAACGGACGCTGCCAGGGCTTCTACTGCGGGGCACGGACGGAGGCCCTGCTCGCCGAGCACGGCACGACCGCGCCGGGCGCCGGATGCGCCACACGGCAGCCATCGGCGCCGCCGGAGTCACCGGAGCCGCAGACACCAGCCCACTCGGGGCAGGAGCAGTCGGCGCGGGACCAGTCCGCGCAGGACCAGGAGGCATCCACATGACCACGCCCCTTCCCGGCGCCGGTACACCAGCGGCCTCCCGCGCGGCCTCCCCGGCCGCCGCCACCGACGTGCTCACCCCCGACGTCGTGATCGTCGGCGCGGGCCCGGCCGGTCTCACCGCCGCCGCCGAACTCGCCCCGCACCTGCGCGGCGGCGTACTCGTCCTGGACCGCGAACCGGCGGCCGGCGGCATCCCCCGCCACAGTGACCACACCGGTTACGGCGTCCGCGACCTCAAGCGGTGTGTCACCGGCCCCGCGTACGCCCGTACGCTCGTCGGCCGCGCCCATCTGGCCGGGGCGGCCATCCGGACCGAGGCCACCGTCACGGGCTGGGCGGGGGACCGTTCGCTCGATGTGACCACGCCGCAGGGGCGAGTACGGGTCGACGCGCGCGCGGTCGTCCTCGCCACCGGCGCCCGGGAGCGGCCCCGTTCCGCGCGGCTCATCCCGGGGGACCGGCCCGCCGGTGTCCACACCACCGGGCAGCTCCAGAACCTCGTGCACCTGCACCACCGCGAGGTCGGACGGCGCGCCGTCGTGGTCGGCGCGGAGCTGGTGAGCTGGTCCGCCGTACTCACCCTGCGCGAGGCGGGATGCCGTACGGAGCTGATGACCACCACGTACCCGGTGCCCGACTCGTACGCCGCGTTCCATCTGCCGGGGCGGGCCCTGCTGGGGGTCCCGGTGGCGACCGGCACGCGGGTCACCCGGATCATCGGCCACGGCAGGCTGCGGGCTGTGGAGATCGAGGAGATCGCCACCGGCCGGCGCCGTACCGTCGCGTGCGACACCCTGATTCTCACCGGTGACTGGATCCCCGACCACGAACTCGCGCGCTCCGCCGGGCTCGACATCGCCCCGGGGACGAAGGGGCCGCTGGTGGACACCGCGCTGCGGACCAGCCGCTCCGGGGTGTTCGCCGCCGGGAACCTGCTGCACCCGGTCGACACGGCCGACATCGCCGCGCTGGACGGGCGCCATGTGGCCCGGCAGGTACGGCTCTGGCTGGACGGTCTCGTCCCGGCCGCCGTCACTGTGCCGATCGTCGCCGACGAGCCGTTCCGCTGGGTGGCACCCGGGCTGCTGAGGGTCGGCGACCCGGCGCCGCCGCGCGGCCGTCTGCTGCTCTGGACGGACCGGCTGGTCCGCGCGCCCCGGGTGACGGTCCGCCAGGGCTCCCGGGTCCTCAACCAGCGGATGGTGCCCTGGCCGGCGTCGCCGGGACGGGTCTTCCGCGTGCCGTGGAATCTGCTGAGGGGTATCGACCCGAAGAACGGGCCCGTACGGATCGGACTGTGAATTCGCTTCCCGGATTCTGCTGAGAATGCGCTCACGCCTCCTGCGGCGGACCCACAGCTCCTGTCGATTCCCCGTTCAGAAAGCGAGCAGAACGAATTGGGGGAATTCCATGAGCGGCTACTTGCTCAGTACGTTCGCACCCACGATGAGGAACCCGAGCAGCATGTCCACCCCGCCGGCCCGGCAGGACGAGGCCCACCCGCGCCCGGCGGCGCGCGCCGCCCACAGTCCCCATCCGAACAGCGCGACCGTGTTGATGAGCAGCGCGGCTTCGATCGCGGCGTCCTCGCTCCACCAGCCCCCGTACGCGCCGAGCAGCACGGCCACCGTCGGCACCACGGCGGCCACCAGCGGCCACTCGGTCAGCACCGACCGCGCGGTGCTGGTGGTGACCGTGGTCTCGCCGGCCGTACGGTGCGCGATGGCGTGCGCGTAGCCGTGCGCCGCCGCCGAGGCGAGGGCCGCCAGCAGCACCCACACCGCGTCGTACCCGGGATCCGGCCGCCCGCTGTCGTGATCCAGGGCCGCCACCAGCACGCTGGCCAGTACGGTCCCGTACACCCCGCCGAACAGCAGGCGTTGCAGGGGCTCTTGGCGGCGCCGGGGCGGGAGGGGGAGTGAAGCACTGGACACGGGGCCGCCTCTCGGAGGGTGAGAACGGGACGGGGCACGGCACAGCCTGCGGAACCACCCGCTCCGGAGATGTAACAGCATGCGACGCCGGCCGCGGGGCAGGCGCTCCCGCCGGGGCGGCGCCCGTGCCCGTGCCGGGATACGGGAGGACGGGATACGGGAGGACGGGATGCCGGGGTCAGCCGGCCCGCCGGGACTCCAGTGCTCCCGCGCGCAGTACGTATCCCACGCCGCGCACGGTGTGCAGCAGCCGGGGCAGACCGCCCGCCTCCGTCTTGCGGCGCAGGTACATCACGTACACGTCGAGCGTGTTGGAGGCGGGCTCGAAGCCGAGCCCCCATACGGCGCGCACGATCGCCGGCCGGGGGAGCACCTGGCGCGGGTGGGAGACGAAGAGCTTCAGCAGCGCGTACTCGGTCCTGGTGAGGTCCAGCCGGCGCCCGGCGCGGGTGGCGTGCCGGGTGCGCGCGTCGAGGGTGAGGTCCTCGTAGAGGAGCCGTTCCTGGGCGGTGGTCGCGGGGGTCGCCGTGTCCGTCGCCGTACCGCCGCCGTCGCAGGTGTCGTACGCGGCGTACGCGCTCCGGCGCAGCAGCGCCCTGACCCGCGCGAGCAGTTCCTCCGGTGCGAACGGTTTCGTCAGGTAGTCGTCGGCGCCGTTGTCGAGCCCGACGATACGGTCGCCGACGGAGCCGCGCGCGGTGACCATCATGATGGGGACGGTGTCGCCGCTCGCGCGGATACGGCGCGCGGCGGCCAGTCCGTCGAGGCCCGGCATGGCGATGTCGAGGAGGATGGCGTCGTACGGCAGCTCCTGCGCGGCCCGGAGGGCTTCGAGGCCGTTCTCCGCGGTGGCGACGGCATACCCCTCGGACGTCAGGGTCCGCTCCAGGGCGTCGCGCACCGCGCGCTCGTCGTCCACGACCAGGATCCGGGCGGTGGTGTGCATACGCGCCAGTCTCGCCCACGAGTCTGTGTGCGGGCCGGGCCCGGCGTGGGAGCGAGCTGGGAAGCCGGTCGGCGCGGGAAATACCGCATAAAAATACCCCGCTACCGAATTGACGGCCGGGGTGCGACTCTGGGTATATTCATTGTTTCCATGTCTCACGCGCACCAATGGGCGGGAGCGGGAGATCAGTTCATCAAGAATCAGCGTATCGGACAGGGGCTGAATTGTCAACCGAGGAATCATCCGAGGAATTGCGGAACGAGCAGCAATTCGTTTCCCTCCTCTATGACCGGCTCGACGCTCTGAGGGAGCAGGCCGAATCGGCGATGGACGCGTCGGTGGGCCAGGTCAGCACCGTACGGCAGGCCAGGGTCGAGCGGGACGTCAGCGTCGCGGAGTACGCCGGCCGTATGTCCACCCTGAACGCGGTGGAGTCGGGCCTGTGCTTCGGCCGGATCGACCTCCACGGCCGGAGCACCGAGGGCGTGGACCCCGAGGGCCGGGACGAGGACGGGGACGGGGGCGAGGACCCGGAGACCCGCGCCACCGTGACCCACCACATCGGGCGTATCGGCATGCGCCGTGACGACTCCGAGCGGACCCCGCTGCTGATCGACTGGCGGGCCCCGGTGGCGCGCCCCTTCTACCTCGCCACCGGCCACACCCCGATGGGGCTGCGCCGCAGGCGTCACATCACCACCCAGGGGCGCACGGTCACCGCGCTGCACGACGAGATCATGGATCTCAGCGACACCACCCGCACCGGGTACGAGGACCCGGACGGCGACGCCGTCCTCCTCTCGGCGCTCAACTCCGCGCGCACGGGCCGGATGAGTGACATCGTCCAGACCATCCAGGCCGAGCAGGACCGCATCATCCGCGCCCCGCACCGAGGCGTGCTGGTCGTCGAGGGCGGTCCCGGCACCGGCAAGACCGCCGTCGCGCTGCATCGTGCCGCGTACCTCCTCTACGCCTATCGCGAGCAGCTCGCCCGCCGCGCCGTGCTGATCGTCGGCCCGAACCCGGCCTTTCTCGGCTATATCGGCGAGGTGCTGCCCTCGCTCGGCGAGACCGGCGTGCTGCTGGCGACGACCGGCGAGCTGTTCCCCGGTGTGCACGCCACCGGTACGGACACTACGGAAGCCGCCGAGGTCAAGGGCCGGGTGACGATGGCGCGGGTCCTGGCCGAGGAGCTGAGGGACCGGCAGACCCTGCCGGACCCCGTCATGGAGATCCCGCACGAGGAGTACGGCATCCTGCCGCTGGACCGCGCCACGGCGGACGAGGCCAGGCAGCGCGCCCGCGACACCGGTCTGCCGCACAACCTGGCGCGGCCCACCTTCGCCTTCCGGATCATCGACGCGCTCACCGCGCAGCTCGCGGAGCGGATCGGCGCCGACCCGCTCGGCGGCGACAACCTCCTCGAACCGGCGGATGTCGCCCAGCTCGGCAAGGAGGTCGCCACCAGCCGCGATGTCCAGGCCGCGATCGACGCGCTCTGGCCGAGCCTCACCCCGGAGCGGTTCGTCGCGGACGTCCTGGCGGCGCCGGTACGGCTCGACGCGCGCGACGCCGCCGCCGTACGCCGCCCCGGCCCCCGGACCGGCGCGGACGCCCGGATCGACTGGACCCCCGCCGATGTGCCGCTGCTCGACGAGGCGGCGGAACTCCTCGGCGAGGACGACGCGGCGGCCCGCGCGGCGGCGGCGCTGGAGCGACAGGAGCGCATCGCCTACGCGCAGGGCGTGCTGGAGCTGTCGTACGGCTCCCGTACGCAGGAGTTCGAGGACGTGGACGACGAGGACTCGGAGGTCCTGGCGGCGCACGACATCATCGACGCCGAGCGGTTCGCGGAGCGTCACGAGGAGACCGACACCCGCAGCGCCGCCGAGCGGGCCGCCGCCGACCGCACCTGGGCGTTCGGCCATATCGTCGTGGACGAGGCGCAGGAACTCTCCGCGATGGCCTGGCGGTTGCTGATGCGCCGCTGCCCGAGCCGGTCCATGACCCTGGTCGGCGATCCGGCCCAGACGGGCGACGCGGCGGGCTGCGACTCCTGGGCCCAGATCCTGGAGCCGTACGTCCAGCGGCGCTGGGAGCTGACGAAGCTCGGCGTCAACTACCGCACGCCCAGTGAGATCATGGAGGTCGCGGCCGAGGTACGGCGGCTCGCGGACCCGCTCTTCGAGCCGCCGACGTCCGTGCGCTCGACGGGCACAGGACCGGTCGTACGCGCCGTGGACCAGGCCGAACTGGCCCGTACGGCTGCCCGGTTGACGACGGAGCGCCCGGGATCCGACCCCGGTACGGGCCGGCTCGCGGTGATCGCCCCGTCGTCGCTCCTGCCCGCCCTGGCGGCCGAACTCCCCGACGCCTCCTGGGGAGTCGCCCCCGATCTGACCCGGCCGGTGGTCCTCCTCGACCCGCGTCAGGCGAAGGGCCTGGAGTTCGACACGGTGATCGTCGTGGACCCGGAGGCCATCCTGGACGGCTCCCCGCGCGGCACGAACGACCTGTACGTGGCGCTGACGCGGGCGACGCAGCGGCTCGGGATCGTCAGGGACAGGGCGGTGCCCTCACGGCTCAAGACGGCCTCGGAGGCGCGGGCCTGACCGGGGCGGCCCGCGCCGCCAGAGGCTGCGTACAGGCGCTTCGCGCCGGCTACGAGCCGCACTCCGCGCGCCCCGGCGCTGCCGGGCAGATCCGGGCCGCGAAGCCGCCGTTCGCGGGCACGTCGACCGCCAGACGGGAGGCGGTGGTCACCGTGCGGGTCCGGACGGCGAGCCCGCCACCGGGGGCGTCGGTGTAGAGGTCCACGAGCCAGGTCCCCGGGCCCAGGAAGAGCAGCGGCTCGTCCAGGGCGCGGGCCCCGCCCGAGGTGACCGCCCCCAGGAACCACTCGCCGCCCGCCTCACGGGCCAGTACGGCCCGGTCCCCGGGGGCGCCGTCGACCAGCCGGGTGTCGTCCCAGGCGGTGGGGACGCCGCGCAGGAAGCGCCGGGCGAGGGGCTTCTCCTCGTACGACTCCACACTGTCGGCGAGGTGCTGCACCCCGGACTCGTACACCACCGAGAGCGCCAGTTCGGCGGCGTCACTGGTGGGGCGTACCCCGGTGAAGGTGACCGGCGTGAAGTCCATCGGGCCGATGAGGTTCCGGGTGAACGGCAGGGTGGTGTAGTGCGCGGCGGGGAAGGGCTCGCGGCCGGGCTTGGGGCGGGTGCCCTCGGCGCCCCGGACGGCCTCGACGCTCATCAACTGCGGCCAGGTCCGCTGCTGGCCGCGCGGGATGGTGCCGCCGTGGAAGTTGAGCATCAGCCGGTTCTCCGCCGTCGCCCGGTAGACCGCGTCGTACCAGCGCATACGGTCCTGGCCGTCGGACTCCATGAAGTCGATCTTCAGCCCCACGACTCCCCAGGACTTCCAGAGCGGCAGCAGCCGGTCGAGTTCGCTCTTCGCGTCGATGGTCTGCCAGCGCACCCACAGCCAGATGCCGACGCCCTTCTCCTCGGCGTAGGAGGCCAGTTGGGGCATCCAGTCGTTGCTCCAGCCGGAGTCGACCAGGACGTACTCCCACCCCTCGCGGGCGGCGAAGTCCACGAACTCCTTCTGCTTGTCGAGGCTGGTCGGACTCTGGCCGTCGGACCACCAGGACCAGGCCGCCCGGCCGGGCTTGATCCAGGAGGTGTCGGCGACCTTCGAGGGCGCGGCGAGATCCGTGGTCAGATCGCTCTCGGTGACCGTGGCGAGGTCGCCGACGACCATCGTGCGCCACGGGGTGGCGAAGGGGGCGGAAGCCACCTCGGCCGGGTCGGGGAGGGTGAGCCGGAAGCGGTCCTGACCGGCGCCGAGGGTCAGCCGGGAGCCGCCGTAGGAACTGTCGAGCCCGGCCTCGCCGATCAGCAGCCAACTGCTCCCCACCCGGAACAGCGAGGGGTAGCCGTAGTCGCCGGCCTTCGCGTCGGCGACCGTGGTGTGCCGGTGCACCGACTCGTAGTCCTGGCGTCCGTTGTCGTACGGCAGCAGATAGGCGTCGGCGGAGCCGGGGACGGCGTACTCCGATGCCTCGCCGAGCACGGTGACCGTGCCGCTGCCGGGCAGGGCGTAGCGGTAGGCCACCCCGTCGGAGGAGATTCGCAGGGTGACCCGGAGCGCGCGGCCCCGCTTGCTGAAGGTGAAGACGGACTCGGTGGCGTCGGCGGTGTGCCGGGTGCGGCTGCCGGTGGTCGTCGTGTACGTCTCGTGGATCCGCCGGTCGCGCCGGCTCTCGTAGCGCAGGCCGCCGGTGAAGTCGGTCTCCGCGGTGCGGATGCCCAGGGCCGAGGGGCGCAGGACGGTCGTACGGCCGTGCCGCGCCGTCAGCGTCAGCCCGCCCGAGGCGGTGAGGGCCAGGTCGGCCCCGACCCGGTCCCGGGCGTCGCCGGGCGCCTCAAGGCGCCAGGAGCGGGTCTGTTCGACCGTGCCGTCCCGCTCCTGCGAGGCGGCCCCGGGCGAGGCCGGGACGAGTAACGCGGCCACGCAGGCCGCCCCTGTCAGGGCTCTGGTGAGAGTGGATCGTGCCAAGCGCATCGTGCCTCCTGGTGAAGTCGGCTCGCCCTGTCGTGCGCCACGTCGTCAGATGAGCTGGTAGCCACGCATGTTCGTCAGCAGCATGTGGCAGTCCCGCAGCGAGTCCGAGGTGTCCCCGAGCGAGCGGTAGATGCCCCACTTCGGCCGGACCCGGTCGGCGAGGAAGGTGTCGACGCCGGTCTTGCGCGCGTCGATGAGCGTGGTGCCGCCCTTGCGGAGGATCCACCGTACGGTTCCGCTCGTCCCGTTGCCGATCGTGAGCTGGAAGTCCACGTCGACCCACGCGTCGTGCAGGGGCGCCAGCGGTGTCCGGCCGACGAGGATGTCCTGTTCGGCGATCTTCAGCTCGATGGTCTGCGCGCCGCCGACGCGGCGCAGCGACTGCACGATGATCGGGGCGGACCCGGTGCCGGGCTGTTTCATCTGCATGATGTGGGTGAAGGTGGTGGTCGCCCGCAGGGTGCTCGGGATGTACATCGCGTACGTCACCCGCCAGCTCTCGCCCTGCTTCCACCGGAGGTACGGGCCGCCGGCCGGGTCGCGCATACCGGTGACCTCGTGGCGCTGCCGGTCGGTGGAGGTGTCCCGGTCGACCAGGTGCATGGTGAAGCGGTAGTTGTCGCCCTCGGTGAAGATGTGCGGGGAGGCGGAGGGGTGGGAGTCCGCGCGGTCGTCCTCGATCGTCTCGAAGGCGGCCAGCTTGTCGGTACGGGCCGAGGGCGCCCAGCGCTGCTGCCAGGAGGCCGCGGCGGCCGGGCCGGTGAGCTGCGGCAGCCCGGTGGCGACGGCGCCGCCGAGCGCGGCGCCCAGGAGGGTGCGCCGGGCCGGCCGCGGTAAGGCGCCCGGAACGGGGTGGAGGGAGTCGGTCATCGCGGGTCGCCTTGTCGTCGGGGCGCCGGCAGGCCGCGGCTGAGGCGGCGCTGGGCGGTGTGGAGGTTGGGCGGGGTGACGGCGGGGGTCCCGTAGCCGTCGAGACGGGCGTGCAGGGGGCCGGGGAAGTCGGGCCGGTCGATCTGGCCGAACGGGGTGACCTCGGAGATCCCCACGGTGGCGCTGTACGGGGCCACGTCGTCGATCCGTACGCACCCCGCCCGGCCGTTGGTGACGGTCACGTTCCAGTGCGTGAAGCGCGCGCCGTACAGGGGACCGGCACTGGCGTCGCCGCCGTGGGCTCCGTCGTTGTGGAGGGTGATCTCGGTGCGTACGTTGGCGAACGGCAGACCCCGGTGGGTGTCGAAGGTGCCCGTGGCCATCCGGCCGCGCGACCAGACGTTGTGGCTGGACAGGCCCTCGACGTTGACGCCGTGCACCTGCGTCCCGGCGGGCGGCGGTGTGGCAGGGCGCTCGACGGCGAAGTCCTCGACCAGGTTGTCGTGGGAGCCCTCGCGGCATGCGTACGGGTGGTGGCCGCCGCGCCCGGAGACCCGGGTACGGCGCAGGGTGACGGCCTTGGCGGCGACGAGCAGGAAGCCGTTGTCGGCGTTGACGACGTGGATGTCGTCGGCCCAGCAGTCCCAGGCGCACTGCATGGCCAGGCCGTTGTACCCGGTGTCGAGGAGATGCGGGGACTGCGCCGTCTCCCGCATCTCGATGGTGAGCCCCTCCACCCCGGACCCGGTGACGGGGGCGACCAGCGTGGTGAACCGCGGTGCCCACTCCGGGCGCGCGTCCAGCGGCAGCGGTCGGTCGAGGGTGACCCGGCGGCCCCGTACGGCGGCGATCCGCACCGGCCGCTCGTACGGCACATAGCTCAGCAGTTTGGTCTTGTCGGACCAGTCGTAGCCCGCGGCGCCCTCGACGTCGCCGCACATGTGGGCGAGCAGGCCGTGCCCGGCGTCGTCGGAGAGCTGGAGCAGTACGCGGTCGCCGGGGCGCAGCGCGGACGGGGCGTCCACGGTGACGGTGAGGTCGCCCCGGCGGGCCGCCGAGGTGACGCGGGCGAGGGTGCGCCACTGGTCGCGCCGGTTGCCCGTCCACCCCTCGAAGGGCCACTCGCGGGCCCTGATCGCCCCGGTCAGCGCCCGGTAACGCGCGCGCGGGCACACCCACACGAGCCCGCCGGCCCAGGACCAGGAGGACTTGTCGCCGCCGTACCGGCTGCCGTAGGGGCCGATGATGTCGGTGAGCGAGCGGGTGGCGTACAGGGTGGTGGCGCCGCTGCCCGCGCCGCGCAGGGTGACATCGCTGTGGCCGATCCGGATGACGTCGTCGATCCGGTACCGGCCGGCCGGGAGGCGGACCGTGCCGCCGCCCCGCTCGCCGGTCTCGGCGAGGGCCCGGTTGATCGCGGGCGCGGCGTCCGCCGAACCGTCGGGACGGGCCCCGTACCGCAGCACGTCGGCGCGGACCGGGCGGCGCGGGAAGGCGGTGGAGCCGTCGTCGAAGCCGGCCCGGCCGATGAACGGGATCTGTGGATGTGTACGGGGCGAGGCCCGGAACTCGTCCCAGAGGGAGGAGGAGGGGGAGCGTCCCGGGGTGGTGTCCGGGACGCGCGTGCCGTGCGCCGTGCCGGTGAGGGCGGTCGGGACCGCGGTGGCTGTGGTGGCCTGGAGCAGAGTTCTTCGGCTGATCACCATGCATGCGCCTTTCGGGGCGTATTTCATGTATATGAATGGCGTTCAGGTGTGCATCCATGGGGGAGAGTGCCACGGGCCCGTGGAGCGGGGAAGGGGCTCCGGCAAGATTTTCGCGGGCGCGAGGGCGGCCCGGAGCGCGCCATGGCCCCGCCGGCGAGCGGATCCGGCGGGGCCATGTGCGCCTGATGCTATGTCAGTCGGGGGGGAGCTGCTCCGGTGTCACACCGGACGCAGCCAGACCGTCGCGAGCGGCGGCAGCGTGAGCTGGAGGGACACCGGCCTGCCGTGCGCGGCCACCGACTCCGGCTTCAGCGGTTCCGGGTTGCGGATGTCGCCGCCGCCGTACCGTGCCTCGTCGGTGTTCAGCACCTCCGTCCACGCCGTGAACTCCTCGGGCACGCCCAGCCGGTACTGGTGGCGGACCACCGGCGAGAAGTGCGAGACCGCCAGCAGCGGCGCGCCCTCGGCGTCGAAGCGCAGAAAGGCGAAGACGTTGTCCTCACCCGCGTCACCGTCCACCCAGGCGAAACCCTCCGGGACGGTGTCCCGCTGCCAGAGCGCGGGTGTGGCGCCGTACACCGTGTTGAGTTCGCGGACCAGGTCGCGCACGCCCCGGTGGTCGGCCTCCGCCCCGTACGACGGGTCGAGCAGCCACCAGTCCGGGCCATGTCCCTCCGACCACTCCGCGCCCTGGGCGAACTCCTGTCCCATGAAGAGGAGTTGCTTGCCGGGATGGGCCCACATGAAGCCGAGGTACGCGCGCTCGTTGGCGCGCTGCTGCCACCAGTCGCCTGGCATCTTGGCGACCAGGGCGCCCTTGCCGTGCACGACCTCGTCGTGCGAGATCGGCAGGACGTAGTTCTCGCTGTACGCGTACACCATGGAGAACGTCATCTCCCCGTGGTGGTACTTGCGGTGCACCGGCTCCTTGGAGACGTAGTCCAGCGAGTCGTGCATCCACCCCATGTTCCACTTCAGCCCGAAACCCAGCCCGCCGAGCCCGTCGGGGCCCGCGTGGTGGGTGGCGCGGGTGACGCCGTTCCAGGCCGTGGACTCCTCGGCGATCGTCACGACGCCGGGGCAGCGGCGGTAGACCGTCGCGTTCATCTCCTGGAGGAACGCCACCGCGTCCAGATTCTCCCGCCCGCCGTGCTCGTTCGGGGACCACTGGCCCTCCTCGCGCGAGTAGTCGAGGTAGAGCATCGAGGCGACCGCGTCCACGCGCAGCCCGTCGATATGGAACTCCTCGCACCAGTACACGGCGTTGGCGACCAGAAAGTTGCGGACCTCCGTACGCCCGTAGTCGAACTCCAGCGTCCCCCAGTCCGGGTGCTCGGCCCGCCGCGGGTCCGCGGGCTCGTACAGCGGCCGGCCGTCGAAGCGGGCCAGCGCCCAGTCGTCCTTCGGGAAGTGCGCGGGCACCCAGTCGACGAGCACCCCGATACCCGCCCGGTGCAGGGCGTCCACCAGGTACCGGAAGTCGTCGGGCGTGCCCATCCGGGATGTCGGCGCGTAGAACCCGGTGACCTGGTACCCCCACGACCCGCCGAACGGATGCTCGGCGACCGGCATCAGCTCGACATGCGTGAAGCCCAGGTCCTTCACGTACGCGGGGAGCTGCGCCGCCAATTGACGATACGTCAGGCCGGGGCGCCAGGAAGCGAGATGGACCTCGTAGACGGAGAACGGCGCCTCGTGCACCGGGCGTTCCCCGCGCCGCGCCAGCCACTGCTCGTCGCGCCACACGTGATGGGACTCGGTGACGACCGAGGCGGTCGCGGGCGGCACCTCCGTACGCCGGGCCATCGGGTCGGCGCGCAGGGTGTGCGAGCCGTCGGGGCGGGCGATGTCGAACTTGTAGAGCGCGCCCTCGCCGATCCCCGGCACGAACAGCTCCCACACGCCCGAGGAGCCGAGCGAGCGCATCGGCAGACTCGTACCGTCCCAGTAGTTGAAGTCACCGGCGATCCGCACCCCGCGCGCGTTCGGCGCCCAGACCGTGAACCGGGTGCCGGTCACGCCCCCGTGGGTCATCGGCCGGGCGCCCAGCGCCTTCCACAGCTCCTCGTGACGGCCCTCGCCGATCAGATGCAGATCGAGGTCCCCGAGCGCCGGCAGAAAACCGTACGGGTCGCGCACCTCCACCTCGTCCGGATCCGCGGCGGGGTCAGCGGCATCGCCGTAGCGGACGAGCAGGGTGTACGCGGGGATCGCGCGCAGCGGCAGGACCCCGGAGAAGAAGCCGTCGCCGTCGTCGTTCAGCTCCGCCCGCAGCTGCTCGGCGCGTACGGTGACGGCCCGCGCGTACGGCCGCAGCACCCGGAACACCACACCGTCCGGCACGGGGTGCGCCCCCAGCAGCCCGTGCGGATCGTGGTGGGTCCCGCTGAGCAGCCGGTCCCGGTCGCCCGCGTCCGGCGGCGGCGCGACACGCACCC
This sequence comes from Streptomyces sp. NPDC096310, assembly GCF_044763125.1. Taxonomy (NCBI): domain Bacteria; kingdom Bacillati; phylum Actinomycetota; class Actinomycetes; order Kitasatosporales; family Streptomycetaceae; genus Streptomyces; species Streptomyces sp. NPDC096310. Next base: position 64,443 of record NZ_JBIWFO010000004.1, on the reverse strand, counting down.
GGGGCGCCGTCGCGGCGGGACCTCCGGGGGTGACGGGGGCCGCCGCGGGGGCGGGGATCGGGAGTGTGGCAGCGGGCGGCGCGGCCTTCTGCCCGGCCTCCTGCGTGGCTTTCTGCGCGGCCTTCGGCCTGGCCTTCGCCTTCGCCTTCGACGCGGACTTCGACGCCGGCTTCGCTGTGGACTTCGGCGTGGACTTCGACGTGGCCTGGGGCTGGGGCTCGGGAGCGCGGTCGGACGAACGGTCGGACGGCGTGCGGGCGGTCACGGGGGCTGCCTCCTCGAAGGGGCTTCGTTGTCGAACAGGGGAGGGGGAACGAGGGGAGGGGGAACAGGGGAGGGGGAACAGGGGAGGGGGAACAGGGGAGGGGAAAGGAGAGAAGAGGAGGGCGCGGCGTCCGGGCGGCGCCGGTCAGGCGCCCGCGGCCAGCCGGCGGATCGCCGCCATCGGGACGGGGAGCCAGTCGGGGCGGTGCCGCGCCTCGTACAGGACCTCGTACACCGCCTTGTCCGTCTCGTACGCGCGCAGCAGCTCCGGTTCCGCGCGCGGATCGGTGCCCGCGGCGGCGTACCCCTCGCAGTACGCGGCCCGGCAGCGCGCCGCCCAGTCGGGGCGCCACGGCTCGTGCGAGCGCGCCGCGTAGTCGAAGGACCTGAGCATGCCCGCGACATCGCGGACCGGTGGCTGCGGACGGCATCGTTCCGCGAGCGGCCTGGCGGGCTCGCCCTCGAAGTCGATGACCGACCAGCGGCCGTCCGGCGTCCGCAGGGCCTGCCCGAGATGGAGATCGCCGTGCACCCGCTGGGCCGGCCTGCCGCGCCCCGCCTCGTCCAGCGCCGCGAGCGCGTCGAACGCCGTGCGCAGCCCCGGCACGTACGGCAGCAGCGCGGGCACCGCGCGCGCCGCCTCCTCCAGACGCTCGGTCATCCCCTCGGCGAGCTGCGCGGTCTGCCGGCGGCCCAGCGTCACGGTCGGCAGCGCGGCGGCGAGCGCGGTGTGCACCTCGGCGGTGGCCCGGCCCAGCGCCCGCGCCTCCGCGGTGAACTCCCGGTCGCCGGTGAGCGCGGCCAGCGCCAGACGCCAGCCGTCCCGGGAGTCGCGCAGATACGGCTGGAGCACACCGAGGGTCAGGACCTCCCCGCCGCCCGGCAGTCCGCCGCCGGACGGGTCGGCCGCCTCGATCCAGCCGACCGGCGCGGGGACACGCTCGCAGCCCTCGGCGGCCAGGGCGAGCGGCAGTTCCAGATCAGGATGGGGGCCGGGGTAGACCCGGCGCAGGATCTTCAGGATGTACGCGTCCGCGCCGCCGGCCCCGTACACCAGCGAGGAGTTCGACTGCTCGGCGTCCAGCAGCCGGCCGGTGAGCCCGGCCGGCAGGGGCGCCGCGCGGCAGAACCGCAGCGGTCCCCGGGCGCCGGGGGCGCGCAGCCGCTCCAGCAGCAGATCGGCGACGCGCGGGTCGTGCAGGCCCTCGTAGACGGTACGGCCGGCCAGCGGCCCCTGTTCCACGCGGCCGATCGCGGCGGCGGCCAGCGACGCGGGCAGGGAGTGGCGTACACCGAGGAGGAGCTGGTAGCAGTCCTGGTAGCGGCCGCTCGCGGGGGCCGGATCGGCGGCGCCGTGCTGTTCCACCCGTACGAGGAGATGGAGCAGGCCCGGCCCGCCGGCGCTCTGCGCCTGGAGTTCCGTGACGGCGACCGGCACGAAGCCGGTGACGGGGCTGCCCTTGCCCGCGAACCAGCGCTGGCGCGGCAGCCACGCGTGGAGCAGCGGCGCGAGGGAGCCGACCAGGGCCCGTGCCTCGGTGTCGCAGAGGGCGGGGGCGGAGGGCGGCGCGGGGGACGGGGCGCTCCTGAGTCGCGGGACGCCATGGTCGGGACGGGCGTCCTGGGCCGGGGACGTGACGGGGTCCTGCGGAGGGTGGCTTCTGTCGGCGAGCCCCGGCGTAAACCGGGTGGATGCAGCCTTCGACATGGCATCGCGTCCTTTCCCCGGGCACACCACAGGATGGGCAGAGTGTCCCGGATTGCGGCAACGGCTGTCCGGCTGTGCGGGACGTGTCGGGAGAGGATGATCCGTACGGATCGAATCCGTACGAACTCAATACGAATTTGATCGAATCGATCGAACTGGATGTGGAGGAGAGTGCCCCGTGCGAGGCGGTGGAAACCGCCTCGCACCACGACACGCGTCACCACCGTGAGAACAAGGTCTCCCCGGTGGACGGTGACGCGCGGCTCACGCCGGTGGCGCGGTGGCGGCGGTGTCCTTCCGCAGCCTGAACCAGTAGAAGCCGTGTCCCGCCAGCGTCAGCAGATACGGCCACTCCCCGATCGCCGGGAACCGCACACCGCCGATCAGCTCCACCGGATGCCGGCCGCTGAACGTCCTCAGGTCCAGCTCCGTCGGCTGGGCGAAGCGCGAGAAGTTGTGCACGCACAGCACCAGGTCGTCGCCCTCGCCCTCCTGGGAAGGTGCCTCGCGCAGGAAGGCCAGCACCGCCGGGTTGGACGACGGGAGCTCCGTGTACGAGCCGAGCCCGAAGGCCGGGTTCTGCTTCCGGATCTCGATCATCCGCCGCGTCCAGTGCAGCAGCGAGGACGGCGACGCCATCGCCGCCTCCACATTGGTGACCTGGTACCCGTAGACCGGGTCCATGATCGTCGGCAGATAGAGCCGCCCGGGGTCGCTGGACGAGAAGCCCGCGTTCCGGTCCGGGGTCCACTGCATCGGCGTCCGTACGGCGTCCCGGTCGCCCAGCCAGATGTTGTCGCCCATCCCGATCTCGTCCCCGTAGTAGAGGATCGGGGAGCCCGGCAGCGACAGCAGCAGGGCGGTGAACAGCTCGATCTGGTTGCGGTCGTTGTCCAGCAGCGGGGCGAGCCGGCGCCGGATGCCGATGTTGGCGCGCATCCGCGGATCCTTGGCGTACTCCGCGTACATGTAGTCGCGCTCTTCGTCCGTGACCATTTCGAGGGTCAGCTCGTCATGGTTGCGCAGGAAGATGCCCCACTGGCAGCTGCTCGGGATGGCCGGGGTCTTCGCCAGGATTTCCGAGACCGGGTAGCGGGACTCGCGCCGCACGGCCATGAAGATCCGTGGCATCACGGGGAAGTGGAACGCCATATGGCATTCGTCGCCCCCCTTCGCGTAGTCGCCGAAGTAGTCGACGACGTCCTCGGGCCACTGGTTGGCCTCGGCGAGGATCACGGTGTCGGGGTAGTTCGCGTCGATCTCCGCCCGGACCCGCTTCAGGAACTCGTGGGTGGCCGGCAGGTTCTCGCAGTTGGTGTTCTCCTGCTGGTACAGGTACGGCACGGCGTCCAGCCGGAAGCCGTCGATGCCCAGGTCCAGCCAGAAGCGCAGCGCGGAGACGATCTCCTCCTGCACCTTCGGGTTCTCGTAGTTGAGATCGGGCTGGTGGGAGAAGAAGCGGTGCCAGTAGTACTGCTTGCGCACCGGGTCGAAGGTCCAGTTGGACGTCTCCGTGTCGACGAAGATGATCCGCGCGTCCTGGAACGCCTTGTCGTCGTCGGCCCAGACGTAGTAGTCGCCGTACGGCCCGTCGGGGTCCTTGCGTGACTCCTGGAACCAGTCGTGCTGATCGCTCGTGTGGTTCATGACGAAGTCGATGATCACGCGCATGCCGCGCTGGTGGGCGGCGTCGACGAACTCCACGAAGTCGGCGAGGTCGCCGAACTCGGGGAGCACCGCCGTGTAGTCGGAGACGTCGTAGCCGCCGTCGCGCAGCGGCGACTTGAAGAACGGTGGCAGCCAGAGGCAGTCGACCCCGAGCCATTGCAGATAGTCCAGTTTGGCGGTGATGCCCTTGAGATCACCGATGCCGTCGCCGTTGCTGTCCTGGAACGAACGCACCAGGACCTCGTAGAAGACGGCGCGCTTGAACCAGTCGGGATCGCGGTCCTTGGCCGGGGTGTCCTCGAACGTGTCGTGGACCGGCTCGTTGACGATCATGATGTGGGTGACCCTCCGATCGGCGGGGACGGTCGCAGCACCACGATGTGCGCGGGCCTGACGCCCGGCTCCAGACGCACATAGGTGGAGCTGCCCCAGTGATAGGTCTCGCCGGTGAGCTCGTCGCGCACCGGAACGGTCTCGTGCCCCTGCGATGCGAGGCCGAGCCGTGCCATGTCCAACGAGACCGTCGCCTCCTGGGTGTGGTGCGGGTCGAGGTTGACGACCACCAGAACGGTGTCCGTGCCCGACCTCTTGCTGTACGCGATGACCGCGTCGTTGTCCGCGGGGTGGAAGTGGATGTCGCGCAGCTGCTGGAGCGCGGGGTGGCGCCGTCTGATCCGGTTGAGCGTCGTGATCAGGGGCGCGATCGTACGGCCCTCCCGTTCGGCCGCCTCCCAGTCCCGGGGTCTGAGCTGGTACTTCTCCGAGTCGAGGTACTCCTCGCTGCCTGGTTTGGCCGGAGTGTTCTCGCAGAGTTCGTAGCCGGCGTACACCCCCCAGGAGGGCGCCATCGTCGCCGCGAGCACCGCGCGTGCCTCGAAGGCGGGCCGGCCGCCGTGCTGGAGATAGGCGTGCAGGATGTCGGGGGTGTTGACGAAGAAGTTGGGCCGCATGGACCAGGCCGACTCGCCCGACAGCTCCGTCAGGTAGTCGGTCAGCTCCTGCTTGCTGTTGCGCCAGGTGAAGTACGTGTACGACTGCTGGAAGCCGACCGCGCCGAGCGTACGCATCATGGCGGGCCGGGTGAACGCCTCGGCCAGGAAGATGACGTCCGGGTCCGTACGGTTGACGTTGGCGATGACCTTCTCCCAGAAGAGCACGGGCTTCGTGTGCGGATTGTCGACGCGGAAGATCCGTACACCGTGTGCCATCCAGTACCGCAGCACCCGGGTGGTCTCCCGGACCAGTCCGCGCAGATCGGTGTCGAAGGCGATCGGGTAGATGTCCTGGTACTTCTTCGGCGGGTTCTCCGCGTACGCGATCGAGCCGTCCGCGCGGTGGTGGAACCACTCCGGGTGCTTCTCGACCCACGGGTGGTCCGGCGAGCACTGGAGCGCGAAGTCGAGCGCGATCTCCATCCGCAGCGTGCGGGCCGTCTCCACGAAGTGGTCGAAGTCCTCGATCGTGCCCAGATCCGGGTGGATCGCGTCGTGCCCGCCCTCGGCCGAGCCGATGGCCCAGGGCACCCCGACATCCTCGGGCCCCGGGGCGAGACTGTTGTTGGGGCCCTTGCGGAACGTGGTGCCGATGGGATGGATCGGCGGCAGGTAGACGACGTCGAACCCCATCGCGGCGACGGCGGGCAGCCGTTCGGCCGCCGTCCTGAAGGTGCCGCTCACCGGCGGCTCGCCCGTCCGGACGACCGCGCCCTCGGAGCGCGGGAAGAGTTCGTACCACGATCCGTACAGCGCACGCCGGCGCTCGACGAGCAGCGGCACCGGGCGCGAGGAGCTGACGAATTCACGCAGCGGATGACGGTCGAGGGCGGCGGTGGCCTCGGGGGAGAGCGCGGCGGCCAGCCGGGCGGCGGCGGGCAGCGCGGTGTTCCGCAGGGTGTCGGCGGCGGCGAGCACCGCCTCCCGGCCGTCGCGCTTGGGCACCCCGGCGGCGGCGCGCTCGTACACCTCGGCGCCCTCCGCGAGGACGAGGGCGATGTCCCTCTCGTCGGTGCCGGCCGGGATCTTGATGCCCGCGGCATGGCGCCAGGTCGCGACGGGATCGCTCCACGCCTCGACCGTATACGTCCACCGGCCTTCCCCGGTGGGGACTACCTCCGCGCCCCAGCGGTCGGTGCCGGGGGCGAGTTCACGCATCGGGGTCCACGGGCCGGGGCGTCCGCCCGGGTCCACGAGGACGGCATTGGCGGCGACGGCGTCATGGCCTTCGCGGAAGACGGTCGCGGTGACCTGGAAGGACTCACCGACCACCGCCTTCGCGGGGCGTCTTCCGCAGTCGACGAGAGGGCGTACGTCCAGGACGGGAATGCGTCCGATCAGCGGTTTCACGGGATCACCTGAGGGCTGTGCGGGCTTGACAGGCAGGGCGGGTGAAGCGGGTGGCGCGGGTGGAGCTGCTGCAGTGCCGTGGCGAGAGAAGGATGAAGCGATTTCTGTGGGTTTGATGCTCTTTGTAGCTGCTCTGTAGGCGACTGCGAGGCTGCGAGCATGGCCGCTCCTGTCCGCGTTCACTCGAATAGCGCTGGAAATCGGGACGAGACGCGCTCGTGTGCGGTAGGTACCGCTGGAGCCTTCCCACCGGTTTCGGTGCGGTAATCCAGCGGTGTGTTAACTCCTCCTACTCCGGCCGGGTCGCGCCATGCATGCCGCGAGGGGGTGGGTTTCGGCCGATACGGGCGGTGGCGCGTGTCGCGGCCACGGAACGGTCCGATGTCCGTACGGCGCCTGCGCCACCACATTCCCGATATCACCGACGGAACAACGGGGGAAACCACCGGGGAGGGAGCGAATGGAGTGCATTCACCGTCACGAGTGCGCCGTGGCCCCGCCCGTCGGGGTAGGGCTACCTTCGAGGAGAGGCGGGCGCACCGAGGGTGCGTCCGCCCCGGCTCTTCTGCTGTCCGGCTGTCCGCCCCCCGGTTGCGAAGGTGGAACACGTGAAGGCAATCCGTCGGTTCACCGTCCGCCCCGTCCTGCCCGAACCCCTCCAACCGCTCAGCGACCTCGCCCGTAATCTGCGCTGGTCCTGGCATACCGAGACCCGCGAACTCTTCGAGTCCGTCGACCCCGACGGGTGGCGCGCGGCGGGCGCCGACCCCGTACGGCTGCTGGGCGGAGTCTCCGCGGCGCGCCTCACGGAGCTGGCGGCCGACCCCGCCTTCCTCGACCGGCTCACCGCCGCGGCCGCCGATCTCGACACCTATCTGCGCGGTGCGCGGTGGTACCAGGAGCACAACGGTGACACCGGTGGCGCGGGAGCGGACCGCGGCGCGGAGGGGGGCGCGAGAGGGGGCGCGGAGTTGCCCGCCGCCATTGGCTACTTCTCGCCGGAGTTCGGGGTCACGGCCGCACTGCCGCAGTACTCCGGCGGCCTCGGCATCCTCGCCGGTGACCATCTCAAGGCCGCCAGCGACCTCGGCGTACCGCTCATCGGCGTCGGCCTGCTCTACCGGCACGGCTACTTCCGCCAGTCGCTCTCACGGGACGGCTGGCAGCAGGAGCAGTACCCGGTCCTCGACCCCAACGAGCTGCCGCTGACCCTGCTGCGCGAGCCGGACGGCACCGCGGCCCGGGTCAGCCTCGCCCTGCCGGGCCACCGCACCCTGCGCGCCTGCGTCTGGCAGGCCCAAGTCGGACGCGTACCGCTGCTGCTCCTCGACTCGGACGTCGAGGAGAACGGCCCCGGCGAACGCGATGTCACCGACCGGCTCTACGGCGGCGGCAGCGAACACCGGCTCCTCCAGGAGATGCTGCTCGGCATCGGCGGCGTCCGCGCGCTGCGTACCTACTGCCGGCTCACCGGCCACCCCGCGCCCGAGGTGTTCCACACCAACGAGGGGCACGCGGGCTTCCTCGGCCTGGAGCGCATCCGCGAACTCGTCAGCACCCCGGCCGAGGCCCTCTCCGGTACGGAGTCCGGTACGGCGATGGGGTTCGAGGCCGCGCTGGAGGCGGTGCGCGCCGGTACCGTCTTCACCACGCACACCCCCGTCCCGGCCGGCATCGACCGCTTCGACCGCGAGCTGGTCGCCCGTCACTTCGGCGACGACGGCGAACTGCCCGGCGTGCCCGTCGAACGGGTCCTCGGACTCGGCATGGAGAGCTACCCCGGCGGCGAGAGCGACCTCTTCAACATGGCGGTCATGGGGCTGCGGCTCGCCCAGCGCGCCAACGGCGTCTCCACCCTGCACGGCGCCGTCAGCCGCAGGATGTTCGCCGGACTCTGGCCGGGCTTCGACCCGGAGGAGGTGCCCATCGTCTCCGTCACCAACGGGGTGCACGCACCGACCTGGACCGCGCCCGAGGTGGCCCGCCTCGGCACCCGGCGGGACGGCGCCGGCCGGCCGGATCCCAGCGGCCTTACCGACTTCGCGGGCACCCCCGCCGCCGAGCTCTGGGACGTACGGCGCGCGCTGCGCGGCCGGCTCGTGACCGAGGTGCGCCGGCGGCTGCACGCCTCCTGGCGGCTGCGCGGCGCCGAGGACGCCGAACTGGGCTGGATCGACGGCGTCCTCGACCCCGACGTCCTGACCATCGGCTTCGCCCGCCGTGTCCCCTCGTACAAGCGCCTCACCCTGATGCTGCGCGACCGGGACCGGCTCACGGAGCTGCTGCTCCATCCCGAGCGGCCGATCCAGATCGTCGTCGCGGGCAAGGCGCACCCGGCGGACGACGGCGGGAAGCGGCTGGTGCGGGAGCTGGTGCGGTTCTCCGACGACCCGCGCGTACGCCACCGCATCGTCTTCCTGCCCGACTACGGCATGGGCATGGCGCAGAAGCTCTACCCCGGCTGCGACGTCTGGCTCAACAACCCGCTCCGCCCGCTGGAGGCGTGCGGCACCAGCGGCATGAAGGCCGCGCTCAACGGCTGTCTCAACCTGTCGGTCCTGGACGGCTGGTGGGACGAGTGGTTCGAGCCCGACTTCGGCTGGGCGATTCCCACCGCCGACACCGGGACCGCCGACGAGAACCGCAGGGACGACCTGGAGGCCGGCGCCCTCTACGAACTCATCGAGGACCGCATCGCACCGCGCTTCTACGACCGGGGCGCCGACGGACTGCCGGACCGCTGGATCGAGATGGTCCGGCGCACCCTGGTCACCCTGGGGCCGAAGGTGCTCGCGGGGCGGATGGTGCGCGAGTACGTGGAGCGGCTCTACGCCCCGGCCGCCCGCGCCCACCGCTCGCTCGACCCCGGCCGGGCCGCCGAACTGGCCGCCTGGAAGTACCGCACGCGCACGCTCTGGCCGTACGTCTCCGTCGACCATGTGGAGGCGGTGGCGGCCACCGGCGCCGGGGGCAGCACGGAGCTGGGCTCCACCCTCACCCTCCGGGTGAGCGTCGGCCTCGGCGAACTCCGGCCCGACGACGTCGAGGTGCAGGCCGTCGCGGGCCGGGTCGGCTCGGACGACGCGCTCGTGGACGCGCGGGCCTTCCCGCTCAAACCGGCGGGCGGCCCCGACCTGGACGGCCGCTGGGTGTACGAGGGCCCGCTCGCCCTGGACCGTACGGGCCCGTACGGCTACACCGTCCGTGTCCTGCCCGCCCACCCGCTGCTCGCCACCAGCGCGGACCTGGGGCTGGTGGCGCTGCCGACGGAGGCGACCGGGGAGGGCGCGGGCGTCCTGCTGCGCTGAGCCGCCGCCGCGCACGCGAGCGACCCGCACGAGAAGGTCAGGAGGCCGGGGCCAGCGAGCGGAGGTCGGTGTTGGCGCCGCACAGCACCACGCACACCCGCTCGCCCCGCGCGGGCCGATAGCCGTAACCCCCGTCCTCCTGTCCGGAGGTGAGGGCGGCCGACGCCGTCGACGCCGCGTGCTCCACCGCGATGCGGTGGTCCTGCCACAGCGCCTCGCGGGCCGCCGTGATCGCGGCGTCCGTGACCAGGACCGAGCGCACCCCCTCCCGCCCGGCGGTGTCCAGGGCCATGGCGGAGGCGCGGGAGGCGCCCAGCGAGTCGGCCGCGACCGAGTCGACCGGGACATCCACCACCCGGCCCGCCTCCAGCGCCGCGTTCAGGGCGCGGCAGTGCTCCGGCTCGACGGCGACGACCCGTACGCCGTGGTGGAGTGCGGCGGTGGCGACGCCCGTGAACAGGCCGCCGCCGCCCACCGACACCACCACCGTGTCCAGTTCGGGGAGCCGCTCGTGGATCTCCTCCATCAGGGTGCCCGCGCCGGCGGCGATCAGCGGATGGTCGTACGCGTGCGAGGACAGGGCGCCCGTCGTGGCGCCGAACTCCTCGCACGCCGCCAGCGCCTCCCCGTAGGTGGTCCCGGCCAGCCGCACATCAGCGCCGTACGACCGGAGGCGGTCCACCTTCACCGGCGGGGCCGTCTCCGGCAGGAAGACCGTCGCCCGTACGCCCTGCTGCCGCGCCGCCCACGCGCAGGCGAGCCCGGCGTTGCCGCCCGAGGCGATGGTCACGCCCGCGTCCGGCAGGGTGCCGCCGGCGCGGTGGGCGCGCAGGAAGTTCTGCGCGCCGCGCGCCTTGAAGCTGCCGGTGTACTGAAGGTGCTCCAGCGCCAGCCAGGTCCGCCCACCGGGGTCCACCGGTGCCAGGGACACGGGGCGTACGTGCCCGCCGACCCGGTCCACGGCCTGCTTGACGTCGTCGTAGGTGATGGTGGTCATGTGCTGCTCCTGCCGACGGGGCGCGAGGGGCCGAGCGGAACGGAGTGGTTCGAGAGGTCCGCCGGCCGATGGCCACCGTGTACCGTACACCGGCTCACCTGCGGCTGCCGGGCAGGCAGGTGGAGCCGCGGCTCGCCGGCGGCGGCGCGGCAGGCATGACCCCGGGCCCGGCGGGAGCGCGTGAAGCCGCCCGGGGCAGGAGCGCCCCGGGCGGCTTCCGGTGGTACGGCGACGGCTCAGAAGGTGAGCTTGAAGCTGTTGAGCCGGCCCGTGTCCTGCGACGCGACATCCTGGACCTTCAGCGTCCAGGTGCCGTTGGCCACCTCGGACGAGGCGTTGACGTAGTACGTCTCGATCACGTTGTCCGCCGAGTCGCCGCTGCTCGACGCCTTCAGCCGGTACGAGGTACCGCTCGGGCCCACCAGGTCGACGACCAGGTCACCGCGCCAGGTGTGCGTGATGTTCACGTCGACCTGGAGGGAGGACGGGGCGTTGCCGGTGACGCCCGAGACGACGAGCGGCGAGGTGATCGCCGCGCCGTTGTCCGGGATGGCGACCGCCGTCGTGGACTCGAAGGCCTGGCCGGTGCCGCCGCCGCCCGGGCGGGGACCGACGGCGATGCCGGCCCACGCGTTCTGCACGGCCGTGTACTCGGCGCTGGTCGTGCCGTACAGCTCACCGGCGACCGCGAGCGTGCCGGTACGGGCCGCCGCGTAGTTCGTCGTGGTGGTGAACTTCGTGGCGAGCGCCTTGAACCAGATCTGCTCGGCCTTCTCCCGGCCGATGCCGGTCACCGGCAGCCCGTCGGAGGTCGGGGAGTCGTACGAGACCCCGTTGATCGTCTTGGCGCCGCTGCCCTCGGAGAGCAGGTAGAAGAAGTGGTTCGCCGGGCCCGAGGAGTAGTGGACGTCGACTCCGCCGATGCCGGAGTACCAGTAGTCCTTGGAGGCGCCGTCCTTGCTCGGCTTGTCCATGTAACGGAGCGGCGTGCCGTTGCCGTTGATGTCGATCTTCTCGCCGACGAGGTAGTCGCCCGGGTCGCTCGCGGTGTTCGAGTAGAACTCGACGGCCGCCGCGAAGATGTCGGAGGTGGCCTCGTTCAGACCGCCGGACTCGCCGCTGTAGACCAGGCCGGCCGTGGCGGCGGTGACGCCGTGGGACATCTCGTGGGCGGCCACGTCGATGGAGGTCAGCGGCTTGGCATTGCCCGAGCCGTCCCCGTACGTCATGCAGAAGCAGGAGTCCTGCCAGAAGGCGTTGACGTAGCCGCTGCTGTAGTGGACGCGGGAGTACGCGCCGACGCCGTCACCCTTGATGCCGGTGCGGCCGTGCACGTTCTTGAAGTAGTCCCAGGTCTCGGCCGCGCCGTAGGCGGCGTCGGCGCCCGCCGTCTCCAGGTTGGCCGGCAGCCCGTTGCCCCAGACGTCGGTGGAGTTGGAGAAGAGCGTCCCGGTGCCCGACGTACCGCGGTTCAGGTTGTACGTACGGTGGTTGCCGCGGCCCCCGTCGGTGAGGTTGTACGTCGAGCCCGACGCGGTGGAGCCGAGGGTGACCTGGCCGCTGTACTGGGAGTTGCCCACACCGTTCCTGACGGCCTGCCACTCGTACAGCTTCTCGCCGGAGGCGGCGTCGGTGACGACGTGCAGCTCGTTCGGGGTGCCGTCGTGCTGGAGGCCGCCGACCACCGTCTCGTAGGCGAGCGTCGGGGAGCCCTGCGCCATCCACACCACCTGGCGCGGCGCGTGCTCGGCCTCGGTCTTCTTCGAACCCTCCGCGGCGGCGGCGCCGAGCGCCTGCTTCTCGGCGGCCGCGGGCGCCACCTCCGCCGTGGTGGCGATCTTCGTGAGCGCGGCCTTGGACGCCTTGCTCACCGAACGCGTCGCGCCCGCCTTGGACGTGGCGACGACCAGGTCACCGCCGAGGACCGGCAGCCCCCGGTAGGTGCGCTCGTACCGGGTGTGCGTGGTCCCGTCGACGTCCTGGACGACATCGCGTACGACCAGCTTCTCCTGGGCGCCGAGGCCGAGTTCCCCGGCGGTCTCCGCCTTGGCCGCGTCGGCGTCGCGCAGCAGCGCGGCGCGCTGGGCGGGGGAGAGCGAGCGCGGCAGCGCCCCGGGGTCGGCCTTGCCTGCGACCGGCGCCGCGGGCGCGCTGTCCGGCTGCGCCACGGCGGTGCCGGCCTGCACGCCGACGGTGAGAAGGGCTGCTGCGGCGATCAGTGCGCCGGTGGCGGTGGCGCGCCGGCGGGGTCTGTGCGTGGGTCTCACGCGAACTCCTTCTGCGAGGGGGGACCGGGCGGCTCGGTGGGACACCCGGACAGTGCACGCGGAGCTGGGCGGGGCTGGGCCGAGCCTGCTGACGCTCGGTCGGGCTCGGTGGTGCGGAGAACGGGGGAAGAGTCGCAGCAGCGACGCGTCTCTGTCAGGAGCGCGTCAAAAAGTTGGCCAAAATTCGTCCGCTGCCCGAAATTGCCTGTTCGTTAAGCGGACGTTTCGCCGATCATCGGGGCGCCGTGGCCAGGCGTTCGTCCGGACATGGCCGTGTGAACAGGACGTCAACCGGACCGGGGCGGTCGCCCGCCCGGGTCCGGTCGCAGTGTGGCGTGTTCCCGATGTGCCGCCGGGGCGCCCGCGGGGCTCCCGGCTCAGACCGCCGTACTCCGCGCGGCCGGCCGGGACAGGGGAACGGACGGCGCGGACTCCGGCAGCTCCGTCCTCCCGGTCGCCTCCACCGGCTCCGGGGCCCGCCGGGCCCAGCGGGACGCGATGACCGCGCACACCATCAACTGCAACTGGTGGTAGAGCATCAACGGCAGGATCACCGGTCCGGCCGCCGCCCCGAACAGCACCGCCGCCATGGGCAGCCCCGTCGCGAGGCTCTTGTTGGAGCCGCAGAAGACGATGGCGATCCGGTCCTCCCGGCCGAAGCCGAGCCGCCGCGCCGCGAACGCCGTCGTCGCGAGCGCCAGCGCCAGCAGGGCGGCCACCACACTCACCAGGCCGGTCAGCCGCGCCGGAGTGATCTGCTGCCAGATGTTCTCGGCCATGCCCCGGCTGAAGGCGGTGTAGACGACGAGCAGGATGGAGCCGCGGTCCAGCAGGGCGAGCCCCTTCTTGTGGCGCCCCACGAACCCTCCGATCCAGCGCCGCAGCGCCTGCCCGGCGAGGAACGGCAGCAGCAACTGGACGGCGATGGCGAGCAGTCGGTCCGCCGAGAAGCCGGCGGTGGAGCCGATCAGCCCTGCGGCGAGCAGCGGCGTGGCGACCATCCCGGCCAGGCTGGAGTACGTACCCGCGCAGATGGCGGCCGGCACATTGCCCCGGGCGGTGGAGGTCAGCGCGATCGAGGACTGGACGGTGGAGGGGACGACACAGAGGAAGAGGAGACCGGTGTGGAGCTGCTCGCTGAGCAGATACGGTACGACGCCGCCCGCGGCCACACCGAGCAGCGGGAAGAGCGCGAACGTGCTGGCGCCCACGACGAGATGGAGCTTCCACCGGCGCAGGCCGTCCAGGGCCTCGCGGGTGGAGAGCCGCGCTCCGTACAGGAAGAAGAGCAGTCCGATGGCGAGATCGGCGGTGCTCCCGACGGCCACGGCGGCGCCACCGGTCGCGGGCAGCAGGGCCGCGAGGACGACCGTACCGAGGAGGGCGGCCACATAGGGGTCGACCGCCTTCCTCAGCCGGCCCGGCCAGGACATCGGCCGGGACTCCTGTGTCACATCAATCACCTTCGCCGTCGTCGCCTTGCCACGGGGGGTGGCCGATCTGCGGGATCCATCCGAGCAGGGAGGGTGCGGGTGCGGCGGCCCGTGCGGGGGCCGGTGCGGGGGGAGGGGACTGGGCCGCCGGGGGAGACGCGGCCTGGTCCGACGCGGTGGCGGGTGCGGGGGGCGGCGCGGCCTGGTCCGACGCGGGCGCCGGAGCGGGTGCGGGTGCCGCTGCCGGTGCGGGTGCCGGAGCCGGAGCCGGGGCCGGGGCTGTGCCGGTGTCCCCGGTCCGTACGTCGATCGCGCCGCCGCCCCCGTCGTGGTCGCTCCCCGCCGTCCCCTTGCTGCTGATCAGTGTGTTGAGCGTGCGGTCGACCTCCAGCCAGGAATCGGCATGGGAGTTGTCGATCACGACGAGCCCGACGTTCCGTCCGGCGACAGGGCCGGACGTCGGTGCCTCGTCGTCGTCGGCCTGGGCGACGGAGCCGCCGCACAGGATGCTCGCGCTCGCGACAGCGACGACGCCCGCAGTGGAGCCGAGCGTCCGGCGGGGTGTACCGGTGGTGCTCCGGTGCCGGCCGGTGCCGGCCCGGAAAAGGTTCGGCGACACGAGTTTCGGCAGCCCCGCTCAGACGGTGACGGGAACCGGTACGGAATTCTGGAGATCGTGATGTCTGCTGATGTTCTTCTCCAGCAGTTCGGTGGCGCCCTTCACTCCGATGGCGCCGGTCTCCCGGGTGTCGGGCAGCCGCCCGTCCTCCATCTTCAGATCGATGAGCGCGCTGTCGATCGCACCGTGCGCGGCGAAAAGACACGGCGTGCTGTAGATGGCGACATCGACGCCGAGTTCCGACAGTTCGGTGAGCGAGAGCCGTGGTGATTTGCCGCCCGCGATCTGGTTGAACAGCAGCGGCTTGTCGCCGACGACGGAACGGATCTTCCGGATCCACTCCACGCTGCGCACCCCGTCGACGAGGACGACGTCCGCGTCGGTCTCCGCGAGCGCCTCGGCCCGCCGTACGATCTCCGCCTCCTCCGTGGCGTCCGTACGGGCCACCACGAGCAGGTCCTCCCGGCTTCGCAGCACCAGGTCCAGTTTGGCCAGGTACTCCTCCAGGGGCAGGATCAGCTTGCCGTCCGCGTGCCCACAGCGCCTGGGCCGCTTCTGGTCCTCCAGGATCACTCCGGACGCCCCGGCGCGCTCCAGCCGCTGCACGACGTGGCAGGCGACCTCGGGGTCCACATAGCCGTCGTCGATGTCCACCAGCATGTGGTGCCTGGGGAAGGCCAGCCGCAGCCGTTCGGCGAAGGCCACCATGTCGGGCCACGCGATGTATCCGATGTCGGGGAGCCCGTAGTGCGAGGCTGCGAACCCGAATCCGGAGACGAAGAAACCGTTGTAGTGCTGGGCCGCGATGGAGGCCGAGTACATGTCGTAAATTCCGATGAGCGGTGTCGTGCGAGGCGATTGGACCGCTTCTCGCAGGGCGTTGCCGTAGCGCATGGTTCTCCTCTGTCCGGAACACGTTCCGGCGATTCATTCCGCGACGGATTCCGGGACGGAATGGGTGGGGATGTCGGGAGAAGATTTGCAGAACCCCAAGTGTTGGTAACGCGACACACCGGAGTCTTTCCCGGTTTGGCAAAATTTCGATATTCATCCTGTCTGGATCCGGTTGGCCCGATCCGGTCGACTGGACCCTGGATTGGGCCCTTGGGCCCATGACGCGACCGTTACCCTCGCCAGAACGGGGGTGGGGCGACGCACGCCACCATGAACGGCCCTCCATTCCGGGGCGGTTTGAGGTCTGACATGTCTTTGGCGGGTACGGGGGCCGGCGCGGAGGCAGGGACAGGGGCCGTACGACGGCCCATGCCCAGGCAACTCGTGACGGTGCGGGTTCTGGCGTATTTCCTCTTGGGCGCGACGCTGTTCGGCGGGCTCGGGGTGCTGCTGAGCGCCCTCACGGCGGATGCGGTCGACGGCCGGGTGATCGGGCTCGTCGCGTACGCGTCCCTGTCCCTCATGCCGTACGCGTGCGATGTGACCCGGGAGCGGATGGCCGAGGCCGAGGCGCGGTGCGCGCGGGCGGGCCTGGACACCACGGACTTCACGGCGCGGTGGACCCGACGTATCTCCGCCTGGATCGCGCAGCAGGTGCTGCGGTGGTGCGGCCTGATGGTCGACGACACCACGGCGCTCACGCCCTGGCCCGGCTGGCCCATGACGCGGAACTGCCGCCCGAGGTACGGGACCTGGCCGCGGCGGCCACCGGGGGCGAGCCCCGGCGCTGAACCCCCGCGGAGGGGAGCGCGGTTCCTGCGGGGTCAGTCCGGCCGGGCGCCCGCGGTGACGGCTTTCAGTTCGGCCAGGGAGTCCCGGATGAGCTCCGAGAGGTCCTGGTGGCCGCTTCCGCCGATCCAGCGTTCGAAGGCGACCTTGAAGACGGCGGTGCCCGCCTCGGCCGTCAGGCTCGCGGCCGGGTCACCGACGCCGCGCCGGCGGAGCGTCTCGGCGAGCGCGGCGGAGAGGGACGCGAGTTTGATCAGCTCGCGTTCCTGGAGTTCGGGGTGGGCGGCGATGACGGCCTGGCGTCGCAGCGAGTGGGGGCGCCGCTCCCGGAAGAGGTCCGCGGTGGCTTCGAGCGCGGTGCCGACCGCGTCGATCGGCGCGGTGGAGTCGGGGATCCGGGTGAGGGCGTCCACGATGAACTGTTCCAGCGCGCGCGAGCCCGCGAACAGGACCTCGCGCTTGTCGGCGTAGTGCCGGAAGAACGTCCGCTCCGTGAGCCCCGCCCGCTTGGCGATCTCCGCCACGGTCGTCTGCTCGAAGCCGCGCTCGCCGTAGAGCTCCAGCGCGGCCTCTTCGATCCGCCCGCGCGCGTTGGGCTCCCATCGGCTCATGCCCCGATCGTACGCGAGGGCAGTGACTGACATCCTGGCGGGCGGTCCACCGGGTCGATCCCCGCCGTGCTCACGCCAGGCTGTCGCGCCACGCGCGGTGGAGACCCGCGAAGCGGCCCGTGCCCGCGATCAGGTCGGCCGGGGCGCCGTCCTCGACGATACGGCCGTGCTCCATCACCAGGACCCGGTCCGCGATCTCGACCGTCGACAGCCGGTGGGCGATGACCACCGCCGTACGGGCGCCCAGCACCGTGTCCATCGCGCGCTGCACCGCCCGCTCGCCCGGGATGTCCAGCGAACTGGTCGCCTCGTCCAGGATCAGCACCGCAGGGTCCGCGAGCAGCGCGCGGGCGAACGCGACCAACTGGCGCTGGCCCGCCGAGATCCGGCCGCCCCGTTTCCGTACGTCCGTGTCGTAGCCGTCCGGCAGGCCGCTGATGAAGTCGTGCGCGCCGATCGCCTTCGCCGCCGCCTCGATCTCCGCGCGGCCGGCGTCCGGGCGGCCGATGGCGATGTTCTCCGCGACCGTACCGGAGAAGAGGAACGCCTCCTGGGTCACCATCACCACCCCGCGCCGCAGCTCCGGCGTGTCCAGCTCGCGCAGGTCCACCCCGTCCAGCAGGATCCGGCCCTCCGTCGGGTCGTAGAACCGGGCCAGCAGCTTCGCCAGGGTTGACTTGCCCGCGCCCGTCGTGCCGACGACCGCGACCGTCTGGCCCGCCGGGATGGTCAGATCGAAGCGGGGCAGCACCTCGCCGCCCGTGCGGTACGCGAAACGCACCCCCTCGAAGACGGCCGCCCGGCCGGGGAATCCGCTCTCCGTCGCGGGCAGCTCCCTCGGCCGCGCCGCCTCGGGCACGGACGGCGTCTGGGCCAGCAGACCCGCGATCTTCTCCATGGAGGCCGCGGCCGACTGGTACGAGTTGAGGAACATCCCGAGCCGGTCGATCGGGTCGTACAGCCGCCGCAGATAGAGCGCCGCCGCCGCGAGCACCCCGAGCGGCAGGGAACCCGCCGCCACCCGGTACGCGCCCCAGAGGACGATCCCGGCGACAGCCGTGTTCGCGACGAGCCGGGAGCCCGTCACATAGCGGGCCATCTCCAGGATCGCGTCGCCGTTGCTCCGCTCATGACGGTGGTTGAGCGCCCGGAAGTCCGCGTCGTTGGCCCGCTCGCGGCGGAACGCCTGCACCGGCCGGATGCCGTTCATCGTCTCCGCGAACTTCACGATGACGGCCGCGATCGCGGTGGAGCGCCGGGAGTAGGCCAGGGCGGCCCGCCGCTGGTAGAGCCGTACCAGCAGATACAGCGGTACGAAGGACGCCACCGCCAGCGCGCCGAGCCCCAGGTCCAGATAGAGCAGCATCGCCGAGATGTAGACGAAGGCCAGCACCACGCCGATGAGTTCCTGAAGGCCCTCGCTCAGCAGCTCGCGCAGCGACTCCACATCCGTCGTCGACCGGGAGATCAGCCGCCCCGACGTGTACCGCTCGTGGAAGTCCACGCTCAGCGCCTGGGCGTGGCGGAAGATCCGGCCGCGCAGATCCAGGAGCACGTCCTGGTTGATCCGGGCGGCGGCCCGGATGAACGCGTACTGGAGGGCGCCCGACCCCACCGAGCAGATCAGATAGCCCGCCCCGACCGCGTACAGCGGCCCGTACTCCCCGTCGCGGAACGCCGGCACGCCCCGGTCGATGGCGTACGCGACGATCAGCGGCCCGGCCTGCATCGCGGCCTGCTGGAGCAGCAGGAGCAGCGCGGCCACCGCCACCCGCGTACGCCGCGGCCGCAGCAAGGACCGCAGCAGTGCGCCGGTGGCGCCCGGGGGCGCGGGCAGCGCGTCCTTCCCGAAGGGGCCGTCCGGGCCTGGGCCGTCGTCCGGGCCGGGACCGTCTTCCGTGACCGCTCCGTCGTCCGGGCCGGGCGGACCGGATACGAGCCGGGCCGGCGACGCCGGTGCCGGCGGCGCCCCGGCCTGATCCTGTGACACGGACCGGACGGCGCCCGCTTCCCACTCCGCCTTCCGCTCCGGCTCCGGGCCGTGCGCGTCCGTCGTGGTCGACGTCGTCATCGGACACTCTCCTCAACGGGCTCCGGCACGGGTTCCGAGGCCCCCGACATCAGCCACGCGTACTCCGTGCTGCTCCGCAGCAGCTCCTGATGTGTCCCCACGGCGGTGATCCGGCCCCCGGAGATCAGCGCCACCCGGTCGGCGAGCAGCACGGTCGACGGCCGGTGCGCCACGACCAGCGCGGTCGTCCCCCGCAGCACGCGCCGCAGCGCCGCCTCCACCCGCGCCTCGGTGTGCACGTCCAGCGCGGAGAGCGGGTCGTCCAGGACCAGGAAGCGCGGCCGGCCGGCCACCGCCCTGGCCAGTGCGAGCCGTTGGCGCTGGCCGCCGGAGAGGCTGTGGCCCTGCTCGCCCACCTCGGTCCGCGCCCCGTGCGGCAGTGCCTCGACGAAGTCGGCCTGTGCCACGTCCAGTGCGCGCGGCAGTGCGTCCTCCCCGGCGTCCGCCGCGCCCATCAGCACGTTCTCCCCGACGGTGGCCGAGAAGAGCGTGGGCTCCTCGAAGGCCACGGACACCAGCTCCCGCAGCCGCCACCTGGGCAGCTCCGTGATGTCCTGCCCGTCCAGGGTGATCCGCCCCGCCGTCGCCTCGTGCAGCCGGGGTACGAGCGCGGTCAGCGTCGTCTTGCCCGACCCCGTGGCGCCGACCAGCGCCATAGTCTCGCCGGATCTGATGTGCAGATCGATCCGGTCCAGGACGGGCACGGAGTCGGCGGCGGCGTCGGGGTAGCGGAACGAGACCCCCTCGAAGCGCAGCCCGCCCCCGGCCCCGCCCGGGTCCGCCGCGAGGACCCCGGCCGCCGACCCCTGCGCCGCCGACTCCTGAGCCTCAGCCTCCTGCGCCTCCGCTTCCTCCTGTACGTCCATCACCTCGAAGTACCGGTCGGTCGCCGTCGCCGACTCCTGGCTCATCGCCAGCAGGAACCCGATCGACTCCACCGGCCAGCGCAGCGCCAGCGCCGTCGACAGGAACGCCACCAGCGTGCCCGCCGAGAGCCCGCCGTCCGCCACCTGGATCGTGCCCAGCACCAGCGCAGCGCCGATGGCCAGCTCGGGAACGGTCATGATCACGGCCCAGATGCCGGCCAGCAGCCGCGCCTTGCCCAGCTCCGTCGCGCGCAGCCGCCGCGCCAGCTCACGGAAGGCCAGCGCCTGGCTGCGGTGGCGGCCGAACCCCTTGATGATCCGGATGCCGAGCACGCTCTCCTCGACCACCGTCGTCAGATCACCGACCTGGTCCTGCGCCTTCCGCGCGACCAGTGAGTACCGCGTCTCGAAGAGCGAACAGACGATCACCAGCGGGACGACGGGGATCAGCAGCACCAGCCCCAGCGACCAGTCCTGGAGCAGCAGAATCACAAAACCGACCAGGATCGTCGTCGCGTTGACCAGCAGGAAGGTCAGCGGGAACGCCAGGAACATCCGGAGCAGCATCAGGTCCGTCGTGCCGCGCGACAGCAACTGGCCCGAGGGCCACCGGTCGTGGAAGGCCACCGGCAGCCGCTGCAGATGGCGGTAGAGATCGGCGCGCATCGCCGCCTCGACCCCCGCCAGCGGCCGGGCCACCAGCCACCGCCGCATCCCGAACAGCAGCGCCTCAGCGACCCCCAGCGCGAGCAGCGCCAGCGCGCCGAGCCAGACGCCGCCGGGGTCCCGGTCCTTCACCGGGCCGTCCACCATCCACTTCAGGACGAGCGGCATCACCAGCCCCAGGCACGAGGCCACTATCGCGACGACCGCCGCCATGGCGAGACGCCTGCGCACCGGTCGTACGTACGGCCACAGCCGCAGCAGCGAACGGACGGAGGAGGACCGCTCCCCGGGGCGTTCCCCGGGCCGGTCCGTGGCGGGTGCGTCTGTCTCGGTCATCAGAGCGAGCCTACGGTCCGCCACTGACAACGCTCATGTGGTTTTCCTGCCACTCTCGTCCGGTCGTACCAGCGCATCAACTGATCGGATGATGGCGAGTCGAGCGCGATGGCCGATGTCGCCCGTCCCCGTCGCACGGAACCCTCGTACGCATGGCGATCATCGAAGTGAACGGCCTGCGTAAGGCGTACGGCGGCCGAACGGTGGTGGACGGCGTCTCCTTCACCGTGGACGAGGGGGAGATCTTCGGGATCCTCGGACCCAACGGCGCCGGCAAGACGACCACCGTCGAATGCGTCGAGGGGCTTCGGGTCCCGGACGCCGGTACGGTGCGGGTCGCCGGGCTCGACCCGGTCACCGACCACGACCGCGTGACCCGGATCCTCGGCGCACAGCTCCAGGAGAGCGAGCTCCAGGCCAAACTGACCGTACGGGAGGCCCTGGAACTGTACGCGGCCTTCTACCCGGAGCCGGCCGACTGGCGGCCCCTGGCCGAACGGCTCGGCCTCACCGGCCGGCTGACGACCCGGTTCGCGAAGCTCTCCGGCGGCCAGAAGCAGCGGCTGTTCATCGCGCTCGCGCTGATCGGCAACCCGCGCGTAGTCGTCCTCGACGAGCTGACCACCGGACTCGACCCGCGTGCCCGCCGCGACACCTGGAGCCTGATCGAGGAGGTACGGGCCTCCGGCGTGACCGTGCTGCTGGTCACCCATTTCATGGAGGAGGCCCAGCGTCTCTGCGACCGTATCGCCGTGATCGACCACGGCCGGATCGCCGCGCTCGACACCCCGTCCGGGCTGATCGGCCGCTCGGCCGCCGCCACCGTCATCTCCTTCACCCCCTCCGCGCCGCTCGACGACACCGAACTGGCCGCGCTGCCGCAGGCGGTCTCCGTCGACACACGGGGCGACCGCGTGGTGATCAACGGGACGGACGACACCGTCAACGCCGTGATCACCCTGCTCGCCCGGCACCGCGTCACCGCGCACCAGCTCCGGGTCACCGAGGCGACCCTGGACGACGCGTTCCTCGACCTCACGCGGACGGCGGACACCACCGCCCCCGCTCCCGCGAGCCCCGCCGGAAAGAAGGCCTGAGCCGATGCCCGCCCCTGCCACCGACCCCGCCGCCCCGCGTCCCGCCGCCCCGCGTCCCGCCGCCCCGGGTCCCGTGCCCCCGTCCCGTTCCGCCCCTGCCGCTGTCGTCAGGGCCGAGGCCCGGCTCTTCCTCCGCGAGCCCGGAAGCCTCTTCTGGGTCGTCCTCTTCCCGACCGTCCTGACGACGATCCTCGGGCTGATCCCCTCCTTCCGCGAGACCTCGGACGAGCTCGGCGGCCGACGCGTCATCGACCTCTACGTGCCTGTCGGCGTTCTGCTCGCCATGATCATGTCCGGGCTCCAGGCCATGCCGCCCGTCCTCACCGGCTACCGCGAACGCGGCATCCTGCGCCGGATGTCGGCGACCCCCGTACGGCCCGCTTCCCTGCTCGGCGCCCAGATCGTGCTGCACGGGGCCGCGGCGCTCTGCTCCGCCGTCCTGGTGATCGTCGTGGGCAGAACCGCCTTCGGTGTCAAGCCGCCGGGCCAGCTCGCCGGTTACGCGCTGGCCCTGGTCCTCGCCACGGTGAGCGCCCTCGCGCTGGGCGCGGTGGTGTCGGCGGTCTCCCGTACGCAGAAGATCGCCGGGGCCGTCGGCTCCGCCGCCTTCTTCCCCGCGATGTTCACGGCGGGGGTCTGGATGCCCGTGCAGACCATGCCGGGCACCCTGCGCCACCTCGTCGAACTCACCCCCTTCGGCGCCGCTTCCCAGGCGCTCGACCAGGCGATGCGCGGCGACTGGCCGGGCTGGGGCCATCTCGGGGTGACGGCGCTGTGGGCCCTCGTGCTGACGGCCGGGGCGGCCCGCTGGTTCCGGTGGGAGTGAACGGCGGGGTGTCCAGGTGAGAGCGGCCACCGCGGCGGCGCGCGGGCACACTGGGGGGATGCCCGGCACCCCGACCACCGCGACGACCCCGACCACCGCGTCCGCGCCCGGGTCCGCGTCCGCGCCCGGGTCCGCGCCTGCGTCCGTGTCCGCGCCTGCGTCCGTCTCCGTGGAGGAGCGCTGGGAGCAGTTCTTCCGCTGGGGCCCGTACGCCACGCTCGCCCTCTCCACCGGCATCTCGGCCCTCGTCGACAGCCACCGCGCGCCCGTCCCCAGCGCCGCGCTGCTGCTCGCGGCCTTCGCGCTCCAACTGTGGTGGCACCGGACCCGTGGCCGGGTGCCCGCGCGGTCCCGGCTGTCCCGGGCGTACTACGTGGCCCGTACGGCCCTCGCGTTCGCGCTCACCTGGCTGCACCCCTTCTACTCGATCTACGCCATCCTCGGCTATTTCGACGTCGACCGGCTGCTGCCCCGGCGGTACGCCCGCACCGGCATGTTCGTCACCGCCGTCACCATGGCGGGCTCGCAGTCGGGCGGGCTGCCCCCGACGTCCCCGCTCCAGGCGTTCGTCCTCGGGGCGCTCTTCCTGCTGCACTGCTCCCTTGTCTTCATCTTCGGCCATCTCGCGACCCGTGAGGCCGAGAGCGTACGGGAGAAGGCCGCCACCATCGCCGAGCTGGAGCGCACCAACGCCCGGCTGGAACAGGCCCTCGCGGAGAACGCCGCCCTCCAGGCCCAGTTGCTCGTCCAGGCCAGGGAAGCCGGTGTCGCCGACGAGCGCCGCCGGCTCGCCGCCGAGATCCACGACACCATCGCGCAGGGCCTGGCCGGGATCATCACCCAGCTCCAGGTGGTCACCGCCACCCCCGACCACGCGCTCGCCCGCCTCCATCTGGAGCGCGCCGCCGACCTCGCCCGGCACAGCCTCGGCCAGGCGCGCAGATCCGTACAGAACCTCGGCCCGGCCGAGCTGGAGCACGACACGCTCCCCAAGGCGCTCAGGAAGACGGTCGCCACCTGGGCCGAACGCTCCGGGCTGCGGGCCGGGTTCACCGTCACGGGTACGGAGGAGCCGCTGCACGACGAGGTCGCGGCGACCCTGCTCCGTATCGCCCAGGAAGCCCTGGCCAACACCGCCCGGCACGCGCAGGCGCGCCGCGTGGGCGTCACGCTCTCCTACATGGGCGACGAGATCAGCCTCGACATACGGGACGACGGCCGCGGCTTCGACGCGCTCACGCCGCCCCCGCGCTCCGGTACGGGTGGCTTCGGCCTGCCCGGGATGCGCACCAGGGCGGAACGCCTCGCGGGCACGGTCACCATCGAGTCGGCGGTGGGGGAGGGGACGGCGGTCTCGGCTCGCGTACCGTTGGTACGCCATGGCTGACAGGACCGGCGGGACCGGTGCACCGGACAGGATCATCACCCTGATCGTCGTCGACGACCATCCGGTCGTACGGGACGGTCTGCGCGGCATGTTCGAGTCCGCGCCCGGCTTCCGGGTGCTCGGCGAGGCCGCGAACGGTGTCGAGGGCGTCGCCCTCGCCCTCCGCCTCGACCCCGACGTCGTCCTGATGGACCTGCGGATGCCGGGCGGCGGAGGCGTCGACGCGATCGCCGAACTCACCCGTGGGGGTGCCCGCGCCAGGGTCCTCGTCCTCACCACGTACGACACGGACTCCGACACGCTCCCCGCGATCGAGGCGGGCGCGACGGGCTACCTGCTCAAGGACGCGCCGCGCGAGGAGCTGTTCACGGCGGTACGGGCCGCCGCCGACGGCCGTACGGTCCTCTCGCCCGCCGTCGCCTCCCGCCTCGTCTCCCACGTGAGGAACCCGGCCGCCGGGGACGAACCCCTGTCGGCCCGCGAGCGCGAGGTACTGGGCTGGGTCGCCAGGGGTACGTCGAACCGCCGGATCGCCGCGGAACTGTTCATCAGTGAGGCGACGGTGAAGACCCATCTCACCCACCTCTACGCCAAGCTGGGCGTGAAGGACCGCGCGGCGGCGGTCGCGGTCGGCTACGACCGGGGCATTCTCGGCTGACGGAGCGCCGGCCCGTAGTCGGCCCTCCGGTCACGCGACCACCCGGAACAGCAGCACCGCCCGCGCCGGGACCCGTACCACCGCGCCCCCCTTGTGCGCCGTGCCCGGCGCCGCCCGCTGGTCCGTCCGCGCGGTGTCCACCACCAGCTCGTACACGCCCGCCCAGGGCGGTCCTGGCAGCGTGAAGTCCACCGGTCGCGCGCCCGCGTGCAGAACCGTCAGGAAGCTGTCGTCGGTGATCTTCTCGCCGCGCTCGTCCCGCCCGGGGATGTCGCGTCCCGAGAGGAAGAGCCCGAGGGCCGACGCCGGGGCGTACCAGTCCGCCTCCGTCATCTCCGCGCCGTACGGGGTGAACCACGCCAGGTCCCGCAGCCCGTCCGGGGCCTGGCGGCGGCCGGAGAAGAAGGCGCGACGGCGCAGCACGGGGTGGGCGCGGCGCAGGGCGAGCAGCCGGACCGTCAGCCGGTGCAGCCCCAGCGGGCCGTTTTCCGTGCCGTCCCCGCCGTCCCCGCCGTCCGTGCCGGCAGCGCTGGTACGGGGCTCCTCGTCGAGCAGCGACCAGTCGACCCAGCTCACCTCGCTGTCCTGGCAGTACGCGTTGTTGTTGCCGCCCTGCGTACGGCCCATCTCGTCGCCCGCGACCAGCATCGGCACGCCCGTCGACACCAGCAGCGTGGTCAGCAGATTCCGGAGCTGGCGCCACCGCAGGGCGTTGACGGCGGGGTCGTCGCTCGCTCCCTCGGCCCCGCAGTTCCAGGAGCGGTTGTCGTCGGTCCCGTCCCGGTTGCCCTCGCCGTTCGCCTCGTTGTGCTTACGCTCGTACGACACCAGGTCGCGCAGCGTGAAGCCGTCGTGCGCGGTGATGAAGTTGACGGAGGCGTACGGCCGCCGGCCGCCCCACGCGTACAGGTCGCTGGAGCCGGAGAGCCGGTAGCCGAGGTCCCGTACGTCGGGCAGGGCGCCGCGCCAGAAGTCCCGTACGGCGTCGCGGTAGCGGTCGTTCCACTCCGTCCACAGCGGCGGGAACGCCCCGACCTGGTAGCCGCCGCTGCCCACGTCCCACGGTTCGGCGATCAGCTTCACCCGGCGCAGCACCGGGTCCTGCGCGATCACCGCGAGGAACGGCGAGAGCATGTCCACGTCGTGCATGGAACGGGCCAGGGCCGCCGCAAGGTCGAAGCGGAAGCCGTCCACGCCCATCTCCGTCACCCAGTAGCGCAGCGAGTCGGTGATGAGCCGCAGCACCTGCGGCTGAACCACATGCAGGGTGTTGCCGCAGCCCGTGTAGTCGGTGTACCGGCGGGCGTCGGCGGGCAGCCGGTAGTAGCCGCGGTTGTCGATGCCGCGCAGGGAGAGCGTGGGGCCGCGCTCGCCGGCCTCCGCCGTGTGGTTGTAGACCACGTCGAGGATGACCTCTATCCCCGCCGCGTGGAGCGTGCGCACCATCTCCTTGAACTCCTCGACCTGCTGGCCGCGCGTGCCGGTGGCCGCGTACCCGGCGTGCGGGGCGAAGTAGCCGATGGAGTTGTAGCCCCAGTAGTTGCGCTGTCCGCGCCGCAGCAGGTGGTCCTCGTGCGCGAACTGGTGGACGGGCAGCAGCTCGACCGCGGTCACCCCCAGACGCCGGAGATGGCCGATCGCCGCCGGGTGCGCGAGGCCCGCGTACGTGCCGCGCAGCTTCTCCGGGATCCCCGGATGGAGCTTGGTGAAGCCCCGTACGTGCAGCTCGTAGATGACGGAGTCGGCCAGGGGCGTCTTGGGCCGCCGGTCGTCCGTCCAGCCGTCGTCGGGCGCGCCGTCGTGGACGACGACCCCCTTGGGGACGAAGGGGGCGGAGTCGCGGTCGTCGCGCACGGTGTCGGCGACCTGCGGCTGCGGCCAGTCCCGTACATGCCCGTAGACCTCCGGGGGCAGCGCGAACTCCCCGTCGACGGCGCGCGCGTACGGGTCGAGCAGCAGCTTCGCCGGGTTCCAGCGGGCCCCCGTCCAGGGATCCCAGCGGCCGTGGACGCGGAATCCGTACCGCTGCCCGGGGTGTACGCCGGGCACGAAGCCGTGCCAGATCTCATGGGTCAGCTCGGTCAGCGGCAGCCGGGTCTCGGTGCCGCGGTCGTCGTACAGACAGACCTCGACCGCCTCGGCGCCGCCCGCCCACAGCGCGAAGTTGGTGCCCGCCACACCGTCGGCGGCCACCCGGTAGCGAGCCCCGAGGGGGGTCGCGGCGCCCGGCCTGACGACGGGCGCGGGAGCGCCGGGCGGCGGTTCCTCCTCCGCGGCATGTCCTGTGGCGTGTTCCTGGTCGACTGTCTCCTGCTCGGCTGCGCTCGCCACTGCCCGGCCTCCCGCGGCTCATGGGCCCCGCTCCCCGGCGCGCACGGCGTCCCGGCCGTGGGCTGCTCCTCGCGGTGGTCCTCCTCCTGTTCTGCCCCCAAGAGGCCCCGCCCTCACGTTTCCCCGGGAGGGGGGTGGTCGTTGGGCGGTCATGAGAAACATGACAAAGCGGGCAGGGGTCCATGGGGCGGCCCTGCTGACGCGGGCGGCACTGATCGCCGCGCTGACCGGGTTGGCAGGTCTGACCGGGTGCGCCGGCGGCCCGGCCGCCCTTCTGGAGAGCAAGGCGGGGACCCCCGCCGACACCATCACCGTCACCCCCGCGGACGGCGCGAAGGGGGTCGGGCGGACGGACCGGATCGCGGTGGGCGTCCCGGACGGCCGGCTCGAACGGGTGAAGGTGACCCAGGTGGAGGATGCCCGGCCGGCCGAACTGCCGGGGCGGCTCTCCGCGGACGGCCGTACCTGGACCCCGAGCGCCGGCGCGGTCGTCGCGCTCGCGGCCAAGTACCGCGTGGACGCGGTCGCCGTGGACGGCGCCGGGCACCGCTCGGCCCGCCACACCACCTTCACCACGGCGGTGCCCGAGGACCGGTTCACCGCCTACTTCTCGCCGGAGAATCGCGCCACCGTCGGCACCGGCATGATCATCTCCGTCGACTTCAACCGGGAGGTCCAGGACCGCGCCGCCGTCCAGCGCGCCATCAGGATCACCTCGGACCCGCCGGTGGAGGTGGCGGGCCACTGGTTCGGCAAGGAGCGGATCGACTTCCGCCCGCGGGAGTACTGGCAGCCGGGCACCGAGGTCACCGTCGAGCTGGCGCTGCGGGACGTCCAGGCGGCGCCCGGGGTGTTCGGCATGCGGCACAAGACCGTCGGCTTCACCGTGGGCCGCTCACAGGTCTCCCTGGTCGACGCGGAGGACCACACCATGGAGGTACGGCGCGACGGCGAGCCGCTGTCGACGCTGCCGGTCACCGCGGGCGACGCCAAGAACCCCACCTACAACGGGAAGATGGTGGTCACGGAGTTGCACGACGTGACCCGTATGAACGGCGGATCGGTCGGGTTCGGAGCCGAGTACGACATCAAGGACGTTCCGCACGCGATCAGGCTGACCACCACGGGCACGTTCCTGCACGGCAACTACTGGGAGACCGCCGACACGTTCGGCTCCGAGAACGTCAGCCACGGGTGCGTGGGACTGCGCGACACCAAGGGCGGCGACCCCGACTCCCCGGCCGGCTGGTTCTTCGAACGGACCCTGGTCGGCGATGTGGTGGAGGTGGTCAACTCCCGTGACCGTACGGTCGCTCCTGACAACGGCCTCGGTGGCTGGAACATGGAGTGGAACAAGTGGAGAGCGGGCTCGGCCGTCCGCTGACCCCGACGGGCCCCGTCGCACCGGACCACACCTTCACCACGCCCCGCCGCGAGCCCCGTCACCCCCTCCGTACGCCCTCCGCCGCCCCTCGCGCGTCCGTCCGCGGCCCCCGTACACCTGCCGGTTCCGCCCCGTACCACCGCCATGACCTGCGCCGTCCCCGCCCGTTGGGACGGAATGGTGACATAAGAGAGATCTATGTCCCGCTCGCCGTGTGATTATCTATCGGCATGCGCGTGCACTCGACGCGCGGGGGTGCGGGCCGTGGCGGGGCCAGGCCGTGCGAGGGGAGACGACCATGGTGAACGAACTGCCGATATCGGCCACATCGACCGCGTCCGGTCGCGGTCGCGGACGCGGGAGTACGGGGCTGCTCGCCCTGCTGCTGGGAGCCCTGCTCCTGGTGGTGACGGCGTGCGGCGGGGGCTCTGGTGCCGGCGACGACGGGAAGAACGGCGGAAAGGGCGCGGCGGAGGTGAAGAACGCCGCCTCCGTCGCGGTGGTGACGATCGAACCCAAGGACGGCGCCAAGGCCGTGGGCACCATGGGGGCGCTCAAGGTCTCCGCGGCCAAGGGCAAGCTGACCACCGTCACCGTCCGGGACGACAAGGGCGACCCGGTCGAGGGGAAGCTCTCGGCCGGCGGCACCGCCTGGGAGCCGCTCCAGCACCTCGCGTCCGGCACCCGCTACAAGGTGCACGCGATCGCCAAGGACGACGACGGGCGCGCGTCCGCGAAGGACACCACGTTCACCACGCTCGTACCGGAGAACACCTTCATCGGCACCTACACGCCCGAGGACGGTGCCACGGTCGGCGTCGGCATGCCGGTCTCGGTCAACTTCACGCGGGGCATCACCGACCCCGAGGCCGTGGAGAAGGCCATCACGGTGACGGCCGAGCCGTCCGTCCCCGTCGAGGGCCACTGGTTCGGCAACGACCGCCTCGACTTCCGCCCCGAGAAGTACTGGGCGCCGGGCACGAAGGTGACCGTGAAGCTGAACCTGGACGGCGTCGAGGGCCGGCCCGGGGTCTACGGCAAGCAGGCCAAGACCGTGTCGTTCACCATCGGCCGCAGCCAGGTCTCGACCGTCGACGCGAGCGCCAAGACCATGAAGGTCGTCCGGGACGGCAAGCTGATCAAGACCATCCCGATCACCGCGGGCGCCCCGTCGACCACCACGTACAACGGTCAGATGGTCATCAGCGAGAAGTACGCGGTGACCCGGATGAACGGCGCCACGGTCGGCTTCGGCGGCGAGTACGACATCAAGGACGTGCCGCACGCGATGCGCCTGTCCACCTCCGGCACCTTCATGCACGGCAACTACTGGGCCTCCGCGGGCACCTTCGGCTCGGCGAACGTCAGCCACGGCTGTGTCGGCCTGCGGGACCTGCGGGGCGGCGGGAACAACGGCACCCCGTCGGCGTGGATGTACAACGCCTCCCTCATCGGCGACGTGGTCATCGTGAAGAACTCGAAGGACAAGCAGATCGCCCCGGACAACGGCCTCAACGGCTGGAACATGTCCTGGTCGGAGTGGACCGCGTAGCTCCCGGCCGCCACGGCCCCGGGCCCGGTCGCGCACCCGTGCGGTGCGCGACCGGGCCCGTTGCCGTGAGCGCCGGTTAACCTCTTCCGCATGGCATTCGTGAATCTTGAGGTCTCCGGCGGCGTCGGTACGATCCGGCTCGACCGCCCGCCGATGAACGCACTCGACGTCTCCCTCCAGGACCGGCTGCGCGAGCTGGCGGTGGAGGCCGGCGCCCGGGACGACGTGCGCTCCGTGATCCTTTACGGCGGCGAGAAGGTCTTCGCGGCCGGCGCCGACATCAAGGAGATGCGGGAGATGGACCACGCGGCGATGGTCGTACGCTCCCGGGCGCTCCAGGAGTCGTTCACGGCCGTCGCCAGGATCCCCAAGCCCGTCGTCGCGGCCGTCACCGGGTACGCGCTGGGCGGCGGCTGCGAGCTGGCGCTCTGCGCGGACTACCGGATCGCGGGGGAGAACGCCAAGCTCGGCCAGCCCGAGATCCTGCTCGGGCTGATCCCGGGCGCGGGCGGCACCCAGCGGCTCGCGCGGCTGATCGGCCCGTCCCGCGCCAAGGACCTGATCTTCACCGGCCGTCAGGTGCGGGCCGACGAGGCGCTGAGGATCGGCCTGGTCGACCGGGTCGTCCCGGCGGCCGAGGTGTACGAACAGGCGCACGCCTGGGCCGCGAAGCTCGCGCAGGGGCCCGCGCTCGCGCTGCGCGCGGCGAAGGAGTCGGTCGACACCGGGCTCGAAACGGACCTGGAGAGCGGACTGGCCGTCGAACGCACCTGGTTCGCGGGCCTGTTCGCCACCGAGGACCGCGAGCGCGGGATGCGCTCCTTCGTGGAGGACGGTCCGGGCAAGGCGAAGTTCCTCTGAGAACCGCCCTGTTGGACATGCGTGGCCGTTACGTCAACCCTGTGCATCCCTTGCGGCGACCTTAAGACAGCCTTAAGGCAGTCTTCGTGATCACATTTGGTGATCTTTCAATCGGTTCTCGTCATCGCAGGTCAGGAGAGGTACACAAGCTCAATTTCTGCCAAGGGCATATGCCGATCACGCCCCCCGGAATGCTTCGTTCCGGGGGTTTCAATACACTGGAACGCCCACGAGGAGGGCGCTGTGCGGCCATGATGGGGGACATGGCGGGCCTGGAAGGTACGGAGCAGCCGCGGCAGCGCGGAAACGCCGCCGCCGAGCGGTGGATACCGTCCGTCGACGACGAACAGGCGCTCAAAGCGCTGGAATTGTTCGGCAACCCGACGGAGGCGGAGGTGCGGTTGCCCTCCCGGCCCGAATCCGCCGCCGCCGCCCGCCGGATCACCCACAGCGTGGTGCTCCGGCAGTGGCAGCTCTCGCCGCAGACCGCCGAGTACGCCGTACTCCTCGTCTCCGAACTCGTCGGCAACGCCGTACGCCACACCGGTGCCCGCGTCTTCGGGTTACGGATGCTGCGCCGCCGCGGCTGGATCAGGATCGAGGTGCGCGACCCCTCGCGCGGACTGCCGTGCCTGATGCCGGTGCGTGACCTGGACATCAGCGGGCGCGGACTCTTCCTGGTCGACCGGCTCTCCGACCGGTGGGGCGTGGACCTGCTGCCGCGCGGCAAGACCACCTGGTTCGAGATGCGCGTGGCGGACCGTCAGGCTCCGTAGCGGCGCGCGGTCCGCCCCGTAACCGCCGGGCAGGCCCCGCGGTCGCCGGGCAGCCCTCGTCACCCGCCCCCCGGGGCAGGGCCCGGCGACCCGCGCAAGGCCCCGCAGCGGGTCAATCGCCACCTTTCACCCTCTTTCCCCCTTAAATGGGGTCGTGATCCCGATCGACCGCCGCAGTGCACTGCGCGCAGCAGCCGGCGCTGCCGTCACGGGCGCCCTCGCCACCGGCTGTTCCGACACAGCACCCCCTTCTGTACAGCAACCCGCACATCCGTCCGGGACCGGTCCCGGCGCCCGGTCCGGTTCGGTGCGGCCCGCCACCCGTACCGCCCCCGCGCCCCGGCGCTTCCCCGGCCGGCCCGCCGAGATCGAGCACGGCCCACGCGACCGCGCCCGGGTCGCCCTCACCTTCCACGGCCAGGGCGACCCCGCCACCGCCACCGCCCTGCTCGCTGAGGCGGAACGCGCCGGAGCCCGGGTCACCGTCCTCGCCGTCGGCACCTGGCTCGACGAACAGCCCGCCCTCGCCCGCCGGATCCTCGACGGCGGCCACGACCTCGGCAACCACACGCTGCACCACACCGACATCTCCGACATGGACGAGGCGGCGGCGTACGCGGAGATCACCGGCTGCGCCCAGCGGCTGCACCGGCTCACCGGCTCCATCGG
Source organism: Streptomyces sp. NPDC096310 (assembly GCF_044763125.1). Taxonomy (NCBI): domain Bacteria; kingdom Bacillati; phylum Actinomycetota; class Actinomycetes; order Kitasatosporales; family Streptomycetaceae; genus Streptomyces; species Streptomyces sp. NPDC096310. The sequence goes on along the minus strand of NZ_JBIWFO010000004.1, from coordinate 32,063 downwards.
CACCTGGTTCCGGCCCTCCCGCACCCAGCACGCCACCCCGCTCGTCCAGCGGCTGGCCCGACGGGCCGGCTACCCGCACACCCTCTCGTACGACGTCGACTCCCTCGACTTCACCTCGCCGGGCGCCGCCGCCGTCGTCCGTACCGTCACCGAAGAGATCCGCGAGGGCTCCGTGGTGAGCCTGCACTTCGGCTACGCGGACACGGTGGCCGCCCTGCCCGCCCTCCTCGACGCACTGGAACGCCGCGGCCTGCGCGCGGTGACGACCACGGAGCTGCTGACCTGATGCCCCCCACCGCCCGCCGCGCCCCGCGCCCCACCGCCCGGCTCGCGACCGCTGCCGCCGCCCTCGCTCTCACCGCCCTGCTCGCCGGGTGCGGCGACTCCGGCGCCCCCGCCCGTACGGAGGCGGCCGTCACCAAGGCCGCCCGCCCCGCCGTCCCCGCGCGGTCCGTGCCCGCCGGTCTGCCGGGCATGCCGCCCGTACAGGATCCCAAGGACATCTACGCCGCCGACCGCCCCGGCATGCTCTCGCCCGTCGTCAAGGGCTTCCCCTCCCGGGTGTACGTGCCCAACACCAACTCCGACACCGTCTCGGTCATCGACCCGGCCACGTACGAGGTCATCGAGACGATCCCGGTCGGCCGGCAACCGCAGCACGTCGTGCCGTCCTGGGACCTCAAGACCCTCTGGGTCAACAACAACCGGGGCCACACCCTCACCCCGATCGACCCGGCCACCGGCAAGGCGGGCGAGCCGGTCGAGGTGCACGACCCGTACAACCTGTACTTCACGCCCGACGGCAAGTACGCGGTCGTCATGGCCTCCCTCGACCGGGAACTGGTCTTCCGCGACCCGCACACCATGAAGATCCTCAAGACCGAGCCGGTCACCTGCGCGGGCGTCAACCACGCGGACTTCTCCGCCGACGGCCGGTACTTCATCGTGTCCTGCGAGTTCTCCGGCGAACTCCTCAAGGTCGACACCGCGAAGATGAAGGTCATCGGCGAGCAGAAGCTGCCCTTCGAGGGGGCCATGCCGCAGGACGTGAAGATCTCACCGGACGGCGGCACGTTCTACATCGCGGACATGATGGCCGACGGGGTGTGGGTGCTGGACGGGAAGAAGTTCTCCACCCCGAAGCTGCTCCCCACCGGCAAGGGCACCCACGGCCTCTACGTGAGCCGGAACTCCCGCGAGATGTACATCTCCAACCGGGGCGAGGGCTCCGTGTCCGTCTTCGACTTCACACGCAACGAGCTGACGAAGAAGTGGGAGCTGCCGGACGGCGGCAGCCCCGACATGGGCGGCGTCTCTTCTGACGGCAAGGTCCTCTGGCTCTCGGGGCGTTACGACGAGGAGGTGTACGCGATCGACACCACCAGCGGCAAGCAGCTCGCCCGGATCCCGGTCGGCAGCGGTCCGCACGGACTGGCGGTCTACCCGCAGCCCGGCCGCTACTCGCTCGGGCACACCGGCGTCTTCCGCTGACCGGCCCGCGCCGGAGGTACGCCGGCCGGAGCGTCCACGGCCCGGCAACTCGCCCCCGTCCGGGTGACGGTCCACGGCCCGTCGCCGCGGAGCGAGGAGGGTGCTCCCATGACCACTTCTCGCCTGCGGCGGCGGGCCGCGGCCGTCGCCCTCTCCGCCGCCGCCGTGTTCGTCCCCGCCTCGGTCACCGAGGCCGTGTCCGGCCCCGAGCCGGGCCCGTCGGCCGTCGTGCGCCCCGCTGCCCCTGCCGCCCCAGCCGTTCCCACCGCCGGTCCCGCCACGCCGACCACGGGCCCCGGCCCCGCCGCCGAGCCCGCCCCGGCCCCCGACCGGTGCCCGCTCGTCGAGGACAGGATGTTCGCCGCCGTGGACCACCGGGTCGAGGTCGCGCGGATCACCCCGGCGCCGTCCTGGCGCACCGACTGCAAGCAGCTCTACCGCGCCGACGGCCGGGCGCCGCGGCTCGTCTTCGAACAGGGGCTCCACCCCGACGCGCCGCTGGGCGGCCGGTACGACCTGGGCCGCCACACCCTGGCCGGGCAGGGCTCCCCGTACGTCTCGGCCAGCTACGACCACGACCTCTACAAGGCCACGGTGGGGGACAAGCCCGCCTACAACTACTACATCGACGCGCCAGGCGGTATCGACGTCGACCGGACCCTGGGCACCGCCCGGCCCGTCTCCGGGGACGACGAGGTCGCCTTCCCCGGCGGCGTCTCCCGGGAGCGCATCGTCGGCGCCTGCCCGGTGGACACGGCCAAGAAGACCGAGACCATGGCGCTCTGCGAGGACAACCCGCACTACCAGCCCTGGCGCGGCTGACCCCTCGCCGCCCGTCCGCGTTGCCGCCCTCCGCGCTCCGCGGAGATGATGAGCGGGTGATATCTCCAGGCCCGTCCGTCGAGGACACCGCCCGCGGTTCCGGTCGCGGAGCCGCGCCGGTCACCGTGGGTCTCGTGGCGGGCGGCGCGCTGGCGGCCGTCGTCGTCGCGGTGCTGGGCGTGAGCGTCGCAGCGCGGGGTACGGGGGAGCTGCGCATACCCGGCGCGGGCGCCACCACCGTGCTGCGCGCGGCCGTCTTCGCCGCGCTCGCCGTCCACCTCGGCGAACTCGCCGGCACCCGGCTCGCCCGCACCGGACCCGCCCGCACCGGAGCCGCCTCCATGGGAGCCGTCCGCACCGGAGCCGGGCCGCGTCGCTGGGCCGTGGCCGCCTCGCTCGTCGGGGCCGGTGCCTCGGCCGGGCAGATCCTGCTGCTGGCCCAGGTCAGCGGACTCGACCTCGCCACCGTCTACGGCACCTCGGACGGCCGCTTCCTGCTCGTCATGGCCAACGGCTTCCTGCTGGCCGCGGGGTGCGCCACCCTCACCCGTCCGGCCCTCGCCCTCGCCCCGCTCGCCGCGGTCATCGGCGCGGAGGCGCTGCGGGCCCACCCCGAGCCGTACACCCCGACGCTGGGTATCGCGCTCACCGTCGTCCACCTCACGGCGGCGTCCCTCTGGACCGGCGGGCTGCTGTACGTGCTGCGCGCCATGCGGCTGCGGCGCGGCGATCCGGCCGGGGCCAGGGAACTGCTCGCCCGGTACGCCCGCCACGCGGGCCGGCTCCTCGCCGCGCTGGCCGCCACCGGCACGCTCTCCACCCTGCGCAGGCTCCCCGTGGACGTGGTCCTCACCTCGGCGTACGGCAGGGTGCTGATCGCCAAGCTCGTCCTGGTGGCCGTGGTGTGCGCGCTGGCGCTGGCGGCCAGGATCCGGCTGCGCCGGGGCGGCGACGCGGGCCGCCCCGCCCGCGCCGAACTGGCCGTACTGGCCCTGGTCGTGCTGGTCTCGGCGGTCCTGACCGTGGTCCCCGACCCGCACTGGCTCAGCACCCGCTGACACTCCGCGCGGTCCGAGCCGTCCTGCCGTTCGGCCGTCCTGCCGTCCGCGCCGGACTCACCTCAGCGCGCTGCCGGCCAGCCACTCGCTCCAGGGGACGTTCCAGTCCCCGTACCCGTTGCCGGGATCGACCGCCTCCGGCGCGCCCGTGACCCGTACGACGTCCCCGGGGATCACCTCGTCGAAGAAGCGGCGCGCCGTGCCGTCCGTGGGGAGCCCGACGCAGCCGTGGGTGACGTTCCGGCGGCCCGCGTGGGCGTCGGCCATCGGGTTCTCGTGGAGGTAGGTGCCCGAGGACGTCAGATGGACGGCGTAGTTGTAGTAACCCTTGTACGCGTCGCCGAAGCCCACCGTGCTGGAGTCCATCAGCAGCCGGCGCTCCTTGCCGGCGACGACCATGACACCGTTCCAGGTGTCCATGCCCGGCGCCCCGGCCGTGATCGGGATCCGGGTGGCGACGCCCGCCCTGACCACGGTCATGGAGTGATCGCGTACGTCGACGGTGGCGACCAGGGACCGGCCGACCGTGAAGCGCCGGTTCAGCGCTCCCCCGGGGCCGGGGGCCGCGCCGGATCCTGGGCCCGCGCGGAGGATGACCTTCGTACCGGTGGGCCAGTAGTCGCGGGGGCGGTAGTCGAGGCGCCCGCCGTCGAGGAGGTCGCGGTCCTTCACCCAGCTCCAGGCGCCGGTCACGCGCGGGCTGCTGGTGACGCTCAAGGCCCGCTCGACGGCGGCCCGTTCGGCGACGGGCACGGGGTGCTCGAAGACCAGCGACATCGGCATCCCGACCCCGACCACGGCGCCGTCCTCGACATTGACGCGTACGCGCTCCAGCGCCTCCGGTACGGGCGCCGGCGCGCTCGGCCGAGCGGGGCGTGCGGCGGCGGGCGTCACGGCAGTCGTCGAGGCCTTGTCGTCCGAGGCGGCGTCGGGCCCCGTGCCGCCCAGGAAGGAACAGCCCGTCAGCGCCAGGGCGCACAGGCCCGTGGCTCCCGGGCCGTACAGGAGACGCGCACGGAGACGGACCCGGCCACGGACAGGGACGCGGGTTCGGGTGGCGGTGTGGTCGGACTTGATGTTGGCTCCCGAAATCATCGGGTTCCCCTCGGCGGAGTTCCGGGCGAGCGCACGGCACACGGGCAGGACATAGGACATGGGAACGGGTCGGTCACGACGGAGGGCGAGTCCGACGCCTTCTACGGCTCGACGTTCCCCCGAATGGTCGGCCCTCCCTACGCCATGACGGGTGATCAGGGCGAACCGGGACACCCGCCCCGGAGCCTGCCGCACCCGTTGACGCCTGATGATCCCCTTGGGAATGTGGTGAGTCCTGATGCTTTCTGTTCCATCGTGGGGAGACCTCATGCGGGACGTACCGGCACGGAACGAGTCGCACAGCAACCACGGCAGCCACGGCGACCACGGCGAAGGGTGCGCGCCCGGCGCCGGCCGCAGGAGATTCCTCGGCGGGGCCGTGGCGCTGGGCGGGGCGATGGCCCTGGGGGCCGCCCCGCCCCGTACGGCGCGGGCGGCGACGGCGGCGGCCGGGTGGGAGGACGTGATCAACGGGTCCTTCGGCAGCTACGGCGCCTTCGAGGCGGAGTGGAACTACCTGTATCCGTGGGGAAGCGATCACAACGGCAGCGCACGGATGTACGGCAGCTCCACCGACCACAACCACATCTCTCTCGGCTCCGGAGTGCTCACCCTCCAGGCCACCCGGATCACCTGGGACGAGGGCACGAGCGGTTCCACACCGCACCTCCCGATCCGCTACCACTCGGGCGCGGTGCACGCGAAGAACCAGATCGTGGTGACCGACCAGTTCCCCGACTACGAGGTCAAGGGCGAGTTCCAGGCCCCGAGCGGGGCGGGCACCTGGCCCGCGTTCTGGCTGACCGGCGTCAACAGCTGGCCGCCCGAGAGCGACATCCTGGAGTTCAAGGGCAACACCAACAACTGGTTCAACACGTTCCGTACCTCCTCGGACGTGTCGAGCACCGTCGTCGGCGTCGCGTCGCCCGGCTCCTGGCACACGTACCGCGCCTGGATCACCAAGGTGAACGCCACGGACGTGGACATCCACTACTACCTCGACGGCACCTGGAAGGCCGTCCACCGGGGCGCCGGGTTCGTCGGCAAACCGCTGTGGCTGATCATCAACCTCCAGATGGAGGGCTCCTCGGGCTCCTCGGGACCGGGCGGCGACACGTTCTACCGGGCGCGCAACGTCTACGTGGGCCGCAACCGCACCGCCTAGCCGCCGAATCAGCCACCGAAGCTCCGCGGCCCCGCCTCGCGGGCCGCCTCGACCAGGAGTCGTTCGACGGCGAAGAGCGCGTCGGTGATCGCGCTTCTCGGGAGGCAGGAGGTGTCGGCCGCGATGTCGAGCAGGGGGCGGCCGGCGTTCTCCGTGACGCGTATGTGCAGCTTGATGTCGCTGTTCGCGGAGTGGAGGAGTTCCCAGGTCACCTCCGGGGGCCGGGCCGGTGGCCGGGTCGGGGCCGGGCGTTTGTCGCGTTGGCTCCGTACGTCGTTGAAGAGATACGTCAGGTCGAGCGGGGCGCCGCGCCGGGTCTCGATGTCCGTGGTGGCCTCCGCCAGCTCCGCCGGGTCGTAGCGGGCGTGGAAGTAGGCGCGCATCAGGTCGCGTTCGACGCGGCGCGCCAGTTCGGGGAAGGTGCCGCAGGCGGTGTCGACCGTGACCACCGTGTGCTGGGAGAGGTTGCCGACGTATCCGTCGAGCGCCTGGTCGAAGCGGTTGCTGACCGGCAGGCGGAAGGCCATCGCGGGGCGCCCGGTGCGGGCGGCGAGGACGCGGGCGGTGGCGCTCAGCCACAGGGCGCTGGAGCCGAGCCCGGACCGTACGAGCGCCGCCTCGGCCTCGGCGAGCGCCCCGGAGGCGAGCCTGCCGCACCAGACCGGCGCGCCCGGGCCGCCGTCCACCGGTTCGGTGGGGGAGGGGAAGAGCGCGGGCGGGGCGTCGGCGAGCGTGGCCCGCCAGTGGGCGACGGACCGTGCCGAGGTACGGCGGCTGCGCGCGCGGGCCTCCACGCCGGCCTGCTCGGCGGGTCCGTGCACGACCGGGGGGAGCGGTGGAGGGACGGCCGACGTGCGTTCCGTTGTGGCTGTCGCGTGGGCCAGGAGCGTTCTGGCCTCCGAGGCGAGCACGCGCTCGCTGTGCCCGTCCAGCACCACGTGCGAGCAGACCAGTACGAGGTACGTCGCGGCCCCGCCCCGGGTCACCACGGCCAGCCGGGGCGCGAACTCCCGGTCCAGCAGCGGCTCCTCGGCCTGGAACGCCGCCACCAGCGCGGCGGCCGTCGCCCGCTCCCGGTCCTCGGCGGGCGCCTCCTGGACCAGGACGGGCAGCACACCGTCCCGGTGGATCACCTGGTACAGCCCGCCCGCGTCCTCCTGGAAGGTGGTACGCAACGACGCGTGCCGGACCACGAGCTGCCGCAGGCAGGCAAGGGCCGTGCCGAGGCCGACCGGTGCCCCGACCGGGATGATCTGGGAGAGCTGGTAGAAGCCGCCCGGACGGTGCCTGGCGATCGTGCGCCACATCTCCCGCTGGCCCCACGTGGCCGCGTACACGCCCTCGGCACTTCCGGGAGGGGCGCTGAACGCCAGGTCGACCGTCTCACGGAGGGTGCCGAGCGAGCCCGCGGTCATGACGCGGCCTCTTCCGCCAGCAGCCGCGAGTAGTCCGGGAGATGCGCCGCGGCCTCCCGGAGCGTGTGGTGCGGCTCCTCGATCACGGCCAGGTCGAACCCTGTCTCCGCCCAGCGCGCGAACGTGATGCCGAAGCCGAGCTCCAGCCACAGCGCGCTGTTGCGCTCCTCGTGGCCGCCGTACGGTTCGAGCAGTACGGCCGGGGTCGCCGACCAGAGCGAGTCCAGCAGAGTGCCGCCGCCCGGCTTGCTGACGGTGGCGACCGCGGCCCGCGTCAGGTCGAAGGAGCCGTGGTGCCCGGCACCGCGGGTGAAGCGGGGCGGCTCGCCCGGTACGACCCGGCCGAACGGCGGATAGCCGTCGTCCAGCCATGGATGCCACCCGGGGTCGACCATGAAGGAGCGGACGTCCGGGTCGTCGCCGGTCACGTCGGCCTCCTCGTACGCCACGACGTCCAGCGCGAAGCCGTGCGCACGCAGCTCCCGGGCCCGCTCCCGGTAGGTGCCGATGCCCCAGCCCCCGCCGTGCACCAGCAGCCGCCGCTCCCGCTCCCGCCAGGGCAGCGCGGGCTCCCGGGTGACGGGGATGCTGTACGGGATCCGCCCGCCCGCGGCGTCGGCCAGCCACATATGGCGAACGCCGGGCGCGGGGTGGCCGGTCTTCACGAAGGACGGCGAGGCCACCGAGTCCACATGGCAGACATCGACCGGCGGCGCGCCGGCCCCGTACCGGGACACGTACCGCTCGACGATCGGCAGCCAGAAGCCGGAGAACACCACGAACCGGTCGATCCGCTCGGCCCGCCAGCGCTCGATCAGCTCCTCGACGGCCGTGTCCGCGACCGTGGCCGACGGGTCGGTCGCCACCCGCTGGCCGGTCAGCGCGAACCGGAAGTCCCGGTGGAACGCCCACTTCATGGCGGCCGTGGTCGTCAGCGTACGTTCCGGCAGCAGCCGTTCCAGTACCTGGACCTCGGCGTCCGCGCCCTGTTCGCGGAGCCGGTCGGCCAGCAGCAGCCCGGGTACGTGCACGCCGAGTGCCACCCCGGAGGTGAGGATCTCGATCACGGCCGGCCCCCGGTCCCGGCCCCTGGCAGGGCCGCCAGCTCGGTGCGCAGATGCCGGGCCACATAGCGGTCCCTGGCCACCTGCTCGGGACCGGAGAAGCCTCTCGGCACCGCCTCGACCAGCATGATCAGGTAGAGGTAGCAGCGGTAGAGGGCGAGCCGCCGCCGGGTCTCCCCGTCGAAGTCGACCCGGCCGCCCGCCGACCGGTATCCGCCCAGGAACGCCTCGTCGCGCTCGATGTCCTCGAACAGGGCCAGGGAGACCAGATCCGCCAGCGGATCGCCCCAGAAGGCGCGTTCACCGTCGACCAGACCGCTGATCCGGGGCGCCGCGCCGGGGGCGGCCCGGTCCACGAGGACATTGCCGTCCCAGAGGTCGAAGTGGACCAGCGCCGGGGTCGTCACGGCGTCGAGCGGATCCGCCGAGGCCCGCACCGTCTCCCGGATCCGCGCGGCGGGCTCCGGCAGGCGCACGCCGAAGGTCTCCGCGTCGGCCAGGACGGCGTCCACCATCGCGAGGAACACGGTGCGCCAGCCCGGCGGGGACGAGGGGAGGGCGCCGGACCGGTCGGCGGACAGAGCCTGCGGGTAGCCGAAGGCCGGCCCCGTCACCCGGTGCAGCGCCGCGACCATCGCGCCCAGTTCACCCCGGAGCGCCGCCCGCTCGCCGTCCCCGATCTCCTCCCGCGCCGCGTGCCAGTTGGTGCCCGGCAGATCGGAGAGCACCAGGAAGTCCGTGTCGATCAGCTCGCGGGAGAAGTCCGCGCACACCACCTCGGGCACCGGCGCCCGGCCCGCGGCGGCCGCGTAGAACAGCCCCTCGGTCCGCATGATGCCGTGTTCGTAACGCAGCGTCGGACCGGTCGGATCGGGCGCGATCTTGACGACGAGGCCGCGGTGGCCCGGCCCCTCGCCGGCCAGGCGGACCCGGTAGACCGTGTTGAACGTCGCGTCCGCCAGTTCGGTGCGCGAGCGCACCGAGGCGGGGTCGACGCCCGCCGCCGCGAGCATACGGTCGAACTGCCGCTCCCCGGGGCGCCGTTTGTGCAGATTGTTCACCGTGTCTGCCTTTCCGACGCGCGGACCGCGTCCTGGTGGATCGAGGCCATCAGCTCGACGCGCGCACCCGCCCGCTCCAGCGCGCCGTCGTCGTTCGGATGACCGCCCGACAGCGCCGCGCGGACGCGGTCGAGCTGGGAGTCGTAGTACGCCACCGGCGGGAACGCCAGCACCTGCCTGGTCCCGTCCGCGCGCCTGACCACCAGATTCAGCGGCAGCGCGCCCATCGTCGGCAGCAGAAAGTTGCGCAGCCGCACCTCCGCCCTCTCGAAGACGAACGCGTGGCGGGCCTGGTGCACCTCGCCGACCTCACAGCGGAGCACCGCCTCCCGGCCGTCCTCCCAGTCGAGGCGGGCCTCGAAGGACCGGTCGCTCCCGTACGGGCCGTCGAACCGCCCCGTACCGCGCCCCGTCGCGGCGCCGAGCCCCACGGTGGACTGGACCGCCTGGAGCCAGTAGCTCGCGCAGTCGCGGAAGATCCCGCCGCCCAGCTCCGGCCGCTCCCGGTAGCTGCCCGCCGCCGGGACGCCGAAGCGGATGTCGGTCCGTGCGGAGCGCAGCCGCCCGTACCGGCCGTCCTCGACCATGGCGCGGACGGCGCCCTGCCACGGATGGCCCGCCGTGGGCACCGCCTCCACCACCCGCACCCCGCCGGCCGCCGCGGCCTCCCGGATCGCGGCCAGTTCGTCGGGACCGAGACAGAGCGGCTTCTCCACGACGACATGGCGCCCGGCCCGCGCGGCGCGCTCCACCCATGGACGGTGCGCCGAGTTGTGCAGCGACACATACACGGTGTTGACGCCGGGGTCAGCCAGCAGGGCCGCGTAGTCGGCGTGCACCCGGGGGATGCCGTGCCGGGCGGCGAACGCGGCGGCCCGCCCGGGATCGCTCGCGGCCACGGCGCGCACCCGTACGTCGCCGCACCGGGAGCTGGGCCCCACCACCGCGCGCTCGGCGATCGCGGTCGCCCCGATCAGGCCGATGTCAAGCCGCATCGGCCACCCCGCCGGCCGCCCCACCGTCGACGCCACGGGGCGTCAGCCCGGCGTCGGCCGCCGCCGCCAGCACCCGGCGCCGCAGCGCGGGCGCGTCCTCGGGGCGGCAGAACAGGGCGCAGTGCACCCGGCCGCCGGGGGCCGCCAGCGTACTGCCGCTCAGCAGAGTCACCCCGGGGCGCGCGCCCCCTCCGTACAGCGCGCCGTCCCGGCGCAGCGCGGCGCTCAGATCGGCGACGGACCGGCCTGGAGGCACGGCGAGGTCCAGCTGCCGGAGGTGGCCGCGCAGGCCGTCACCCCTCTCCCGGACCCGCTGGTCCAGGCGGAGCGAGAGCAGGCCGAGGGAGCGGCGCGCGTTGATCTCCAGTACGGGGACGACGGTCCCGTCCTCGACCACCATGGAGTCGACGCCGACCGGACCCCAGTACCCGGCGGCGGCGAGCGCGTCGGCCACCGCCGTGAGGGTGCCGAAGTAGCCCTCCGCGTCGAGGCGGGCGAGGAAGCCGGGGTCGGCGGGGTGCGAACCGGCGTACCGGAAGCGGTGGTTGGTCATCATCAGCACGCCCAGGACGGTGGCCTCGCCGGTACGGGCGATCCGCAGATGCCCGGAGAAGTCGTACCGCCTGGCATACCGGCGCTGCACCAGCAGCTCGATCCGCCGCCCCGCCGCGACCTGCCGGTCCAGGGTGCGCAGGACCGCGCGGAGCACACCGGGCGCCGCGATCTCCAGGGTGTCCCGGCCCGACACCCCGTACGGGTCCTTCACCAGCACCGGGCAGCCGAACTCGGCGACGGTCGCGGTCAGTTCGTCCGTCGTACGGACCACGCGCCCGGCGCCGGGCAGCCCGAGCCGCCGGACGAGCGCGTTGGACCACGCCTTGGAGTTGACCTCGGCGACCACCGCCGCCGGCGGCAGCAGACCGGGTCGGCCCAGTCGGCCGGTGAGGGCGGCGGTGTCGGGGAGCACCGCGTAGGGCAGGACGTCCGGACAGGCCGCGACGCGCTCGCACGCGGCGCTGTCGGCGGCGATCAGCGCGTCGACGGTGCGGGGGCGGTCGTCGGCCGCCGCCCCCGACCGCAGGACGTACGGCTCGAAGCGGATCCCGCACACGGCCAGCCCTTCCCGCACCTCGGCCGCCATCGGCGTCCGGGTCACCAGCAGATCGCCCGGCGCGCAGAACCCGGCCAGCAGCTCGTCCATCGCGGCCACGGCGCCCGCGCCGCCCGGCACGGCGACCGCGGGCAGGGCGGCCAGCTCCGGGGCCCGCCACCACCGCTCCGCGTCGAACGTGCCCCAGTGGGCCGCGCGGGCCGCCGGAGCCGCGCGGCCCGCCGGGACTTCCCGGCCGGCCGCGTCCGCCGGGGCGCCCCGGCCCGCCGTCACCGCGCCGCCACGCCAAGACCGGCGACGTACCCGACGAACTGCCGTACCGACCGCAGATCGTCCAGCCGCAGGTTCTCGTAGTCCAGCTCGATGTCGAAGGCGTCCTCGATCCCCAGCAGGAAGGAGATCACCTGGAGCGAGTCCAGGCCGTACTCGTCGATCAGATCGGTGTCCGGGCCGATCGCGTCCCGGGCGGCGTCGTCCGGCAGCACACCGGCGAGCACATCCTTGATCCTCAGCTCGATCTCGTCCACGGTCACACTCATCCCCACCCTCACACTCCGTTGAGATACAGAAGAATGCACTTCGAGCAGACGGGCATCATTCCGCCCTCGGCGAGCGTCCGGCGCACCTGCCGGAAGGCCTCGCTCTGCCACAGCTCCGTGACCGGCGTGTCGTACAGATTGCCCACCACGAACTCCGGGAAGAACTTGCACGAGCTGACATTGCCGTCGGCGTGCACCTCCATCCGGTTGGACACCGCGAGGCACTTGGAGCGCCGCTGCGCCGGGCGGGACGTGCCGAGGATGAAGTCCTCGACCTCGTCGACGTCGAGCTGCGGCTGGTACCGCACCCGGACCCGCCAGGGCCGCTCGGCCAGGCGCCGCATGGATTCCCGCAGCACCGGAAGCCGCTCCGCGGGCAGCTGGTAGGTGTACGAGTGCCAGGTGGGCCTCTTCGTGCCGGTGTCCGGCCGGAGCCAGGCGAACGACTTCTCGTACAACTCGTCCATGGCGCCCGCGACTTCGGGGCTGATGTACCAGGGGAACTGGAAGTACACGGTGTTGACGCCGAGTTCCTCGGCCCACTCCATGAACTCGTACATCTTGCCGACGGTGGCGTGCGAGACCATGCACGACAGGGACAGCTCACCGCGGAACCGCCCCTCGCGCTGGAGCCGCAGCATGGTCTCGATGTTCTCCACGGTCCTGCGGAACGTGCCCTTGCCGCGCAGCGCCTCGTGGTCGTCGCCGAGGCCGTCCAGGCTGACCAGCAGATTGAGGTTCTCGCCGATACGGAGCAGATCGTCCAGCTTCCGCTTGAACAGCAGCCCGTTGGTGCACATGTTGACCGTACGGGGATACCGCTCCAGCAGGGCGGCGACCTCGCCGAACTTGCTGTGCATCAGGGGCTCGCCGCCCCAGAGGAAGAGCTTGGAGCGCAGCGGAGCGGTGGTGGCGAGCACGTCCTCGATGATGGACAGGTCGAGTTCCGTACGCTGCCGGCTGGGGCTGAAGTCACGGAAGAAGCCCTGCTCGTTCCACTGGTAACAGTGCGAGCAGCGCAGATTGCACCGGTAGGTGAGCTGGAGGCTCACCTCCTGCGGCAGCGGGGCCGCGTAACCGGGGTCGGCCAGCAGGTTCTTGCGTGCGCGCGAGCGGATCGACACCGTGTGCTTGATGTCGGCGAACTCCTTCGCCGACAGTGTCCTGGTGGTGGTCGGATGCATGCTTCTTCTCCTCACTCGGGGCGCCGGGACCCGGGGGGCCCGGCCGGCGCCGTCAGCGCGTGGTCGCCTCGCAGCGGTTCCTTTCTGAAGAGCAGGACGCTCGCCGCCGCGAGCAGGCCGCCCGCGGCGATCACCACTCCGAGCCCGGCCGTCCAGCCCAGCCGGCCGCTCAGGGCCCCGCCGGCCAGGCCGCCCGCCAGGGAGCCGAGCGGCACCGTGGAGAAGCTGAGCGTCCTGGTCACCGCGTGGACGGTCGACTGCCGGCCCGGTGGGGCCAGCGCCTGCCGCAGGCTCGCGTCCAGCACGCCCCAGACCGACAGCCACACCGCGGAGAAGCCGCGGACCAGGACCAGCACCGGGACCGCCGCGGGCGTCCAGAGGAGACAGAGCGGCACGGCCAGCCACGACACGCCTTCGAGCCCGGTGAGCAGCAGGGCGCCCCGGGTACCGAACCGGCCGATGATCCGGGACGCGAGGACGGCCCCGGCCAGTGCGCCGACCGCGCCGGACGCCAGCAGCAGCCCGCCGCCCACACTGGACAGCCCGAGCCCGCGGTACGCGAACAGCAGGAGTACGGCGTCCACCGCCCCCGTACCGAAGCCGCGCAGCGCGGCACGCGCCACCAGCAGCCGCAGCAGCGGGTGGTCCCGTACGAAGCGCAGCTCCCGCAGGACCCGCGCGCCCACCGGCTCGCGCGGATACGGGCGCCCGGGCAACAGCTCCGCGGCGCGGACCGGCGCCCGCGCCGCGGCGGACAGCAGGAACGGCGCGGCGGCCAGCGCGGCGGCCGGCGTCGGGCCGACCACCCCGAAGGCCACTCCGGCCAGCGCGGGCCCGGCCAGTTTGGTCAGGCTGTCCGCGCCGGAGAGCCGGGAGTTGGCCGCGACCAACTGGTCGCGGCCGACCAGCGAGGGCAGATAGGACTGGCCGCCGATGTCGAAGAACACGGTGGCCGCGCCCGCCACCGCGACCGCCACCACGAGGTGGGTCAGGGTGAGCCGGTCGGCCAGCGCGGCGACCGGCACACTGACGAAGGCCGCGAACCGGACCAGCTCCGCGGCGACCATCACCCCCTTGCGGCGTACGTGGGCCAGGGCGACCCCGGCGACCAGCCCGAGCGCCGGATAGGCGAGCCAGCCCGTCGCGGACAGGACCCCCACCTGCGCGCCCGAGGCGCCGAGGCTCAGAATGGCGACGCTCTGCACGGTGAACGCGGTGAGCCGGTCCCCGAGACCGCTCATCGTCTGCCCGCACCAGAACCACCCGAACCCGCCGGGCAGTCCGCCGGTCACGGCCCGTGTCCGCGAGACGGCCTCGGCCGTCCCGGCGTCCTCGGCCGGCGCCGTGGGCCCGCTCATCCGCCCGCGGGCCCGCACGGCGCGGACGGCATGTGCGGTATGTGCGGTATGTGCGGCATGTGTGGGGGTGGGGCGTACGGCGCGTACGGGCGTAACGCGGCGGGTGCGTCCACGGCTGTCCTCATGACCCCTCCGAACTGCCCCCGAGGGGGTGCTGCGGATGCGTGTGAGCGTGCGTGATCGTGAGCGGTGCCGAAGGTATCTGAGAGCGCTTCCAAGGGTCAAGAGTGCCTCAGGGGGCGGGAGTTGCGAAGGAGCAGAGCAGGGCCTCATCCGGTGGAACGCGCCCGAAGGACCGAGCGGTACTGGGCGATGATCACCCGAATGGCGTTATGCGGATGCGCGGAGCACAGTGGATAAGGGGGCGCGGCCGCGAGAAAACCGTCGAATCCTCTCCCGCCGGTGGCATCCCTCCTCCGCTTGTCGGAAGCCCCCTGTCTTCGGGAAGGTGAGTGGGTCATGACAGTCAATGAAGCCGGATCGACCATGATGTCGAACGGCCACCACGGTGGAGTCCAGGGAAAGACCACGATCGCGGATTCGGTGGTGGCCTCCATTGCCGGTATCGCCACGCGTGAGGCGTCCGGCGTCTACGCGATGGGCGGCGGAATGTCCCGGACGCTCGGCGCCGCCAGGGACAGGATGTCCCGGTCCGACGACGTCACGCGTGGTGTGCGGGTGGAAGTCGGTGAGAAGCAGGCGGCCGTCGACGTGGGCGTGGTGGTGGAGTACGGGTATCCGATTCCCCGGACCACCGACGAGATCCGGTCGGGCGTCCGCGACGCGGTCGAGCGGATGACCGGGCTCGATGTCGTCGAGGTCAATATCGGGGTGCTCGACGTTCACGTAACCGGTCCGGACGACACCGACGACGACAGTGGCGGTTCGTCCCGCACACGGTAGCCCGGATGGCGTGTGTCGCTCGCATGCGCCGGTCGTACGCCGAGACCTGGCGAAGGTGGATGACCCATGGATGAACAGACGAAACTCGCTCTGGCGGCCGCCGTCCTCGGCGGTTACGTACTGGGCCGGACCAAGAAGGGCCGGCTCGCCCTGACGGTGGCCACGGCGGTGTCCGGGAAGGGACTGGGTTTCGGCCCCCAGGAACTGGCCGCCGAGGGAGCGCGCCGCCTGGCGGAGGTGCCCCAGGTCGCGGAGGTGACGGAGCAGTTCCGTGAGCAGGGCATGACGGCCGCCGGCAGTGCGCTGTCCGCCGTCACGGACCGCGCGATGGGATCGCTGGCCGACACGATCAGCGCCCGGGCGGCCCGCCTCGGACAGCAGGGCGACGAGGGCGAAGAGGACGGCGAGGATCAGGAGCCGGCCGGGGAAGCCGAAGACGAGGAAAAGGACGAGGAAGAAGAAGAGGGAGAAGAGGAAGAAGAGGAACCGCCGCCCGCGAAGCGCCGGCGGGCCTCCCGCCCCTCCGGCGGGTCGGCGAAATCGGCGAAATCGGCGAAGAAGGCCCCTGCCGAGAGGCCGGCCGGGAAGAAGACCGCGGCCTCCGAGAAGCACGCGAAGAAGGGGAAGAAGACCGCATCTCCCCGCACCAGCCGCCAGAGGTGACTCGGCATGACCAGCACGCGGAAGGACACCGCCGAGACGGCGACCTCGAACGCCGGCCGGCTGCGCGAGGAGCTCGCGCACTACGCCGGCCTCCGACTGGAACGTACCGTCGGCCGAGTGGGCGACAAACTGTCCGACCTGACGGGACACCTGACGGACATCGCGGAGAACGGCGGTCAACTGCCCGCGATCGGCTCCCGCATCGCGCACGGCGACACATCCGTCGGCGCGCTGTTCTCCGAGAAGGCGAAATCCGTCAAGGACACCGTGGTGGACAAGGCCAAGGACCTGACGGGCAGCGGCGGCCGGCCGGGCAGCGGGGACGTGAAGGTGACGAACATCGTCGAAGTCCTCGATGTGGGAGTGCCGTTGAGAACGGCGTACGACCACTGGACCGCGTACGACAAATTCTCCGGCTTCACCAAGGGCGTGTCGAACGTGTCGAAGGACGGCGACGACGACACCAGCAGCGCCTGGAAGACCAAAGTGGGCCTGTCCTCCCGGAGCTTCCGGGCGACCACCCTGGAACAGATACCCGACGACCGGATCGTATGGACGTCCGAGGGCTCGAAAGGCACCACGCAAGGGGCGGTCAGCTTCCACGAGATGGCGCCGAACCTGACCAGGATCGTGCTCGTGGTCGAGTACTACCCGTCGGGCTTCTTCGAGAAGACCGGCAACATCTGGCGGGCTCAAGGCCGCCGTCTGCGACTGGACTTCAAGAATTTCCAGCGGTATGTATCGCTCACCGACGAGGAGCCGGAGGCGTGGCGCGGCGAGATCCGGGAGGGCGAGGTCGTCCGCACCCACGAAGAGGCGATGGAAGAAGAGGGCCAGGACGAGGACCAGGACGACGAGGACCAGGACCAGAAGTGAGAGAGCGGCCCACCCGAGGGGGACGAGGAGTTGTCGGAACGGCACGCACGGGGGAAGGGGGCGTGCGGGCAGGGCGTACGGCGGCGTTTACGCGTGCCGGTCTACCTGACCACCGCGTATCTGGCCCGCTTCGCGGACGAGGGGATGCCGATCGCGGTGGCCCTGCTCGCGCTGTACCGCACCGGTAGTGCGGCCGAGGGGGCCTACCTCCTCACCGCGTGGATGGCACCGCACGTACTGACCGGCCCGCTGACCGGAAGCCTGGCCGCGCGGGTGCGGTGCCCACGGCTCCTGTACTCGGGCGCCCTCGCCGTGTTCGCGACGTCGATCCTCGTGCTCGCGCCGACGGTGGGCCGGGCTCCGTTCGCGGTGACCTTCGCGGTGGCGCTGGCAGGCGGCAGTTGCGGACCGATCGTCACCGGCGGGCTGTCCGCCCTGCTGTCCGGCCTGTTGACCGAAGGGGTGTCCCTGCGGCGGGGGTACGCCCTGGACGCGGCGACCTTCAACGCGGCGGCGGTCACGGGGGCCGCGGCCGTGACGCTGGTCGCGGGGGCGGCGACACCGGTGGTGGCCACGGCTCTCCTGGGCGGTGGGGCCGCGGTGGCCGCCCTCCTGGTGGCTGTCCTGCCGTACGCGCCGGTCGTCCGGCCCGCCGACAGGCCTTCGCTGGTGGCGGATCTGGCGTCCGGGCTGCTGGCCGTATGGCGGATCGTCGAGCTGCGGGCCATCACCGTGGCGACCGTCATCGCCTTCGGCGGTATCGGAGGGCTCGCCATGACGGCGGTGCTCCTGGTGGACGGCCCGGGTACGACGGCCGGCGGCGGGATCACAGCGGCAGAGGGCGGGCAGGGCCATGTCGGCGGCGGCTATCTGATGACCGCCTTCGCCCTGGGCGGGCTGATCGGCTCCCTGGTACTCGCCCGGTGGCAGCCGCTCGCGACCGTGCAACGACTCGCCCTCTGCGCCATGCTGGGCACGGGTGTGACACTGGCCGCCGCCGCGCTCGTACCCTCCTTCCCCGCGCGCGTCGCGCTGTTCGCCTTCGCCGGCCTGTGCGACGGGCCGCTGCTCGGCGCCACCCTGCGCATCCGCGCCGAGCACGCGCCTCCCCCCGTACTGCCGCAGGTCTTCACGGTCGGAGCGGGACTGAAGATGTCCGCGGCGGCCT
The DNA here is from genome assembly GCF_044763125.1 of Streptomyces sp. NPDC096310. Classification (NCBI taxonomy): domain Bacteria; kingdom Bacillati; phylum Actinomycetota; class Actinomycetes; order Kitasatosporales; family Streptomycetaceae; genus Streptomyces; species Streptomyces sp. NPDC096310. Next base: position 14,095 of record NZ_JBIWFO010000004.1, on the reverse strand, counting down.
GCGGCGCGGCGCTCACCGGGGCGGCCGCCGCGCTGGGCGCCCCCGGTCTGCTGCTGGCGATCGCCTCCCTCCAGTTCGTGGCCGCGCTCCTGTACGTGCTGGTACGCGGCCACGGAACCCGGCCGGTGGCGGCTACCGCCGAACCCTCCGCCGCGCGCGGCGGCACCTGAGCCCCCTGCCCGCCCGGCCCGCTTCCGGCCGGGCGGGTCAGACGGGCAGGGAGGCGCGGGCGTGGGCCAGTATCCCCTCGGCCACCTCCACGGCCTGGACGCGGATCTCCGGGACGGCCGTCGTCTCCCACAGGTTTCCGCGCCGCAACTGCCCCAGTGTCCACACCGGGGCCGCGCGGTGTCCGGGCGCGGGGACGAGCCGCCCCCCGGCCGTGGTGTCGAAGCCCAGCCCGTGGGGACCGGGCGCGGCGGTCCCTGTATCCAGCAGGGAGCGGACGAGCGGATCGGCCAGTTCGCGGGTCCGGCTCTCGGTGCCCGCGCAGTTCACCACAGCGCCTACGGTGACCGAGCAGCCGTCGGACAGGACTACCGTGACGCCTCGCCCGTCCTCGCCCGCCCGCGCGGTGACGACCTCGGCCGCCCGCACCGTCAGCCGCCCGGACCGCAGCGATTCCGTCAGCGCCCGGTTCGTCGTGGGGCCAGCCGGCGCCGGCGGCCGTTTCGACGGCGACGACGCGGGTGTGGCCCGTCCGACGGGAGAGCCACCGTACGAAGTCGTCCCCGTCCGTGGGCCGGGCGCTCATCCGCCCGGCCGGGACGTTCAGCAGATGCCGTGGGTCGGCCGTGGCGTACGCAAGGCCCGGCCCCGCGCGGGGCGCCGGGTCGACCAGATCGACCGACACCCGGCGGCCGGCCAGGACGGCCGAGTCCAGCAGCCGGGCCGAGACCAGCGTTCCGGCCGCACCCGCGCCGACGACCACGACACGCGATATCTCCTCAGCCATGGCTCACCCGACGCCCTCGGCCATGCCGGCGGCGAGCGTGGTGCCGTCGGCGGGGTCGATGAGCAGGAACGATCCGGTGCGCCGTGAGTCCGCGTAGTCGTCGAGGGCCAGCGGCTCGGCCGTGCGGACGACGACCCGGCCGATGTCGTTGGCGACGAGCTGCCCGGGCGCGGGGTGCTGGGAGAGGTCGTCCAGGGTGAGCCGGGACGGGATGTCCTTCACGATCGCCTTGACCGTACGGGTGGTGTGCTTGAGCAGCACCCGTTGTCCCACCGAGAGCGGCTGGTCGGCGACGTGACAGACCAGCGCGGTGACGTCCCGCGACGTGGCGGGCGCCACCGCGCTGGGGGCGATCAGGTCGCCGCGCGCGATGTCGATCCCGTCGCGGAGCCGCAGGGTCACCGACTGCGGCGCACGGGCCGCTTCCACCGACCGCCCGAGCGCGTCGATCGCCTCGATGGTGCTGGTGCGGCCCGACGGCAGTACGGTGACCTGCTCGCCGACCCGGAACGTGCCCGCCGCGATCTGCCCCGCGTAGCCCCGGTAGTCGGGGTGTGCGGCGGACTGCGGACGGATGACGTACTGGACCGGGAAACGCGCCTGGGCCGTGGCGAGTTCGTGCGCGACCGGCACCGTCTCCAGATGTTCCAGGACGGTGGGGCCGCCGTACCAGTCCATGTGCGCGGAAGGCTCCACCACGTTGTCCCCGACCAGCGCGGAGATCGGGATGGCGGTGGTCTCGGGGATGCCCAACTCGCGTGAGTACGCCGCGAATTTCTCGGCGATCGCGGCGAAGACGGGCTCCGCGTAGTCGACCAGGTCCATCTTGTTGACGGCGAGGACGACGTGGGGGACGCGCAGGAGGGCGGCGACGGCGGCGTGCCGGCGGGTCTGTTCGACGACGCCGTTGCGGGCGTCGACCAGGACCACGGCCAGTTCGGCGGTGGACGCGCCGGTGACCATGTTGCGGGTGTACTGCACATGGCCCGGGGTGTCGGCGAGGATGAACCGCCGCCGGGCGGTGGCGAAGTAGCGGTGGGCGACATCGATGGTGATGCCCTGCTGGCGCTCGGCGCGCAGCCCGTCCGTGAGCAGGGCGAGGTCGGGGGTTTCCTGGCCCCGGTTGCGGGAGGCGTGCTCGACGGCCTCCAACTGGTCGGTGAGGACCGACTTGGAGTCGTGGAGCAGCCGGCCCACCAGGGTGGACTTGCCGTCGTCGACGGACCCGGCGGTCGCGAATCGCAATGTGTCGATGGTCATCTCTAGAAGTACCCTTCGCGTTTGCGGTCTTCCATCGCGGCCTCGGACATCTTGTCGTCGGCGCGGGTCGCGCCGCGCTCGGTGAGCCGGGAGGCGGCGATCTCGGTGATCACCGCGTCGAGCGTGGTGGCGTCGGAGTCGACGGCGCCGGTGCAGGACATGTCGCCGACGGTGCGGTAGCGCACGAGGCGCCTCTCGACGGTCTCGGACTCCTTGGGACCGCCCCAGTCACCGGCGGTCAGCCACATGCCACTGCGGCTGAACACCTCGCGCTCGTGCGCGAAGTAGATCTCCGGCAGCTCGATGCCCTCGCGGGCGATGTACTGCCAGACGTCCAGCTCGGTCCAGTTGGAGAGCGGGAAGACCCGGACGTGCTCACCCGGGGCGTGCCGCCCGTTGTAGAGCTGCCACAGCTCGGGGCGCTGGCGGCGCGGGTCCCACTGCGAGAACTCGTCCCGCAGCGAGAACACCCGCTCCTTGGCACGCGCCTTCTCCTCGTCGCGCCGCCCGCCACCGAAGACCGCGTCGAACCGCTCGGCCTGGATCTTCTCCGTCAGCGGCACGGTCTGGAGCGGGTTGCGCGTCCCGTCCGGGCGCTCGCGCAGCTTCCCGGCGTCGATGTACTCCTGTACGGAAGCGATGTGCAGCCGCAGCCCGTGCCGGGCCACCGACCGGTCCCGGTACTGGAGCACTTCGGGGAAGTTGTGTCCGGTGTCCACGTGCAGCAGCGAGAAGGGCACCGCCGCCGGCGCGAAGGCCTTCAACGCCAGATGCAGCATGACGATGGAGTCCTTGCCGCCGGAGAACAGGATCACCGGCCGCTCGAACTCGCCCGCGACCTCACGGAAGATATGGACCGCCTCGGACTCCAGGGAATCCAGGTGGCTGAGGGCGAAGGGGCTGCCGACCCCCTCGCCGGTGGTGACGGCCGTCGTCATGCCAGACCCCTCTCGGTGAGCAGCGCGTGGAGCGCGGTCGCGGACTCCTCGACGGACCGGGTGTGCGACTCGATGCGCAGGTCCGGCTTCTCGGGGGCCTCGTAGGGGTCGTCGACCCCGGTCAGCCCGGTCAGCTCGCCGGCCGCCTGCTTGGCGTACAGGCCCTTCACATCGCGCACGGAGCACACCTCGACCGGCGTGGCGACATGCACTTCCAGATACGGCGTGTCGCTGCCCTGGTGCCGCTTGCGTACCGCCTCCCGGCTGTCCGCGTACGGGGCGATCACGGGGACCAGGGCGAGGATGCCGTTGCGCGCCAGTACCTCGGCCACCAGGCCTATGCGCTGTACGTTGGTGTGCCGGTCCGCGCGGCTGAAGCCGAGCCCGGCGGAGAGGAACGTACGTATCTCGTCGCCGTCCAGCACTTCCACGCGACGGCCGTCGTCGCGCAAGCGCCCGGCGAGTTCGTGGGCGAGGGTGGTCTTGCCCGCACTGGGCAGTCCGGTCAGCCACACCGTGGCCCCTGGCCAGCAGGTGCAGATGGCTTGCTGTTCCATCGGATCCCTTCCGATCGTGGTCGAGTCGACTGCGGTCGCGTACGAGTGGGTCTCAACTGACGGACGGGGCGGCCTCCTTGCGGGGTACGGTGGTCGGGGCCTTTTTCCCGATGGCGCTCTCTTCCGATCCCTCACGGGGCAGTTGGAGGGTGAGGAAACCGAGAATCACCGCGACCACCGCGACGACGACGTAGTACCACATGAAATCGCCGGTGACGTTCTTGAGGAATCCCGCCGTATAGTTCCCGACGATTCCGCCGACTCCCTGGGTCACATTGGTGACACCGAAGATCACAGTGGCCGCCGCCCCCGATGCCGACTTCGACACATAGGCGGGAACCAGCCCGTAGATCGGGTAGAACGCGAGGGCGAACAGGACGCCGGAGACCATCGGGAGAAATCCCACCGGGGCGAGAACCAGCAGGACGGAAGAGGTGAAGAAGAGCGCGTAGCACATCACCAGAGAGGCGCGCACGCCGATCCGGTCGGAAAGCCAGCCGACGGCGAAGCCGGCGAACATTCCGATGACGCCGATGGTTCCCCAGACCTGGGCCGCGAAGTCGATGTCGAATCCCAGACCCTCACGCAGATACGGCGAGAGATAGTTCTGGAACGGCATGCAGGCGAAGCCGTTGAGGAACTTGATCGTCCAGACGATGACGACCCAGCGCACCAGCACCATGCGCCAGCCGGCGCGGGCGCTGTCGTCCTTGCCGGCGTCGTCCGGCGTACCGGTGGCCACGTCCTCCTCGCGGCGGAAGAGCCCGAGCCGGTGGAAGGTGAAGGCGGCCACCGCGGTCACCATCAGCGTGCCGAAACCGACCGAGTACCACAGGCCCCGCCAGTTGTCGTCCTGGACGAAGCCCGGAACGAGCATGCTGTTGACGACGACTCCGTAACTGGTACCGCTGGACACGAGCCCCAGCACCTTGCCCCGGTGCCGGAAGTCGATGACCCGGCCCACGACCTCCACCAGCGGGACGTACACGGAGGCCGCCGTACCGCCCATGATCGTCAGCAGGACCGCGATCAGGACGATGCTGTCGGTGACCGGCAGCAGCACCAGACACACTCCGCACAGGGCGACCGAGCCGATCATCACCTGACCGCCGCCTATGCGGGTCGACAGCCAGGTACCGAGCAGGGCGAACACCAGAAAGCCGAGTTGTCCCGCCGCGGTGATGGTCCCGACCACCGTGTAGTCGAAGCCGAGGTCCCTGCGCATGTCGGTGACGAGTTGCGCGAAGAGGTAGAAGCCGAATCCGTAGGTCGCCGCCACAAAGCTGGTCAGCAGCACTGTGGTGGCGAATCCGGCAATCGCATGGGATCGGTTGCCGTTGCTCTGCTTGGTATTCACTGCCGTTGTGGCCTTTCTGCCCGCTTCATTTCCGCCGGCTCGGGACGCGCGTTTCGGTGCTCACGGCTTCCGTGCCACATGGATGACGAAATCCACCGCGGAGATGTCGAATGACTCCTGGAAGTCGCCGAAGGTCCGGACGGTGTCGAATCCCGAATCGGCCAGCAGCGCGGAGAGCTCCGCCGAGAGGACGGGGTACACCTCCAGATGGTGGGTGCCGCCGTCCTGGAAGTCGTACTGGAACCGGCACAGCTTCTCGTCGACGTGTGCCACGGTCACCCGCGCCCCGGTCCCGCAGTAGTAGTACTTTCCGGTGCTCTGGTAGCGGTGCCGGCGGATCGCGTCGAAGTTCCGGTGGTCGACCATGAGGACGCCCCCCGGGTTGAGGGCTTCGTAGAACTCCGAGAGCACCGCCCGGCGGTCGTCCTCCTGGAAGAGGTGCGGGAACGAACTGCCCAGGCAGACGATCGCGTCGTAGCGTCCGTCGATGTGCCGGCGCAGGCTGCGCCAGTCGGCCTGGAGGACCGTGAAGGACTGCCCGTGCCGCTCGGCGTTGCGCCGGGTGCGCTCGATCATCTGGGCGCTTCCGTCGGCCGCGGTGACGTCGAAACCCCGCTGTGCCAGGGTGACGGCGTGGTAGCCGGTGCCCGTGGCGACGTCCAGCACCCGGCGGGCCCCGGCACCGTTCAGGAGGTCCACGAAGAAGTCCTGCTCGCTCGCCCGCCGCCGCTCCCAGTCGATCAGTTGGTCCCAGAGATCCACGAGGGTGGGGATGTACTGGCCTTCGAAGTCGTCCGGGGCGGCGCTCTGCGGGCTCGCCGCGCCCCGCGGGCCGGGGGAACCCGGTGAACCCGGTGCGAGTGGTGCGCGTTGTGGGACGGGAGCCGCGCGGCTGACCCGAGTTACGGGCGTGGTCATGATGAACCTCCGGATCTCGTGGACGGTTGCGGTACGGGGGCGGTACGCGCGGTACAGGCGGTACGGGGGCGGTACGCGCGGTACGGGCGGTACGCGCCTCACCGGGCCGGGCTCAGCGGTACTTGTCCGCGAACGCCGCGTACTTCAGAGCGAGTTCACCGGCCCATTCGCCCGCGTCGCCGAGCTTCATGCTCGGGCACTCGTAACCGAGGAGCCGCTTCATGACCGCCATCTCCGGTTCGGCGAAGTGCACCGTGCCGTCCTCGTCGATGCGGTCGATGCCGTCGGCGCGCTGGCATTCCTCGTTGATCCGGATCGCCTCGTCCCGCCCGAGACCCGCCGGCAGGTCGAGCGTGCCGCCGCCCCGGTGGACGCGAACCGGATAACCGCCGGGCAGGCCGTCCGGCGCGGGCGCGTGCGCGATCACACCGCTGTCGGTCGCCATGCCCTTGAGCACCCGTACGGCCGAGGAGGCGGTGAGCAGTTGGCCGTCGATGCCGCCGACCCGCTTCAGCCGGTTGTCGAGCTGCCCGAAGAGGGCGCTGTGGTCCAGCTTCGCGGCGCCGGTGCGGCCCCGCACCGTCGCCGCGAGGTGGTACGAGCCCTTTCCGGCGTGGCCGAAGCGCGGCACGTAGTGGCTGAAGTAGTGCTGAGCGGTGAGCCGGAGCTCGACCTGCGAGGGGTCTGCGTCCAGCAGGTGCGCGGCGCCCAGGGTGAGTGCGGGAACGATGTTGGCGACGTTGCCCACGCCGATGGTGGGGGCCAGCCCCACCGTGGCGAGGACGGGGCCGACCGCGTCGGGGAACGCGGCGTTCACCACCCTGGCGTCGATGGCCGAGGCCCGTACCGCCTGCATCAGCAGGTGGTTGAGCGTCAGGTGCATCGGCAGCCACGGCCCGAACTGCGCGGTGTCCAGCTCCTCGAAGGTCTCCTTGGGCAGGGCGGTGATGACCCGCCAGGACTGGAGCGAAGCGCCCATGAAGATGATGTCGGGCCGGACCCGGGCGAGCGTGTCGGCCGTGGCGTCCACGTCGCGGAGATCGACGTGGACGGTGTCGACCGTTCCGTGCGGGCCGAGGTTGGCGGCGGTGAACAGGGCCAGGTTTCCGCGCCTGCGGATGGTCTCGGCGTCCCGTCCGGCCAGCACGATCCGGTTGGTCGCCGGGTCGGAGAGGAGCATGGTGAGCACCTTGGCGCTCAGGTCGCCCATGCCCAGCAGCATGATGAGGGGCTTGCCGGAACCCTCGGTTGAGGAAGTCAAGAGGTGCCTCCATGACATACGGAAGGAAAGCCGTGGGGGGAGGGGAGGGGGGGGAGGGGCGCGGGCGCGCGGGGGAGCGTGCGCACCCGGGCCGGATCAGCGCGGGTAGGAGCCGTTGTCGGCGCGCAGCAGTGCGCCGGTCAGGGTCCTGGACCGGTCGCTGAGCAGGTAGGCGCAGACGTCGGCCACGTACTCGGGCAGGATGTCGCCGTCGAGCTGTTCCTGGCGCTTGTACTCGGCGTAGCGGTAGTCCGGTATCCGGTCGGCGATGGCCGTGTTGACGATGAGGCCGGGCGACACGACGTTGACCCGGATGTACGGGGCGAAGTTCATGGCGTTGGACTTGGTGAGGCCGATGACGCCGGCCTTGACCGTTCCGTAGAGCGCGTCGGAGCTGCCCACCTCGCCCGCGACCGAGGCCAGGTTCACGATGGCGCCGCGCCGCTCAAGGGGCAGCAGGTGGCCCGCGAAGCGGCGGGAGAGCCACACCGGGCCCTTGATGTTCACGGCGATGACCCGCTCGATGGTGGGGTCGTCGTACTCCCAGACCGGCTGCCCGAGGTAGAGGCCGGCGTTGTTGACCAGGCCGTCCACTTCGGGGTGCGTGGCGAGGACCCGGTCCATGAAGGCGTCGCAGTCCTCGTGCGACGCGACGTCGGCGACATGTGTCTCCAGCGCCCGGCCCCGGTGCTGGTCGGCGAGCGACTTCAGGCCCGGCTCGTCGATGTCGCAGGTGATGACGGTCTTGCCCGCGTCCAGCAGCCGGCCCACCAGAGCCCGGCCGACGCCGCTGGCTCCGCCGGTGACGATGACGGTGGTCACGCTCATGCGGTTGCCTCCTTGGCCGGCTGGAGCCGGTACTGGTCCAGGTGCTCGTAGAAGGGGCGGCAGTGACGCTCGAACTCGCGCAGGTCGGGCCGTGACCCGTAGGTGAAGCGGTAGGCGCGCCGGGGGCTGCTGAAGCTGTTGCTGGCGGCCACGTCCGTGTGCCAGCCGCTCCACGTGGTCCACTGCGGCTGCTCGCCCGCGTTCCACCGCAGGGCTTCGGGAAGGAAGGGAATCCCGACCGCGTCGCAGTAGGCCGCGAGAGTGGCCTCCGGGCGGGCGGCGAGGTCCGCGGCGTTGACGACCACCGGTGTGCTGCCCGTCAGCTCCCGCACGAAGTCGAACGTCCTGGCGAGCTGCTCGTATCCGAGCACCTCCCGGGTGAGTTCGGGGTGCACCGTCGCGTGCGAGAGGACGGCTTCCTCGGGGTCGCGGATCAGGAAGGTGTTCACCTGGCCCAGCAGGTAGCCGGGGTCGTCCAGCAGTTGGTCGAGGCAGTGGTAGGGGAAGTCCTTGTGGAACACCGGGCCTTCGAGGCGCGCGGTCTCCATCATCCGCTTGATGTCCGGATAGGTGCGCGGGTGACCCGGGTCGGGGTTCTTGTGCGGGATGGCGGCCCGCTCCTCGTGCATGAAGAACACGTAGGCGAAGGCTTCGTGGAAGACCGTGAAGTCGCGCCGCTCGATGAACGAGCGCTCCAACGCGGTCGACATCGACCTGGGATGACTCCAGAGGGCGATGGACTTGTGCATGACACCTCCTCGGTGACAGGAATCGGAGGAACGGTGGGACAGACGGCGCGGGACCCGCCGGGCGGTCCGGGGCGGGGGCGAGGGCTCCTCAGACCAGCAGCAGGGGTCGCGCGGAGGCCGTCACGGTCTGGAACTGGTGCGCGACGAAGTCGATCAACTTCCGCGTGTTCGCCATGACTTCGGCGTACGTGGAGACGAACGACCCGTAGTGGGCGAACTCCTCGGGATGCATGCCCGCCGGGTCGTACGCGCGGTGGAACGACGGGAGCCACATCAGCTTCTCCAGGACCTCCGCCGGCACCTCCCGGTCGATGGCCGCGGAGTCGAAGACGGGCAGCTCGCTCTCGCGGCGCATGACGTCCGCGATGAACTGCGGCTTGCAGGTGTACGCGACCGCGCCCCCGGCGCTCTCCTCCAGATGCATGCTCAGCGTTCCGCCGCCCTGACGGGGCTCGTCGACCTCAAGGCTGGACAGCAGCGGCTTGACCGGGTGACCGTTCTCCCGGACGAGCCGGTGGATGCGCTTGAGAATGGCGATCTCGGCCCAGCGCAGATCGGACCAGGTGAGCTCGATGTCGCGGATGGCCGCCTCGTACCGCAGATCCTTGTTGGCCCCGAAACGGCCGATCATGTGGGTGAAGACGGCACGCCACCGGTCGGTGCCGATGTCCCGGGAGCGCGCCTCGGCCAGCCCCTCCTCCACGGCCCGGGCGCAGGCGGCGAACTGGGGGACGGTGTAGGAGAGGGTGGAGTTGACGGAGATACCACGCGCCACCAACTGCCGGATGACCTGGTAACCCTGTTTGGTTCCCGGGACCTTGACCATGAGGTTCGGGGATATCCGGGCGATGCGCAGGGCCTGTTCCAGCATGAGGCCGGCATCGAGCATATGGCGGGGGTCGAGCTGGCCCGACACCCAGCCGTACTGTCCGTCGGTGGCGTGCCACATCGGCAGCATCTCGCTTGCCGCTCGGCGCAGGGCCTCCTCGTAGACGAGCGAGAAGGTGCTCTCGACATCGGGGCTCAGCTGGTAGCGGATGAGCTCCTGGATGTCGTGGCGCCAGCTCTCGGGGGAGGCCAGGACGCTCTGTGCGACCAGGGACGGGTTGGTCGTGATGCCGCGGACCAGGGACTGGCCGGGTGTCGCGGGACACAGGAACCGGTCGAGCTGTTCCTGCCAGCGGTTCCTGGTGTCCTTGTCGGGTGCGGTGGCCAACTGGCGTTGGCGCCAGCGGGGGAAGTCGAGGGGTGAGGAGTCCCACCAGATCTCTGCCGCCTCACCGGCCTGCTGAAGCTCGTGAAGAACACTCGGCATACGGATCGTGCCTTTCCGACTCGGTTTCTCAAGTGGGCGAGCTCGGTCACTCAGGAGGGCAGGGCGGAGGTCACCGGACGGCGTCCGCGGCCGGGAGCCGGACGGCGTCCACGGCCGGGAGCCCGGCGGCATTCACGGCCGGGAGCCCGGCGGCCCATCTGTCCAGCAGAGCGGGGAGTTCCTTCATGGAGCTGAAGGTCACCGCCCCTTCGGCGGCGAGCCGCGCCGCCGTCGCGTTCCGCGGCGGTGCGTAGGCGAACACCGCCATGCCGGCCGCGATCCCCGCCCGGACCCCGACGAGGCTGTCCTCGACGACCGCGCAGTGCTCGGGGAGCGCTCCGAGATCGGCCGCCGCGTGCAGAAAGAGGCCGGGGTCCGGCTTCCATGTGCCGACCTCGTAGGCGCTGTAGACGCGGTCCTGGAAGTGGGGCAACAGACCTGTCAGGCCCAGGGTGTTGAGGATCTTCTCCCGAGGTGCGCTGGACGCTGTGCAGAAGGGCAGCCCAAGCCCCTCCACGACCTCCCGCACATGGGGAACGGGCCCCAGTTCGGCGGCGAACAGTTTCGTGCACCCGTCGCGGAAATCCGGGACGAATCGGGGTGGCAGCGCCCGGCCCAGCAGTGTCTCCAACTGCGCGACCCATTCGGCGACTTTCCGCCCACGAATGAATTCCAACGCCTCATCCGGAGAGAAGTCAAGCCCCTGTTCGGCAGACATCTCCAGCATGACCCGTGCGCTCAGTGTTTCACTGTCGACCAGAACTCCGTCGCAGTCGAATATGACCAGACTCTTCGTCATGAGGATCCCTTTCATGATCGTGAGCGCCGGTGCCGGCACGGTGTGTGCGGATGGTGACGCGGGATTTCGGAACTTCCGGCGACGGAACATCGTCAGTGAATCAGAGCGTTCTTACGATTCGCTCACCGCTCGATACCGAGCCATCCGGAATCACGGTCATAAGTGTTCAATTCGGGCACGCATGACAGAGTCTCCGGACCTTCCTGGACCGGTCATCTCCGCGCGGCTAGCTTTATTCCGGGGCGTATGTCGGTCGCTCGGAAACGAGCATCGCACCGGTGTCCCGACCGATCACCTTTGCCGTGGGATTCTTTTGATCAGACATCCGTGCGAGAGGGAGTTCAATGAAGTTCGCAGTTCTCGGCCCGCTGTCCCTGACGGACGGAAACGGTTCCCTGCTCCCGACCGCACCCAAGACGCGTCAGCTCCTGGCCCTCCTGCTGATCCATGCGAACTCCCTGGTGACGCTCGACGCCTGCGTCCAGGAACTGTGGGGCGAATCCTCGCCGCGCAGCGCGGTGCAGAGCGTGCACGCCCGGGTCTTCCATATCCGGCAGGCGCTGTCCGGCGACCTGGCCGGCCGGACGACGGACGAGAGCAAGCGCATCCTGGAGACGCACCACCAGGGTTATTCGCTTCAGGTCGAGGAAGGCTCCCTCGACCGGGACGTGCTCGAAGCGCATCTGACGGAGTTCCGTCGCGCGCAAGCGCGAAAAGATGACATCAACGTTTCCGCGTCACTTCGTTCCGCACTCGGCCTGTGGCGCGGCCGAACCCTTCTGGACATTCAGCAGGGGCCGTACATCTATTCCTATGTGACGGGAATGGAGGATCTTCGTATGACCCTGCTGGAACAGTGCATCGAAGCCGAACTGCGGCTCGGTATGCACCATCGCCTGCTTTCGGAATTGAGCATGCTCGTCTCCCGGCACCCGGTGCACGAGAATCTTCATGCCCAGTACATGATCGCCTTGTACCGGTCGGGCCGTACCGCGGAATCCCTCAAGGCCTACCACCGGCTCCACGAAACGCTCACGGAAGAACTCGGTATCGAGCCCTGCCATCGCATCAGGAAGCTGCGGACCGCCGTACTGACGGAGAGCGCCGAACTCGATGTGGTCACCCAGGACAGGGCGGCCCTCTCGATGGACCTGATGGCGAGCCGATAACGGAGTCCGTACGGGAATCAGTCTTCGCCGCGGGCCCATTGGCGGTCACGGCACTCACGACGGAGGAGGGCGTACGTGTCAGCCGTGAAGGTGTACTCGGCTCCCGGCGGCAGGTCCGGCCGCCGCGGCGGGTCCGTCCCCGGCGGGCGGGAGGACAGGCGGGTCCGCCGGTTCGAGACCCGTATCGCCGTCTGCGCGGGTGGCGGCGAGGTCTGCGACGGGTGGGTGCTCGGCGTCGTCGGGGCGGCGTTGCCGCTGGCGCGCGACGACCTCCACCTCACGCCCCTGTGGGTCGGTCTGATCGGATCGGCGTCCCTGATCGGCCTCTTCTTCGGCGGCCTGGTCTTCGGATGGCTCACCGACAAGGTGGGCCGCCAGAAGATGTACCTCATCGACCTGCTGGTCTTCCTTCTCGGCTCCCTGCTGCAACTCCTGGTCCAGGACCCCGCCCAACTGTTCGCCGTACGGCTGGTCATGGGCGCCGCGGTGGGTGCCGACTACGCCATCGCCGGCGCACTGGTCGCGGAGTTCGCGGCGCCCGCGCGACGAGGGCGCCTCCTGGCCTCTCTCATCGTCTTCTGGTACGTCGGCTACACCCTGGCGACCGGCCTCGGCAGCGCGATGGCCTCCCTCACCGACAGCGCGTCCGCATGGAGGTGGATACTCGCCAGCAGCGCACTGCCCTCCCTCGTGGTGCTGCTCCTCCGGCTGGGCACCCCCGAGTCCCCGAGCTGGCTGGTGAGCAAGGGCCGGTACGCGGAGGCCGAGGCGATCAGCCGGCGGTGGCTCGGCCACGGGCTCGACCGGCCCGCGGCCGACGACCTGCCGGTACGCACCCACCACACGACCCTCTTCTCCCCCTTCTATCTCCGGCGCACCCTGTTCACCAGCGTGTTCTGGCTCTGCCAGGTGACCCCGTTCTTCGCCATCTCCACCTTCGCGCCCCAGGTGCTGCGACAGCTCGGTGCCCCGGGCAACGGTCTCGGCGAGCTGCTGCTCAATGTCTTTCTGCTGCTGGGCTGTGTGACGGGCGTGGCCGTCATCGACAGGGTGGGGCGCCGGGCCTTGCTGATCTGGCCGTTCTGTGTCACGGCCGCGGCTCTCCTCGTCCTCGGGCTGTGGCCCCGGGCGGACCAGGGGGTCGTCGCGCTCTGCTTCGGCGTCTTCGCCCTGTTCCACGCGGGGTCGAGTGTGCTCCAGGCCGTCTATCCGAGTGAGGTGTTCCCCACGGAGATCAGGGCCACCGGCATCGGGTTCGCCGCCGCGGTGAGCCGGATCGGAGCGGCCTTGGGCACTTTCCTCGTCCCGCTGGGGCTCCAGGCCTGGGGCGTCGGCGCGGTGATGCTGCTCGGCTGCGCCGTCTCCGTGGCGGGCGCTCTGGTGTCGGCCGCCTGGGCGCCGGAGACCGGTGGCCTGGAACTGGCACAGGTGAGTCGTCCACGGACCCCCGAGCGGATCCCGTGACACCGCCCGCTTCCCTTCCCTGTAACCCGAATCCCGCACCGTCGATGATCAGGAGACCCATGTCCCGCCGTCTCTTCACCTCGGAGTCAGTGACCGAAGGTCACCCCGACAAGATCGCTGACCAGATCAGCGACACGATTCTTGACGCGCTCCTCCAGGAGGATCCGTCCTCCCGGGTCGCCGTGGAGACCTTGATCACCACTGGTCTGGTGCATGTCGCCGGTGAGGTGACCACCAAGGCGTACGCGCCGATCGCGCAGCTCGTGCGGAACAAGATCCTGGAGATCGGCTACGACTCGTCGAAGAAGGGCTTCGACGGCGCGTCCTGCGGCGTGTCGGTGTCCATCGGCGCGCAGTCGCCCGACATCGCGCAGGGCGTCGACACGGCCTACGAGAAGCGGGTCGAGGGTGCCGCCACAGGTGAGGAAGGGGACGAGCTGGACAAGCAGGGTGCCGGTGACCAGGGTCTGATGTTCGGGTACGCCTGTGACGAGACTCCTGAGCTGATGCCGCTGCCGATCCATC
>NZ_JBIWFO010000003.1:537990-609452 GCF_044763125.1 Streptomyces sp. NPDC096310 | reverse complement strand
GCTGGAACAACTCCCACAACTCATCCGGCACCAGCCGCTCAACGATCCCCACCATGACTCACAGAATACCGAGTCGCCCAAATGAGATGACTTCTAAGGCGCTCTGCTGCGGCACTAGAGGGTAAGCACGATCTTTCCCCGGGCGTGGCCGGTCTCGCTCAACTGGTGTGCTGCAGCCGCGTTCTCAAGGGTGAAGGCCGCCGCGACCGGCACAGTGAAGCGGCCCTGCTGGGCGAGAGCGGCGGCCGCGGCGAGTCCTTCGACGGCCTGCGGATCCGCGCCGGGGCCCGCCGAGCGTGACAGGTGGACCCCGTACTTCGCGGCGTTCAGGTCGGCGACCGTTATCACCCGGTCCGGGCTTCCTGCGAGGTCCACCAGATCGGGCAGCGAGCCGGATCCGGCGCAGTCCAGGACGACGTCGACTCCGTCCGGTGCCAGGGCGGTGACCCGTTCGGCCAACCCGGGGCCGTAGGTGGTCGGTGTCGCCCCCAGTCCCGCGACGAACGCATGGTTGCGTGCGCTGGCCGTACCGAAGACGTGCGCGCCGCGGGCCGCCGCGAGCTGGATGGCGACAGTGCCGACCCCGCCTGCGGCGCCCTCGATCAGCAGGGTCGTGCCGGCGGTGACCTTCAGCCGGTCGAGGGCGCGCGTAGCGGTTTCGATGTTCGCGGCGGCGCCAGCCTGCTCCCAGCTCAGCGCGTCCGGCTTCGGCGCCCAGGCCGCCAGGACGGCGTGCTCGGCGTTCGCACCGCCGCGCTCGGCGAGATCGACGATGCCGAAGACCTCGTCGCCCGGCCGGACACCGGTGACGCCTGGGCCGACCTCGTCGACCACACCCGCGGCGTCCACGCCGAGGACGTGGGGCAGGCGCAGCGGCATCATGTCGCGGAACCGGCCTGAGCGGAGGTAGCAGTCGGCGGGAGTGACGCCAGAGGCCCTTACGGCCACCCGGATATGGCCTGGTCCCGCATGCGGTTCCGGCATGTCGGCGACCTCCAGGACGCTTGCGGGACCGTACTCGGAGAATTGCAGTGCTCTCATGGCGCCGGACGCTACCGGAGCACCCCGTCCGTTTAGCTAAAGTGAGAGCGGTGACGAACCGTTTGTCTCACTCCTTGCGCGCTGATGCCCGGGACAACCGCGAGCGCATCCTCGCCGTGACCCGCACCGTATTCGCTGCGGAGGGGCTGGACGTGGCGATGCGTGAGATCGCGCGGCGTGCCGAGGTCGGCCCCGCGACCCTATACCGACACTTCCCGACCAAAGAGGCGCTGGTCACCGAGGTCTTCACCGAGCAGATGGCGGCCTGCACCGCCATCGTCGACGAGGGACTGGCCGATCCGGACCCATGGCGCGGCTTCTGCCGGGCGATTGAGAAAGTGTGTGAACTGCACGCACAGGACCGGGGCTTCACCGCTGCGTTCGTCTCGGCTTTCCCACGCGCGATCGACTTCGCTGCAGCCCGGGAGCGGGCACTGGGCAAGGTCGCCGAGCTCGCCCGCCGGGCCAAGGCGGCGGGCAAACTGCGCCCGGACTTCGTCCTGGACGACCTGATCATGGTGCTCATGGCCAACGGCGGCATCCGAACCACATCCCCAGCCGCTGCGGTGGCCGCCTCTCGGCGCTTCGCCGCGCTGCTGTTACAGGGCATGCAGACCGAGCCGCTCATGCCGCCGCTGCCCCCCGCGGTCCGGCTGCCGCTGGCAGTCATGACCTAGCGTGTACCGGGCGGGCGCTCTGGAGGAGCGGCTACCCGCAGTCCTCAACGGGGCGAACGTTGCCTGATGCGGCACTAGTCGACCTTGTAGTCCTGCCCGAGGACGACGGAGACATCGGCGTTGGCCGCCGCCTTGCCCTTCTCGACCGCGCTCGTGGGCAGCCCCAGCGTCTTCGCGGTCTCCTCGGCCTGTTCCTTCTTGGCGGCGTCCGCGTAGGTGACGCGTGAGGAGGCCACGGCGTCGGCCGTACCGGCGTCCACGAAGCTGTAGCCGCCGTTGACCAGCGCGATCCTGGCGGACTCTGCCGCGTCCTGGTTCCCGCTCGCGTTCTTCACGCCGACGCGCAGGGCGTCGCCCTGCTCGGGCGCGGTCACCGAGCCGCCCAGGATGTCCTTCACCACGGTCTCGGTGGACTCCTCGCTGAGCGTGCCGTTGGCCTGGGCGGGCAGGACCGTCGTCTTGTAGTCGCCCACCTTGGCGTGTTCGGCGAGCTTGGCCAGGGCGGCGCCCAGGTCCTTCTCGGTCAGCGACGGGTCCAGGATCTGCGCCAGGGTCTCGACGGTGACCGTCGCGGCCTTCGGGTCGTCCGAGATCTTCCGCAGGACGCCCTGGAGCACCAGCCCGAAGCGCGTGAGCTGCTTGGCCTCCTCCTCGCCGGGGGCGCGGTAGGTGGCGTAGCCGACGGCCGCCCGTCCGTTGAGGGTCTCCTTCTCGCCCTTGGGGACCAGCGGGTCGTCGCCCTTCTTGGCGGCGGGCACCTCGACATCGGTGGTCACCTCGATGCCGCCGACCAGCTCGACCAGGTTCTCCAGATACGGCGTGTCGAGCCGCCATGTGCCGGCGATCTTGGTACCGAGCAGCGTGCCGATGCCCTCGCGGGTGCCGTCCGAGCCGTCCTCGTCGACGGACTTGCCGAGGGTCGTCGAGGCTCCCTCGTCGCCCGCGATGGAGAGGACGTTGGGGAGCAGGACGGTGGTGCCCTGGCCGGTCGTGGAGTTGTTGACCAGCAGCGCCGTGGAGGTGTCCTTCTGCTTGGTGCTGCGCAGGTGTACGACGATCACATCGCGCTTCTGTGTGCCCGACGCGGTGGTCTGCGGCGCGTCCGTCGTGGACATGCCGGGCAGCTTGCCCGCGTACCAGAGGTAGCCGACGCCTCCGGTGATCGCCAGGGCGAGGGCGACGACGAGGGCCACGACACGGCTGCGGCCGCGGCGCTTGGCCTCCTCTCGCCGCTCGGAACGGCTTTCGGTGAACTTGAGCCAGTCGATGACGTCCTCGGAGTCCTCCGTGGGCTCCTCTATGAACGCGAACTGCTCGGTCTTGTAGTCGCGTTCCTCGCCGTCGGGGCGCCGCTGCCCCGGTACCGCGGGCTGCTCGGGCTCCGCCCCGCGCCCTGGCTCGGCGGCGGGGGCGGCCGTCACGGGGGCGGCGGACTGCTCGGGCGCCGGCTCGGACGCCCGCGCGGCCGAGGGCCGGTCGACGGCGACCGGCGCCTGCTGCGGGGCCTGTTGCTGCTCCTGTCGCGTCTGCCGGGCCTGCTGCGGGCCGGCGTCGTACCCGTACGGGTCGTACCCGTACCCCTGTTGCTGCTGCGTCTGTTGCTGCGGCATCTGCTGGGCGTACGGGTCGTACTGCTGCGGGATCTGTTGCTGCTGAGCCTGTTGGGGCTGTTGTGCCTGCTGTTGATCCTGCTGCTGCGCGTACGGGTCGTAGCCGTACCCCTGTTGTTGCTGTTGCTGTTGCTGTTGCTGCGGCAGGGGCTGCCCGTAGGCGTCGTACTGCTGCTGCGGGGGCTGCTGGTACACCGGCTGCCCGTACTCGTCGTAACCGACGATCTGGGGCTGCGTGTAGTAGGGGCCGTACGGGTCGTACGGCTGCTGCTGGTCGTTCACCGGTGCCCCTCTCCGTGGCTCAGGCGCCGCGGTACAACTGCCGCTTGTCGATGTAGCGCACGACGCCGTCCGGCACCAGGTACCAGACAGGATCGCCCTTCGCGACCCTCCCACGGCAGTCGGTCGAGGAGATGGCCAACGCGGGAACCTCCACCAGGGAGACCCCGCCCTTGGGCAGTCCGTCGTCCGTCAGATCATGACCCGGCCGGGTGACCCCGATGAAGTGGGCGAGGGAGAACAGCTCCTCGTGATCCCGCCAGCTCAGGATCTGCGAGAGCGCGTCGGCCCCCGTGATGAAGAAGAGGTCGGCGTCCTCGTTGAGGGACCGCAGATCCCGCAGCGTGTCGATGGTGTACGTGGCGCCGCCGCGGTCGATGTCGATCCGGCTGACCGAGAACTGCGGGTTGGACGCGGTCGCGATGACCGTCATCAGATACCGGTCCTCGGCCGGCGACACCGCGCGCTGGCTCTTCTGCCACGGTTCACCGGTCGGTACGAACACCACCTCGTCGAGCTGGAACAGCGCGGCGACCTCGCTGGCCGCCACGAGGTGTCCGTGGTGGATCGGGTCGAAGGTGCCGCCCATCACGCCGAGTCGGCGCCTGCCGTGCTCGGTTCCGGGCCCGGGGCCCTGCTCCGGTCTGTCCGGTCCTGCCGCTCCGCGACCGCTGGACGCTTGCTGGTCTCCCATACGTCCAGAGCCTACTGGCACACCCGTACGCCCCGGTGTCAGCGGTCGCGGTTGAAGCGCGTGGTGATCCACAGCAGCAGGAGCAGCGCGAAGAGGGCGCCGCCGCCGACGAGGACCGGATTCAGGCTTTCGTGGTTGCCGCCCATCTCGGCGCCCTCGGCGAGCGTGACCAGGTGGGCGGCGGTGCCGGTGAGGCTCATCTTCTACGGGCCCTTTTCGTCGGGGGTCTGGATCCTCCGGAGAGCTGGACTCTCCTGAGGTCCGCGGAGACTTCGCCCACATCGTATGCGGGCCCCCGGGGCACGCTCACGCCGACTCAGTCGTTGTGGTCGTTGTCGCGGTATCCGCGCAGCAGGAACCAGGCGAGCAGGGCTGCTCCCACGAGCAGGACGACCAGCACGATGCGCAGCGTGTTGCCCGCTCCCTGCTGTTCGGAGGCGGCGGCGAGCAGGGTGGCGGTTTCCGGCATGACGGTGGTGCTCCTCGGTCTCTTTCCGGCTGAGATCCGGGCGCTGCCCCGGCACCTCATCCACAGGCCCCCGCCACACGGTAGCCCCAGCGCCTAGTCTGGGGTCCGTCAGGGGGACGAGCCTTGGATTCTGGACTCGTACGAACAGGGGATATCCATGACCGAAGACCGCAACGAGGCGACCGGCGGCGAGAATGTGCCGAGCCGGCAGCGCAAGCGCTTCCCGGGAATCTCCTCCCGGGCGTACGAACACCCCGCGGACCGCTCGGCGCTGGTCGCCCTGCGCAAGCTCAGCGGTTTCGACACGGTGTTCAAGGCGCTCAGCGCGCTGCTGCCGGAGCGCAGCCTGAGGCTGCTCTTCCTCTCCGACTCGGTGCGGGTGGGCGACGCGCAGTTCGCCCATCTGCACACCATGCTGCGGGACGCCTGCTACATCCTGGACCTGGAGAAGGTCCCCGCGATGTACGTGACGCAGGACCCGCGGCCCAACGCGATGTGCATCGGTCTGGACGAGCCGATCATCGTGGTCACCACCGGGCTGGTGGAGCTGCTGGACGAGGAGGAGATGCGGGCGGTCGTGGGCCACGAGGTGGGCCACGCCCTCTCCGGACACGCCGTCTACCGCACGATACTGCTCTTCCTCACGAGCCTCGCCGTCAAGGTCGCCTGGATCCCGCTGGGCAATGTCGCGATCATGGCGATCGTGACGGCGCTGCGGGAGTGGTTCCGCAAGTCGGAGCTGTCGGCGGACCGGGCCGGGCTGCTGGTCGGCCAGGACACGCGGGCGTCGATGCGCGGTCTGATGAAGATCGCCGGCGGCAACCACCTGCACGAGATGAACGTGGACGCGTTCCTGGAGCAGGCCAAGGAGTACGAGGAGGGCGGCGACCTGCGGGACTCCGTCCTCAAGATCCTCAACGTGCTCCCGCGCACGCATCCCTTCACGACGGTGCGGGCCGCCGAGCTGAAGAAGTGGTCCGAGAGCCGGGACTACCAGCGGGTCATGGACGGTCACTACCCGCGCCGCGAGGAGGACAAGGACACCTCGGTCACGGACTCGTTCCGGGACTCCGCCTCGCACTACGCGGACACGGTCCGCAACAGCAAGGACCCGCTGATGAAGCTGGTGGGCGACATCGCGGGCGGTGCGGGCGACCTGGGCGGCAAGCTGCGCGACCGGTTCACGGGCGGCGGCAACAGCGGCGGCAACGGCAGCGGCGGCAACGGCAACGCCTCCGCGGACGGCGACGGCGACGGGACCGGCGGCGGCAAGGGACCGGCCAAGGACTGACCCGGGACCACCTCCGTCATGGCGACGGGCTCGGCTCCGCCGTGCGGGAGAGCGCCCCGCAGAGCGCCGGATGCGCCGGGCCCGTCGCGTACGGATCGGTCGCGGCCGGTTCGTGGGGCCGGGCGCGCTCGCCCGCGAGCAGCGGGCGCAGCGTCCTCGGCGGCTCGGCGGAGCAGGACTGGGGCCCTGCCTGGACCTCGCTGGTCACCACCTGCGTCTGATGCCGGGGCAGGTCCTCCACGCCGAAGCGGAAGCGCATCTCGCGCCGGACGGTGAACAGCGAGGCGTCCCGTACGGGCCGGCTGTCCGAGGCGGCGGGCCGCAGCGGATAGACGAAGACGTGGTCCGTGCTGACCTCCAGCGTCCCGGGCTGCGTCTCCCTGTACCGCAGCGTGCCGTGGACGCGTACCTGCTCGTCGGCGCGCGCCACCTTCGCCGGGTCGAAGCGGACCAGCCAGCCGATCGGGTCGTGGTGCCCGTCGTCGGCCGGATCGCTGAAGCTGCGGTCGAACTGGGTGAGTTGTTCGGGGTCCAGGAGCACCCGTACGGGGCGCAGGCTGCGTCCCGCGAGGACGTCGGGGTCGAGCGAGGACGCCACGAGGTAGTCCTTGACGATGCTCAGCGCGGACATCACCTGCCCCTCCGCGAAGTCCCCCGCGGTCCGGGCGGCGGGCAGGGTGATCCCCGCCGCGCCGGACCGGAACTGCGCGGCGGGGCTGCGGGCGAGGAGTTCGGCGGGCGCGCCGCCCGGCACGGGCCCCGCCGGGACGAGCGGGATCACCGACGTACGGGCCTGCTCGACGGCGCGGAGGGAGGGCGGCCGGTACGGGTTACGCAGCCCGAGGTAGATCGCGGTGCCGAAGGCCACCACGAGGATCAGCAGGAGCAGCAGGAACTGCCGCGGGCCGTTGCGGAACCTCTGCCGGCGCCCGGGGGCGGGCGGCGGGCCGGGCGGCAGCCTGCGGACCGCGTGGGCGTGGTCGCCCATGCGCTCCCGCGCGGAGTACTCCTGGAGCCGGGCCGCCCGGATGAATGACTCGTCGAAGACGACCGAGCGGTACTCGTCGTCCTCGCCTCCGGGGAGCCCCTCAGGATGTTCTCCCTCGGGTGGGTCTCCACGCCCTGCCATACCTTGAGGGTAGGTCGACGGGGGCGAACGTAAACGCCGAGCCGATCGGCAAGTTCCGCATGACACCCGTTCGGCCGTTCGGGTAGCGGCCCGCCCCCCGCCGGGGATGCGGCCCGGCCCCTCCGGGGATGCGCGGTGCCCCCCGTCCGGGCGTGCACGGCGCCGTCACGGCGTGCGCGGCACCGCCGAGACCGCCGGGGCGGTCCGGGTCGCGGGGGCCGAGGGCCCGATCGCCCCGGGGTTGTCGATGCCGGTCCTGGCGGGCTGCGGGACCTGGTCGTCGCTGCTGCCGGAGGCGCCCCGGTAGACGGCCGTGAAGGCGAGCGCGACCATCCCGACGCCCATCAGCAGGGCGAGCAGCCAGGCGACGGGCCGGTGCCAGCGGGCGGTGCTCCGGTAGGGGCGCAGGGTGCCGCCGTAGCGGCCGTACGGGCCCGCGTACCCGTCGGGGTCGTCCGGGTCGTACGCGCCGTAGCCCGGGTCGGGGCCGTACGCGCCGTCCCGGCCGTACAGCTCGTCGTACGGCTCGTCCTCGGGCGCTCCCCCGCCGGAGCGCGCTCGGGCCGCCTCGGCCTCGGCGCGCGCCTGGGCCGCCGAGAGCAGACGCTCGACGGCGGAGGGTTCGTGGATGGTGGCGGCTTTGACGAAGTCCTCGTCGAACACCACGGAGGCGAAGTCCTGATCCGCGCCTCCGCGGTCGTCGTCGGGCTCCCAGCCGTCCGGGAACGGCCTGCCCCCCACGTCGTCCGGCACCTCTTCAGGGTAGACCTGGGACGTGGTTTTGGGCAGGCGGAGTCCGAACTATCCCGCTTCGTATTCGTCACACACGTTCGTCACCCACGCGCCCGCGAGCGACCGCGTGGGTGACGGACCCACAGGCGCCGCGGGACCGGTGGTCAGCGCGTGTGTCCGTCCCCGGTGACGATGTACTTCGTGGAGGTCAGCTCGGGCAGCCCCATCGGCCCGCGCGCGTGCAGCTTCTGCGTGGAGATCCCGATCTCGGCGCCGAAGCCGAACTGGCCCCCGTCCGTGAACCGCGTGGACGCGTTCACGGCGACCGTCGTCGAATCGACCAACTGGGTGAACCTGCGGGCGGCGGCCTGCGAGGTGGTGACGATCGCCTCCGTGTGCCCCGACGACCAGAGCCGGATATGGGCGACGGCCGCGTCCAGCGAGTCCACCACCGCGGCCGCGATGTCGTACGAGAGGTACTCGGTCTCCCAGTCGTCCTCGGTGGCCGCGACGACGGTGGCCTTCGTCCCGGCCGCGTACGCCCGGACCCGCTCGTCGGCGTGGACGGTGACCCCGGCCTCGGCGAGGGCGTCCAGCGCGCGCGGCAGGAAGGCGGCGGCGACGTCCTGGTGGACGAGGAGGGTTTCGGCGGCGTTGCAGACGCTTGGCCGCTGCGCCTTGGAGTTGATGAGGATGTCGACGGCCATGTCGAGGTCTGTGTCGGCGTCCACGTACACATGGCAGTTGCCGGTGCCGGTCTCGATGACGGGGACGGTGGAGCCCTCGACGACCGTACGGATCAGGGAGGCGCCGCCGCGCGGGATCAGCACGTCGACCAGGCCGCGGGCCCGCATCAGCTCCTGTACGGCGTCGTGGCCCTCGCCGGGCACGAGCTGTACGGCGTCGGCGGGCAGCCCGGCGCCGCCCACGGCGTCGCGCACCACCCGGACGAGCGCGGTGTTGGAGGCGAGCGCCGAGGAGGAGCCGCGCAGCAGGACGGCGTTGCCCGACTTGAGGCAGAGTGCGGCCGCGTCCACGGTGACGTTGGGGCGCGCCTCGTAGATGATCCCGACGACGCCGAGCGGGACCCGTACCTGGCGCAGGTCGATGCCGTTGGGGAGGGTCGAGCCGCGGACGACCTCGCCGACCGGGTCGGGCAGCGCGGCCACGTCCCGTACGTCGGCGGCGATGGCGCGCATCCGCTCCGGGGTCAGCGTCAGCCGGTCGACGACCGACTCCGCGGTGCCGGCCTCCCTGGCGCGCGCGACGTCCTCGGCGTTGGCCGTGACGATCTCGTGCGTACGGACCTCCAGCGCGTCCGCGATCGCCAGCAGCGCGTCGTCCTTGGCCGCGCGCGGCAGTGGCGCGAGGTCGGCGGCGGCGGAGCGGGACCGGTAGGCGGCCCTGACCACCGGGGAGAGATTGTCGTACGGCGAGAGCGAGGTCATGCCCGCAGGGTAATGCGCGCCCTGCGGGCATTCCGCACGTATTCCGCACTGCGAGACGCCGTGCGGTGCCTTCGCGGACCGTACGGGACCGCTGGTGTCCTGCTTCGCAGGCCGTACGGGACCGCGAGATGCCGTGCGGTGCCCGCGCGGACCGTACGGGGCGCGGGGCGCGCCCTCAGAACGGGTGGACGCCCACCGGAGCCGCCGGCGGCGGACCGTACCCCTCGGCGATGCGCTGGTGGTACGTCTCCCGGTCGATGACCTCCAGTCCGACGATCACCCACGGCGGGAGCCGGGCGCTCGACCGGTGCTCGCCCCAGAGGCGCAGCGCCACCGCGGCGGCGTCGTGCAGGTCCCTCGCCTCCTCCCAGTAGCGGATCTCCGCGTGGTCGGTGGCGTACCGGCTCGTCAGCAGGAAGGGATGGTCGTGGGCGAGCTGTTCCAGACCGCGTCTGACCTCCGTCAGCGGGCTCTCCGGGCCCGAGACGCTGAGGGTGATGTGCCAGAGCTTGGAGAGCTGGCGCGCGTCCGCCGTCGCCGTGGTCTCCCCTTGCCGTCGTTCGCCGGCCGTCCCGGGGGTCTCCGTACCGTCGGTTCCGGCCGCGCCGTCACCGCCGGCGGTCTCCCCCACCTCGACGCTGGTCAGGGCCCGTTGCCCGCCGGTGGTCCTCCGGGCGTGGGCGCTTCCCCCGGTCCCTCGGGGCGCCGCCCCCGGGCGCGCTCGTCTCACCAGCGGCCTCCTGTTTGCTGCGTCGTCGTGCCGAAACCCGGTCCTACCCCTGGGACAAAGTTGACCAGTCCCGGGCGGAAGATGGGGCGGTTTTGGTAAAGGTCCCCGTTCGAAGGCCGGAGTTTCAGCCGTTTCGGGGGCGGCTCAGGAATGCAGGATGACCAGATCGTCCCGGTGCACGACCTCGCGCTCGTAGGCGGGGCCCAGCTCGCGGGCCAGCTCGCGGGTGGAGCGGCCGAGGAGCTGGGGGATCTCCCTGGCGTCGAAGTTGACCAGCCCGCGGGCGACGGCGCGGCCCTCGGTGTCCCGCAGCTCCACCGGGTCGCCCGCGCCGAACTCGCCCTCGACGGCGGCGATCCCGGCCGGCAGGAGCGAGGTGCGGCGCTCGACGACGGCCCGTACGGCCCCGTCGTCCAGGGTGAGGGCGCCCCGGGGCGTGGAGGCGTGCGCGAGCCACAGCAGCCGGTCCGCGGAGCGGCGTCCTGTGCGGTGGAAGTACGTGCCGGTGTCACGCCCCGCGAGTGCGTCGGCGGCCCGGCTCGCGGAGGTCAGGATGACGGGGACGCCGGCCGCCGCGGCGATCCTGGCGGCCTCGACCTTGGTGACCATGCCGCCGGTGCCGACCCCGGCCCGGCCCGTGCTGCCGATGGTGACCCCGGCCAGATCGGCGGGGCCGCGCACCTCGGCGATCCGGGAGGTGCCCGGCCTGCTGGGGTCGCCGTCGTACAGCCCGTCGACGTCGGAGAGCAGGACGAGCAGGTCGGCCCGTACGAGATGGGCCACGAGCGCGGCCAGCCGGTCGTTGTCGCCGAAGCGGATCTCGTCGGTGGCGACGGTGTCGTTCTCGTTGACGACGGGGAGCGCCCCCATGCCGAGGAGCTGGTCGAGGGTGCGGTACGCGTTGCGGTACGAGGCCCGCCTGCTGGTGTCGTCGGTGGTGAGGAGCACCTGGCCGACGCGGACGCCGTAACGGGCGAAGGAGGCGGTGTAGCGCGCGACGAGCAGCCCCTGGCCGACGCTGGCGGCGGCCTGCTGGCGGGCCAGGTCCCGGGGACGGCGCTCCAGCCCGAGCGGCGCGAGCCCGGCGGCGATGGCGCCGCTGGACACCAGCACGATCTCCCGGTCGCCGGTGGTGCGTACGGCGGCGAGCACATCGGCCAGCGCGTCGACCCGGTCGGCGTCCAGACCGCCCGCGGCGGTGGTGAGCGAGGAGGAGCCGACCTTGACGACGATTCTGCGGGCCCGCTCGACCGCGTCCCGCCGTGCCACCACTTGCTGCCGTGCCGCTGCCACGCGCTCTGCCTCTGCTCTCGCCACCGGGCTCCGTCGCCGCCACCGGTGTGTGTCCCCGCCGGTCAGCCTACGCGCGGGCCACCGGGGACGGCGGATCATTTCAGGAGCTGGGACACCCTCCCGCAAGGGGACGGCACGTCCGCCGCGCCGGGACGGGGACGTCCACGGCGTCGGTACGGCACATCCGCGGCGTCGATCCGGGCCGTCCGTGCAACCGGAGGACCGTGACAGATGTCTGTCAGGGGTGAGAACGGTCGGGAAACATCGCGAGCCCCCCGCGGAGATAAGCTGGCATCCCGGCGCCTGTACCCTCCGCCGATGGCCGCGCCTCCCCCCACTCGCACAGCACCTCGTGCACCGACAACACAGATGGGCCTTCAAGTAATGCCAGTAAAAGTGAGCGTCGTCATTCCGGTGTACAACCCGGGTAAGTACATCGATCCGTGCATCGATTCACTGCTGGCCCAGACGCTGCCGGCCGCGGACTTCGAGGTGCTCTTCGTCAACGACGGCTCCACGGACGACACCCCGGCGCGGCTCGACAAGCTGGCCGCCGAGCACCCGCACTTCCGAGTGATCCACATCCCGAACTCGGGCTGGCCGGGGAAGCCCAGAAACATCGGTGTCGCGGAGGCGAAGGGCGAGTACGTCCAGTTCGTCGACCAGGACGACCACATGGCGTCCGACGCGCTGCGGCGGCTGTACGAGATGGGCCACCGCAACGGCTCCGACATCGTGATCGGCAAGGTCGCCTCGAACTTCCGCGGTGTCCCGCACGGCGTGTTCAAGACGAACCGCGAGAAGTGCGACCTGAGCACCGCGCCGCTGTACGACAGCCTCACGCCGCACAAGATGTTCCGTACGGAGTTCCTGCGCGAGAACAACATCGCGTACCCCGAGGGCAAGCGGCGCCTTGAGGACCAGCTCTACATGATGCAGACGTACTTCCCCGCGAAGGTCGTGTCGATCCTGGGGACGTACACCTGCTACTACTACTCGAAGCGGGACGACGGCCAGAACGCCGGCTCCGCCAAGCTCGTGCCGTCCGGCTACTACGGCAACCTCCGCGAGGTGCTCGACGTCGTCGTGGACAACACCGAGCCGGGTGAGTTCAGGGACCGGCTGCTGCGCCGCTTCTACCGGGTCGAGATGCTCGGCCGGCTGAGCGAGCCCTCGGTCCTGAAGTACGAGCCCGCGTACCTGGACGAGATGGTCGACGCGATCCAGCCGCTCGTGAAGGACTTCATCAACGACGGTGTGCACGACGGGCTCGGCGCGTTGGTCCGGCTCCGCTCCACCCTGCTGCGCGCCGACGACCGCCAGGGTCTGGTGAAGCTCGCCCGGTTCGCCAAGTCGGTGAAGGCCACGGCGCGCCTGGAGGACTTCGACTGGCAGCAGGACGGCAGGGTCGCGCTCGCCGTCACCGGCCGCCTCGTGCACGGCGAGGACCAGCAGCCGCTGCGCCTGGTCCGCCGCGACAAGCGGTACTTCGTCCACCCGGAGATCACCGAGGGGCTGCTGCCCGAAAGTGAACTCCTCGACGTGACCGACGACATCGACACGTACAAGGGCGAACTCTCCCTGCGCAACCGGGAGACGGCCGTCGAGTGGCCGTGCCCCGCCGACTTCACCTCGAAGATCGAGAAGGTCACGCCGCCGGCCGGCGCCGCCGCGGACGCCGAGGAGTCGTACGAGGTCGTGCTGTACGGCACCGGTACGGTCACCAGCGAGGCGGTCAAGGGGCGCGGCCGGGTCTCCCGGGGCTTCTGGGACATCTGGGTCCCGCTGCGCGGTCTCGGCATCGTCCGCAAGGCCCGGCTCGGCGCCGACCGCGCCCCCGGTGTGGACGCCAAGTGCCTCCCGGCGGTGCTCGGTTCGCCCGCGCGTCCGGTCATCCCGTACTTCACCGACCCGCACGGCAACCTGACGCTCGATGTCGCGGGCCGTGCGAAGAAGATGGCGACGTATCTCGCGGAGCGTCCCCCGCTGCGGATGCCCGGTTCCCAGTCGGAGCTGCGGTTCGAGATCTTCACCGGTACGAAGTCGGCCTCCCTCCCGGTCGAAGTGGTGCTGACCGCGGCGGACGGTACGAAGCTGACGCACCCGGCGACGCTCCGGCCCGACCACGGCAGGGCGCACCTGGAGGTGCCCGGCAAGGTGGCCGGTCTGGCCGAGGGCCAGGCGCGTCTTTCGGTCAAGCTCGACGGCCCCAAGGGACCCGAACTGGACATCTGCGAGGTGCCGGTGGCGGCTGGCGGCCGGATCCGGCTCGACCAGAGCGGCCTCGGGGAGGTCGACCCGCTCCTGGTGCGTGTGGTGACGGTGAAGCGCCGCCGGGCCACGCTGCGCAAGGTGCTGCGCTCGGCCGGCGGTCCGATCGTCCGCAGGCTGCCCGCGGCGGCGCGCAAGAAGGTGCGCCGTCTCGCGGCCCGCATCTGACCGGTCGCCGTACCCTGCCCCGTAACCCCATCCGGAGGCCCGGGC
Organism: Streptomyces sp. NPDC096310; assembly: GCF_044763125.1. Lineage (NCBI taxonomy): Bacteria > Bacillati > Actinomycetota > Actinomycetes > Kitasatosporales > Streptomycetaceae > Streptomyces > Streptomyces sp. NPDC096310. The sequence goes on along the minus strand of NZ_JBIWFO010000003.1, from coordinate 595,575 downwards.
TCCGGAAACCCGGCGTCCGGAACTCCGGCGCCAGGAAACCGTACAGAACAGCAAGGACGTGATCACATGCGGCAGCTCTCCGTCGAAGGCGCCTGGGTGCATGAACCGAAGGTCTTCCCGGACAGCCGTGGCAGCTTCCACGAGTGGTTCAAGGCCCCGGACTTCGCCGAGGCGGCCGGCCACCCGCTGAACCTCGCGCAGGCCAACTGCTCGGTCTCCAGCCGGGGCACGCTGCGGGGCGTCCACTTCGCCGATGTGCCGCCCGGCCAGGCCAAGTACGTGAAGTGCGTACGCGGCGCGGTCCTCGACGTGATCGTGGACATCCGGGTGGGCTCGCCGACGTTCCGCAGATGGGAGGCCGTACGCCTGGACGACGTGGACCACCACTCGGTCTATCTCGCCGAGGGCCTGGGGCACGCCTTCATGGCGCTGACCGACGACGCCACGGTGGTCTACCTGTGCTCGGAGGGGTACGCCCCGGGCCGTGAGCACGGGCTGAACCCGCTCGACCCCGGGCTGGGCATCGAGTGGCCGGAGTCGATCACGCCGCTGCTCTCCGAGAAGGACGCGGCGGCCCCGACCCTCGCGGAGGCCGAGGCCCAGGGCCTGCTGCCGTCGTACGAGGAGTGCCGGGCGTACTACGCGGAGCTGGGCGCGCGCGCCTGACGCGGACCCGTCCGCAGCCATGAGGAAGGGCCGGAGCATGTGCTCCGGCCCTTCCTCATGCCAGGTGACGTCAGCCGGTGACGGCCTCGATCTGCCGGCGCAGCGGCGTGAACGCCGAGCGCGGACGGCGCAGGTTACGGGCCCGGTTCAGCGCGGGCCAGAAACCGGCGCCGAGCAGCGCCTCGGGGCGCACCGCGTTCTTGCGGACCAGGATCTCGTCCGGCACGTCCTGCGGGTCCGGTACGACGTACTCCTCGATGATCTTGTCGTAGGCGTTCTTCAGCACCGTGGACTCGGGGTTGGCGCCGAAGATCGCCACCACCCCGGTCGGCTCGGTGTCGACGTCGACGACGAGCAGGTCGGGGCGGTAGCGCCGGAGCACCTGCGCCACCTTGTAGACATCGCCCGCCCAGAACTTCGTGTGACGGTCGCGCGCCGCCTCGTCGACGTCCCGGGGCAGCATGTCGTCGAGGACGATCACGCTGGACCAGCGGGAGTGCTTCTCGACGTTCATGAAGTCGCGCAGCGCGAACTCGAAGAGGTGCATGCCGTCGATGAACGACAGCTCCAGCTTCGGGTCCCCGCCGAGCAGGTTGACCGGGTCGCGGCGGGCCAGCGCGCGGAACGGGTTGCGCCCGTTGCGCAGGTGGATCAGCGGGTCCTTGCGCGCGAAGAAGTCGTCGCTGGTCGCGCGGACCAGGTGGACGTCGCAACTGATGTCCGTGACCACTCTGAAGGCCGGATCGACGGCGACGGACGGAACCCGGGAAAGCGCCAGGCTTCGCCCGTCATTGACCCCGATCTCCAGATAGGTGCGGGGTTTGTACACACGGTGCAGTTGGCGCAGGAAGCCGTGGCGATCCACGTAAGGGGCCCTTCACTGAGAATCAAGAATCCATAGGTTTGATTCTCAGTGAACTTAGTGGGCCCACAGGTTTCACGTAAACATCTACTGGTCGGTAACACCCGTCTGGCGCTCTGCCGCCAGTACGGCGGGGAACGCCTCGGCGAGCGCGGCCCGCCAGTCACGGATGGGGTCGATTCCGGCTGGTTTCCACCGGTCGTGACCGAGGATGCTGTATGCGGGCCGGGGGGCCGGCCGGACGAACGCCTCGCTGGTGGTCGGACGGACCCGCTCCGGGTCCGCGCCGAGCAGCCGGAAGATCTCCCGGGTGAAGCCGAACCAGGTCGTCCCGCCGCCGCTGGTGCCGTGGTAGACGCCCGCGGGCGCCGTGCCGTCGAGCGCCGCCGCGCCGAGCAGGACCAGCCGCTCGGCGAGATCGCCGGTCCAGGTGGGCTGCCCGCGCTGGTCGTCCACCACGTCCAGGGTGTCCTTGACGGCCTCCAGCTTGATCATCGTACGGACGAAGTTGGGGCCGCCCGCGCCGTACAGCCACGCCGTACGGACCACGTAGCCGTGGCCGGGAAGCGTGTCGAGGACCGCGCGCTCCCCCGCCAGCTTCGTCCGCCCGTAGGCGCTGCGCGGGGCCGTGGGCGCGTCCTCCGCGTACGGCGTCTCCCCGTCCCCGGCGAAGACGTAGTCCGTGGAGACCTGGAGCAGGATCGCGCCGGAGGCGCGGCAGGCCTCGGCGAGGACCCGGGGGCCCGTGCCGTTGACGGCGAGCGCGTCGTCCTCCTTGGACTCGGCGTCGTCCACGGCCGTCCAGGCCGCGCAGTTGACCACCACGGCCGGCGCGTGGGCCTCGAAGGCCGCGCGCACGGCCGCGGGGTCGGTGATGTCCAGCGCGGCGCGGTCCAGCCCGGCCGCGGGCCGCCCGGCGGCGGCGAGCCGGGCCAGGAGGTCCTGACCGAGCATGCCGCCGGCGCCGGTGACGAGCCAGGCGCCCGGGCCGCCGCCGTTCTCGGAGCCGGCGCTGTTCTCGGAGCCGGTGCTGTTCTCGGAGCCGGTGCTCACAGGGCCGCACGCTCCTTCAGCGGCTCCCACCAGGCACGGTTCTCGCGGTACCACGCGACGGTCTCCGCGAGGCCGGTCGCGAAGTCCTTGCGGGGCTCGTACCCCAGCTCCTCGCGGATCTTGGCGCAGTCGACCGAGTAGCGGCGGTCGTGGCCCTTGCGGTCGGTGACGTACTCGACGCTGGTCTCCCAGGCCGCCCCGCACGCCTCCAGGAGCAGGCCGGTCAGCTCCTTGTTGGAGAGTTCCGTGCCGCCGCCGATGTTGTAGACCTCGCCCGCGCGGCCCTTCGTACGGACCAGCTCGATGCCCTGGACGTGGTCGTCGATGTGCAGCCAGTCGCGGATGTTGCCGCCGTCGCCGTACAGGGGCACCTTCTTGCCGTCCAGCAGGTTCGTGATGAACAGCGGGATGACCTTCTCGGGGAAGTGGTGGTGCCCGTAGTTGTTGGAGCAGCGCGTCACCCGCACGTCGAGGCCGTGGGTGCGGTGGTACGAGAGCGCGATCAGGTCGCTGGACGCCTTCGCCGACGAGTAGGGCGAGTTGGGCTCCAGCGGGTGCGTCTCCGGCCAGGAGCCCTCGTCGATCGAGCCGTAGACCTCGTCCGTGGAGATGTGCACGAAGGTCTTCACGCCCGCCCGGTGGGCGGCGTCGATCAGCGTGTGGGTGCCCACCACGTTCGTACGGACGAACTCGGCGCCGCCGTCGATGGAGCGGTCCACATGCGACTCGGCGGCGAAGTGCACCACCTGGTCGTGCTCGGCCATCAGCTTGCCGACCAGTTCGGGGTCGCAGATGTCGCCCTGCACGAAGCGGAATCCGGGGTGCTCACGGACCGGGTCGAGATTGGCCGGATTTCCCGCGTAGGTGAGCTTGTCGAGAACCGTGATCTCGACGTCGCCGGGGCCCTGCGGGCCGAGCACCGTACGGACGTAGTGCGAGCCGATGAAACCGGCGCCGCCGGTCACGAGAATCCTGTGCGTCGTCATGAGGAGATCTGCACCTTGCTGTGGTCACCGAGGACGAGTCGGTGGGCGGACGGGTTACGGGGCGCGGGGGTGATCTCGACGTCGCGGCCGATCAGCGACGCCTCCACACGGCGGACGCCGGTGAGGGAGGAGCCGCGCAGCACGATGGAGTACTCGATCTCGCTGTCCTCGATCACGCATCCCTCGGAGACCGAGGTGAAGGGGCCGATGTACGCGTCGCTGATCACGGTGTCCGCGCCGATGATCACGGGGCCGAGGATACGGCTGCCGGTGACCTTGGCGCCCTTCTCGATCCTCACACGCCCTATGATCTCGCTGCCCTCGTCGACGGTGCCCTCGCAGTGCGGCTCCACCGTCTCCAGCACCGAGCGGTTGACCTCCAGCATGTCGGTGACGTTGCCGGTGTCCTTCCAGTACCCGGAGATGGTCGTGGAGCGGACGTCGCGCCGCTGGTCGATCAGCCACTGGATGGCGTGGGTGATCTCCAGCTCGCCGCGCCAGGACGGCTCGATGGAGCGTACGGCCTCGTGGACGGCCGGGGTGAAGAGGTAGACGCCGACGAGCGCGAGATCGCTCTTGGGCTTCTCCGGCTTCTCCTCCAGGGCCACGACCCGTCCCTCGCCGTCCAGTTCGGCGACGCCGAAGGAGGTCGGGTTGGGGACCTTCGTGAGCAGGATCTGCGCGGCGGGCCGGTCCTCGCGGAAGCCGTCCACCAGACCGCTGATGCCGCCGACGATGAAGTTGTCGCCGAGGTACATCACGAAGTCGTCGTCGCCGAGGAAGTCACGGGCGATGAGGACGGCGTGGGCCAGTCCGAGGGGCGCGTCCTGCTGGAGGTACGTCACCTTGATACCGAACTGCGAGCCGTCGCCCACGGCTGTGCGGATCTCCTCGGCGGTGTCGCCGACGATCACACCGACCTCGGTGATACCCGCCTCGGCGATGGCTTCGAGGCCGTAGAAGAGCACCGGCTTGTTCGCCACAGGGACGAGCTGCTTCGCCGATGTGTGCGTAATGGGCCGCAGTCGGGTACCTGCCCCACCGGACAGTACGAGAGCCTTCACTGTTCCTGTTTTCCCCTGCTGTGATTGCGATGCTGTCCGGGGGTCGCCCGACAGTCCGATTTTACCTACGCTTCCCCGCGCCGTCTGCTACCGGTCACCCCGGAAGGGTGAAGGGGCGCGGCATGGGGGCGTGAAAGGGCGCTTGGGGGAGCTTTTACGCGGATGGGCGCGGCCCGGTACCACCGGCCGCGCCCCCTTTTTCGCGCCAACTCCCGCAGTTTCTCGCGCCAACTCCTTCAAGCGGTACGGTTTCTCATCGGCGCGAGGTTCCGTACCTGGGTACGCAGCCGTCGCGCCACCCGGCGTGCCAGGGATCCGCGCCGGCGGGCGGCCCGCGGCGGCTCGATGGGGCGCAGGCCCGGCTTGCCGACCCAGTCCCTGATGGTCACCTCGTACGAGGCGTCCTTCAGCCCGGACCCGCGGTCCCCGAAGTGCGGGAGCGCGAGGTACGGCGTACGAGCGCGGCCCCGGTACACCACCTCGGGCACCGTCTCCGCCTTGATGAACGCCAGGACGTCGGCGAGCAGATCGAGCCGTCCGAGCGCCACGCACTCCAGCCGCAGCCGTTCCGCGACCTTGATGTGGCGCGCCACACCCGGATTCCAGTAGCGCTCCATCAGCGGGCCGACCAGCTCCAGTTTGTGGCGCCTGACCTCTTCGGAGTCCTTGACGATGCCGTGCGCGAACTGCTGGATCAGCCCGACCGTGAAGGGTCTGACCATCAGCCTGTCGCGCTTGGGACCGGCCGGTTCCAGTTCGGCGATGAGGGTCATCAGGGCGGTCACGGCGGCGAACCGGTGGGTGTGGTCACCGGACTTGGTCACGTGCTTGCCGTCGTCCCTGCCGACCAGGTAGTAGCAGGTGTAGTCGGAGATCACCGAGACGCCGTCGCCCCGGAGATATGCCTCCATGGTGAAGAGCGCGTCCTCGCCGGTTCTGAGCCGCTCGTCGAACCGCAGCCCCAGCCGCTCGACCAGCTCGCGGCGGAAGAGCTTCTGCGCGCTCAGCGTGTAGACGACCTGCGAGTTGTGGACGTCGACGCGGTCGGCCGTACGCCGCCACATCGAGCTGGGGGCGCCCCGGTTGACCCCCACCACCTTGCCGAGCACCACGTCCGTACGAGCGCGGTCGGCCACGGCGACCATGCGCTCCAGTGCCTCCTCCCCCAGATAGTCGTCGGCGTCCAGGAAGAACACGTAACGCCCCCGGGCCAGACCGAGGCCCACGTTGCGCGGGCCGCTGGGGCCGCCCGAGTTGGCCTGTCGTACCACCCTGGTCGGGATGGACGTGCGGGCCGCGAACTCTTCCAGGAATTCCCCCGTGCCGTCGGCCGAGCCGTCGTCGATGGCGACGAGCTCGATACGGTCGGCGCCCAGTGTCTGGGCTTCCACCGATTCCAGGCAGCGGATCAGGTAGGGCATCGCTTCGTATGCCCCGACGATCACACTCACATCAGGAACTGACATCTCGTTCATCGGAAAGCAAGACAAGTAGTACCGAATGTTGGTTGTCTTATCCGATCACCGGTCCCCTGTGATGCCCGTCACCTGTGGATCGGGCGGCACCCACGGAAAAGCCCGGCGGAGCGCTCTCCGAAAGCGCTCCGCCGGGCCTGTCGTTCCGTCGTCCCCGGTCAGCCCCGTACGGGCGAGTCCAGGTCGTTGTTCTCCGCGCTCGGCGCCGAGTCGTCCGGCGCCGCGGCCGCCTCCGGCTCCCCGAGACGCTGCTCGACGCCCACGTTCCGCGCCAGGGACTTCGCGGACAGCGCCTGGGTCGCCGCCTCGAACTGCTCCATCGACGTCGGCTCGTCGGGGCCCAGCAGATACCGCTTCAGCTCCCGGCGCTCGTCCGCCAGCCGGTCGGCCGCCGGGTCGGCGACCGCGGCGAGCAGGTCGTCCAGCTCCCGCGCGCTGTTGGAGAGGATCACAGCGGCCCGTACGGCGGTGTTCTGCCGCTTGAACTCCTCCGCGCCCAGCTCCGCCGAGTCCGTGACCGCGTACGGCTTACCGCTCGCGATGAAGTCGGAGACCACGCTGGAGATGTCGGAGACCATGGCGTCCGACTCGTTGAAGCAGTCGTAGAGCGCGGGCTCCGAACCGCTGATGGTCCGGTGCTCCCACCAGCCGAAGGAGCGCCAGTACGCGCCGTTCCACTCGCGCCGCAGCCGGGTCAGCTCCTCCTGCCTGGCCGGGTCGGCCTGGGAGTCACGCGACTGCTCCGCCTCGTCACGCCCCGTGTCCGCGGCGCCCATCAGCTCGCCGAGGCGCGCGGAGATCCGGGCCAGCTCCGCCTTGGCGGCGGTACGGTCCGCGCTCAGCTCGGCGCTCTCCTTCGCCCAGCGGGGGTCGGTGGCCCGCTCGGCGGCGGCCTTCTCCACCAGCGCGATGATCCGCTCGTGCACGGCCTTCGCCTTGGCGCTGCGGGTCCCGGTGAAGGGGTGCGGCTTGTAGAGCACCCGGACCGGGCTGTCGGCCTTCAGCAGCCGCTTGACGATGTTCTCGCCGGCCAGCAGCAGCGAAGTGTTGCCGGGGTTGTCGTCCCAGCCCTCCCACGTCGGCGCGTACAGCACGGTGGGGACGGGGTTGCGCTGCGCGCCGCTGTACGGCTCGATCGGGGCGAGCTGCGGGCGGCCCACCTCCACGATGTCCTCGTCGCGCACCCCGACATCGGCCAGCGCGTACCGGTCGCGCCCGGCCCGGCCCGCCGTCCACACCTCGTCGTACGCCTTGCTGTACGGGTTGACGCTGGCCAGCTTGTCGCTGTCGCCGTGGCCGATGAAGACGTGCTTCATGGTGGGCACGCGCAGCATGTGGATGTTCTTGCCGACGTTGGCCGCGTACAGCGCGACCCGGACGGTCGACAGGTCCAGGTTCATCAGGTGCACCCCGCCGGGGACACAGAGCACCGGCACGTCCGTCGTCCCGAGCTGCTGGGCGATGGCCCGCTCCCGCAGCACGATCAGCGGCCGGCCCTCCAGCCGGTCCATGGTGTCCAGCCACATGTTGACCTGGTACGCGGACTCCTTGGAGCCGGAGAAGTAGAGCATCACGGTCGGCTGGTACGCGGCGAGCCAGCCGTCCACCGCCGCGAGCACCTTCTCCGCGTTGGGTACGAGGCGGCTCGGCCGCAGGTACGGCAGCAGCGCGGCGATGTAGCCGACGGCGAGGAGCAGGCTGAGGCCGAGACCGGTGAAGCCGTAGATGTTGTCGCGGGTCTGGAGCGTGATGATCACACCCACCATGGCGAAGATGTCGAGGTGGAGCATCTTCTCCGCGGAGCGGTTGAGCAGCCCGCGCGGCGGCGCGTCCGGGATCCGGATGGCGGCGGCCAGATCGATGTTGCGGGTGACCACGGGCAGCCTGCGGCGCAGCCGGAGCAGGGTGACGATCGCGCCGTGCGGTGCCTGGAGCGCGTAGAAGAGCAGCACCATGACGACGGTCACGTAGAAGATCCGGTCCTCACCCAGGCCCGACCTGGCGACCAGCAGCACCAGCAGCATCTGCCGGATCAGGAACCTGATCGAGAGACCCGCGCGCACCTTGGCGAGCCGGTTGACCAGATAGCTGCCGCGCTGGTGCAGGTAGGTGTCCGCCAGGTAGGACACGGCTGCGGCCGCCGCGAAGAACCAGAGGTTGGGGATTATCGCGGCGAGCATGACGCACGGGAAACTGATACCCAGAAGAAGTGCGGCTGCCAGCTCTGATCCGCTGCCCACGCGGGCCAGGCGGATAGCTGTCGAAATCACGGAAAACCTGCTCCAGACCGTGCCGGCTGTTGACCTTGCAAGGGAAGCGTGAAGGCGGTGCTTCACGAACTGGGGCCTCCGTGGTTCGCGCGGAGGCGACCACGGAGGCCCTGTCAAAGATTGTCAAGAAGTATTACACATCTCCCTGACGGTCCAGTACGGCGGCGAGCGCCTGCTCGAAGTCGGACGACTCCGAGGCGCCACGCGTCGGGTCCTGCTGGCGTACGTCGATCACGTGGCCGGTCAGCTCGGAGAGCAGCACGTCCAGGGAGGTCTTCGCGACCGCCTCGGAGGAGAGCAGCGAGCCCTCCGGCTCCTGGCCGAACGCCTTGGTGCGCATGGGGGTGGCGGTGCGCTCCGGATTCACGCAGTTGACCCGGATCCCCTCGCCCGCCCACTCGTCGGAGAGCGCCTGGGTCAGATTGACCATGGCGGCCTTCGTGGACGAGTAGAGGCTGTACTCGGCGCGGCCCCGGGTGTAGCTGCTGGAGGTGTAGAGCATCAACTGGCCCTTGGTCTCCGCCAGGTACTTGTACGAGGCGCGCGCGATCTGCACCGGCGCCAGGTAGTTGACGTTCAGCGCCTCCTGGATCGTGGTGTTGTCCGTCTCGGCCAGCTTGCCGATGCGCAGCACACCCGCGGTGTTGATCACGTAGTCGATCCGGCCGGTCTCGCCGTAGGCGCGGGAGAGCGCGTCGTCCACGTGCTCCGGGTTCTCCACGTGCGTCCCGGTGGTGGAGCGGCCCAGGGCGTAGACCGTGGCGCCGTACCCCTCGGCGAGCTGGGCGATGTCGGCGCCGATGCCGTACGAGCCGCCGAAGACGACCAGCGTCTTGCCGGTGAGCAGCTCGCGGTAGGAGTCCTCGGAGGGCTGCTCGGGCGCGCTCGCCGAGGCGAGCTGGAAGAGCTTGTCCGCGATGAAGACATCGACCGGCTGGGTGACCTTCATGTTGTACTCGTCGCCCGCCACGACGTAGATCGGCACGTCCGGCAGGTACTTGAGCACGACGGAACAGTCGTCGGTGGCCTGGAAGTTGGGGTCGTCAGCCGCGACCTCGTACGCCTTGCGGACGGTGGAGAGCTTGAACGCCTGCGGGGTCTGGCCGCGGCGCAGCCGGGACCGGTCGGGGACGTCCGTGATGAACTCGCCGTCGCCGCCGTGCGTACGGGTCACGATGATCGTGTCGGCGGACGGGATGGCCACGTCCACCGCCTGGTAGCGCTCCAGCGCGTCCACGCAGTCCTTGATCACGCGCTGCGAGAGCAGCGGCCGCACCGCGTCGTGGAACAGCACGTTACGGTCCTCGCCCGGCGCCAGGCCCTCGCTCAGCGCGGCGATGGCGCGCTCGGTGGTCTCGTTGCGCGTCGTGCCGCCCTCGATGACCCGGGTGACCTTGGTCAGCCCGGCCTTCGTGACGATCTTCTCCACGTCGGGCACGTAGCCGGGGGCCATGAGCACGATCACGTCGTCGATCGAGTCGCTCTGCTCGAAGATCCACAGGGTGTGCTCGATGACCGCCTTACCGGCGATCTTCAGCAACTGCTTCGGGATCGACAGGCCCACACGCTGACCGGTACCGCCCGCCAGGACGACAGCGGTGGTGCGGGGCTTCGCGGGCGGCGCGGAAGTTGCAGACACAGACAGACCTACCTTGCGGGCTCAGAGGATGTAGCGATGGTCCCACCCGTGGCAATCCTCGTGCAAGGTGGACCACAGCCGGGCGCCACCGGCCCGCAACCCCTGATTCACCTGGGAAGACCGGTGCGTCCGTGGTGCGTGGCCGGGAGGTGTACGTGAAGGAGACCACAAAAGATTCACGTCGGAGCGCGAGGGGTCACAGATGAGAGGCGCAGGGGAGTCACAGAGGAGAGATGTACGGAGGAGCCACCGCGCGGCCCGGACGGAGCGCCGCGCGGCCCGGACGGACCGCGCGGCGGCAGGTCGGCTCAGAAGGGCTTGAAGTCCTCGTACTCCTGCTGCGCCTCGTCGCGCTCGGCCTCGCGGTCCCGGCGCCGCTGCGCCGCCGGACGCGGCTCCTCCAGCCGGTGGTCCTCGCCACGGCGGCCCAGCATCTCCGCGCCGGCCATCATCGTGGGCTCCCAGTCGAAGACGACCGCGTCGTCCTCCGCGCCGATGGCGACCCCGTCGCCGGCCCGCGCGCCGGCCTTCATGAGCCGCTCCTCGACCCCGAGCCTGCTCAGCCGGTCCGCGAGGTAGCCCACGGCCTCGTCGTTGCTGAAGTCGGTCTGGCGGACCCAGCGTTCGGGCTTGTCGCCGCGTACCCGGTAGATGCCGTCGTCCTCCAGGACCACGGTGAACCCGGCGTCGTCGACGGCCCTCGGGCGGATGACGATACGGGTCGCCTCCTCCTTCGGCTTCTCGGCGCGCGCCGTGGCGATGATCTCGGCGAGCGCGAAGGACAGCTCCTTGAGCCCCAGATGCGCCACCGCCGACGCCTCGAAGACGCGGTAGCCGCGCGCTTCGAGATCCGGCCTGATCATCTCGGCGAGGTCCTTGCCGTCCGGGATGTCGACCTTGTTGAGGACGACGACGCGCGGCCGGTCGCCGAGGCCGCCGTACTGCGCCAGTTCCTCCTCGATGACATCGAGGTCGGTGACGGGGTCGCGGTCCGACTCCAGCGTCGCCGTGTCCAGGACATGGACGAGTACGGAGCAGCGCTCGACATGGCGCAGGAACTCCAGGCCGAGGCCGCGGCCCTGGCTGGCGCCCGGAATCAGCCCGGGGACGTCCGCGATGGTGTAGACGGTGGAACCGGCCGTGACCACGCCCAGGTTGGGGACGAGCGTGGTGAACGGATAGTCCGCGATCTTCGGCTTGGCCGCGGAGAGCACCGAGATCAGCGAGGACTTGCCGGCGCTCGGGTAGCCGACGAGCGCGACGTCCGCGACCGTCTTCAGCTCCAGGACGATGTCACCGCTGCGGCCGGGCTCACCGAGCAGCGCGAAGCCGGGGGCCTTGCGGCGGGCCGAGGCCAGCGCGGCGTTGCCGAGGCCGCCGCGTCCGCCGTCTGCGGCGACGAAGGTGGTGCCCTCGCCGACCAGGTCGGCCAGGACGTTGCCCCGCTTGTCGAGGACGACGGTGCCGTCCGGCACCGGCAGGACCAGGTCCTGGCCGTCCTTGCCGGAGCGGTTGCCGCCCTCGCCGGGCTTGCCGTTGGTGGCCTTGCGGTGCGGCGCGTGGTGGTAGTCGAGCAGCGTCGTCACCGACTGGTCGACGACGAGGGTCACATCGCCGCCCCGGCCGCCGTTGCCGCCGTCGGGGCCGCCGAGGGGCTTGAACTTCTCACGGTGTACGGAGGCGCAGCCGTGGCCTCCGTTACCCGCGGCGACATTCAGCTCGACGCGGTCCACGAAGGTGGTCATGGGGATTGCCTCCAGTACATACGGAATTGTCTTACCTGTAACGCGCGAAAGGCGGACCCGCTTCCCGTCTCCGGGAAGTGAGGTCCGCCCTCGCGAAGAACCGTTCTACAGGCGCCCTGCCTGCCCCACCGGTACCGGAAGAGGTACCGGGAGGGGCACTAGGCGGCGGGAACGATGTTGACGACCTTGCGGCCACGGTGGGTGCCGAACTCCACCGCGCCGGGGTTCAGCGCGAACAGCGTGTCGTCGCCGCCACGGCCGACGCCGGTGCCCGGGTGGAAGTGCGTGCCGCGCTGGCGGACCAGGATCTCACCGGCGTTGACGAGCTGACCGCCGAAGCGCTTCACGCCGAGCCGCTGAGCATTGGAGTCGCGCCCGTTCCGAGTGGACGATGCGCCCTTCTTGTGTGCCATGTCTCCTCAGTCCCTTACTTCGCAGCCGCGGGGATACCGGTGACCTTGATCGCCGTGTACTGCTGGCGGTGACCCTGGCGGCGGCGGTAACCCGTCTTGTTCTTGTAGCGAAGGATGTCGATCTTCGCGCCCTTGTGGTGGTCCACGATCTCGGCCTGAACCTTGATGCCGTCCAGCACCCACGGGTCGCTGGTGACCGCGTCACCGTCGACCACGAGCAGCGTCTTGAGTTCGACGGTGTCGCCGACCTTGCCGGTGGAAATCTTGTCAACCTCAACGATGTCGCCGACAGCAACCTTGTGCTGGCGGCCACCGCTGCGCACGATGGCGTACACGCGGAACTCACTCTCGCTCGGAACGGAACCTCTGAAGCCAGCCGCCCGCACGGGCCGGGGCCCGTGGCGGTCCTGACAGGACGAGCGGCCTCCCCCGGAGATCCGGGAGGTGGGTGCTCAGAGGTGGGCGCGCATAGGAACACACCGAAGGTTTAGAGTACGGGGCCGCTGTACAGGGGGTCAAACCGGCCCCGCCGCCCCATCGCCGTGGAGGGCGGTGGGGCGGCGGTACGACACCGTGGGGATCAGTCCTCGGTGGTGGCCGTGACGCCGGAGGGCGCCGTCTGCTCGGCCGCGGCGGTCTTCTTCGACGCCTTGGCCGTGGACTTGGCCGCCTTGGTCGTCTTGGCCGTCTTCGCCGGTGCCTTCTTGGCCGCGGTCGTCTTCTTCGCCGCGGTCTTCTTGGCCGTCGTCTTCTTGGCGGCCGTCTTCTTCGCGGGGGCCTTCTTGGCGGCCGTCTTACGGACCGCCTTCTTGGCCGGTGCGGGCGCCTCGGAGTCGTCGGACGCGCCGGACTCCTCGGTGGCCGCGCCGGTGGTGGTGCCGGCCGGCTCGTCGGCCTTCGCCGGCGCCTCCACGACGACGATCGCCGCCTCCTCCGCGCCCGACGGCGAACCGGCCGGTGCGGTGGCCTTACGGGTCGCCCTGCGGCGCGCACGCGGCGGGGCCGCCACGGGCGCCTCCTCGGCGGCCACCGGCTCGGGACGCGCGGCCACGGGCTCGGTGACGGGCTCCGGGGTCACGGCCACGACCACCTCGGCCGCCGCCTCCGCGTCCGCCGCCCGGGGCGAACCGGCCGGGGCCGTCGCCTTACGGGTGGCGCGGCGCCGCGTACGGCCCTGGGGCGCCGCCTCGGCGGCGGGCGTCTCCACGGGCGCCTCGGCCACCGGGGCCGCCTCGGGCTCGGGGGTCTCGACGACCACCACGGCCTCGGTGGCCACGGGTGCCTCCGTCCTGGCCTCCGGCTCCGCCGCCCTCGGCGAACCGGCCGGGGCCGACGCCTTGCGCGACGCACGGCGGCGCGAGCGGCCCCGTACGGCCGCCTCGGCCTCCGCGACGCTGCTGTACAGCTCCTCGTCCGGCACGAACTCGGGCTCGGAGAGCGCGACCGGGGCCGCCACCTCCGCCGCCAGCTCGGCCTCCGACTCGGTCTCGTGGTCGGCGTCGGACTCCGCCGCCGTACCCGCCACCTCGTGGTCGTGGTCCGCGCCGGCGCCGCCGCGGCCGCGCTTCTTGGAACGCTTGCCGTTGCCACCGCCACCGGACGCCACCGGCTGCTCCATGTGGACGATGACACCGCGGCCGTTGCAGTGGACACAGGTCTCGGAGAAGGACTCCAGCAGACCCTGGCCGACCCGCTTACGGGTCATCTGCACCAGGCCCAGCGAGGTGACCTCGGCGACCTGGTGCTTCGTACGGTCCCGGCCCAGGCACTCCAGCAGGCGCCGCAGCACCAGGTCCCGGTTGGACTCCAGCACCATGTCGATGAAGTCGATGACGACGATGCCGCCCAGGTCGCGCAGCCGGAGCTGGCGCACGATCTCCTCGGCCGCCTCCAGGTTGTTCCTGGTGACGGTCTCCTCCAGGTTGCCGCCCTGGCCGGTGAACTTCCCGGTGTTGACGTCGACCACGATCATGGCCTCGGTCTTGTCGATGACCAGCGAACCGCCGCTGGGCAGCCAGACCTTGCGGTCCAGCGCCTTCATGAGCTGCTCGTCGATGCGGTACGTCGCGAAGACGTCCACCTCGCTGGTCCAGCGCGACAGCCGGTCGGAGAGGTCCGGCGCCACGTGCGCGACGTACCCGCTGATGGTCTGCCACGCGTCGGCGCCGCTGACGATGACCTTCGAGAAGTCCTCGTTGAAGATGTCGCGGACGACCCGGACGGTCATGTCGGGCTCGCCGTAGAGCAGGGTCGGTGCGTTGCCGCTCTTCGACTTCTTCTTGATGTCCTCCCACTGCGCCTGGAGCCGCTCGACGTCGCGGCGCAGCTCGTCCTCGCTGGCGCCTTCGGCCGCCGTACGGACGATGACGCCCGCGTCCTCGGGGACGATCTTCTTGAGGATGGTCTTCAGACGGGCGCGCTCGGTGTCCGGGAGCTTGCGGCTGATGCCGGTCATCGAGCCCTCGGGCACGTACACCAGGTAGCGGCCGGGCAGTGAGACCTGGCTGGTCAGACGGGCGCCCTTGTGGCCGATCGGGTCCTTCGTCACCTGGACGAGCACCGACTGGCCCGACTTGAGCGCGGTCTCGATACGGCGCGGCCCGTTGGCCATGCCCAGCGCCTCGAAGTTGACCTCACCGGCGTACAGGACGGCGTTGCGGCCCTTGCCGATGTCGACGAAGGCGGCCTCCATGGACGGCAGTACGTTCTGCACCTTGCCCAGGTAGACGTTGCCGACGTAGCTGGTCGCCTGCTCCTTGTTGACATAGTGCTCGACCAGGACGTTGTCCTCCAGGACACCGATCTGGGTGCGCTCGCCGTGCTGGCGCACGACCATCACGCGCTCGACGGCCTCACGGCGGGCGAGGAACTCCGCCTCCGTGATGATCGGCACCCTGCGGCGGCCCTGCTCGCGCCCCTCACGGCGGCGTTGCTTCTTGGCCTC
Source organism: Streptomyces sp. NPDC096310 (assembly GCF_044763125.1). NCBI lineage: Bacteria > Bacillati > Actinomycetota > Actinomycetes > Kitasatosporales > Streptomycetaceae > Streptomyces > Streptomyces sp. NPDC096310. Next base: position 580,458 of record NZ_JBIWFO010000003.1, on the reverse strand, counting down.
CAGACGGGTCGAGCCCTTGATGGACTGGACCTCGTCGGCGCCGGTGCCGGGCTCGCGCTCGGTTTCCTTGGCGCGGCGCTCGCGCGGCTCGCGGACCTTGACGACCGTACGCTCCGGGTCGTCACCGCCCCCGGTGCCCTGCTCGGCGTCGGAGGGGCCGTCGGCGCTGCGACGGCGCCTGCGGCGACGGCGCCGGCTGCTGGAGGAGCCGCCCGAGGACGCCTCCTGGTCGTCATGGTCGTCGTCGAAGGCGGCGGAGGTGTCGGGGGCGTCCCGGTCCTCGTCGGCCTCGTCGGTGTGCCCGGCGGAGGAGGCCTCGTCCTGCCGCTCGTCCGTGGTGTCGTCGGTGTCGGCGGACTCACCGCGGCGACGGCGACGGCCGCCCCGGCGGCGGCGCCGGGAGGGGCGGTCGCCGTACTCGTCGGAGTCCTCGGCGGCGTCGTCGGCCGAGGACTCCGGCTCGTCGTCGCTCTCGGCCACGGGCTCCTCGACCGGCGCGTGCGTCGGCTGGGCCACGGCGGGCGCGGCCTCGGCGGCCGGTTCCGCGGCCTCGCCCCGGCGACGGCGCCGGCTGCGGCGGCCCGAGGGCTCGGGCGCGGCGGCGGGCTCGGGCGCCACGGCGGCGGTGGCCGTCGTGGTCTCCTCGTCCTCGTCCAGCTCGTCGGGGGCCTTGACGCGTCCCGCGGCGGCCGCGGCGGCGGTCTCCGGGGTCTGGAACATCGGCTCGGTGAAGACGGGCGCCTGGAAGACGGCCACGGCGGGCCGCGCGGCGGCGCGGCGGCGCGGGGCGCGCTCGGGCTCGCGCTGCACGGGCTTCTGCGTGGCGGCCTTCTGCTGTGCCGCGGGCTTGTCGGCGGCGGGCTTGTCGGTGACGGCCTTCTCGGCGACGGGCTCGGCGGTACGGCCCACGGGCGCGTCGGCGGACTCGGGCGCGGCGGCCGGGGCGCTGGCGGGCGCGGTGGCCCTGCGGCGCGTACGGCCCCGGGTGGCGGCCTTCTCGGCGGCCTGGACCTCCGGCTCGTCGGCGGCGATCCGGGCGACGGTGTCCTGCGGCAGGCTCTCGCCCTCCGCGCCGGCGTCGGCGACCGTGGCCGGGGCGGCGTCGGCCTCCGGCGGGCCGGCGGGCGCGGTGGCCCTGCGGGTGGCGCGGCGGCGGGGGCGCGCGGCGGGCGCGGGCTCCTCGGCCGGGGGCTCGGCGACGGCGGCCTCGGCGGGCGCGGGGGTCTCCTCGACGGTGGCCCCGACCGGCTCCGTGGCGGTCTCGGGCGCCGTGACCTTACGGGTGGCGCGACGGCGCGCACGCGGCGGCGCGGCGGGCTCCTCGGCGGGCGCCTCGTCCACGGCGGCCGGCTCCGTGACGGCCACCTCGGCGGCCGGCTCGGGCGCGGCGGTCTTCCGCGTGGCGCGACGGCGCGCACGCGGCGCGGCGGGCTCCTCGGCGAGTGTCTCGTCCGGCGTGGCCGCCTCGGCGACCGGCTCCGCGACGGGCTCGGGCGCGGCGGTCTTCCGGGTGGCCCGGCGGCGCGCACGCGGCGGGGCGGCGGGCTCCTCGGCGGGGGCTTCGTCGGCCACGGCGGCCGGTGTGGCCGACGCGACGGTCTCCGTGACGCTCGACGCGTCCTCGACCTCGGCGGCCTCGGCCGCCGCGCCGGGCGGTCCGGCCGGGCGGGACGCTGCCCGGCGCCTGCGGCGCGGCGGCAGCGTGTCGCTGGGTGAGCTGTTCTCTTCGCTGGGGGTGTCCCCGGGGGTGCCGGGTTCTGTGGACTCGAGCATGCGGGCGGTTCTCCCGTCACGCTCCCGGGCGCCACGCCTGATTCCGGTCCGGCCGCGGCCCGCGCTGTGCGCGATTGCCGCCGTCCGGGGCGCGGGCGCCGCACGGGAGCTGTTATGTCTGGGTCGCCGGTTCCGTACGCGATGTCACGTACGGCCTGGCGAAAGTCTTCTGGTCAGTACGCCGCCCGACCCAGGTGGCTCCCGAGTCCCAGGGCTGCGCTACAACGACCGCCTTACGCGGAACCTGCACCTTCCGGCGCCGTCGCGGCGGCGGGTCCGGCGGCCTTGGGTGGGGCGGGCCGGGCTGCCTCGCGGTCGGGCGCGAGCGGGTCGGTCACCGTGCCGGACTCCTCGTCGAAGAGCCCCTGCGCCAGCCTGGTCACCGCTGCGGGGACCGGCGGCGCCAGGTCGGCCACAGCTCGGAGACCGGACAGGACGTCGTCGGGCCGTACGGCAGGTGTCACGTGCCGAACAACCAGCCGCAGTATCGCACAGGGGCCGTCCCCCGGCCTATCAGGCTGTGGACGAGCCACCTCCAGGCCGGCCACGGCGGCCCGTGCGTCGAAGGTCCGCAGACCGTTCTTCGCACGGCGTTCCACCTCGACGGTCTCGGCGGCGAGGAACGCGGAGACGGCGTGTCCCGCCTCCTCCTCGGTGACGCCGTCCAGCCGCAGCTCCCATACGGAGGCGGTCAGCCGGTCGGCGAGTCCCGAGGTGCGGGCCTCGACGGCGTCGATGATGTCCAGGCCCGTCGGCAGCGACTCGTCGAGCAGCTCTCGCAGCTTGTCGGGGTCGCGCGCCTCCACCAGGGCGATCTCCAGGAACTCGGCCTCGCTGCCCGTGCCGGTGGGTGCGGCATTGGCGTACGACACCTTCGGGTGCGGGGTGAACCCCGCCGAGTACGCCATGGGCACCTCGGCGCGGCGCAGGGCCCGCTCGAAGGCGCGCTGGAAGTCTCGGTGGCTGGTGAACCGGAGGCGGCCGCGCTTGGTGTAGCGCAGTCGGATGCGCTGCACCGCCGGTGCGGGCGGCGGGCCTTCGGGCTGTCGCTTGCCCAGTGGTTCTTCTCCTCGGTGCGGGCGGTACGCGGTGACGCGCCGCCCTTGGACGTATCTTCGGCGTATTACCCCGGGTCCCGGACCGGTCCCGCGGTGTGCGGGGAAGTCTCGGGTGCGGGCGCCGCGCCGGGGACGATCGTTGTACTACCCAGAGTACGCGCCCGGTGCTCGGGCGGTTCCACAGGCCAGGGCCCACCGCGTACCCCGGTCAGGGCGCCCCACACATCCCGGCGGGCCCGGCGGACGGTTTCCGCCGTCCACCGGAGCGCGTCGCGCGCGCCGCGCGCCGTCCACCGGAGCGCGTCGCGCGCGCCGCGGCCCGCCGCGACAGCCGCCGTCCTGGCCGGCGCCCACACACGGTCGCGCACCCAGTGACCGAGCGGTGTGCACAGCCGCCGATACGTCCAGCGCACCGGCCGCCCCACGAGCTGCCACGCCAGCAGCCCGAGCGCCCGCCAGACGGCGCGCGACAGATACCCGGCGACCCGCCAGGCCACGGCGAGCGCGGCCCCTGCCTCCCGCCCGACCGGGACCAGCACCCTGCGGTACACCCAGCTCACGGGGGTCACAACCAGGAGAAGCAGCAGCCACACCAGAGCGGCGATCAGCGCCCGCCCGGTGGCGGCGGCGCCACGCCCGAGCGCGGTCAGCAGCCAGGCGCTCCCATGCCCCAGCGGGGTGAGCAGATGCCGGTAAGCCCATACGGCGGGCCGCGCCAGCCCGTACGTCACCACGGGCACCACCACATACCGCCACAGCGCCGCCCACGGCCACACCAGCAGCGCTCTGCCCAGCGGGGTGAGCAAGGTCTCGTACAGCAGGCGGATCCCGTGGCCCAACGGGGTGAGCAGATACGTGTGGATCCACACCGCCGACACCACCACCCCGTACCGCACCACCGGAACCACGACCCACTGCCACACCGCCGTCGCCAGCCGTCCCACCGCCACCGCCAGCCCCCGAGCCACCGGCGTGAGCACCGACGCGTACAGCCATGCGCAGGCCCGGCCCAGCGGGCGCAGGGCGATCCGGTCGAGGGCGCGCGCGGTGGCGGGGACGGCGTCCCACACCAGCCGTACGGGGAGTACGACCAGCAGGACGACGACGCGCACCGGAATCCTGACGGCGACGGTGAGACATCCCGCGCCGGGTCCGTCGGTCCGCCGGTGTGCGTATGCCGGCTGTTTCTCCAGGTCCATGCCGGAGAGGACGCCTCAGCCGTCCGTCCGGATCCAGAACCGGAGCTTTCCCCCGCGCTGGTCCTCCAGTTTCCCGCCCGCCGCCTCGATCACCTTGCGCGAGGCGGTGTTGTCGGTGTCGCACGTGACGAGGACGGAGTCGATGGCGAGCGCACGCGCCACCGGCAGCGCGGCGGTGAGCATGGCCGTCGCGTGGCCCCGGCGGCGGGCGGTGGGTCGGACGGCGTAGCCGATGTGGCCGCCCAGCTCCCGCAGGAACGGGTTGAGCCGGTGGCGGATGGCGAGACGGCCGAGGAACGTGTCGCCGTCGACGTACCAGAGGGTGGTGCAGGGCACCCAGCCCGCGATGCGCGGGGTCTCCTCCAGCGGTTCGGCGTTGAGCCGCGCGCAGTACGCGGCGAAGACCTCGGGGCGGTGCCAGGTCGCCGCGTACTCCTCCATCTCATGGATGAGCAGGGAGCGTTCGTCGGCGCCTTCCTCGACGAACTCCCCCATCGCGTCGAGGAAGGAGGCATGGACGCGGACGTCGGGAGCGATGAACTGCGGCATCGCCCCATTGTGCCGCCGGCACGCAGGAACCCGGCCAGGATGGTGGTCCGTGGCCGGGTCCGTGTCGTTCGGTGCGACGGCTGTGGTGGGCCGTGCCGGGGTCAGTTCACTTGACCTCGGTGAGCGGCAAAGCAGCTTCTTGCCGGCCGCGCCGATCTGGATCTGTGTCCATCTGCGGCCACAAGGATCCGAAGAGGGCAGCCCGCTCTTCGTTCACCTCGCCGACGTCCGGCACGGGTGGAAGACGGCAGACCTGACCATCATCGAAAGGCAGTCCATCGTTCTCCGGTACGGACTGGACTGGGGCTACGACGAGATCGGGGCCAGTCACGGCGTGCGCAAGCAGTCCGCGCAGCAGGCAACGGAGAGGGCAGTCGGCAAGCTGGCGGCCCACCTGAACGGCGAACCGTACATGGACGGTTACGATAATGAAGATCCCCTGGAGGAATCGGCATGATCATCTCCACATAACGTAGAGGGGGACCATGGGCTTCATCCGTAAGACCATGTCGGTCGGAACGCTCGGGGCTGTGGACTTCCGCTCCGACAAGGAGCGGTCCGCCACATCCGCGAAGGCAACCAAGAAGCGCCAAGCTACAGACCAAACTTCTGAAGCAGCAGACGAAGCTTCTGAAAAATGAACGGATAGCGCGCCCAAGAGCCCTCGGCCCATCGGCGGAGGGCTCCTGCGGTTCTCGAAACGGCGGCTTCAGTCGGTCAATCCGACCCGCTTGGCCATCTCCATCAAGTCGGGCCGAGTCCTCTGGTGCATGACGAAGAGAACCCTGAGTACCTCACGACTCATGGGGTGCAGCTCGGTCATCTCGGGCGCCACCTTGAAGGCCATCTTCAGGGATTCTTCTGCCCCCGCCACCTCACCCACGGCCAATCGGGCTCGCGCGACGTCGATGTGGAGTCGTGCAATCCTGCTCGGCTTCAACCCCGCGGGGGGCTTCTTCAGGAGGGGCGCCGCCATGGTGACCGCACGATCGGGTTGTTCCAATTCGATGTGTGCTGCCAGTTCGTACAGCGCGGTGTTTCCCGTTCCGAAGGTCAAGTTGTGCAGGAGCGCATCCCCTGTCTGAGGCAGTTTCGTCGCCAGTTCACGCGCCCGAGCAAGGTGAGCTTCGGTGGCAGCTGCATCCTTGTGCCGAGATGCGAGCACCACTCCGCGCAGGTGAAGCGAGCCGAGGATGACCGCACTGGACGCGGCATCGGTGCCCATGCGCTCGTACGTGACGATGGCCCTGTCCACGATGGCGAGCCCGTCGTCATAGTGGCCGGCGGACTGATAGGTACCCGCCTCATTCCATGATGCGGCGGCTTCCGCGTCAGGATTCCAAGTCTGGTGAGCCGCCCACTGCTGACGCGAGACGATCATGTCCGCAAGGTCGGGCTCCCCGAGCCGGTGAGCAACTGCGTAAGCGCAACCGTAAAGGTCGGCCACCTGCCCCCACGCGACAGCGTCACCGCGTGCCACGAAAGCGGTCGCAGTCGCTTGGCCAAGGAGCTTCGGCAGGATGTCGAGCAAGTCAAGGTACTGGGCCTCTGACCGCAGGTGGGCGGCCCTCTTCAGATCGACCGCCAGCGTCTTGGGATCCGGTGCGTCCTCTCTGGGAAGGGTGTGCCGACGCACAGCCGTCCGCAGCGAGTCGAGCCTTTCAGCCTCAGTGCGTGGCCGGTCGCGGAAGGGCTGGCCGTAGATGCGGGCGTTGGTGATTCTCATGGCTTTCGCGCAAGCCGATGCCACAGGCGGCGTGACGGGCCGAAGCCCCGTCTCGATCTTGCTGAGGTAGGAAACGCTCAGCCCCGCGGCCCGACCTAGCTGAGCCTGCGACATCTTCCGCGCCTTGCGCAGTACGGCAATGTTCTCACCAGCGCTCTTGCTCTCCATGTACCCCACCTTCCCACTGCCAGCAGGAGCGATCCCTCAACGGGAGCCGCGTGAACTCCCGTTGTGCAAGTTCTGTGCGAACTGATCTTGGTCGAGCGCAGTTCACTGTTACAGAAGGCGATCGAGCGAGTAACTGGAGTGACGAGGCGATCGTCCTGAACTGCTAAGTCCAGGCAAGGGGTTCAGAGTGAGTATCGAGTCACAGGCGCGAGCGGACACCGAGACTTCCAGATCCAGCAGGGCCGAGAACGCGGGCACCAGCACGCCGCCGGGCATACAGTCGTACGCAGTCGACTTCACGACGATCTCGCACACGGTGAAGCAGGCTCTCGCAATTCGTCTTGCGCTCCCCGCGCGATCGTGGGTGGACTCGACGACGCAGAAGCTTACCGAGCACCTGGCCCTCTTGATCGAAGGCGACGTCTGGAAGGTCGAGACCCCCCAGTCACGCCTGATCCTCAAGAGCGCTCAGGAGTTGCTGAGGGGTGCTCGGCCCGGCGAGGGCACGCCCCCCCGGGTTCGCCTACGACCACATGCGCAAACTGGCCCTGGCCACCCGCACGACCGCCGCTTTCTACCAGCTCCGCGAGCGGGACCGCGAAAGGGAGGCGCCGGCCCTGGGGGGGCGAGAGATGAGCCCCCGCGCGGAACAGATCATCTACGTGGCGACGCTGAGCCTGCTCGGCGGCACTCTTTTGCTGGCGGTGTTGCGCGGATGGTGACCCGTTTCCCAGGGGCCCGCCTGCCCCGCACGCCCGCCAATACCTACGCCATCGAAGTGCACCCCCGGGATGTGCGGGTCGGGGACAACGTCCGCCTGGGCGGCGTCTACCACCGGATCAGGGACATGAGGGCTGTCGGCCACGGCGGCGAGAAAGTTCTGCTTTTCGACTCCCGCGCTCCGTGGCGCATGGCTCGATCTCACCTCGTCTTCCGTCCGGTGGAGCCGCCCCTGGAAGGTGGGCGGCCATGACCGGCGCTCGGGTCTACTTTGCCACCGTGGTGGGTGAGGGGCCGGCCAACGGAACGGTGCACCGCGTCTTGCTCGGCGCGCGAGAAACGGCCTCACCGGAACGTGCGCTTCGTTGGCTGCGTGCGCAGGCTCGGCGGATTGCCGATGGTCTCGATCCTGATCCGGGCATGGCTTGGATGCCCCGAGCCTCGATCGTTCCCGTGGTGGGCCCCGGCCCGGACGCGCCTGCCGTGCTCCGTGTTTGGTGCAGCGACCTCACCATGCAAGAGAAGGCGCGAATCCACCTCGCCTCGGGGAAGCCGTTCACGCTCACCGTGCACGACAGCTCCGGCCGTTACACGCTGAGCGCGATCCCCCGCCTCGAGCACGTAACAGCCCCCACTCGCCCTCACCTTGGCCGCCAAAGGCATCGGAAGCCCCGGAAATGGTTCGACATCTTCCGGCGCCCCTCTCGGCTCCCGAACACTGCTACGGCTCTCAGCAGCCCCCGAACTCCGTACTGGTCGCACCTACTAACCATCGGCGGGGACGGTCGCCGGCACGGATGCCGCCCAGGTCGTCACATTCACGGTTCCCCCCGGTGACGACCCGGGCGGGCACACTCCACAGCAACGAAAGGCCACCATGAAATCGCCCCTCCTGACCGCCGCCGCTCTGACGGCCGCTGCGGCCGGAGTCGTACGGCTCTACCAGGAACGCGCGCAGCACCGAGACCGGATGCGTCTTTGTACGGTCAAGATGCATCATCGGATGATGAGGGATGAGTTCGCCCCCGACATCGCGGAGCTGTTCCCCTTCCTTAACAGCCTCGAAGAGGGCGCCCGGCGGCGCTTTCTCCACTGCAACTCGCGCGTCACCTTCTGGGCGCTGCAACTGCGCCTCGGGCTGGTGAGCGAGAGCGGACTCTCGCGGGTCGCGTGGGACTTCATGACCAGCCCGCACGCACCCTTCTACTGGGAGCGCTCGGCGTTCGCCCACCGATGGGAAGCAAGCGGCAAGGTGCTCGACCTCGTGAACATCCTTGACGACGCCTACAACGAAGCGATCCGCGATGCGCGGGACCTGTCCGAGTCCGGCGACTTGGTCGGCGCGGGCGCGTAGGGCACCCCAAAGCCCCTCGCCAGCGCGCGCGGACGCTCGCGAGGACGACAGAACCGCCCCGCCTTGGTCGGACCGGGGCGCGCCCCGTGGAGTACGGCCGGAGTTTCCCCCCGATCCGGTCACCGGACGGGGTGGGCTTGGCCCCGCCGAGCCCACCCCCGCCCAACAAATCTCCGCCGACAGCCTCGAAGGAATGAACGAATTGGTCAGCTTCAAACGCACGGTTGGCACCGCCGGCGCTTCGGATGGGATGTCCGTCCGCACAGACACATCGTCCAAGGCTGCGACACCCGACCCTAATGGGAACCGTGCCCAGCGGCGCGCGGCAGCCAAAGGGGTCAAGAAGGACAAGTAGGCGGCCCAGCACCCAGACTCCTGTTCCGGGAAGCCCGACACGGGCTTCGGGAACGGGCGAGCAAGGCCCCGGCCGCCATCGAAGCGCCCAAGGACAGCTTGGCCTTCGGTCCGGATTCCGGGCAGATCAGCAGGACTCACTAGAAGAGGAGTGCTACATGAATGCCAGTCAGGTCATCGACCGCCCGTTCGGGCTGGCCAGGGCCATCCCGGTACGCCCCGTATCGGACCCGTACCCGGCCCTTGCCCTCTGCCCGGAACGGCAGATCAGCGTGACCGTAGCGGACGGCCAGCCGTTCATCTACGCCCCCTCGATGGCTTCGCAGCTCACGACGACGGCCCAGACCACGGAGGACAGCCAGCTCGACGAGGAGACCGAGAACGACACCGACTGACCGGCGGATGACGGAGCAAAGGAATTGATCGATGACTGTCCTGGTTCTGACTCAAGCGCGCGATTCGACCGCTGACCTGGTGATCGCAGAACTCAATGATCGAGGTATCCCGGTTCACCGCCTCGACCCCGGGGAGTTTCCTGGCAACCTGGTCATGGCGGCACGCATCGGCCCCCAGCAAAACGTCTGGGGCGGCGGCTTGCGCGGCGAACACCGGTACTTGGACCTCAGTCGAGTCCGCTCCGTCTACTACCGACGTCCGTCAGAAGTACGCAGCCACCCCGACGTGTCGGGGCAGGATGCGCCGTGGGCGACCGCCGAGGCCCGTGCTGGCCTCGGCGGTGTGCTCGCAGCACTGGAATGCACCTGGCTGAACCATCCTCGGCGGAACGCAGCCGCAGGCGTCAAGCCCGTCGCCCTTGCGACAGCAGCCCGGTGTGGCCTGAGTATCCCCGCGACGCTCATCACCAACGATCCGGCCGAAGCCCGCGCCTTCATTGAGAGCCTGCCCGGCCGGGTTGCCGCGTACAAAGCCCTGGGAAATCAGGGCCCCAGCGGCATCGACGGCAAGCCTTATGCGCTGTGGACCACCGAGGTCCGTGCTTCGGAGATCACGGACAGCGTCAGCCTCACCGCCCACCAGTTCCAGGAGTGGATCCCGAAGACGTACGACATCCGTCTGACGGTGGTGGCTGATCAGATTTTCGCGGCGAAGATCCACAGCGCCTCGGAGGTCGCACGCATCGACATCCGTACGGACTACGACAGCCACACCTACGAGCCCTGCGACGTGCCGGGCCCAGTCGCCATGGGCGTTCGCGAGTTACTGGGCGTCTTCGGCCTCCATTACGCCGCCCTGGACTTCCTCGTTAGTGAGAGTGGGGAGTGGCACCTGATCGACGTGAACCCGAACGGGCAATGGGCGTTCGTCCCGGAGCTGCGCACCCCCATCACCCAAGCCCTAGCTGACCTACTGGAAGGCACCCATGACCATCACCGCACCGTCCGCTGAGGACCTGCGACGCATGATGACAGACCAGCTCATCGCCACAGGGGCCTTGCGTTCCGCATGCTGGATTGAAGCCTTCTCCGGCGTTCCCCGTCACGCGTTCGTACCCGAGTTCACCGTGCGAAGCCAGGGAGGCAAGCACAGGTACGACCAGGAAGACCCGATGTGGCTCACCGCCGCCTACCAGGACACCTCGCTGTTGACGCAGTTTGACGAAGTCGGCGTCGCCACCAGTTCTTCGACGCGCCCCTCCCTCATGGCCACGATGCTCGAAGCCCTGGACGTGGTCGACGGCAATCGCATCCTGGAGATCGGCGTAGGTACTGGATACAACGCTGCCCTGCTTTCTCACCGTCTCGGCAGCGACCGTGTGGTGTCTCTGGATGTCGACCCTGATCTTGTGACTGCGGCACAGATTCGTCTCGGGAAAGTTGGCTACGCCCCCAGGCTGATCGCCGGGGACGGCATGGCCGGCTGCCCCGAGCACGCCCCGTACGACAGACTGTTGGCCACGTGCGGTGTCGGCCGCATCCCGGACGCATGGCGAGAGCAGGTCTGTCCCGGTGGCGTCATCGTCGCCAACGTGGGTTATGGCATCGCACGCCTGAGGGTTGACCGCGACGGCCGGGCGAGCGGGCAGTTCCTGCCCGTAATGGCGGCCTTCATGGGGGCCCGATCGGACACCGACAGCGTGAGCGCCACAGCCCAGCAACTCACCAGGATGCTGATCAACCGGACCGGCAGCACTCGGGAGATTAGTCTCCCCATGAGCCTCGGGGCCGAGATGGCTCAATTCCTGCCGGACCTCGTCCACCCCACGGTCAAGACCATCACTCTGAAGAACGACGCAGGTCACGAGACGCACTGTCTGTGGGAGCCGTACACGTCGTCCTGGGCCCGCATCACCCTGAGCGACGTCCGCACGGCACAGCTCGAACACGGAGGTCCCCGCGACCTCTGGGCCGAGCGTGAGCCCCTACTCACCCACTGGGTGAGCGCCGGCCGCCCCAGCATCGACCGCTACGGCCTGACGGTCGACGCGGTCGGGGCTCATACCCTCTGGCTCGATGGGCCGACAAACAAGGTGGGGGCGCTCCAGGCGCTCTGATAACGCTCACCCGCCCCTTTCCCCTCCGTCACGCAGAGGAAAGGGGCGCGGCTGCGTCGACTCTCGACGTCAGGCGCCTCAGGTTGCCGCTGGAAGGCCGTCCGTCCACTCGATGGCGCTTAGTGCTTAGTGAGACCTCCGGATCCCTCCGTGGAGCGGGAAGGGGCGTTCCAGGCGTCTGGGCAGGCTTCACAGCTCGCCGCCTCGTGCCGAGGTCACGCAGGATCGCATCCCGTTCGACCTCCGTCGCCCCTTCCAACGCCTTCGTCAAGCGTTCAACGATTTCTCCGGCCATGGCTACGTCGCCTGGTCGGCGGGCTGCTTGACGCTCAGCGGCAGTAGCTTCTTGCCGCTCTCGCTCAGTTGTGGCCAAGTGTCGAACTGCGGGCAGACCCCGCAGTCGAAGCACGGCGTCCAGCGGCAGTCCTCGACCTCGGTCTCGTCCAGCGAGTCCTGCCAGTCCTCCCAGAGCCAGTCCTTGTCGAGACCGGAGTCCAGGTGGTCCCAGGGCAGGACCTCCTCGTACGTGCGCTCCCGTGTCGTGTACCAGTCGACGTCCACGCCGAACGCGGGCAGCGTCTTCTCGGCGCACCTGATCCAGCGGTCGTACGAGAAGTGCTCGCGCCAGCCGTCGAACCGGCCACCGTCCTCGTACACCGCGCGGATGACCGCGCCGACGCGCCGGTCGCCGCGGGAGAGCAGGCCCTCGACGATGCCGGGCTTGCCGTCGTGGTAACGGAAGCCGATGGAGCGGCCGTACTTCTTGTCGCCGCGGATCTTGTCGCGCAGCTTCAGCAGGCGGGCGTCGGTCTCCTCGGCGCTGAGCTGCGGCGCCCACTGGAAGGGGGTGTGCGGCTTGGGCACGAAGCCGCCGATGGAGACGGTGCAGCGGATGTCGTTCTGGCCGGAGACCCGGCGTCCCTCGGCGATGACGTTGACGGCCATGTCGCCGATCTGGAGGACGTCCTCGTCGGTCTCGGTGGGCAGGCCGCACATGAAGTACAGCTTCACCTGGCGCCAGCCGTTGCCGTACGCCGTGGAGACCGTACGGATCAGGTCCTCCTCCGAGACCATCTTGTTGATGACCTTGCGCAGCCGCTCGGAGCCGCCCTCGGGGGCGAAGGTCAGGCCCGACCTTCGGCCGTTCCTGGTCAGTTCGTTGGCCAGGTCGACGTTGAACGCGTCGACGCGGGTGGAGGGCAGCGAGAGCCCGATCTTGTCCGCCTCGTAGCGGTCCGCGAGCCCCTTGGCGACGTCCGCGATCTCGCTGTGGTCGGCGGAGGAGAGCGAGAGCAGGCCGACCTCCTCGAAGCCGGTGGCCTTCAGCCCCTTCTCGACCATGTCGCCGATGCCGGTGATGGACCGCTCGCGCACCGGGCGGGTGATCATGCCGGCCTGGCAGAAGCGGCAGCCGCGGGTGCAGCCGCGGAAGATCTCCACGGACATCCGCTCGTGCACGGTCTCCGCCAGCGGGACCAGCGGCTGCTTGGGGTACGGCCACTCGTCGAGGTCCATGACGGTGTGCTTGGAGACCCGCCACGGGACGCCGGAGCGCTTCGGTACGACACGGCCGATCCGGCCGTCCGGCAGGTACTCGACGTCGTAGAAGCCCGGTACGTACACGCCGCCGGTCCGCGCGAGCCGGAAGAGCAGTTCCTCGCGTCCGCCGGGGCGGCCCTCGGCCTTCCAGGCGCGGATGATCTCGGTGATCTCCAGGACCGCCTGCTCGCCGTCGCCGATGACCGCGCAGTCGATGAACTCCGCGATCGGCTCGGGGTTGAAGGCCGCGTGGCCGCCCGCGAGGACGATGGGGTGGTCGACGGTACGGTCCTCCGCCGCCAGCGGGATGCCCGCCAGGTCGAGGGCGGTGAGCATGTTCGTGTAACCCAGCTCCGTGGAGAAGCTGAGCCCGAAGACGTCGAACGCGGAGACCGGGCGGTGCGCGTCGACGGTGAACTGCGGCACGTTGTGCTCGCGCATCAGCTCTTCGAGGTCCGGCCAGACGCTGTAGGTGCGCTCGGCGAGGACGCCCTCGCGCTCGTTCAGTACCTCGTAAAGGATCATGACGCCCTGGTTGGGCAGCCCCACCTCGTACGCGTCGGGGTACATCAGCGCCCAGCGGACGTCGGTGTCGTCCCACTCCTTGACGGTGGAGTTGAGTTCACCCCCGACGTACTGGATCGGCTTCTGCACATGCGGGAGCAGAGCTTCGAGCTGTGGGAAGACCGATGTGACAGGCATCACGGAATCTTTCGTGGACCGACAGGATGAACAGACCGGCGGGATGAGTGGACAGTGGCCGACCACCCAGACTAACGCGGCCGGAAGAGCCCGCCGTCCGCTCGCCCGCTCATCCGTGGGGCCGCGCTCCGAGCCGGGCCCGCAGCGCCGGGTCCGAGGCCGCCTCCCACACCTGTGGCAGTTCGCGCTCCCGCTGCTCGGCCCGGCTCTCCTCCTGCCCGTACAGCAGCCCCCAGGTGAACGCCGACTCGCCGGCCGCGTGCGCACCGACCGCGAGGTCCCGCAGCACCTCGCGGGCCACGACGCTGTCCTGGTGGTCGCCGAGGACCGTCTGTACGGCCTTGATCCGCCGCGCGAACCGCTTGGCGGGCTTCCCCAGGGCGGGGACGGCCGCCTCCGCCGCGTAACGGGCCCGTTTGGCGGCCTTGCGCGCGTCGTGCAGCGCCAGATCGCGCCCCTCGCCGGGTTCCATGGCGAGCGCGCCGTCGACCCGCTCCGCGAGACGGTCGTACGCCCGGCCGATGCGCGCCGGGAGCACCTTCTCCGGTGCCTTCGCCGCGGCCGGCCGCAGGGGCGGGGCCGCGAGCAGCGCGTCGAGCGTGGCCAGCAGGGTCAGATAACGCTCGCTGTCGAGTACGGCGACGGTCCTGGCCCGGGAGCCGGTGCGGCCGCCCGCGGTCCAGATCCGCAGCCGCGCGCGGACCGGGCCCAGCAGCAGGGTGCCGGGCACGCCGTCGACGAGGCCGGCCAGCCGCTCGCTCAGCACCTCGTGGTCGCGGTCGACGCCCAGCTCGGCGGCGAGCCACTTCAGCTCCGCGCCGACGGGGTCGGTGACGGTCCGGTCCAGCACCTTGCGGTGGGTGCGGAACGTGGAGCGCAGCCGTCGGGTGGCGACCCGGAGCTGGTGGACGGAGTCCGGCAGGTCGCGGCGGACGGCGGGGTCCTGGGCGACGATCGCGGTGAACTGGGTGCGCAGATAGGCCAGGACATGGTCCCCGGCGGTGGCGGGCGCGTGCGGGGTCCCGTCGGCCCGCCCCGCGGCCGGGCGGCCTTCCGCCGTCCGGCCGCCCGCCGCGAGGGCGCGGGCGAACTTCGAGGGCGCGGCGGCCGGGCGCAGCCCCGCCTCGCGGAGCTTCTTCTCGACGGCGTCCAGGACCGCGGGGTCCGCGTCGTCCGCCAGCTCCACCTCGACCTCGGTCCACGCGGTGTCGGCGCGCCGGTGTCCGGTCCCGGGCAGGCGCCGCGCCCGTACGGTGTCGACGGCGACCTCGGCGAGGGGCGCCCCGCGCCCGTCGAGCAGGAGGCTCACCTCGCGGGAGGTCCGCAGCCGTACGACGGGGATCAGCTCGGCGTCGCGGACGCGGGAGCGGACGAGCCCGGCCAGCTCGGGCGGGAGGGTGTCGGAGAGCGGCGCCCTGATCTCGTCGCGGATGCCGGTGGCGACGGGGAACTTCAGGTGCCAGCCGGCGTCGTCGCCGCCGGTCCTGCGGCGCAGGGTGAGCGCGTCTGTGTACAGCCGCAGGGCGGGGGTGTCGTAGTAGACGGCGTCCAGCTCCTGGACGCCCCGGGCCCGGACCGCGGCGACGTTCCCGACCCCGGTGAGGTCCGGCAGTGCGGGTGGTTCGTCGGTGTCGGGGCGCTCGGGGAGTTCGTACTTCCGTTCGATCTCACGTTTACTGTCCGCCATGTACCGAATTTAGCCGTAAGGGGTGCCTCGCGGCACCCCCTGCGACATGGCCGGTCCACACGGGTCAGGCCGTTATCGGCCGCTGCACCCGGATCGACTGGAGCAGCCCTACCGCTATCCACACGGCGAACATGGACGTTCCTCCGTACGACACGAAGGGCAGCGGCAGCCCGGCCACCGGCATGATGCCGAGCGTCATGCCGATGTTCTCGAACGCCTGGAACGAGAACCAGGCGATGATCCCGGCGGCCACGATCGTCCCGTACAGCTCGGTCGTCTCGCGGGCGATCCGGCAGGCGCGCCAGAGGATCACGCCGAGCAGGAGGAGGATCAGCCCGGCGCCGAGGAAGCCCAGCTCCTCGCCCGCGACCGTGAAGACGAAGTCGGTCTGCTGCTCGGGCACGAACTGGCCGGTGGTCTGTGAGCCGTGGAAGAGCCCGGTGCCGGTCAGTCCGCCGGAGCCGATGGCGATGCGCGCCTGATTGGTGTTGTAGCCGACGCCCGCCGGGTCCAGCTCCGGGTTGGCGAAGGCGGCGAACCGGTTGATCTGGTACTCGTCCAGCACCCCGAGCGCGGCGACCGCGACGGCGCCTGCCACACCCGCGCCGACCAGGCCGAGGATCCAGCGGTTGGAGGCGCCGGAGGCGAGCAGCACGCCGAGCACGATGACCGCCATGACCATCACCGAGCCGAGGTCGGGCATCAGCATGACGACGGCCATCGGCAGCACGGCGAGGACGAGGGACTTGGCGACGGTGCGGTGGTCGGGGTGGAGCTGGTCCCCCGCGTCCACCCGCGCGGCGAGCATCATCGCCATGCCCAGGATGATCGTGATCTTCACGAACTCGGAGGGCTGGAGGGTGAAGCCGCCGCCGATCACGATCCAGGAGTGGGCGCCGTTGATGGTCGCGCCGAGCGGCGTGAGCACCAGCACGACCAGCAGGACGGAGAACCCGTACAGCACCGGTACCGCGCCGCGCAGAGTGCGGTGGCCGAGCCAGACCGTGCCGATCATCAGGGCGAGCCCGATGCCGGTGTTGAGGAGATGGCGGAAGAGGAAGTAGTACGGGTCGCCCTGGTTGAGGTGCGTACGGTTACGGGTCGCCGACCAGACCAGCAGGGAGCCGAGGACCGACAGGGCGAGCGCCGAGAAGAGCAGCGGCCAGTCGAGCCGGCGCATCATCGAGTCACGGGCCGAGAGTCTGGCCCAGGTCCCGCGCTCCGGACCGTAGCCGGAGACGGAGAAGCCGCTTGTACCGGCCATGGATCAGTCCCTCCGGCCCGGTGCGGCGGGCGGACCCGCCAGCACCTGCTCATCGGCCGGCAGTTCCTTCTCCGGCTCGTACGGCCTCACCTTGGGCGCGTCGATCGAGCCGTCCGGCTGGATCGTGGGCAGCGCGACCCGGGGAGTGGGCATGAGGGCCTTCGAGAGGTTCTGGTCGCCCTTGGCGTTCAGTCCGTACATCGCCTCGTATATCTTGCGGACGGCAGGGCCGGAGGCCCCGGAACCCGTACCACCCTGGGAGATCGTCATCACGATCGTGTAGTCCTTGGTGTACGAGGCGAACCATGAGGTCGTCTGCTTGCCGTAGACCTCGGCGGTACCCGTCTTGGCGTGCATCGGGATCTTGTCCTGCGGCCAGCCGCCGAACCGCCAGGCGGCGGAGCCGCGGGTCGCGACCCCGGCCAGGGCCTCGTCGATCTCGTCGCGGGTCTTCTTGTTCATCGGCAGCTTGCCGTGCGACTTGGGGGCGATCTCCTCGACCCGCTTGCCGTCGGGGCTGATGATCGCCTTGCCGACGGTGGGGTTGTAGAGGGTGCCGCCGTTGGAGATGGCCGAGTAGATCGTGGCCATCTGGATCGGGGTGACGAGGGTGTCGCCCTGGCCGATCGAGTAGTTGACGGAGTCACCGGCGCGCATCAGGTTGCCTTCGAGGCAGCCTTCGTAGGCGAGCTGCTGGACGTAGGTGCCGCCCTTCTTGCCCTGCTTGCACCAGCCGGCCTTGTTGGCCTCCCAGAACTTCTGCTTCCACTGGCGGTCGGGGACGCGTCCGGTGACCTCGTTGGGGAGGTCGACGCCGGTCTCCTTGCCGAGGCCGAACTGGTGGGCGGTCTTGTAGAACCAGTCGTTGGCGCTCTTCTTCGGCTTGGTGCCGCCGTCCTTCTGCCACTCCTTGTGGGCGAGGCCGTAGTAGACGGTGTCGCAGGAGACCTCCAGCGCCTTGCCGATGGTGATCGAGCCGTACCCCTTGGACTCGAAGTTCTTGAAGACCTGGCTGCCGACGTTGTACGAGCTGGGGCAGGGGTAGTTGCCGTCGAAGGGGTAGCCCGCGTTGACGGCGGCCGTCGACGAGATGACCTTGAAGATCGAGCCGGGGGCCGCCTGGCCCTGGATGGCGCGGTTCAGCAGCGGGAAGTTGGAGTTCTTGCCGGTGAGCCGCTTGTAGTCCTTGGCGGAGATGCCGCCGACCCAGGAGTTGGGGTCGTACGTCGGCTGGGAGGCCATCGCGACGACACGGCCGGTCTTCGCCTCCATGACGACGACGGCGCCGGAGTCGGCCTTGTAGTTCTCGTTGGTGTTGCGGTCCAGTTCCTTGCGGGCGGCCTTCATCGCCTCGTTCAGCTCGTACTCGGCGACGGCCTGGACGCGGGCGTCCATCGAGGTGACGACGTTGGCGCCGGGCTCGGCCTGGTCGGCCTGGGCCTGGCCGATGACCCGGCCGAGGTTGTCGACCTCGTACCGGGTGACACCGGCCTTGCCGCGGAGCTGCTTGTCGTACGTGCGCTCCAGCCCCGAGCGGCCCACCTGGTCGGAGCGGAGGTACGGCGACTCGGAGTCCTGCGCCTTGGTGATCTCCTCGTCCGTGACGGGCGAGAGGTAGCCGAGCACCTGGGCGGTGTTGGCGAGTCCCGGCGCGGGGTAGCGGCGTACGGCGGTGGGTTCGGCGGTGATGCCGGGGAAGTCCTCGGCGCGCTCGCGGATCTGGAGGGCCTGCTGGGTGGTGGCCTCGTCGGTGACGGGGATCGGCTGGTAGGGAGAACCGTTCCAGCAGGGCTGGGGGGTCTTCGCGTCGCAGAGCCGGACCTTGGAGATGACGTCCTGCGGTTTCATCTCCAGGACCTCGGCGAGATTGGTCAGGACGGCCTTGCCGTTGTCGTTCATCTTCATCAGCTCGGTACGGCTGGCGGAGACGACGAGGCGGGTCTCGTTGTCGGCGAGCGGGACCCCGCGCGTGTCGAGGATCGAGCCGCGGACGGCGGGCTGGATGACCTGCTGGACATGGTTGTTCTTGGCCTCGTCCGTGTACTCCTGGCCGTTGCGGACCTGGAGGTACCAGAGCCGGCCGCCGAGGGTGAGGAGGAGGGAGAAGACGAGGACCTGGATGACGACGAGCCGGATCTGGACCCGGGGCGTCCGTCCGGTCTCCGGGATGTTGCTCACTGCGATCCCCCACGGGCGCTGCGGACGGTACGAGCGGTACGGGCGGACGGTGCCGCCACCGGGGACGGTGCTGTCACAGGCGCTTGACCCCCTTGATCCGGCCGGCCCGCGCCGCGCGGTTACGGGCCGCCCTGACCCGCAGTCCGCCGCGCTGGCCGCCGATCCGCAGCCCCGTGCCGGAGCTGATCCAGCCGGAGGCCATGTCACCGGCGGAGCTCTCCCGGGACTCGGCGAGGGGATCGTTGTCGGCGCGTCTGGCCAGGGCCATGACGAGCGGGACGACGAAGGGGGCGAGCAGCAGGTCGTAGAGCACGGCGGTGAGGATCAGCCCGCCGAGGCCGACATGGCGGGCGGCGGTGTCACCGACGAGGGCGCCGACGCCCGCGTACAGCAGGGTGGAGCAGATCGCCGCGGCGACGACCGCGGTCATCGGGCCGAGCGCCGAGCGGAGCTGGCCCTTCTCGGGCCGGACCAGCCCGGCCGCGTAACCGATGACGCAGAGGACCAGGGCGTACCGTCCGGCCGCGTGGTCGGCGGGCGGGGCGAGGTCGGAGAGCAGACCGGCGCCGAACCCGATGAGAGCGCCGCCGACATGCCCGTACACGAAGGCCAGGGCGAGGACGACGAGGAGCATCAGGTCGGGTACGGCGCCGGGGAGCTGGAGCCGGGCGAGGACGGACACCTGGACGACGAGGGCGACCACGACCAGGGTGACGGAGAGCAGAATCCGGTTGAAGCGCATGGGGATCAGCCCTACTCCTGGTCGTCTGCCGCTTGGCCGTTGCCGTTGCCCGCGTCACCGGCATCGGCGTTCGCGGCGGCGTCGGGGTTGGCGTTCGGGTTCGCGTTGGGGTCGGCGCCGGTGACGGGTGCCGTGTTCCCGTTGACGTCGGGACTGCCCTCGGCGTCGGCGTTCATATTGCCGCCCGCGTCCGGTGACGGGGTGACCGTCACCGTAACGGTGGGCGTCGGCACGGGCTTGGCCTTGGGCGGCAGCACCGTGTCCCGCGGGTCCTCGCGGGGCGCCTCGACGACGACCCCGACGATGTCGAGCTTGGTGAAGCCGACGAACGGCCGCACCGAGAGCGTACGGGTGAGATCGCCGCCGGACGGATCCACCCGGACGACCTCGCCGACCGGCACACCGGGCACGAACGGCTTGTCCCGGCTCGATCCGAAGGTGACCAGCCGGTCGCCGTTGCGGATCTTCGCCTTGCCGTTGAGGAGCTGTACGGAGAGCGGCCGGTCGCCCTGGCCGGTGGCGAAGCCGAGTTCGTCGGAGCCCTCCATCCGGGTGCCGACGGTGAAGCCGGGGTCGTTGGCGAGGAGGACGGTCGCGGTGTTCGGGCCGACGGTGGTGACCCGGCCGACCAGGCCGTCCCCGTTGAGCACGGTCATGTCCCGCTCGATGCCGTCGTCCCGGCCCATGTCGATGGTGACGGTCCAGGAGAAGCCCTGGGCCGCTCCTATGGCGATGACCTGGGCACCCTTGATGCCGTACTGGCCGGCGCCGGCCCGCTGGAGCATCTTGTCCAGCTCGCGGACCTGGCTGCGGTTGCGGTCGTCGCTGCCGAGGCGCTGCTTGAGTTCGGCGTTCTCCCGCTCCAGGGCGGCGATCCGGGTGTGCCGCGAACCGGAGTCCCGTACGGCCCCTATGGCGTTGCCGACCGGGTTCACCGCTGCCGCGACACCGTTCTCCACCGGACCGAAGACCGTGGCGGCGGCCTGGCGGGCGCCGTCCACGGGGGAATCCTCACCGCCTCGGATGTCCACCGTGATCAGCGCGAACGCGATGGCGATCAGCAGCACCAAGAGCAGACGGCTCTCTCGTGTGTCCCTCACGTGCGGCGGCCGTGCCTTCCTCGTAGGAATGGGTGAAGCCTGTTGTGGGTGGTGCCTGTTTCGAGTGAAGCCTGTCGTGGGTGGTGCCGGTAATTCAACGATCCGCCGGACGGGAGGTCAGGCACCCGTTCGGCGGATCTTTGGTGGTTCCGTCACCGACGGGGCTGTGCGTCCAGCACCTGCTGGAGTGCTTCGAACTCCTCGACGCACTTGCCGGACCCCAGCGCGACGGAGTCGAGCGGGTCCTCCGCGATATGGATCGGCATGCCGGTCTCCCGGCGCAGCCGCTCGTCGAGACCGCGCAGCAGGGCGCCGCCGCCGGTGAGCACGATCCCGCGGTCCATCACATCGCCGGACAGCTCGGGCGGGCACTTGTCGAGCGTCGTCTTCACGGCGTCGACGATCGCGTTGACCGGCTCCTCGATGGCCTTGCGGACCTCCGCGGCGGAGATGACGACGGTCTTCGGCAGGCCGGAGACCAGGTCACGGCCGCGGATCTCGGTGTGCTCGTCCTTGTCGAGGTCGTACGCGGAACCGATGGTGATCTTGATGCTCTCCGCGGTCCGCTCACCGAGGAGGAGCGAGTACTCCTTCTTGATGTGCTGGATGATCGCGTTGTCCAGCTCGTCGCCGGCGACGCGGATGGACTGTGCCGTCACGATGCCGCCGAGCGAGATGACGGCGACCTCGGTGGTACCGCCACCGATGTCGACGACCATGTTGCCGGTGGCCTCGTGGACCGGGAGTCCCGAGCCGATGGCCGCGGCCATCGGCTCCTCGATGATGTGCACCTGGCGCGCGCCGGCCTGCGTGGACGCCTCGATCACGGCGCGTCGCTCGACCCCGGTGATGCCCGAGGGCACACAGACGACAACGCGCGGACGGGCGAGGTAGCGGCGCTTGTGGATCTTTAGGATGAAGTAGCGGAGCATGCGCTCGGTGATCTCGAAGTCGGCGATCACGCCGTCCTTCAGCGGCCGGACGGCAACGATGTTGCCCGGTGTCCGGCCGATCATCTTCTTGGCTTCCGAGCCGACCGCGAGAATGCCGCCTGTGTTGGTGTTGATGGCGACCACGGACGGCTCGTTGAGTACGATCCCGCGGCCCCTGACGTACACCAGCGTGTTGGCGGTCCCGAGGTCGACAGCCATGTCACGGCCGATGAACGACATGTGGTTCCCCATGAGGATGCGTCTGGCCTTCCCAAGCGTTGACGGCTTATCAGGATGGCGAGGTGGGTGCTGTGGCGTGGAGGCTTCCATCGTAGTGCCGTCGGAGCGACGGCGGCGCGATGGCCCACCTCGGTAACGGTGACGAAGTATCGGACCGATGCGTTCCCGGAAGTGGCCTGGATATACCCAAAGGCGACCGAATTCCTTCGGTCGCCCCAGGTGGTCAGCTCCGTTTGGCTGACACGAGGTCAGGAAAGTCCCGGGAAAAAGATCTTCAGTTCCCGAATGGCGGACTCCTCGGAGTCCGAGGCGTGGATCAGGTTCTCCCGGACGATGGTCCCGAAGTCCCCCCGGATGGACCCGGGCGCTGCGGCGATCGGGTCAGTCGGGCCGGAGAGCGCGCGGACGCCCTCGATGACCCGCTCGCCCTCGACGACGAGCGCGACGACGGGACCGGACGCCATGAACGCGACCAGCGGCTCGTAGAAGGGCTTGCCCTTGTGCTCGCCGTAGTGCTGCTCCAGCGTGTCCTGGTCGAGCGTGCGCAGCTCCAGCGCGATCAGGGACCAGTCCGCCTTGCGCTCGATCCGGCCGATGATCTCGCCGACGAGGTGACGGCGTACGGCGTCGGGCTTGAGCAGGACGAGCGTGCGCTGGCTCACTGTACGGGCTCCTTCTGTGGGGAATGCGGGATGCCGGGATCCGGGCCCCGGAGGCTGCCTAGAGGCTACAGGGCACCCCGCATCATCGGTTACGCAGCGTCAGCCTCTGCCGATGCCTGTGCGGCCCAGCGGGCCTTCGCCTCGTCGATCACCCGCCCGTAGTGCACCGAGGCCCACCACAGCGCCCCGAACAGCACCCCCAGCACGAACATCGCCGGGACCACGAAACCGCCCGCGAACAGACCGATCTGGAGCGCCCAGCCGAGCTGGACCCCGCCGGGGCGGGTGATCATCCCGCAGAGCAGCAGGGAGACCAGCATGGCGACGCCACAGACCGTCCAGACCGTCCCCACCGACAGGTCGTCCGACTTCATGGCGACCAGACCGGCGAACCCGATCACGAAGAATTCACCGATCAAGGTCGACGCGCAGAGCGTTCGCACGGAATTCAGCCCCTCTTCAGCAGCAGCCGGGCCTCGCCGACCGTGATCACGGATCCGGTCACCAGCACCCCGGCACCGGCGAACTCGGACTCCTCCTCCGCGAGCGTGATCGCCGCCTCCAGCGCGTCGTCGAGCCGCGGCTCGACCTGGACCCGGTCGTCGCCGAAGACCTCGACGGCGACGCCCGCCAGCTCGTCCACGTCCATCGCGCGCTCGCTGGAATTCCGGGTGACCACGATCTCCGTACAGATCGGCTCCAGCGCCTCCAGCACCCCCCGGACGTCCTTGCCGTCGCTCGACCCCACCACGCCGATCAGCCGGCTGAAGCCGAACGACTCGGTGACGCCCTCGGCCGCGGCGCGGGCGCCCGCCGGGTTGTGCGCCGCGTCCAGCACCACCGTCGGGGAGCGCCGTACGACTTCGAGCCGGCCCGGCGAGGAGACCGCGGCGAACGCCTTGCGGACCGTGTCCATGTCGAGCCGCCGCGCGTGCTGGGCGCCGATCCCGAAGAACGCCTCCACCGCCGCCAGCGCCACCGCCGCGTTGTGCGCCTGATGCGCCCCGTACAGCGGGAGGAAGACCTGCTCGTACTCCCCGCCGAGGCCGCGCAGTGTCAGCAACTGGCCGCCGACCGCGATCTCCCGGGCGACCACCCCGAACTCCATGCCGGAGCGGGCCACCGTCGCGTCCATGTCGACGGCCTTCTTCAGCATCACCTGGGCGGCGTCCACCGGCTGCTGCGCCAGGACGACCGTCGCGCCGTCCTTGATGATCCCGGCCTTCTCCGCGGCGATCTCGCCGGGCGTGGAGCCGAGCCGGTCCGTGTGGTCCAGGTCGATCGGGGTGACCACGGCGACCGACGCGTCGATGACGTTCGTCGCGTCCCACGTGCCGCCCATGCCGACCTCGACGACGCCGACGTCCACCGGGGCGTCGGCGAAGGCCGCGTACGCCATGGCCGTCAGCACCTCGAAGAACGAGAGCCGGTGCTCCTGCATGCCGTCGACCATCTCGACGTACGCCTTGATGTCCTCGTACGTCTCGATGAACCGCTCGGCGGAGATCGGGGCCCCGTCCAGACTGATCCGCTCGGTGATCGACTGGACGTGCGGGCTCGTATAGCGGCCGGTGCGCAGATCGAAGGCGCCGAGCAGGGCCTCGATCATCCGGGCCGTGGACGTCTTGCCGTTGGTACCGGTGATGTGGATGGTCGGGTAGGCGCGCTGGGGGTCGCCCAGCACGTTCAGCAGTGCCTCGATCCTGACGCGGGACGGGTCGAGCTTGGTCTCACCCCAGCGTCCCGCCAGCTCCTGCTCCACGGCGCGGAGGGCTTTGTCCACCTCGGGATCCTCGGGGCGGGCCGGCACGCCGTCGTCCTGCGCCGGCCCTGCCTGGGCGCGCAGCGTACGGCTGCCGGCCTCGATCACCGCGAGGTCGGGGTCTCGGTCGGTCGCGGCTGCGGTGATCTCGTCGAATTCATCGAACTCGTGGGACTCATCGAAATCGCCGCGGTCGCCGGGCTGGTCGGAAGGACGGTGCTCACTCACAGGGGCCAGTCTACGGAGGACCACCGACACCGACACCGGCGCGCCCCTCCCCCGGGCCCGCGTACGTCTTCCGTAGGCCTTCCCTACGCCTCCGGTACGACGGGAATCCCCCCGACCGGCACCGGTCGGGGGGATCCACGCACTGCTGTGGGGAACGTACGAGCGAGGGCGTCAGCCCTGCGGCAGTCCCGCCACCTGCGCGGTGAGACGCTCGATGTCCGCCTCGGCCTTGGCGAGCCGGCCGCGGATCTTGTCGACCACGTTGTCCGGCGCCTTGGCGAGGAACGCCTCGTTGCCGAGCTTCGCGATCGCCTGTGCCTTCTCCTTCTCCGCCGCGCCGAGGTCCTTCGTCAGGCGCTTGCGCTCCGCCTCGACGTCGATCGTGCCGGACAGGTCCAGCGCGACGGTGGCCCCGGCCACCGGCAGCGTCGCGGTCGCGTGGAAGCCGTCGCCCTCCGGCTGGAGCCGCAGAAGCTGGCGGATGGCCGCCTCGTGCGCGGCGAGCGAGGTGCCCGACAGGTCGAGCCGGGCCGGGACCTTCTGGCCGGGCTGGAGGCCCTGGTCGGCGCGGAACCTGCGGACCTCGGTGATCACCTGCTGGAGGTGCTCGATCTCCCGCTCGGCCGCCGCGTCGCGGAACCCGCTGTCGGCCGGCCACTCGGCGACGACCACGGACTCCTTGCCGGTGAGCGTGGTCCACAGCGTCTCGGTGACGAAGGGGATGACCGGGTGCAGAAGACGCAGGGTGGTGTCCAGGACCTCGCCGAGGACACGCCCGGAGACCTTCGCGGGCCCGCCGCCCTCGAAGAACGACGTCTTGGACAGCTCGACGTACCAGTCGAAGACCTCGTCCCACGCGAAGTGGAAGAGGGAGTCGGAGAGTTTCGCGAACTGGTAGTCCTCGTAGTACGCGTCGACCTCCGCGACCACGGCGCCGAGCCGGGAGAGGATCCACCGGTCGGTGGCGGACATGTCGGCCGGGTCGGGCAGCGGGCCCTCGACGGTCGCGCCGTTCATCATCGCGAAACGGGTCGCGTTCCAGACCTTGTTGGCGAAGTTGCGGGAACCCTGGACCCAGTCCTCGCCGATCGGGACGTCGACACCCGGGTTGGCGCCGCGCGCGAGCGTGAAACGGACCGCGTCCGTCCCGTACTTGTCCATCCAGTCCAGCGGATTGACGACGTTTCCGAAGGTCTTCGACATCTTCTTGCCGTGCTCGTCACGGACCATGCCGTGCAGCGCGATGGTGTGGAACGGCGGGGTGCCGTCCATCGCGTACAGGCCGAACATCATCATCCGGGCGACCCAGAAGAAGAGGATGTCGTAGCCGGTGATCAGGACCGAGTTCGGATAGAACTTCTCCAGGCTCCGGGTCTGCTCGGGCCAGCCCAGCGTGGAGAACGGCCACAGCCCGGACGAGAACCAGGTGTCCAGGACATCGGTGTCCTGCGTCCAGCCCTCGCCGGTCGGCGCCTCGTCGTCGGGTCCGACGCAGATCTGCTCGCCGTTCGGCCCGTACCAGACGGGGATGCGGTGGCCCCACCAGAGCTGGCGCGAGATGCACCAGTCACGGAGGTTGTCGACCCACGCGAAGTAGCGCGGCTCCATCTCCTTCGGGTGGATCGCGACCCTCCCGTCGCGGACGGCGTCACCGGCCGCGCGGGCCAGCGGATCGACCTTGACCCACCACTGCATGGAGAGCCGGGGCTCGACGGTCGTCTTGCAGCGGGAGCAGTGCCCGACGGAGTGCGTGTACGGGCGCTTCTCGGCGACGATCCGGCCCTCGGCCCGCAGCGCGGCGACGATGGCGCTGCGCGCCTCCATCCGGTCCAGGCCCTGGAAGGGGCCGGGGACGGTGATGACGGCGCGCTCGTCCATGACCGTGATGTTCGGCAGGTCGTGGCGGCGGCCGATCTCGAAGTCGTTCGGGTCGTGCGCCGGGGTCACCTTGACCGCGCCCGTGCCGAACTCCGGGTCGACGTGCTCGTCCGCGACGACCGGGATCGTACGGTCGGTGAGCGGCAGCTTGATCCGCCGGCCGACGAGGTGCGCGTACCGCGCGTCGTCCGGGTGGACGGCGACGGCCGTGTCCCCGAGCATCGTCTCGGCACGGGTCGTCGCGACGACGACGGAGTCGTCGCCGTCCCCGTACTTCAGCGAGACCAGTTCGCCGTCGTCGTCCTGGTACTCGACCTCGATGTCGGAGATCGCGGTGAGACAGCGCGGGCACCAGTTGATGATGCGCTCGGCGCGGTAGATCAGCTCGTCGTCGTAGAGCTTCTTGAAGATGGTCTGGACGGCCTGGGAGAGCCCTTCGTCCATGGTGAAGCGCTCACGGGACCAGTCGACGCCGTCGCCGAGGCGGCGCATCTGGCCGGAGATCTGCCCGCCGGACTCGGCCTTCCACTGCCAGACGCGCTCGACGAACGCCTCGCGCCCCAGGTCGTGCCGGGACTTGCCGTCCTTGGCCAGTTCGCGCTCGACGACGTTCTGCGTGGCGATGCCCGCGTGGTCCATACCGGGCTGCCACAGGGTCTCGTACCCCTGCATGCGCTTGCGGCGTGTGACGGCGTCGATGAGCGTGTGCTCGAAGGCGTGGCCCAGGTGCAGGCTGCCGGTGACGTTCGGCGGGGGGATGACGACGGTGAAGGGGGGCTTGTCGCTCTTCTCGTCCGCTTCGAAGTAACCGCGCTCCACCCAGCGCTCGTACAGCTTCCCCTCTACCTCGGCCGGCACGTACTGGGTCGGCAGTTCGGGGTTGCTGGCTGGCTGCTGCGCTGCGTTCTCGGTCACGGGGGTCAGTTTAGAGGTGTCACAGCGGTGCACTGAAATGAGTTGTCATGTAACGGTGCAGCCCCCGGTGGCCCGCGCAGTCGCCTCTTCCGTCAGGATGTCGGCAAAGAATAAAAATCGAGGGGACAGCGCACATGAGCTACAACCAGCCGGGCCCGTACGGCGGGCAGCCACAGCAGCCCGGACCGTACGGCCAGCCGGGCCCGTACGGCCAGCAGCCGCCGCAGGGACCTCCGCAGCCCGGCTACGGTTACCCGCCGCAGGCCCCCCAGGGCGTCCCGCCCCAGCAGCCCCCGTACGGCTACCCGCAGCAGGGCCAGCCGAACCCGTACGGCCAGCAGCCCCAGGGCCCCCAAGGGCCCTACGGCCAGCAGCCCCCGTACGGGGGTGGCGGCGCCTACCCGCCTCCGCCGGGCGCACCGAAGAAGAAGACGGGGCTGATCATCGGGGTCTCCGTGGTGGTGCTCGCGGTGATCGCGGGCGGGGCGTACTTCCTGACCTCGGGGGGCGGCGGCTCGGTCGCGGACGACGGCAAGAAGTACGAGCTGACAGCGCCGGCGACGGTACTGAACGGTGAGTTCGCGAAGGACGACGCCGCGTCGAGCGGAAACACCTTCACCGACAGCGACAAGAAGGAAGCCGAGGGGTGGGGCATCGCCGACCCCGAGCAGGCGGACGGCAGCTACAAGGCCGGCACGGGCACCACGACGAAGCAACTCCAGTTCAGCGGTGTCTACGGCACGATCGACGACCCGGCGGCGGTCGTCGACAAGATGTTCGCCAAGTCGACGGAGAAGTCGAAGAGCAGCGGCAGCAGCGACACCGGGAAGGTCGAACTCGTAGGCGAGCCGCAGGAGTTCACGCCCGCCGGGTTCGAGAACGGCATCATGAAGTGCCAGGAGATGAAGGTCGACCTGGGCACGGGCGCCACGACGGGCGCCCCCAGCAGCGTCTCCGCGCCGGTCTGTGTCTGGGGCGACCACAGCACCGTCGCATACGTGGTCTACACCGACGCGGCCGCCGTCCTCACCGGCAAGGGCATATCCCTGGAGGACGCGGCGGCGCAGGCCGCCAAGCTCCGTAACGACGTCCGCACCGAGATCAAGTAACCAGGCGGCAGCCCCGGGAAATACAGGCGCCCGGCCCGGTCCGACCGGCCGGGCGCCCCCGCCTCGCGTACATCGACCTCAAAGCCGCACCGAAACGTTCCCGACCGTGGCCAGTACGGTCAGTTCGCCGCCGATCGCCTGGAGATAGGCCGCCAGTGTCGAGGTGTCCAGGCGTACCCCTCCACGCTCGATCTGACTGATCCGGCCCTGTGTCACCCCCATCAGCCGAGCGACCTGGACCTGCGTCATGCCCTGAGCCTTGCGAAGGGCGGCAAGTTCATGGCCTCGTTCCGCATCGACCATCTCACGCTTGATCTCATCGATCCGGACGCGCTTCTCCGGAGGGATGTCACCGGTCAGGTCGGCCATATCGCCGAGTTTCATGTCGTGTCCTCCTTCAGAGCTTCGAGATACGCGGGGTACTTGGTGTCGGCCTCCTTGATCGCCTTTGGATACCAGGCCGCCCACCGGCGACCGCTGGCCTTGTTACTCGCGACCAGAAACACCGCACGCCGTACGGGATCGAAGACGAACAGCATCCGGATGCTGATCGAGGCGCCGCTCCGCGGACGGAGCTCGCGCATATTGCGGTACCGGCTACCCTCAACGGCTCCCACCGTCGGACGGCGCAGGGCCGGACCGCAATCCGGTAATCGTTCCAGGGCGGCGATCACTGATCGTGACTGCCGGGATCCTCCTTGGCCGGAACCTGGATCCACTCCAGTACGTCGGCAAAGAACCTCAACTCGTACGGGCCGTCCACCCAAGAAACATTAGCAGTGGCTAATGTGGCTCGCAAAAAAGAGCGCCCGGCCAGTCACCGACTGGCCGGGCGCTCCTTCGTTCCACCGCTGTACGGCCGCTACGCGGACTTCTCGTGGCGCCCGTCGTTCTTCACGATCCTCGGCTCGCGCGGGACCAGTGTCGGGTTGACGTGGGAGTGGACCACGTCCTCCGTGATCACCACGCGGGCCACGTCCTTGCGGGACGGGACCTCGTACATCACCGACTGGAGGACTTCCTCCAGGATGGCGCGCAGGCCGCGCGCGCCGGTGCCGCGGAGGATCGCCTGGTCCGCGATGGCCTCCAGGGCCGGGCGGTCGAAGTCCAGTTCCACGCCGTCGAGTTCGAAGAGCCGCTGGTACTGCTTGACCAGCGCGTTGCGCGGTTCGACCAGGATCTGAAGGAGGGCGGCACGGTCCAGGTTGTGGACCGAGGTGAGGACCGGGAGGCGGCCGATGAACTCCGGGATCATCCCGAACTTCACCAGGTCCTCCGGCATGACCTCCTGGAACTGGTCGCTCTCCTCGATCTCGCGCTTCGAACGGATCGTCGCGCCGAAGCCGATGCCCTTGGCGCCCGCGCGTGACTCGATGATCTTCTCCAGGCCGGCGAAGGCGCCGCCCACGATGAAGAGCACGTTCGTCGTGTCGATCTGGATGAATTCCTGGTGCGGGTGTTTCCGGCCGCCCTGCGGCGGGACGGAGGCCGTCGTGCCCTCCAGGATCTTCAGCAGGGCCTGCTGGACACCCTCGCCGGAGACATCGCGGGTGATCGACGGGTTCTCGCTCTTGCGGGCGACCTTGTCGATCTCGTCGATGTAGATGATCCCGGTCTCGGCCTTCTTGACGTCGTAGTCCGCCGCCTGGATCAGCTTCAGCAGGATGTTCTCGACGTCCTCGCCGACATAGCCGGCCTCCGTCAGCGCCGTCGCGTCCGCGATGGCGAACGGCACGTTCAGCATGCGCGCCAGCGTCTGCGCGAGGAGCGTCTTGCCGGAGCCGGTGGGGCCCAGCAGCAGAATGTTGGACTTCGCCAGTTCGATCGCGTCGTCGCGGCCCGACCCGCCGCCGTTCTCGCCGGCCTGGACCCGCTTGTAGTGGTTGTAGACCGCTACCGAGAGGGCCTTCTTCGCGGGCTCCTGCCCGACGACGTACCCCTCAAGGAACTCGTAGATCTCGCGTGGCTTGGGCAGTTCCTCCCAGCGGACCTCGGAGGTCTCCGCGAGCTCTTCCTCGATGATCTCGTTGCAGAGGTCGATGCACTCGTCGCAGATGTACACACCGGGACCCGCGATGAGCTTCTTCACCTGCTTCTGGCTCTTCCCGCAGAACGAGCACTTGAGCAGGTCGCCACCATCACCGATGCGTGCCACGAGGTTGCTTCCCCTTCGCCTGGGAGCAGCTTGGTTCAGCGGCTCCTGTGCCTCATATCCGACGGTACCTTGCCCGGGCCCCGGTTCGGGCCCCCTTAGGGCCTGTTCCGGGTTCTCCCACGGGAGAACCCGGAACAGGCCCAGGCGCGGTTCACCTGGTCGCGGGAGTTCACCCGCGGCCGGTATGAGCGCGCCGAGGTCGCCGGGTGTGTCAGGCGGCCGCTGCGGCCGTGGTCTTGCGCGTCGACACGATCTGGTCGACCAGACCGTACGCGAGCGCGTCGTCGGCGGTCAGGATCTTGTCACGCTCGATGTCGTCGCGGACCTTCTCGATCGGCGTCGTCGAGTGCTTGGCCAGCATCTCTTCGAGCTGGGCGCGCATCCGGAGGATCTCGTTGGCGGCGATCTCCAGGTCGGAGAGCTGCTCCCGGCCGGTCTGGCTGGACGGCTGGTGGATCAGCACACGCGCGTTCGGCAGGGCGAGACGCTTGCCCGGGGTGCCGGCGGCGAGCAGCACGGCGGCGGCCGAGGCGGCCTGGCCCATGCAGACCGTCTGGATGTCCGGCTTCACGAACTGCATCGTGTCGTAGATGGCCGTCAGGGCCGTCATCGAGCCGCCGGGGCTGTTGATGTAGATCGAGATGTCGCGGTCCGGGTCCATCGACTCCAGGCACAGGAGCTGCGCCATGACGTCGTTGGCGGAGGCGTCGTCGATCTGCACGCCGAGGAAGATGACGCGCTCCTCGAAGAGCTTCGCGTACGGGTCGTACTCGCGCACGCCCTGCGAGGTGCGCTCCACGAAGCGCGGGACGACATAGCGGTTGTCCACCTGCGGGCCGTTGTAGAGGCCGCTCGCGGGGAAGTTGTTCATGTGGGTGTTCACCATCCTGTGGCGTTCGGTGGGCTGGGCCGGGGTCGGGAGGGGCGTCAAGGCGCGTCGCCTCAGGCCCCGGTGCCGCCGCCGCCCGGAACGCCCGAGGCCGCGGTGATGATCTCGTCGATCAGGCCGTAGTCCTTGGCCTCCTGGACGGTGAACCAGCGGTCGCGGTCGCCGTCGCGGATGATCGTCTCTTCGGTCTGCCCGGAGTGGAAGGCGGTGATCTCGGCCATCCGCTTCTTCGTACGGAGCAGGTACTCGGCCTGGATCTTGATGTCCGAGGCGGTGCCGCCGATACCGGCGGAGCCCTGGTGCATCAGGATGTCGGTGTTGGGGAGCGCGAAGCGCTTGCCCGCGGTGCCGCCGGTGAGCAGGAACTGCCCCATGGAGGCGGCCATGCCCATACCGATGGTGACCACGTCGTTGGGGATGTACTGCATCGTGTCGTACACGGCCATGCCGGCCGTCACGGAGCCACCGGGGCTGTTGATGTAAAGGAAGATGTCCTTGTCCGGTTCGGCGGCAAGGAGCAGCATCTGGGCCGTGATCTTGTTCGCGATGTCGTCGTCGACCTGCTGGCCGAGGAAGATGATCCGCTCTCCGAGCAGCCGGCTGTAGACCTGGTCGCCGAGGCCACCACCGAGGGACGGCTCACCGGCGGCGTAAGGCATCAGATTCGTCACGTATACACCTGCTCGTCTCTGACGGCTGCGGCCGTCTCAGCGTCTTCGTACCGGGGACGGGAGACTCCCCTGCCCTCGTATTCATGGACCCTAACGCGCTGGTCGGCAAGGGCCATCCCGCTTCCGTGGCTGTTCGCTGGGAGCGCAAGGTAGTTGAGGTTCCGAGCGGCCACCGGCGGGCCCTGTACGGGCCTGGGCGCCCCTGTGGCCCGTGTGCGCCGCCCGGGGGTGTGCGGGGGCCCACGGGGGCGTGTACGGCCGGGGAGCGGCCTGTACGGAAGCGGGGTGCCCGGCGGCGGAGGCGGACAGGGCGGGCCCCGGGCGCGTGTCGCGTCCGGGGCCCGTTCCGTCGGTTCCGTCGGTCAGAGCGTGACCGCTCAGGCGCCGGCCTTGTCGGCCTTGTCGTCGGCCTTCTCGTCCGCGTCCGCGGCGGGGGCGGCGTCGGCGGGGGCCTCGTCGGAGCCGGTGGCCTCGGCGGCGACGGCCTCGGCCGTCTCCTCCTCCTCGTCCTCCAGGTCGACCGGGTTGCCGTTGGTGTCGGTGACCGTGGCGGCCTCGACGACCACGGCGAGCGCCTTGCCGCGGGCGACCTCGCCGACGAGCATCGGCACCTGGCCGCCTTCGACGACCGCCTGGGCGAACTGGTCGGGGGACATGCCGGAGGACTGCGCGCGCCGCATGAGGTGCTCGGTGAGCTCCTCCTGGTTGACGTTCAGCTTCTCCTTGTTGACCAGCTCGTCGAGGATGAACTGGGTCTTGATGCCCTTGACCGCCTGCTCCTCGGTCTCGGCGTCGAACTCCTCCTCGGTCTTGCCCTGGATCTCCAGGTACTTCGCGAGGTCGAGGCCCATCTGACCGAGCTGGTGGTGCTCCAGGTTGTGCTTGCGGGTGTTGATCTCCTCCGCGAGCAGCTTCTCCGGGATCGGCACCTCGGCGAGCTTCAGCAGCTCGTCGAGGACGCGCTCCTGGGCCTGGGTGGCCTGGTCGTACTGCTTGGTGCTCTCCAGGCGCTTGCGGCTGTCGGCCTTCAGCTCCTCAAGCGTGTCGAACTCGCTCGCCATCTGCGCGAACTCGTCGTCCAGCTCGGGAAGCTCACGGGCGGCGACCTGGGTCACCTTGACGGAGACCTCGGCGGCCTGGCCCTCGGCGGTGCCGCCCTTCAGCTCGGAGGTGAAGGTGGCCTCGCCACCGGCCTCCAGGCCGGTCACGGCCTCGTCGATGCCGTCGAGAAGCTCTCCGGAGCCGATGGTGTACTGCACACCGCTCGCCACTCCGTCGGGCAGGACCTCGCCGTCGACCTTGGCCTCCAGGTCGATCGTCACGACATCACCGTCGACGGCGGCGCGCTCGACCGGGTTGGTGGACGCGAAGCGGTCGCGGAGCTGCTCGACCGACTTCTCGATGTCCTCGTCGCTGACCTCGACGGCGTCGACCGTGACCGCGATGCCGGAGTAGTCCGGGATCTCGATGACCGGGCGGATGTCGACCTCGGCGGTGAAGGAGAGCAGTTCGCCGTCCTTCAGCTCCGTGATGTCGACATCGGGCTGACCGAGGACGTTGAGCTCACCCTCGTTGACCGCGTCGGTGTAGAACTTCGGGAGGGCGTCGTTGACGGCCTCCTCCAGCACAGCACCACGCCCGAACCGCTGGTCGATGATCCGGGCCGGGATCTTGCCCTTGCGGAAGCCCTTCACCGTGACCTGCTGGTTGATCTTCTTGTACGCCGCGTCGAGGCTGTCCTTGAGCTCCTCGAAGGGCACCTCGACAGTGAGCCGAACCCGAGTCGGGTTCAGGGTCTCCACGGCGCTCTTCACGGTTCGGTCTCCTTGGTGGCTGATTCTGGGGTTCTGCCGGGTCCACCGCACACGCGGCGCGGCCCGGCGGATTCGGCCCGGTTCTTCAGAGACTCTGCAGACACACGGGCACGCAGCTTGCATAGTAACCGCAAGCGGGAAGGGCCCCACAACGTGACCGCGCGCTGTGATCTTGAACGATGGTCGGGGTGGCCGGATTCGAACCGACGACCTTCCGCTCCCAAAGCGGACGCGCTACCAAGCTGCGCCACACCCCGTCGGTGCGACACGTAGGGTACATCCCCGCGGGGGCTCGGTTGTCATCCTTGACCGGCGCTTTACGGGTGTGCGGTGAACGCCCGCGACCCGCTACGATGTTGTCCGTGCCGGGGTCGTCCGACCCGCGGCGCGTGCTGTGCGGGCGTAGCTCAATGGTAGAGCCCTAGTCTTCCAAACTAGCTACGCGGGTTCGATTCCCGTCGCCCGCTCCACCGGCCCCGGCCCGATCAGGTGCGATACGTCACCGATCGGGCCGGCGGCGTTTCCGGGGCCGGGGCCGAGCCAGGGCCGGACCGGAGACCGATCCGGGTCAGAAACTGATCTGATTGATCGTGTCGGCTATCGAGTTGAGGAACCGGTTGACCGACGGCGCCATGTTGGTGGACGCGAGGAAGAAGCCGAAGAGGATCGCGACGATCGCCGGACCCGCCTTGATCGAGCCACCGCGGATGAACACCACAAGGATGATCGCCAACAGAAGCACCACAGACAGTGAGATGGCCACAACTGATCACACCCTCGGTCGGTCCGCCTAGCCCAGCCCCTGCGGGGTCGCGTACGACACCACGTACCCCGTACATCCTGCTCGGACCATCGTGCCATCAACCTTCCCCCGGGTGTGGATCGGCGCTCCCCTCACTTCCGGCCAATGGGGCGGTACATCCCGGTTGTTGACGTTTTCGGCGACCGGAGGAGTGCCGCGTGGGGAGGTTTCCCCCGTTGCCGCGCGGACGGACAGCCCTCCCCTTACCGGCGGGCGGCCCTCCCCTTACCGGCGGGCGGCCCTCCTCGCGCAGGCGGACAGCCCTCCCCGTACGGACGAACGACTCCCGTTACTCGGTAAATCGTTTGGTAAACTAATTACTGACGATTCCTTGACGCACCCTTGACCCGACGGAGGAGCGATCCCATCGGACACGCAGAGACCCTCATAGCCATGGGCGGCGCCTTCCTGGCCGCCGCCGTTCTCGCCCGACTGGGCGGCCGCATCGGTCTCCCCACGATTCCCCTGTTCATCCTGGCCGGGATCCTCCTCGGCCCGCACACGCCCGGCATCGTGCTGGTCAAGGACCCGCACGAGCTGGAGATGCTCTCCGCCCTCGGCCTGGTCCTGCTCCTCTTCTACCTCGGTCTGGAATTCCATCTCGACGACCTCAAGGCGGGTGGCCGGAAGATGGCCCTCGCCGGCGGCGCCTATCTCCTGCTGAACGTGGGCGCCGGGCTCGGCTTCGGCTTCGCACTGGGCTGGGGCACCTCCGAGGCGCTGGTCCTCGCCGGTGTGCTCGGGATCTCGTCGTCCGCGATCGTCACCAAGGTCCTGGTCGACATGGGCCGTATCGGCAATCCCGAGACCAAGCCCGTCCTCGGCATCATCGTGGTCGAGGACATCTTCCTGGCCCTCTATCTCGCCGCGCTCCAGCCGATCCTGTCCGGCGCCGACAGCGCCGCGGCCGCGATCATGGACGGCGGCAAGGCCTTCGGCTTCCTGCTGCTGCTCGCCCTCGCCGCCCGGTTCGGGACGAAGGTCGTCGGCCGGCTCGTGGGCACCAAGGACGACGAACTGCTCGTCATCTCCTTCCTCGGCGCGGCGGTTCTGGTGGCCGGTGTCTCCGAGTGGTTCGGGGTCGCCGACGCCATCGGCGCCTTCATGGTCGGTCTGATGCTGGGCGCCACCACATCGGGCGACCGGATCCGCGAACTGGTCCACCCGTTGAGGGACGCGTTCGGCGCGATCTTCTTCTTCGCCTTCGGCCTGTCGATCAACCCCGGCGATCTGCCGACCGTCCTGTGGCCCGTCCTCGCCGCCGTCGTCGTGACGCTGGTGATGAACGTCGCGGCGGGGGTCACCGCCGCGAAGATCTTCGGCTTCGGCGCGGGACCGGCCGCCAATATCTCCACGACCCTGCTCGCCCGCGGTGAGTTCGCGCTGATCCTCGCCACGATGGCGGCGGGAGCGGGCCTTGACAGCCGGCTCGCGCCCTTCATCGCGGGGTACGTCCTGCTCCTCGCCGTCCTCGGCCCGCTGGCCGCGGGGCGCTCGCACTGGCTCGCCCGGATCCTGCCGGGCGGCGGCCACGAGGGGGGCGGTGACGGGCCGGGGAGCACTCCAGAGGCCGATGGCCCATCCCCCGCGCGGGACGACCGGGACGGTCTCGGCAAGCGGGACGGCAGAGGCGCGGAGGCGACCGTGACGAGCTGACCGGCGATGGCCGTGCTGTTAGGGCCTCTCGTTTGGATCTTGCTGGGCTCGCGTGCCCTGGCACCGCGCCTCGCGGCGTTGTCGTCACTCATCCCCAAGGTCTCGGCTTCGCTCGACCAGGGGAGACCCCATCCGCTCCCGCGTCGCCTCCCTCCTCCGCCTCGCGATCCACGGCACCAGACCCCGCTCCCTGATCCAGCCAGACCCAAACGAAAGACCCTGGGACCCGGACCCGTACGTACACCGATGGAGTCGGCGAACGTCCACGCCGGCTCTCAGGACAGGCCCCGGAGGCCGGGCGGGCTCGGCGGAGCCTGTCCGGCCTCTCGGCAGATCAGGAGCAGGGCGCGGTCGTCGTTCACGTCCTTCGCCACCGCCTCGATGAGATGCCAGGCCGCGCCCTCGAACCCCGGGACGACGTAGCGGTCGGCCTCGCCGGTGAGCCGGTCCATGCCCTCGCCCAGGTCGCGTCCTGGCGCCTCCACCAGGCCGTCCGTGAAGAGCATCAGGACATCGCCGGGGCGCAGGGAGCCCTTGGCCGGGTCGAACTGGGCGCCGTCGTAGACCCCGAGCAGCGGGCCCTCGCCCGACTTCTCCTCCCAGCGCCCGCTGCCCGCGTGGAGCTGGAGCGCGGGGAGATGGCCGGCGGAGAGCAGTTCGTAGTCGCCGGATTCGAGATCGAGGACGAGATGGATCGAGGTCGCGAACCCCTCGTCCCAGTCCTGGCGGAGCAGATAGCCGTTGGCGGCGGGGAGGAAGTCCCCCGGCGGGAGCGAGCCGAGCAGGCCGCCGAAGGCGCCGGAGAGCAGCAGAGCGCGCGAGCCCGCGTCCATGCCCTTGCCGGAGACGTCCGTGAGGACGACCTCCAGGGTGCGTCCTCCGTTGGTACGGGCGGCCACCACGAAGTCGCCGGAGAAGGACTGGCCGCCCGCCGGGCGGAGCGCCATCTCGTGGTGCCACCCCGTCGGCAGCCAGGGCAGCGCGCTCTGCACGCGGATGCGTTCCCGCAGGTCGAAGAGCATGGTCCCGCCGCGCCGCCAGGGCACCCCGACCCTCGCCCTGAACTGGGCGATCAGCAGGCCGAAGAGCCCGCAGGCCGCCACCACCAGGACCGTGCCGGGGGTGACCGTGGCCGGTCCGTCCGGGTACGGGCCGAGGACCATCGACTCGACGATCAGCGCCGCCGCGGCGGCCGCGTACAGACTGAGCAGGCTCGCCGGGCGCAGCAGCAGGCCGCCCGCCACGATCGGCAGGACGAGCGCGGCGGGCGCGCACCAGACGGGTATCGCCATCGTGGTGAGGGCGATGGCCGGCACGGTCAGCAGGAGCCCGACGAGGGCGATCCAGTCGGAGCCGTCGCCCCGGAAGTAGTCGACGCCGGATTTGCGCACACTGATCCGGACCCGGTGCAGCCTCCTGCGCATCCGGGCCGAGTACGAATCCGCTCTTGCGACACCGGCCATTGTGGTGGACCCTACCGAGCCGCCCGGCCGCCGTGCAGAGGGACCCCCGTGACATTGCGTTCGAAATCGGGTCGCCTCGCCGCCGTACGGCTGGTACTGATGGCATATGACACTGGATCTGAGGGTGCTGCGAGCGTCCGAATACGACTCCTGGCACGAGGCGTTGGAGCTGGCCTTCGGCGGCGTCGGGGGAGGCGTGGGCGACAGCGAGCTGCTGCGCGACCTCGCCGAGATCGACCGCGCGATCGGTGTCTGGGACGGTGACGAGTGCGTGGGCACGACCGGGGCGTACAGCTTCCGGCTCACGGTGCCGGGCGGCGCCCAGGTGCCCACGGCGGGCGTGACGAGGGTGAGCGTGGCGGCGACGCACCGGCGGCGCGGGGTGCTCACGTCGATGATGCGGCGTCAGCTCGACGACGTCAGGTCCCTGGGCGAACCGCTCGCCGTGCTGACGGCCTCGGAGCCGGCGATCTACGGGCGGTACGGATACGGCGTCGCGAGCTACGCCCTCTCGGCGGAGATCGACACGTCCCGGGTCCATATCCGGATACCCGGCGGCGTGGACGGCGAGGGCGACGACATACGTCTGCGCCGGGTGCGGGCGGACGACCCGGACGTACGGGAGGCGTGCGAGGCGCTGTACGCGGCGGATGTCGCGAAGCGCCCCGGGATGCCGGCCCGCAGGCCCGGCTGGGAGCGGCTGCCGGTGGTGGGCACGGGGGCGGCGCGCGACGGGCTCTCCGCGCTCCAGTGCGTGCTGGCGGAGCGGGACGGCGAGGTGGTGGGGTTCACGC
Source organism: Streptomyces sp. NPDC096310 (assembly GCF_044763125.1). Taxonomy (NCBI): domain Bacteria; kingdom Bacillati; phylum Actinomycetota; class Actinomycetes; order Kitasatosporales; family Streptomycetaceae; genus Streptomyces; species Streptomyces sp. NPDC096310. The sequence goes on along the minus strand of NZ_JBIWFO010000003.1, from coordinate 541,863 downwards.
TCTTCCACAACCGCCCCGAGTGGGACGTGTCGGGTCCCAAGGGCACGATCGAGCTGCGGGATCTGCACGCGGCCGACCCGGTGGCGTACGCCGTGCTGTGGCGCTTCCTCTTCGGGATCGACCTGACGTCGGCGCTACGGGTGCGCAGCAGGCCGGTGGACGACGCGTTCCGGTATCTCGTCTCCGACTTCCGGCGGTGCGAGCCGCGGGTACGGGACGACCTGTATCTGCGGCCGGTGGAGGTGGCCCCGGCACTGGAGGCGCGTACGTACCGGACGCCGGTGGACGTGGTACTGGAGGTGACGGACACCTTCTGCCCCTGGAACGAGGGGCGCTGGCGACTGAGCGGCGACGCGAAGGGCGCGACCTGCGCGCGGACCGCGGACGCGCCCGATCTGGTGCTGTCGGTGAACGAGCTGAGCGCCGTCTATCTGGGCGGTACGCCGCTGGCCGCGCTGGGGCGCGCGGGGCGGGTGCGGGAGACGCGGGCGGGCGCGCTGGAGGCGGCGTCGGTCGCGTTCGGCTCGGATGTCGCGCCGTGGCTGCCGCACGGGTTCTGATCAGGGGCTACCGCTGCTGGCAGCCGGGGCACCAGAAGAGGTTGCGGGCGGCGAGGGGCGCGGTGCGGATCTCGGTGCCGCAGAGCAGGCAGGGCATCCGTGCGCGGCGGTAGACGTAGACCTCGCCGCCGTGGTCGTCGACGCGCGGCGGACGGCCCATGGCCTCGGGGGTGTGCTCGGGGCGGACGGTGTCGATCCGGTTGTGGCGTACGCCCTCGCGCATCAGGGCGACGAGGTCGGCCCAGATCGCGTCCCACTCGCGGCGGGTGAGGTCCTTGCCGGCCCGGTACGGGTCGATGCCGTGGCGGAAGAGGACCTCGGCGCGGTAGACGTTGCCGACGCCCGCGACGACCTTCTGGTCCATGAGCAGTGCGGCCACGGTCGTACGGGAGCGGGAGATCCGGGCCCAGGCCCGCTCGCCGTCGCCGTCGCCGCCGGCGTCGGCTGGGGCTGGGGCGCCGCCGGCACCGGCATCGGCGGCGCGCACGCGCAGGGGGTCCGGGCCCAGCCGGTCGTGCACGGCCTGCTTCTCGGGGGCGGTGATCAGGGCGCAGGTGGTGGGGCCGCGCAGATCCGCGTAGTGGCCGCCGCCCTCCAGCCGGAGTCGGACGGTGTCGGTGGGCGGCGGGACCGGTGCCGTACCGAAGCCGAGTTTGCCGAAGAGCCCGAGGTGGACATGGACCCAGCCGACCGTCCCCGTCGCGCCGGTCTCCCCGAATCCGAGGAAGAGGTGTTTGCCGTGCGCGTCGACGCCGGACAGCACCTGGCCGTCGAGGAGGGCTGCGCTGTCGGAGAACTTGCCCTGCGGGCTGGAGACCCGTACCGGCCGGCCGCCGAAGCGGGCGAGATGGTCCTCGGCGAGGCGGTGGATCGTATGCCCCTCGGGCACGGTGTCTCCTCATGACGGCGCGCGACCGCGGCGCGGACATGGCGCGGCGCGGACATGGCCGTGCCGCCGGGACCGGTCCCGGCGGCACGGGTAAAACTAGTTTTCCTGCTGCGGGTGGTGCGCCGGGACCGGCGGCAGTTCGTGGGTGGTCTCGTACTCCGTGAGCATCGCGATCCGGCGTGCGTGGCGCTCCGCGCCGGAGTACGGGGTGGCGAGGAAGACCTCGATGAACGTGGTCACCTCGTCCTGGGTGTGCATCCGGCCGCCGACGGAGACGACGTTGGCGTCGTTGTGCTCACGGCCGAGCGCGGCCGTCTGCTCGCTCCAGGCGAGGACGGCCCGGACGCCCTTGACCTTGTTCGCGGCGATCTGCTCGCCGTTGCCCGAGCCGCCGATGACGATGCCGAGGCTGTCGCCGTCCGCGGCCGTGCGCTCCGCGGCGCGCAGGCAGAACGGCGGGTAGTCGTCCTGGGCGTCGTAGATGTGGGGGCCGCAGTCCACCGGGTCGTGGCCCTGGGCGGTGAGCCACTCCACCAGGTGGTTCTTGAGTTCGAAGCCGGCATGGTCGGAACCGAGGTACACGCGCATGGTGCGAAGTGTGGCACGCACCGCACGGCCCGTGCATGGGCGGGTCGTGGATGGGTAGCGGTGTTCCAGATCAACGCTCCATTACGGAGCACGGCTTCCCGGTAAAGATACGGAATTGCCACTTCCATCGACGGCCGGGCGAACGCTTGAATGCGGGAACTCGTCATTCGAGTGACAAGCAGACGTAAGGATTCTCGCATGACCTCCCTGCCGTCCCCCACGAAGGAAGGCGGAAAGCCCAGCGAGCCTGGGAATCCGAACTCCTCCGACGGCCTGCAAGCCGGCCTCAAGAACCGCCACCTGTCCATGATCGCGATCGGCGGTGTCATCGGCGCCGGTCTGTTCGTCGGCTCCGCGTCAGGCATCGCCGCCGCCGGACCGGCCATTCTGCTCTCGTACGCCCTGGTCGGCGCGATGGTCGTGCTCGTCATGCGGATGCTCGGCGAGATGGCCGCCGCGCGGCCCAGCTCGGGCTCCTTCTCCGCCTACGCGGACCAGGCCCTGGGCCGCTGGGCGGGGTTCTCGATCGGCTGGCTGTACTGGTTCTTCTGGGTGGTGGTGCTGGCGGTCGAGGCGACGGCGGGCGCCCAGATCCTGGAGGGCTGGATCCCCGCCGTTCCGCAGTGGGCCTGGGCCCTGATCGTGATGCTCGTGCTGACCGGGACGAATCTGGTCTCCGTCTCGTCGTTCGGTGAATTCGAATTCTGGTTCGCCGGAATCAAGGTGGTGGCGATCACCGGGTTCGTCGTCGTCGGGCTGCTGGCCGTCTTCGGGCTGCTGCCGGGCTCGGACAACCCGGGCGCCGGCTTCGGGCACCTCACGGACGCGGGTGGCTTCTTCCCCAAGGGGCCCGGCGCGATCCTCACCGGGGTACTGATGGTCGTGTTCTCCTTCATGGGCAGCGAGATCGTCACGCTGGCCGCCGGTGAGTCCTCGAACCCGCAGCGCGCGGTCGCCAAGGCCACCAACAGCGTGATCTGGCGGATCGCCGTCTTCTACCTGGGCTCGGTCTTCGTCGTTCTGACGCTGCTGCCCTGGAACGACAAGTCGATCACCAAGGACGGTTCGTACGTCGCGGCGCTGAACTCGATCGGGATCCCGCACGCCGGTCAGGTCATGAACGTCATCGTGCTGACGGCCGTGCTCTCCTGTCTGAACTCCGGCCTGTACACGGCGTCCCGGATGGCCTTCTCGCTCGGCCGGCGCGGGGACGCCCCCGGGTCGTTCGCGCGGACGACCCGGCGCGGCGTGCCGCAGACGGCGATCCTGTCGTCCGTGGCCTTCGGCTTCATCGCGGTCTTCTTCAACTACCAGTGGCCCGACACGGTCTTCGCGTTCCTGCTGAACTCGTCGGGCGCGGTGGCCCTCTTCGTCTGGCTGGTGATCTGTTTCACGCAGTTGCGGATGCGCGGGATCATCCTGCGGGAGACCCCGGAGAAGCTCGTCGTACGGATGTGGCTCTTCCCGTATCTGACCTGGGCGACGATCGCGATGATCTCGTTCGTCCTGGTCTACATGCTCACCGACGACGCGGCGCGGGAGCAGGTGCTGCTGTCGCTGCTGGTGGCGGCGCTCGTGGTGGGTGTCGCGCTGGTGCGCGACGTACGGAGGCGCCGGCTCGGTGAGGAGAACGCCGCGGAGGGGACGGCTCCGGCCGAGAGCCCGGTCGTCAAGAGCTGAACTCCGGTCCAGGGCCGGGGAGATGAGTGAGGGGGGGGGGGGGCCCCCCCCCCGGGGGGGGGGGCCCCGCCCCGGGGGGGGGGGGGGGGGGCGCGGGGGGGGGGGCCCCCCGGCGGGCACCCCCGGGGGCGGGGGCCCCCCCCCCCCCCCGCGCCG
>NZ_JBIWFO010000003.1:448646-537980 GCF_044763125.1 Streptomyces sp. NPDC096310 | reverse complement strand
CGCGGGGGGTGGCCCCCGCGCGGGGGGCGCGCGTCGGGGGCGGCCCCCCGGGCCCTACCCACGACCGGGGGGCGCCCGGGGGGGGGGGGGGGGGGGGCCCCCCCCCCCCCCGGGGGGGGCCCCCCCCCCCCCTCACTCATGTCCGGCGTGCGGTGCCCTCAGCCCTTGCTGCCGAGGAGCTTCCAGGCGGCGGGCAGCGCGCCCATCGCCAGCGCCGCCTTGAGCGCGTCGCCGAGCAGGAAGGGCACCAGGCCCGCCGCCACGGCGGCGCCCGGCGACATCCCGGTGGAGAGCGCGAGGTAGGGGACGCCGACCGCGTAGATCACGGCGGAGCCGATCACCATCGTCCCGGCGGTGCGGAGTACGGAGCGGTCGCCGCCGCGGCGGGCCAGCGCGCCCACCACCGTGGCGGCGAGCAGCATGCCCAGGACATAGCCGAAGGACGCGCCGCCGGGGCCCGAGGAGCCCGCCGAGAACCAGGGCATCCCGGCCATACCGACCAGGGCGTAGACGGCCAGGGAGAGGAAGCCGCGGCGGGCGCCGAGCGCGGTGCCGACGAGCAGCGCGGCGAAGGTCTGGCCGGTGACCGGGACCGGGGAGCCGGGGACGGGCACGGCTATCTGGGCCGCGAGGCCGGTCAGCACGGCGCCGCCGAGGACCAGGGCGATGTCCCGGGTGCGGCTGGCGGGGAGGAGATCGGCGAGAACCGCTCCGGTACGGGGGGCTGCGGCAGCAGTGCTCATGGGGACTCCGCGATCGGGCGTGGGCGCCGTGATTGGCGCCTGGGGACAGCCCGACCGTAACCCACGGGTCCCCGGCGTATCACCGTCAGCCATCCACAAAGCGGAGGTCAGCGCGTTGTCGAAGGTGTCACACGGGGGGCGCTCGTGCCGGGTGGCGGAGTCGCCCGTACGTGTCGGCGTGGAGTCCGCGCCCGGCGGCGGTGTCGCCCGCCCCTCCCGACCCTCTTGCTGTTAGCGTGCAGTTGCATAGTATGTGCAATAAGACACCCGGAGGGGCCCACCATGGCCGTGTACACGCTTCCTGAACTGCCGTACGACTACGCGGCACTCGAACCGGTCATCAATCCGCAGATCGTCGAGCTGCACCACGACAAACACCACGCGGCGTACGTGAAGGGCGCCAACGACACCCTCGAACAGCTCGCGGAGGCGCGCGACAAGGAGGCGTGGGGGGCGATCAACGGGCTGGAGAAGAACCTCGCGTTCCATCTCTCCGGCCATGTCCTCCACTCCATCTACTGGCACAACATGACCGGCGACGGCGGCGGCGAACCACTCGCCGCCGACGGGGTCGGTGAGCTGGCGGACGCGCTCACCGCGTCCTTCGGCTCCTTCGCGGGCTTCAAGGCGCAGCTCACCAAGGCCGCCGCCACCACCCAGGGCTCGGGCTGGGGCGTCCTGGCGTATGAACCGGTCAGCGCGCGGCTGATCGTCGAGCAGGTCTACGACCACCAGGGCAACGTCGGCCAGGGGTCCGTGCCGATCCTGGTCTTCGACGCCTGGGAGCACGCCTTCTACCTCCAGTACAAGAACCAGAAGGTCGACTTCATCGACGCCATGTGGGCCGTCGTGAACTGGCAGGACGTCGCCAAGCGCTACGCGTCCGCCAAGGAGCGCGCCCACAGCCTCCTGCTCGTGCCCTGACCGGGCACCCCACACGTCCTGCTCGTGATCGTCTTCTCACCCTTCACGTGCGGACGGAATGACGAAGGGCCCCCGCGAGGACCAGACTCGCGGAGGCCCTTCTGTCTCATCTGCCTCTTCTTGTCTTGCTCTACCGCGGTGACGAACGCGGCTACTCGAAGCTGGGGGCCGCCGTGCGCGTGCGCTTGATCTCGTAGAAGCCCGGGATCGACGCGACCATCAGGGTGCCGTCCCACAGCTTCGCGGCCTCCTCGCCCTTGGGCGCCGGCGTGACCACCGGGCCGAAGAAGGCGATCTGCTCGCCGTCGGCGCCGGGGACCGCGATAACCGGGGTGCCGACCTCCTGGCCCACCTTGTCGATGCCCTCCTTGTGGGAGGCGCGCAGCTCGGTGTCGTACTCGTCGGACTCGGCGTACCGGATCAGGTCGGCGGGCAGCTCCGCCTCCGCCAGCGCGGCGGCGATGGACTCGCGGCTCACGCCCTCACCCTGGTTGTGGATGCGGGTGCCGAGCGCGGTGTACAGCTTGCCGACGACCTCGTCGCCGTGGAGCTGCTGGGCGGCGATGACCACCCGGACCGACCACCAGGACTTGCCGCCGGGGAGCATGTTCTCCCGGTACTCCTCGGGGAGCTGGTCGAGCTTGTCCTCGTTGAGGACCCCCAGGCTCATCACATGCCAGCGGACCTCGATGTCGCGGACCTTCTCCACTTCGAGGACCCAGCGGGAGGTCATCCAGGCCCAGGGGCACAGCGGGTCGAACCAGAAGTCAACAGGCGTCTTCTCGGACATTTCTCTCCTCGTGGCGGATGGACGCACCTCACTTCTCGCAACACGGAGATCGGCCGGAGGCATTCCCGCGTTCCCGGCTTCCCGCATTCCCGGCTTCCCGCGTTCCCGCGTTCCCGCTGTCAGTGGCACGTGCGAGGATCGTTGCTGTTTCGGACGAGCGAGACCCGCGACGAAGCGCGCCACAGAGGAGAGACCGTGCCCGGTGAGAACCTGTCCCGCGACGAGGCCCGTGAGCGGGCCGACCTGCTGTCCGTAGACGGGTACGAGGTGGCCCTCGACCTGCGGTCGGCGGTCGGCGAGGCGGACGGGGACGCGCCGCGGACCTTCCGCTCCGTGACCACGATCCGGTTCCGCTGCGCCGAGCCCGGCGCGGCGGCCTTCGCCGATCTGATCGCGCCGAGCGTGACCTCGGTGACGCTCAACGGCCGCGACCTGGACCCGGCGGCCGTCTTCGACGGCTCACGGATCACCCTGGAGGACCTGCTCGCGGAGAACGAGCTGACGGTGGACGCGCAGTGCGCGTACAGCCGTACGGGCGAGGGCATGCACCGCTTCGTCGACCCGGAGGACGGCGAGGTCTATCTCTACACGCAGTACGAGCCCGCCGATGCCCGTCGAGTTTTCGCCAACTTCGAGCAGCCCGATCTGAAGGCGCCGTACCGCTTCGAGGTGACGGCGCCCGAGGGGTGGACCGTTCGGAGCAACGGCGCGGGGGTGCTGACGGACGGCACCTGGCGGTTCGCGGAGACGAAGCCGATCTCGACGTACATCACGGCCGTCCTGGCCGGTCCGTACCACGAGGTGACCGACTCCTACCGGCGCACGTTCGAGGACGGCACGGTCCTGGAGATCCCGCTGACCGCGCTCTGCCGCAAGGGGCTGGCCCGGTACTTCGACGCGGAGGACGTCTTCCTCGTCACCAAGCAGGGTCTGGACTTCTTCCACGACCACTTCGACTACCCGTACCCGTTCGGGAAGTACGACCAGGCGTTCGTGCCGGAGTACAACCTCGGCGCGATGGAGAACCCGGGGCTGGTGACCTTCCGCGAGGAGTACATCTTCCGCGGCCGGGTGACCTCCGCGTCCTACGAGCGCCGGGCCAATGTGATCCTGCACGAGATGGCGCACATGTGGTTCGGCGACCTCGTCACGATGACGTGGTGGGACGACCTGTGGCTGAAGGAGTCCTTCGCCGACTTCATGGGGTCCCTCTCGCTCGTGGAGGCGACCCGCTTCTCCAACGGCTGGATCACCTTCGCCAACAACCGCAAGGCGTGGGCCTACCGCGCCGACCAGCTCCCCTCCACGCACCCCGTCACGGCGGACATCCGCGACCTGGAGGACGCGAAGCTGAACTTCGACGGGATCACGTACGCCAAGGGCGCCTCCGTGCTGAAGCAGCTCGTCGCGTACGTCGGCCGGGACGCGTTCCTGGAGGGCGCCCGGCGCTACTTCAAGCGGCACGCGTACGGCAACACACAACTGCGCGATCTGCTCGCCGTCCTGGAGGAGACGTCCGGGCGCGAGCTGGCGGGCTGGTCGCGGTCCTGGCTGGAGACAGCCGGCGTCAACTCCTTGACGCCGCAGCTCACCTGTGACGCCGAGGGCAGGATCACGGAGCTGGCCGTGGTGCAGGACGCCGCCCCCTCGCACCCCGAACTCCGGCCGCACCGGGTGGCGGTCGGGCTGTACCGGCGGTCGCCCTCCGGCGACCTCGTGCGGTACGCGCGCGCCGAGACGGACGTGGACGGGCCGCGTACGGTCGTCAAGGACCTCGCCGGGGCCGAGCGGCCCGAGCTGGTCCTCGTCAACGACGACGACCTGACGTACTGCAAGGTCCGCTTCGACGCGGCGTCGCTGGACACCCTCCGCGACCACCTCGGCGATCTCACGGACCCGCTGGCGCGCGCCCTGTGCTGGTCGGCGCTGTGGAATCTCACCCGGGACGCGCTGATGCCCGCCCGGGACTTCATCGGGCTGGTCTTCCGGCACGCGGGCCGCGAGTCGGACATCGGGGTGCTCCAGATGCTGCACGCGTGGGCGCGGTCGGCGCTCACCCACTACGCGGCGCCCGCCTGGCGCGCGGAGGGGGCGCTGCTGCTGGCGCAGGGCGCGCTGCGCGAGCTGCGGACGGCGGAGCCGGGCAGCCAGCACCAGCTCACCTGGGCGCGCTTCTTCGCGGCGGTCGCCGAGACGGAGGCGGATCTCCAGCTTCTGCGCGGCCTGCTGGAGGGCACGGCGAAGATCGACGGGCTCAGCGTCGACCAGGAGCTGCGCTGGGCCTTCCTGGAGCCGCTGGCGGCGCACGGGGCGGCGGACGAGGCGGCCATCGACGCCGAACTGGCGCGGGACGACACGGCGTCGGGCAAGCGCCACCAGGTGCGCTGTCTGGCGGCCCGCCCCTCCGCCGCCGTCAAGGCGCAGGCGTGGGCCCAGGTCGTCGAGTCGGACGCGCTGTCGAACGCGCTGGTGGAGGCGGTGATCGCGGGCTTCGCCCGTCCCGGTCAGCGCGAGCTGCTGGCCCCGTACACCGCGAAGTACTTCGAGGCGATCGAGCGGGTGTGGACGGAGCGCTCGATCCAGATCGGCATGTACGTGGTGCGGGGGCTGTTCCCGGGGCTCCAGGACGACCGTACGACGCTGGAGGCGACCGAGTCCTGGCTCGCGGCGCACCGGAACACGGCGCCGGCGCTGCGCCGGCTGGTCATGGAGTCGGCGGACGACTTGGCGCGATCGCTGCGCGGACAGGAGTGCGACGCCGCGGCCGCGGGCTGAGCGGCGGGGACGGCCACCGTCGCGGGCACCTGCGGAATCACCGGCTCCGGTGGTGAAAGGCGGTCTGTCTGATCGGCAGTCGAACACCCTTACTTTAGTACGAGGTTGTCCGGATTTGCCGACAGATTCGTCACGGCGGTTAGTCCCCCCTCCTCGCGGGGGGAGACACCCGGCATGAACAACAACACCCCGGTCTCCCCCCGCCCCCTCCCTCTCGGCCGGCTCTCCGCCGATGTGCGGTGCCGCGTCCTCTCCTCGGCGCAGCTCCGTGAGCACGGCGTACCGGCCGGGCGGGTCGCCGCGCGGTGCCGGGCCGGTGGCCCCTGGCAGCAACTGCTGCCGGGGGTCTTCCTGTTGCACTCCGGGCCGCCGACCGCGGAGGAGCGGCTGCACGCGGTGCTGCTGTACGCGGGCCGGCCGACCGCCACGGGGAGCGGCGGGGTGCCCGTACAGCCCGGCCCCGACACCCCGGCCCCGGCGCCGGCCTCGGTCCCGTACAGCACGGTGATGGTCACGGGGCTCGCGGCGCTGTCGCTCTACGGGTTCGCGTCGGCTCCCCCGCTGCTCGCGCTGGAGCGGATCGACGTACTCGTGCCGCGCACCCGGCGGCTGCGCTCCACGGGGTGCGCCCGGCTGATCCGCGCCCATGTGCTGCCGCTGCCCGAGCTGATCGACGGCCGTCCTGTGGCGCCCGTGGCGCGCGCGGTGGCCGACGCGGTGGCGCATCTGTCGGACGCGCCCTCCGTGGTGGAGGTGCTGACGGAGGCGGTACGGAGCGGGCACTGCGACCCGGCCACGGTCGTCAGGGAGTTGAGCCAGTCCGGGCTGCTCTCCCGGCAGCATGTGGTGGACGCCGTGGACACCCTGCTCGCGGAGGGAAGGACGCTGGCCGAGGGGCGGCTGTACGAGCTGGTGCGCTCCTACGGGCTGCCGGAGCCGGTGTGGAACGTCGATCTGCGGCTGCCCGGCGGTCCGCACCTCGGCGGGGTCGACGCCTACTGGCCGGAGCGTGCGGTCGCGATCGAGCTGGACACGCGGGCGCCGCGGCCGGGCGGGCGCGGGGACGCCGGGCCTGATCTCTCGGACGACGAGCAGTGGTCGGCGACGGTCCGCAAGCGCGAGCATCTGGAACTGCTGGGCATCACCGTCGTCCATCTGACGCCGCGCAAGCTGCGGGAGTCGCTGGAGCAGCAGGCGACCGTGGTCCGTACGGCCCTGATGGCGGCGGACGACCGGGATCCGGCGGCCCGGGTGGTCGTCCTGCCCAGATGAACGCGGCCGGGGCGGGGCGCGTGACCGCTCCCCCGCCGGGGCGGGGCGGGGCGCGTCGCACCCGCTCCCCTGCCCCGGGGGTGCCCGCCGCGAGGGCCGCCACTACCAGCGTCACCGTGCAGGCGCTGCGGACCGTACGTGTTCCCATGTGAACCCCTCCTGATCTGCGGGCGCGGTCCCAGGGGAGGACTCCGGTCACCGTGGTGGAGTTGACCGGTCATAGGGAACTGACCTGTTTCAGCCGTTCTCCGGCCGGACGTTTTCCGGCTGGGGGTTCTCCCGCTGGGGGTTCTCCACCGCGCCGTGCTCCGGACCGGTGACGCGGCCCAGGGCGGGGCGTTCGCGCCACAGCCGTACGCCCACGTCGACGAGTTCGACGCGGTCGAGCTCCGCGAGCGCGTCCAGTCCGTGCCAGGCGGCCAGATCGGTGGAACCGCCCTCCTCGGGGCGCAGTTCGCCGCCGGTGATCCGGCCCTCGTAGATGATGCGCAGCCCCTGGAAGTCGGCGAACGCTCCCAGCTTGCGGGGGTAGCGGCGGCGGATCGAGTCCACCCCCAGGAGCGTGGTCATCTCGCTGGTGTGGCCGGTTTCCTCCTCGACCTCGCGGACCGTGGCGTCGACGGGGTCCTCGCCGTGGTCCATGCCGCCGCCGGGCAGCGTCCAGCGTTTGGTGCCGTCCTTCGCCACCCAGCGCGCGAGGAGGATCTGTCCGTCGTGGACGCATACGGCGTAAGCGGCCACTCGTAGCTCCTGGTTCATTCCGTGAGCCTAGTGCCGTGACCGGCACGAGAACCTCCCGACCGTTCATCCGGTGTCATCCGGGCGGTCGCCTCCCGGTTGGCGGATGTGACGCGGTGGCGGATCTCCGCCATGACTCAAACGCGCCCCTGGCAGCACTCCACAAAACCCCGACTTATACGAAAAGCTGAGCGGTCATCCGGTACCGCAATCCGGACTGACTCTTTCATCGAACAAGGATGCTGATGACCTCCGAATCCGACAGCTCCATATCCGGTCCGAGACGCATGGCCCGGGTCACGGCGGCGGCCGGCCTGGTGGCCGCGCTGATGGCCACCGGCGCCGTACCCGCGTTCGCCGCGACGGGCGCCGACGACCCGGCCGTCCCCGCGCCCGTGAAGTCGTCCGCAGGCTCCGACAAGCTGGGGTCCGCCGACGCCGATCTGCTCGCCAAGGCCAAGGCCGAGGGCGAGAAGAGCGTCACCGTGATGATCGCCACGGCCCCCGGTGCGACCCGGCAGGTCACCGGCCAACTGGACGCCGTCGAGGGCGTCGTGGTCGGCAGGACGTACGACAAGCTCGGCTACGTCCGCGCGACGCTGCCCACCGCCAAGGCGGACGCGGCGATCAAGGCGGCCCAGAAGCTCTCGTCGGTCCACGGCATCGATCTCCAGCAGGAGATCGAGCTGGACGACCCGAGGCCCGCGGCGGACACCGCCCAGGGCAGCACGTCGTCGCAGTCGTCGAAGGCCTCGAACTCCCCGAAGAGTCCGGCCGTGAAGAAGTACCCGGCTCCGGACCGGAAGACGCCCGCGAAGAACCCGTACAACCCGTCCTTCGAGACCGGCGCGGTCGACTTCGTCAAGAAGCACCCCAAGGCCGACGGGCGCGGCGTCACCATCGGCATCCTGGACACCGGGATCGACCTGGGCCACCCGGCGCTCCAGAAGACCACCACCGGTGAGCGCAAGGTCGTGGACTGGGTGACCGCCACGGACCCGGTCTCCGACGGCGACGGCACCTGGCTGCGGATGAACGGGGCGGTCAGCGGACCGTCGTTCACGGCGGCCGGCCGTACGTGGAAGGCGCCTGCGGGCTCGTACAAGTTCACCACCTTCGCCGAACGGGCCACCCTCGGCGGCGACATGGCCGGTGACCTCAACCGCGACGGCGACACCACCGACGTGTGGGGCGTGCTGTACGACCCGGCGACCGGCACCGTACGCGTCGACCTGGACAACGACGGCGACTTCACCGACGACGCCGCGATGAAGCCGTACAAGGACGGTTTCCAGATCGGCTACTTCGGCAAGGACAACCCGGCCACCCCGGTGGCCGAGCGCATCCCCTTCACCGTCGAGATCCGCAAGGACGTCGTCCACAACGCGGCGGGCGCGACGTCCGACTACGTCAGCATCGGTGTCATCGAGGGCTCGCACGGCAGCCATGTCGCCGGTATCACCGCGGCCAACGGACTCTTCGGCGGCCAGATGAACGGCGCGGCGCCCGGAGCCAAGCTGGTCTCCTCGCGCGCCTGCACCTGGAGCGGCGGCTGCACCAGCGTCGCGCTCACCGAGGGCATGATCGACCTCGTCGTCAACCGCGGCGTGGACATCGTCAACATGTCGATCGGCGGTCTGCCGCCGCTCAACGACGGCAACAACGCCCGCGCGGAGCTGTACAACCGGCTCATCGACACCTACGGCGTCCAGCTCGTCATCTCGGCGGGCAACGACGGCCCCGGCACCAACACCATCAGCGACCCGGCCCTGGCCGACAAGGTCATCTCGGTCGCCGCGTCGATCTCCAAGGAGACCTGGGCCGCCAACTACGGCTCCGGCGTCTCGAAGAAGTACGCGCTGCTGCCCTTCTCCGCCCGGGGACCGCGCGAGGACGGCGGTTTCACGCCGACCCTCACCGCGCCCGGCGCCGCCATCAACTCCACCCAGACCTGGGCGCCCGGCGGCCCGGTCGCCGAGGCCGGATACGCGCTGCCGCCCGGCTACTCGATGCTCCAGGGCACCTCGATGGCCTCCCCGCAGGCCGCGGGCGCGAGCGCGCTGCTGATCTCCGCCGCGAAGCAGAAGAAGATCGAGCTGTCCCCGGCGAAGCTGCGCACGGCCCTCACCAGCACGGCGTCGAAGATCTCCGGTCTCCAGGCGCACGAGCAGGGCGCCGGTCTGATCGATGTCGTGGACGCGTGGAAGTCGATCGAGCGCGCCTCCGGCAAGCACGCGGTCGCCGCCCACGAGTACGGCGTGAAGGCGCCGGTCGACACCGCGCTCGACCAGTTCCTGAAGACCCCGGGCTTCGGCACCGGCGTGTACGACCGCGAGGGCGGGCTGAAGGCCGGCAAGAGCCGGACGTACGACGTCACCATCGTCCGGACCACGGGCGGCAAGGGCGCGCTGGAGCACCGGCTGAAGTGGAAGTACGACGACGGTACGTTCCGGCTGCTCGGCAGTGACCGGATCAAGCTGCCGCTGAACCAGCCGGTGACCGTCACCGTCCAGGCCAGGCCCGCTTCCGCCGGGGTGCACAGCGCGATCCTGGAGGTCGACGACCGCCGTACCGAGGGCGTGGACAAGCAGATCCTCGCGACCGTGGTCGTCGCCAAGGAGCTGACGGGCGCCGCGAAGCCCGCGTACACCGTCACGGCGAAGGACTCGGTGCAGCGCAACAGCTCCACGTCGTACTTCGTCACCGTGCCGGAGGGCGCGGGGACGCTGGAGGTGGCGCTCGGCGGGCTCGCCAAGGACAGCCAGACCCGCTTCATCTCGCTGCACCCGTACGGCGTGGCGCTGGAGGACAGCTCGACGGTCTACTGCTACCCGAACTACCCGAACCCGGCCAACACCTGCCGTCCCGATGTGCGCTCGTACACGGACCCGGCGCCCGGTGTCTGGGAGATCGAGGTCGAGTCGCGCCGTACGTCGCCGCTGCTGGACAACCCGTACACCCTGGACGTGACGCTGCTCGGCGCCTCCTTCGACCCGGCGGTCACCTCGATCCCCGCCGCGAAGATCGGCACCGCCACGCCGGTCTCCTGGAAGGTCACCAACGGTTTCGCCGCGATCGACGGCACGATCGGCGGCGGCTCGCTGGGCTCGGCGAAGGTCACCCGCCCGACGATCTCGGACGGTGACCAGCAGACGACGACCGTCACCCTCGGCTCGGGCGTCGAGCGGCTCGACGTGGCCATCGGCGGCACCTCGGACAACGGCGCCGACCTGGACCTGCTGGTCTACAAGGACGGCACGCAGCTCGGCGCGTCCACGTCGGCGGGCTCGGAGGAGTCCGTGAGCCTCGCCGACCCGGCCGCCGGTGAGTACACGATCGTGGTGGACGCCTACTCGGTCCCGGCCGGGACCACGGCGTACGACTACCGCGACGTGTACTACTCGGCGTCCCTGGGCTCGGTCACGGCCGACGCCTCGAAGCCGGTGAAGCTCGCGACCGGCGCGTCGGCGCAGATCTCGGCCGACGTCCTGGTGAACAGCGCGGCCCCCGCGGGCCGGCAGTTCTTCGGCGAGGTCAAGCTGCTCAACGCACGCGGTACGGCCGCGGGCACCGGCAGCGTGATCATCGAGAGCGTCACACCGTAACCGTGTGTGACCCTCGGTAAGGGGCGGGCGTCCGAACGGGCGCCCGCCCTTCGCGTGGTCCCGCGCCCCGCCCGGTCCGCGTCCCGCTCCTCGGACAATGGATTGGACAAACCGGCCGGGGACATACGCATCATGAGAGAACGCGTTCCCGGGACAGTCGCGAGTGAAGGAGCCCCAGTGAAGGTCGGAATCGTCGGAGCCACCGGTCAGGTCGGCACGGTCATGCGCAGCATCCTGGCCGAACGGAACTTCCCGGTCGGCGAGCTGCGGCTGTTCGCGTCCGCCCGGTCCGCGGGCTCCACCATCGCATGGGGCGGGGCACGGATCACCGTCGAGGACGCGGCCACGGCCGACTACTCCGGGCTCGACATCGTGCTCTTCTCCGCCGGTGGCGCCACCTCGAAGGCGCTCGCCGAGAAGGTCGCGGGACAGGGTGCCGTCGTGATCGACAACTCCTCCGCCTGGCGCCGCGACCCCGAGGTCCCGCTCGTCGTCTCCGAGGTCAACCCGCACGCGATCGCGGACCGCCCCAAGGGCATCATCGCCAACCCGAACTGCACCACGATGGCCGCCATGCCCGTGCTGCGCCCGCTGCACGACGAGGCCGGGCTGACCGCCATGATCGCCACGACGTACCAGGCCGTGTCCGGCTCGGGGCTCGCCGGGGTGGCCGAGCTGCACGGCCAGGCGCAGAAGGTCGTCGCTCAGGCGGACAGGCTGACGCACGACGGCGGGGCCGTGGACTTCCCCGAGCCCGCCGTCTACCAGCGCCCCATCGCCTTCAACGTGGTGCCGCTCGCGGGCGGCATCGTGGACGACGGCTCCTTCGAGACCGACGAGGAGCAGAAGCTCCGCAACGAGTCCCGCAAGATCCTGGAGATCCCGGAGCTGAAGGTCTCCGGGACCTGTGTCCGCGTACCGGTCTTCTCCGGCCACTCCCTCCAGGTCAACGCCCGCTTCGCCCGCCCGCTGAGCGTGGAGCGCGCCTACGAGCTGCTGAAGGACGCGCCGGGCGTGGAGCTGTCCGAGATCCCGACGCCGCTCCAGGCGGCGGGCAAGGACGTGTCGTACGTGGGCCGTATCCGGAGCGACGAGACGGCGGAGAACGGTCTGGCGCTGTTCCTCTCCGGCGACAACCTGCGCAAGGGCGCCGCGCTGAACGCGGTGCAGATCGCGGAGCTGGTGGCGGCCGAGCTGACGGCGTAGGGCGGCACAGGACGGCACAGGACAGCGCGGGGGCGCCCGCGAGGACGTTTCACGGCGGGGCGGGCGCCCCGTACCAACCGGTCTCAGTGGCCGGAGGTACGGGGCACCCGCCCCGCCCTCATCCCCGCGCCCAGGGCGACGGCGAGCGCGGCCAGCGCCCCGCCGAGCCCGAACGCCCCGGCGACCTCGTGGCGGTCCACGGCCAGGCCGCCGAGGAGCGCGCCGAGGGCTATGGCGGCGTTGAAGACCCCGGTGAAGAGCGCGGAGCCCGCCTCCCGGTGGTCAGGAACCACCGTCATCAGCCAGCTCTGGGCGCTGACCGGCACCCCGCCGTACGCCGCGCCCCACACCAGCAGCAGCGCCACGGCGCCGACCGGGGAACCGCCCGCCGGAACGGTCAGCAGGACCGTCGTGGCCAGCAGCGCCGCGAGACCGAGCAGCGCCCGGCGCGGGGCGCGGGCGGCGGCCACGCCCGCCAGGAAGGTGCCCGCGAGCGCGGCGGCCCCGTACCCCAGCAGCAGCCCGCTGACCGGCCCGGGGCCGATCCCTTCCACCCGCTCCAGGGCCGGGCGCACATAGGTGTACGCGGCGAAGTGCCCGGCGACCAGCAGCCCGGCCGCCACCAGGACGGCCCGTACGCCCGGGACCCGGAGCAGCCCCGCGACCTCGCGCAGCCGGACCGCCTCCCGGGCGGGCAGCGGCGGCAGCACCGCGAGCAGCACGGCGGCCCCGACGGCCAGCACCGCCATCGCGCCGAACGCCCAGCGCCACCCGACGAGACCTCCCATCAGTGTCCCCGCGGGCACCCCCAGCACGGATGCCACCGCGGTCCCGCTGAAGATCACAGCGGTGGCCCGCCCCACCGCGGCGCCGCCGACGAGCCGCCCGGCGAGCCCGGCCGCGATCGCCCAGACACCTCCGACGCAGACCCCGACCAGGGCGCGCGCCGCCAGCAGCACCCCGAAGGCGGGCGCGAGCGCGGAGAGCACATTGGCGGCGGCGAGCAGGAGCAGCAGCGTACGGAGCACGGTCCGCCGGTCGGCGCGGCGCGCGGCGACCGGCAGCAGGGGCGCGGCGAGCGCCGCGACCAGCCCTGGCAGGGTGATGGCGAGCCCGGCCGTGCCGTCGGACGCCCCCAGCCCCCGCCCGAGGGGGGTGAGCAGCCCGACGGGCAGCATCTCCGTGGTGACGACACAGCAGGTGGCGGCGGCGACGGCGAGGACGGACGGGGGTAACGCGCTCCTGTCCGGGGGCTGTCGGGTGTCCTGTTCCTTTCGACGCATAGGACAAGCGTTCGCCCGGGGTCGCGCCGGATCAACACCCGGGCGCCCCTGACCTCCCGGGAAGGGGCCGGGCGGCCCCTTATGCCACGGCGTCTCCCGTACCGGCCGTGGAAGGATGACTCCACACGTCACATACCGAGGAGATGAACCGGGTGCCTGGCACAAATCTGACCCGCGAAGAGGCGCAGCGGCGCGCGCGCCTCCTCAGCGTTGACTCGTACGGGATCGACCTCGATCTCAGCGGCGCACAGGAGGGCGGCACCTTCCGGTCCGTGACCACCGTGCGGTTCCGCAGCGCGGAGGCGGGGGCGGAGACCTTCATCGATCTGGTGGCGCCCGCCGTGCACGAGGTCGTGCTGAACGGCGCCGCGCTGGACGCCGCCGAGGTCTTCGCGGACTCGCGGATCGCGCTCAAGGAGCTGCACGAGGGTCCGAACGAGCTGACGGTCGTCGCGGAGTGCGCGTACACCAACACGGGTGAAGGGCTGCACCGTTTCGTCGACCCGGTCGACGAGCAGGCGTACCTCTACACGCAGTTCGAGGTGCCGGACGCGCGCCGCGTCTTCGCCTCCTTCGAGCAGCCGGACCTGAAGGCGACCTTCCAGTTCACCGTGAAGGCACCCGAGGGCTGGACCGTCGTCTCCAACTCGCCGACTCCGGAGCCCAAGGACCACCTCTGGGTCTTCGAGCCGACGCCGCGCATCTCGACGTACATCACCGCGCTGATCGCCGGCCCGTACCACTCGGTGCACAGCTCGTACGAGAAGGACGGGCGGTCCGTGCCGCTGGGCATCTACTGCCGGCCCTCGCTCGCGGAGTACCTGGACTCGGACGCGATCTTCGAGGTCACGCGGCAGGGCTTCGCCTGGTTCCAGGAGAAGTTCGACTACGCGTACCCCTTCGCCAAGTACGACCAGCTCTTCGTGCCGGAGTTCAACGCGGGCGCGATGGAGAACGCGGGCGCGGTGACCATCCGCGACCAGTACGTCTTCCGCTCGAAGGTCACGGACGCCGCGTACGAGACGCGGGCCGAGACGATCCTGCACGAGCTGGCGCACATGTGGTTCGGCGACCTGGTCACCATGGAGTGGTGGAACGACCTGTGGCTGAACGAGTCGTTCGCCACGTACACGTCGATCGCCTGCCTGGCGTACGCGCCGGACTCGCGGTGGCCGCAGTCCTGGACGACGTTCGCCAACTCCATGAAGACCTGGGCGTACCGGCAGGACCAGCTTCCCTCCACGCACCCGATCATGGCGGAGATCCGCGATCTGGACGACGTGCTCGTCAACTTCGACGGCATCACGTACGCCAAGGGCGCCTCCGTGCTGAAGCAGCTCGTCGCGTACGTCGGGCAGGACGAGTTCTTCAAGGGCGTGCAGGCGTACTTCAAGGCGCACGCCTTCGGCAACACGCGCCTGTCGGACCTGCTGGGCGCGCTGGAGGAGACCTCAGGGCGTGATCTGAAGACCTGGTCGAAGGCGTGGCTGGAGACGGCCGGCATCAACGTCCTGCGCCCGGAGATCGAGCTGGACGAGGCGGGCAACGTCGCCTCGCTGGCGGTACGGCAGGAGGCCCCGGCTCTCCCGGCCGGCGCCAAGGGGGAGCCGACGCTGCGCCCGCACCGGATCGCGGTCGGCTGCTACGACCTGGACGCGGACGGCAAGCTCGTCCGTACGAGCCGGATCGAGCTGGACGTCGACGGCGAGCGTACGGAGGTGCCGTTCCCGGCGGACACCCCGCGCCCGGCCGTGATCCTGCTCAACGACGACGACCTGTCGTACGCGAAGGTCCGGCTCGACGAGGAGTCGCTGCGCGTGGTCACCGAGCACCTGGGGGACTTCACGCAGTCGCTGCCGCGCGCGCTGTGCTGGGCGTCGGCGTGGGACATGACGCGCGACGGCGAGCTGGCCACCCGCGACTACCTGGCGCTCGTGCTGTCCGGTATCGCGAAGGAGTCGGACATCGGCGTCGTCCAGTCGCTGCACCGCCAGGTGAAGCTGGCCCTCGACCTGTACGCGGCGCCCGCGTGGCGCGAGGCGGGGCTGACGCGGTGGACGGAGGCGACGCTGGCGCACCTCAGGGCGGCGGAGCCGGGCGGCGACCACCAGCTCGCGTGGGCGCGGGCGTTCGCGGCGACCGCCCGTACGCCGCACCAGCTCGACCTGTTGCAGGGCCTGCTGGACGGTACGGAGTCGGTCGAGGGCCTGGCCGTCGACACCGAGCTGCGCTGGGCGTTCGTCCAGCGGCTGGCGGCGGTCGGACTCCACGACGAGGAGGAGATCGCGGCGGAGTACGAGCGCGACCGCACGGCGGCCGGCGAACGCCACGCGGCCGCCGCCCGCTCGGCCCGGCCGCTGGCCGAGGCCAAGGCTGAGGCGTGGGCGTCGGTGGTGGAGAGCGACAAGCTGCCCAACTCCCTTCAGGAGGCGGTGATCGGCGGCTTCGTCCAGACCGACCAGCGCGAGCTGCTGGCGCCGTACGCGGAGAAGTACTTCGCGGCGGTCGCCGGCGTCTGGGAGTCGCGCTCGCACGAGATGGCCCAGCAGGTCGCGATCGGCCTCTACCCGGCGATCCAGGTGGCCCAGGAGACCCTGGACGCGACGGACGCCTGGCTCGCCTCGGCGGGCCCGAACGCGGCGCTGCGCCGGCTGATCTCGGAGTCCCGCTCGGGCGTGGAACGCGCACTGCGGGCCCAGGCGGCGGACGAGGCGGCGGGGGCGTAGCCGGCTCACGCCGGGGCTTGTGGCCTTGAGCTGAGCCCGGTCGCCGCCTGCGGGCGGCGACCGGGTCCCCCTCCGGGGCACGCCCGGGACTGCGCGATGCAACGGCGCGTGCCGACGCTTTCAGGCCCGGCCTCGACCGCTGATCCTGGGCGTCGCCGGCCCACCGAGATCATTGCCTGGCGGGCCGGCGCATCGGTGCCCTGCCCCCGTTTCAGAAGCAGATCACGATCTTTCCGCGTGTACGTCCGCGCTCGGCCTGCGCGTGGGCGTCGGCGATCCGCTCCAGGGGGTAGGTCTGTTCGATACGGGGTGTGTAGCGGCCCTGCCGGCCCAGTTCCGCGGCCGCGGACAGGAGGGTGGAGTCGTTCTCCGCGTTGACCACATGCGTGCCCAGGCGCTGCCCGCCCGCGTGGTCGGCGACCGTCGCGACGCGCGCCGGGTCGCCCGTGATCGCGACGAGGTCGTCCAGGGAACCGGAGGCCGCGGTGTCGAGCGTGATGTCGATGCCGTGCGGCGCGAGGGCGGAGAGGCGCTGTGCGAGGCCGGGGCCGTAGGTGGTGGGAACGGCGCCGAGAGAGGCGAGGAACTCGTGGTTGTGTTCGCCGGCTGTCCCGATCACCGTGGCACCCTGTGCCACAGCGATCTCGACCGCCGCGCTGCCCACGCCTCCGGCGGCGCCCTCGACGAGAAGGGTGCACCCCGCCAGGGAGCCGAGTGCGTTCAGGCCACGCATCGCGGTCACGGACGCGAGACCGGCGCCCGCGGCCTGCTCGTCGTTCCACGTGGCGGGGGCGTGGGCCCAGGCCGAGAGGATGACCAGCTCCGCGGTCGCGCCGGTGACACCGCACAGCCCGAAGACGCGGTCGCCGATGCTCACCCCCCGCACTCCGTCACCGATCCGGTCGCTCCGCGGCCTGGAGCGGAACGGGTTCGTGTCACGCACGGTGTACGCCGACCCGAAACTGCGGGTGGAGTACACGCTGACACCGCTGGGCCGCAGCGTGCTGGAGCCGCTGGCCGCGACGTGCCGTTGGACGGCCGAGCACTGGGACGAGCTGCTCGACGCCCGTGAGGGCGCCGAGGGCGGCATCTCCTCCATCGGCTGACTCGAACCCGCGTTGGCGCGGGCCGGCCCATCCGGTGGGTGTGGTGCCGGGCACCCCACCTGAGCTGCGGCAGGTGCGAATCCGAAGCGTCTTCGTGGAACCGATTCGCTGAGACAGAACCCGGACATGCGCGGGATCATTTCAGGATCGACCCGGCCCTAGTGTCATCGGTGTCAGCAGGAAACACCGCAACCGACAGCCGCTGGAGATCAAGATGCGTTCGCGTCTCGCCGCCCGTTCCGCCCGCCTCGTACTCGCCGCCGCCGCCGTAACGGCCCTCGCCGCCACGACCACCGCGTGCGGCCCCGAGGAAGACGGCGCCGCGGCCGCGACCTCCTCCTCCACCGAATCCGCCACCTCCGGCAGCGGCGGTGACAGCTCCGCCACGGGCGGCTCCAGCGACTCCGGCTCGGACGCGGCCTCGGGCTCGAACGCCTCCTCCGGTTCCAAGGACTCCGGCTCCACCGGCTCGGCCGCGGGCTCCAGCGACAACGGCAAGGACGGCTACGGTCAGTCCTGCGGCACCAACGACCTGGACTTCAAGGTCACCTCGGAGACCCAGGCCGGCGGCTACTACCTCCTCACCGTCTCCGCCAAGTCCGGCATCACCTGCTACCTCGACCCCAACACCCCCAGCGTGTCCTTCGGTTCGAAGGCCGAAGGGGTCGCCTCCCCGGTCGGACAGGGCGGCGAGGACCCCATCAAGCTCAGCGGCTCCACCGTCGCCTACGCCGGTATCAACCCCAAGACCACCAACGCCGACTCCGGTGTGGAGTTCGAGGACGTCATCGTCGCCACCTCCGAGGAGGACGAGAACCCCGTCTCGCTGAAGCTCCCCGAGCCCGCCGTGGTCGACAAGCCGATCGTCACCAACTGGGACGACGAGATCTCCGGCGCCGTGCCGCGCATCATCTGAGGCGACCCGAGGACGGCCCGGAGGCGGCCCGGTCCCGGCCGGCATCGCGGGCCGTCCCCGCCTCCAGCACCCACCCAGTTCAACTCCCGGGCTGGGTATGCGAGATGATCCCGCCGTGAAAAAGCTGCGTACCACTGACCCCACCAATCTCGGCCCTCACACGATTCTCGGACGTATCGGCGCCGGAGGCATGGGGCAGGTCTACCTCGGACGTTCGCCGGGGGGCCGACTGCTCGCGATGAAGGTGGTCAGGGACGACTTCGCCGAGTCCGCCGACGTACTGGCCCGGTTCCGTCGCGAGGTGGAGACCGTGGGACGGGTGCGCAGCGCGTACACGGCGGCGCTGGTCGACTGCGAGATCGACGCGCGCCCCTACTGGCTGGCGACGGAGTACGTGCCGGGGCCCACGCTCGGCGCGGCCGTACAGTCGCAGCGGCCCGGCGGGCTGCCGGCCCGGTTCTGTCTGCTGCTGCTCGCCGCTCTCGCCGAAGCGCTGGCGGATGTGCACGCGCGCGGGGTCAGCCACCGCGACCTGAAACCGCAGAACGTCATCCTGTCGGCCGACGGTCCCCGGCTGATCGACTTCGGCATCGCCCGTACGACGGACCAGACCGCGCTGACCCAGCTCGGGCAGACGGTGGGCAGCCTCGGGTACACCGCGCCCGAGGTGATGGCCGACAACCAGGTCGGCCCGGCGGCGGACGTGTTCGCCCTCGGGGCCACCCTGGCGTACGTGGCGACCGGGCGCGGCCCCTTCGGGGAGAACGCGGCCGGGGTGGTGTACCGCACCCTCCACGGGGAGATCGACCTCGACGGCGTCGATCCGGTGCTCGCGGAGCTGATCACCGCGTGCGTCGAGGTGAACCCCGAGCGGCGGCCGGACCCGGCGGAGATCATCCGGCGGTGCGACGTACGGTCCGCGCTGACCGACGACCCCGTCTACCGGCAGCTCGTCACCGATCCGCACAGCGCCACCCCGATGGTCGTGGACGGCGGCGCGCCGGGCCAGGTCTCCCCGGACGCACCGCGTTACCCGCACGAGGCGGCGACGGTCGCCGCCGCTCCCCGGACGCTCCTCGCCCCGCCGCCGCCCGCCCCCGCGCCGCCCGCCGGTAACGCCGGACGGCGGGCCGCCCTGGTCTCGGCGGGGATCGCCGCGCTGGTGGCGGTCGTCGGGGCGGTCCTGCTCGTGGTCCAGCCCGGCTGGGGCGAGAACGACTCCACCGACCTGGCCGGACCGGCGCCGTCCAGCCCGGTCCCGTCCGCCGTGGAGCTGACGCCGGAGGCGCCCGCCGAGCCGGAGGGCGCGGTGACCGGGATGGCGTCCAAGTGTCTCCATGTCGCCAACTCCGACACGGAGAACGGCGCCGTACTGCAACTGTGGACGTGCAACGACACCGACGCCCAGCACTGGAAGGTGCTCGGCGGGGGCGCGCTCCAGGCGCTGGGCAAGTGCATGGACGTGGAGTGGAGCGGTACGGAGAACAACACGCCCATACGGCTGTGGGACTGCAACGGCAGCGCGGCGCAGCAGTGGGAGAGCCAGGGCGACGGGACGCTCAGGAACGTGGGTTCCGGCCGCTGTCTGGACCTGACCGACGGGGTCACGGAGAACGGCACGCCGCTCATCCTCTTCGACTGCCACGCCACCGAGAACCAGATCTGGCGGCTGCCCCGGTAGCCCCCGGCCGCCGGCCCGGGACGCGCGAAGGCGCCGCCCGGGCACCGGTCCGTGGTGCGGGCGACGCCTTCGGAGGCGCAAGCGTCAGGCGTGCTGCTTACGGGACTTGTCGAGGACCATCACCAGACCGGCGATGACACCGAAGATCACCAGCGGCGCGACCACGAAGAGGCCGAGGGTCTCGACCACACTCAGGCCCGGGCCGGGGTCGTCGCCGTCGTCGCGCGTGAGCGCGAGGGCCGGGGACGTCATGAGCAGCATCATCAGCGTCGTACCGGCTGCCAGGGCGCCGGCGCGCAGAGTGTTCTTCTTGTCCACGGTGCAAACGTAGCGAACGCCCCGGAGCCCCGCGCGGGCGGGGTGCCGTACGGCACGACATGGCCGCCGCGCGCGGGGTTCAGCCGTGCCGCAGCACCTCCGCCAGCCGGTGCAGGCGCGGCGAGGCGACCAGATCCTCCAGCGCCATCGGGCGGCCCCGCGCATCCGCGACGGGCAGCCGCCAGTTGGGGTACTGGTCCCAGGTGCCCGGCAGGTTCTGCGGGCGGCGGTCGCCCACCGCGTCCGGCAGCCAGACCCCGACCATCCGCGCCGGGGTGCGCAGCAGGAAGCGGTAGACGGCGCGGACGGCCTCCTCCTCGTCGCCGTCGCCGCCGGGCAGCAGTCCGAGCCGGGTGAGGCAGCCGAGCCACTCGGCGACCTCCGCGTGGTCCTCGCACTGCTCCTGCTCCAGCGGGCGGGTGAGCAGACCGAGGCGGTGGCGCAGCTCCACGTGCTCGCCGGTGAGCCGCGCGGCCGTGGACGGCAGGTCATGGGTGGTGGCGGTGGCCACGCACCCCTCGCGCCAGCTCTCGGGCGGCAGCGGGCGCCCCGTACCGTCCCAGTCCCGCTCGAACCAGAGCACCGATGTGCCGAGCACACCGTGCCGCTCCAGCGCCTCGCGTACGCCGGGCTCGACGGTGCCCAGGTCCTCCCCTATGACCACGGCGCCCGTCCGGTGTGCCTCCAGGGCGAGGACGGCGAGCATCGCCTCGGCGTCGTAGCGTACGTACGTGCCGTGCGTGGGCGGCCGCCCCTCCGGCACCCACCAGAGCCGGAACAGCCCCATGACATGGTCGATCCGCAGCGCCCCGGCGTGCCTCAGCAGGCCCTGGAGCAGTCCCCGGTACGGGGCGTAGCCGGACGCGGCCAGGACGTCCGGGCGCCACGGGGGCAGCCCCCAGTCCTGGCCGAGCGCGTTGAAGGCGTCCGGCGGGGCGCCGACGGAGATGCCCTCGGCGAAGGCGTCCTGCTGCGCCCAGGCGTCGGCGCCGTCGGGGTGCACCCCGACGGCGAGGTCGTGGACGATCCCGACGGCCATTCCGGCCTCGCGGGCGGCCCGTGAGGCGTCGGCGAGCTGTCCGTCCGTGAGCCAGGCGAGGCGGCAGTGGAAGTCGATGCGGTCGAGCAGCCGGGCCCGCGCGGCGGAGGTCCCGGCGGAGCGCGGGTCGCGCAGCTCCTCGGGCCAGTCGCGCCACCGGGAGCCGTGCACCTCGGCGAGGGCGCACCAGGTGGCGTGGTCCTCCAGGGCGCGGCCCTGGGCGGCGAGGAAGTCGCAGTAGTCGGCGTGACGGCCGGGGCCGAGCGGGACGCGGTCCAGGATCTCCAGGGCGGCGCGCTTCAGCTCCCACACGGCGTCGCGGTCGAGCAGCTCGCCGTACCCACCGCTCTCTTTGCCGGCCCCCTCGCCCTTGCCGAGGACGCCCTCGCGCAGCGCCGCGGCCTTCTCCACCAGCGCGTCCAGCCGCTCCCGGTCCGGGCCCTGGACGTACGCGTACTCCGGTACGGCCTCGATCCGCAGATGGACCGGGTCGGGGAAGCGGCGCGAGGAGGGGCGGTACGGGGAGGGGTCGGTGGGCGCGCCGGGTACGGCGGCGTGCAGCGGGTTGATCTGGACGAATCCGGCGCCGAGGGAGCGGCCCGACCAGGTGGCCAGTTCGGCGAGGTCGCCGAGGTCGCCCATGCCCCAGGAGCGGGCGGAGAGGAGCGAGTAGAGCTGGACCAGGAAGCCGTGTGTACGGGCGGGGGGCTGCGGCACCCGGTCGGGCGCGACGACGAGGACGGCCTGTTCCGTACGGCCGTCGGGGGCCTCGGCGCAGAGCCGGTGGACGCCGAGCGGCAGCCGGGCCCACGCGGAGGGCGTGGTGGGGACGCGGGCGGCGGGTACGGGGGCCACGCAGGGCAGTTCGACCGTCTCGCCCCGCGCGCTCTGCCAGTACTCGACGTCCACGCGGAGCACCGAGCCCGCCGGGAGCGCCGTCAGGGCTGCGGGGAGCGGCCGGCCCGTGCCCTCGGTGGCGCGGACGCCTTCCGCGACGGCGGGTCCGGCTCCGGTTCCGGCGCCGGGTCGGGTTCCCGGTCCGGCTCCGTCGGGCGGGCTCCAGAGCACCAGCGTGGGCGGCAGCAGACGGCTCGCGGCGGCGGACTCGGCGCGGCCCAGGGCGGCGCTCACCGCCGCGGGCGTGGACGCGTCGACGCCCAGCGCGGCGAGCACGGCGACGACGGTGTCGTCGGGTACCGGGGTATCGGTGCCCGGTGAGGGCGCGTGCCCGGTGGCGACACCGTGCAGCTCGGCGAGCCTGGCCAAGCCCATACGGACTCCTTCAGAAGGTCAGACCCCTGGGGACTCCGTACCGCCGGCGGTGCCGGGCGCGGTCGGTTCGCTGGTCAGGGGGGCGGTGTCGGCGAGGGGAGGCTCGCTGGTGAGGGGGGCCGCGTCGGCGAGCGGGGGCTCGCTGGTGAGGGGGCCCGCGACGACAGCGGCGAGGGGAGGCTCGCTGGTCAGCGGCGCGGGCTCGGTCTGTTTGGAAAGGGCGGAGAGCAGGAGCTGTGCGGATGCGGCCATGACGGCGCCTCCTGAGGATGGGAGAACAGGACACCGCAGCCCTACCCAGCGGGCGGGACCGCAGACGTCCACCCCCCGTAAACGTGTGTTGAGTCACGTTCTGTTCCCCGAACTCACCGGCCGGACCGGCCGTATTCCCCGCCGAGGTCGCTCAGGACCGCGTGCCACGTTGGTCATGATTACCACAACGGGCAAATGCGACACAGTGGCCGCGCGCGGTGGCACCCTCACAGACGGGTGGTGGGTCGCCGCCGCCCGAACCGGGGGACGGCGCGGTTGCCGGGCGCACTCCCGGGGGACGGTGACGGAGCGGCGTCGCGGACCCGCGGCAGGGCCTCGCCGGGGCCGGGCAGCGGTACCGGCGGTATTGAGGAGCAGCAGGAGGGAAGCCAGGCATGCGGCTCGGGCACAGGAGGGGAACGGCGACCGCCGTGGCCGTCGCCGTGATCGGCGGCCTTCTCGGAGCCGCGCCGAGCGCGCAGGCCGCCCCGAGGGACCCGGCGCGCCCGGCGGCCTCCTCACCCGACCGGGTGAATCAGCAGGCGTTACCAGCCGTCTGGCCCCGGCCGCAGACGATCCGGGCCGCAGGCCGGACCGTCACCCTCGCGGATGGGGCCACGGTCGTCGCGGGCGCGGGAGCCGACCCGTACGCGGTGCGGGAGCTGGCGGCGGTGCTGCGCTCCGCCGGGGTCCGCGCCGTACACACCGTGCCGGCGTCCGGTGGCGCCCCCGGGAGAGGTCCCGTCGTCCTCGCGGGCGGCGCGGGCGCCCGCGCAGCGCTCGACGCGCTGCGCGCCCCGGAGCAGGCCGACATCCCGTCCGGCGGCTACCGGCTCGCGGTGGGCACCGTCGGGGGCCGGGGCACCGTCGCCCTGGACGGCATCGGCGACGACGGCCTCTTCCACGCTGCCCAGACCCTGCGCCAGCTCCTCACCCGGCCCACGGGCAACAAGCGGCCCGCTGTCCCCGGGGTGGTGGTACGCGACTGGCCGGGCACAGCCGTACGCGGTACGGCCGAGGCGTTCTACGGGCGCCCATGGAGCCACGCGCGGCGGCTCGCACAGCTCGGCTTCATGGCGCGCACCAAGCAGAACCGCTACCTGTACGCGCCCGGCGACGACCCGTACCGCCAGGCGCGCTGGCGCGACCCCTACCCCACGGCGGAGCGCGCCCGGTTCCGCGAACTGGCGGAGCGCGCCCGGCGGGGCCATGTCACGCTCGCCTGGGCCGTCTCCCCGGGCCAGTCGCTGTGCATGGCCTCGGAGCGGGACCTCGGGGCGCTGAACCGCAAGATCGACGCGATGTGGGCGCTGGGGGTGCGCGCCTTCCAGCTCCAGTTCCAGGACGTCAGCTACAGCGAGTGGCACTGCCGCGCCGACGCGGCGACGTTCGGCCGCGGCCCCGGTGCCGCGGCCCGGGCGCAGGCCCGTGTGGCGAACGCGGTGGCCGCCCGGCTGGCGCGGCTCCACCCGGGCGCCGAACGGCTCACGGTGATGCCGACCGAGTACTACCAGGACGGTGCGACGGCCTACCGCACGGCGCTCGCCGGGGCGCTCGCCCCTTCCGTCCAGGTGGCGTGGACGGGCGTCGGGGTCGTACCGCGTACGATCACCGGCCGTGAGCTGAGGACCGCGCGGGCCGCCTTCAAGCACCCGATGGTCACCCTGGACAACTATCCGGTCAACGACTACGCGCAGGACCGGCTCTTCCTCGGCCCGTACACCGGCCGGGAACCGGCGGTCGCCACCGGTTCGGCCGCGCTGCTCGCCAACGCGATGGAACAGGCGACGGCGTCCCGTATCCCGCTGTTCACGGCGGCCGACTACGCGTGGAACCCGCGCGGCTACCGGCCCCAGGAGTCCTGGCGCGCCGCCGTCGCGGACCTCGCGGGCGGCGACGGCCGGGCCCGCGCGGCGCTGGGCGTCCTGGTGGGCAACGGCGCCTCGTCCGTCCTCAGCCCGTCGGAGTCCGCGTATCTGCGGCCGCTGCTGACCGCGTTCGGGGACTCCCGTACGACCACGGACGCCACGACCCGCACGGCGGCGGCGACCGCGCTGCGGGCCGCGTTCACCGCGATGCGCGAGGTCCCCGAACGGCTCTCCGGCACGGCAGGGGGGCTGCTGGAGGACGAGGTACGGCCCTGGCTCGACCAGCTCGCGCGGTACGGCGAGGCGGGCGAACTGGCCGTGGACATGCTGACCGCGCAGGACCGTGGCGACGGGGCGGGCGCCTGGCGGGCCTCGGTGAGGCTGGCGCCGCTGCGCGCGTCGGCGAAGGCGGGCGGGGCGACCGTCGGCACCGGCGTGCTGGACGCCTTCCTGGACCGGGCGGTCGCGGAGTCGTCGGCCTGGACCGGCGCGGACCGTGCGAAGGGCAGGCCGGTCACGGAGGACACCGCCGGGGGCGGCAGGCGGACGTACACCGTCAGCGTGGGGCGGCCCCGGCCCGTCGAGGCGCTGCACACGATGACCGCGCCGGGCACCGGAACGGGCGCGACCGTCGAGGCGCATGTGCCGGGGCGGGGCTGGCGGGCGCTGGGACCGCTGTCGCCGAGCGGCTGGACGGAGAGCGACGGCGGGGCACTCAAGGGGCTCCGGGTGGACGCGGTACGGATCGTCTGGCCCGACGGCCGCGGCGGTCCCGACGGCCCCGGCGGCCGCGGCGGTCCCGGCGCGGGGAAGCCACCGTCCGCGATCGCGTTCGCCCCCTGGTTCGCGGACGGGCCGCGGGCCCGTCTGGCGCTGGCCCGGGGCGAGGCGGACGCGCAGATCGGCGGGGCCCCCGAGCGGGTGGAGGCCCGGCTGACGGCGCTGCGGCCCGGCGCGGTGAAGAGCGCCCTCAAGGCGAAGGCGCCGTCCGGCATCCGGGTGAAGGCCCCGAAGGAGACGACGGTGCCGCGAGGCTCCCGTACGACCGTCCCTCTGGAGGTCAGCGTCCCGAAGGGCACCCCGGTCGGCACCTATGAGGTCCCGCTCACCTTCGCGGGCCAGGAACGCACCCTGACGGTACGCGCCTCCCCCGCCACCGGCGGCCCGGACCTCGCCCGCACGTCCACCGCGACGTCCTCCGGCGACGAGACACCCGACTTCCCCGCGTCAGGGGCGGTGGACGGCGACCCGACGACACGCTGGTCCTCCCCCGCGCGGAACGACGCCTGGCTCCAACTGCGCCTGGCCCGCCCGGCCCACGTCGGCCGGGTGGTCCTGCACTGGCAGGAGGCGTACGCGAGCCGCTACCGCGTCCAGGTCTCCCAGGACGGCCGCACCTGGCGTACGGCGGCGACGGTCAAGGACGGCAGAGGCGGCCGCGAGGGGGTCGGCCTGGACGCGAAGGACACGCGATACCTCCGCATCCAGGGCGGGACACGGGCCACGCGGTACGGATACTCACTGTTCTCAGTCGAGATCTACGGGGTGCTGCTCTCTTAGGGCTCTGTTCGCCTCCGGAGCGCCTGGTGGCCGCGGCCGGAGGCCACTGATGAGTACAGCAAGCACCCTGGAGGCGAACCGAGCCCTCACACAAGAAAGGAATCAATGCGGGCTACCGCGTCCTCCGCTCCGTACGGTTGCAGATACGGCATCCAGCGCGGGTCCCGGTGGCCGGTGCCGATGATGCGCCAGGCCAGGCCGGAGGGCGGGGCGGGCTGGTGGTTGAGCCGCCAGCCGAGTTCTCGCAGGTGGCGGTCTGCTTTGACGTGGTTGCAGCGGCGGCATGCGGCCACCACGTTGTCCCACACGTGCTGTCCGCCGCGGCTGCGTGGGATGACGTGGTCGACGCTGGTCGCGACGCCACCGCAGTACATGCAGCGTCCGCCGTCGCGGGCGAAGAGCGCACGGCGGGTGAGTGGGACGGGGCCCCGGTAGGGCACGCGTACGAAGCGCTTGAGCCGTACGACGCTGGGTGCGGGGATGACGCGGGTCTCGCTGTGCATATAGGCGCCGGATTCCTCTAGGCAGAGGGCCTTGTTCTCCAGAACGAGGACGAGCGCGCGGCGGAGCGGTACGACGCCGAGCGGCTCGTACGACGCGTTGAGGACCAGGACATGCGGCACGGATGCCTCCTTGTACGCCGGCGGCACGTGGCTCGCGCCGGGACGATCTGCTCTCAGTCTCCCCTCATGCCTGGTCGAAACGCCACCACGTCCAGGTAACGGGCTCGGAGTGTTTTCCGCCACCAAAGAGGCGGCACCGTTCGCCCCGGGCCTCACAAGGGCCGTACAGGGGCACGACAGGGCCTACGTGAGGAGTGTCTCTCCGCCGTGCGGAGCGCCGGACGGGCCACGTTGCCCCGTTAGTGTGGTTGGCACCGCCGTACACCTGTCGTGGCCGCCGCGCATCCGGTCGGCCGCATCTGGAGGTTTTCTGTCGTGTCCTGGTCCGCCCCGCTGGCAGCCGGTTCCGCGTCCGACCCCGTCACTCTCGACGAGGCGGCGGACCGGGCGACCGACGCGGCGAGCTGGATCGAGGAGAACTGGGCCACCTGGCTGAGCATCGGTCTGCGGATGACGCTGATCCTGGTGATCGCGCTGGTGCTGCGCCATGTGATCCGCCGGGCGCTGACCAAGCTCATAGACCGGATGAACCGCAGTGTCCAGACGGTGGAGGGCACCGCTCTGGGCGGGCTGCTGGTCAACGCCGAGCGGCGCAGGCAGCGGTCGGAGGCCATCGGCTCGGTGCTGCGGTCGGTCACCTCGTTCCTGATCCTGGGGACGGCGGCGCTGATGATGCTCGGCGCGCTGAGCATCAATCTGGCGCCGCTGCTGGCGTCCGCCGGGGTCGCGGGGGTGGCGCTGGGCTTCGGTGCGCGGAATCTGGTGACCGACTTCCTGTCCGGCGTCTTCATGATCCTGGAGGACCAGTACGGGGTCGGGGACACGATCGACGCCGGGGTGGCCTCCGGCGAGGTGATCGAGGTCGGGCTGCGGGTCACGAAGCTGCGGGGCGACAACGGCGAGATCTGGTACGTGCGCAACGGTGAGGTGAAGCGGATCGGCAACCTCAGCCAGGGCTGGGCCACGGCCGCCGTCGATGTGATGGTCAGGCCGTCGGAGGACCTGGAGCGGGTCCGTACGGTGATCAACCAGGTCGCCGAGAAGCTCGCCAAGGACGATCCGTGGAACGAGCGGCTGTGGGGCCCGGTGGAGGTGCTGGGTCTGGACTCGGTGCTGCTGGACTCGGTGACGGTGCGGGTCTCCGCGAAGACCATGCCCGGTCAGGCGGTCGGGGTGGAGCGCGAGCTGCGCTGGCGGATCAAGCTGGCCTTCGACGAGGCGGGCATCCGGATCGTCGGCGGGCTCCCGGCCGCTGTCGAGCAGGAGTCGGCGCCGGACCCGGCGGCGGGTGTGGCGGCCCCCTCGGCCCTGGCGAGCCCGACGTCCCCGCAGTCCCTGGCGGCGTCGCCGATCGTGCCGCCGCCGAACCTGGCCAAGTGAGCCGCGCGTACCGGGGGTACGAGGAGTACCAGGGGTACGACGGGTACGACGGGTATCGGGGCAAGAAGCCGGGTAGCTCGGCTGTGCGTCACCCGTACGCGTACGAACTGGCGTGAAGGGGAACCGATCTCCGGGCTCCGGCGTATTCATGGTGGGGAGACCGGCGGCTGCGGCGGGCACTTCAGGCATCAAGATCCAGTGAGCTCTTGCGCAGTTGTCGGTACCTGCGGCCATACTGCTGGCCGAGAGCTGTCCCCCGACCCGCAGGGGGCGGGCCGCCGTCGTCCTTGACCGAGGGGGAGGTCACGTGACATACCCGCCGAATGTGCGCACAGCGCCACCGTCGGCTCCGCAGCATGCGCCGGCGCGGCCGCCGGAGGAGCCGGGTGCGGCGCAGCCTCCCGCGCCGCGTGCGGCGTGGTGGGAGACGACGGACCGGCTGCGCGCCGCGGCGACGACGGAGCCCGGACGGCTGAGGATCATCGGAGCGGCTCTGGCGCTGCTGGTGGTGGCGTTCGGGGCGGTGACGGCGTGGGAGATCACCGACCGGCACACCGCCGCCGGTGACGTGGTGAGCCGCAGTCAGCCGCTGAGCGCGGACGCGGCGAACATCTACCGTTCGCTGGCGGACGCCGACACGGCCGCGGCGAGCGGTTTCCTGGCGGGTGCCCAGGAGCCCGCCGAGGTGCAGAAGCGGTACCGGGACGACATCGCGACGGCGTCCGGGCTGCTGATCACGGCGGCGACGCACACGGACAGCGAGAGCGAGTCCGGCCGGCAGATAAGGACGCTCAACGAAGGACTGCCGCGCTACACCGGGCTGGTGGAGCGGGCCCGCGCCAACAACCGGCAGGGGCTGCCCCTGGGCGGCGCCTATCTGCGGTACGCCAACGAGCAGATGACCAAGGAGCTGCTGCCCGCCGCCGAGAAGCTGTACGCGGCGGAGACGGACCGGCTCGCGCGGGACAACGACGCGGCCCGGCTGTGGCCGTTCGTCTCGCTGGCGGTCGGTGTCGTGGCGCTCGGGGTGCTCGTGTGGGCGCAGCGGCGCAACTACCGTCGGACGAACCGGGTCTTCAACCATGGTCTGCTCGCGGCCACCGCGGGGGCCACGGTGCTGCTGCTGTGGCTGGCCGCCGGCCAGAGCGTCGCGCGTGCCGAGCTGGACAACGCCCAGAAGCAGGGCCAGGAGTCGCTGAAGGTCCTCAACGACGCGAGGATCAACTCCCTGAAGGCGCGCGCGAACGAGAATCTGACTCTGGTCGCGCGGGGCGCGGTCCTGACGGCCGACGGCAAGCACGACAAGTACGAGACGGACTACGCGACGGGCATGGACAAGCTCAGTACCGCTCTCGGTGAGGCCAGGAAGCTCGCCGACAACAGCGCGGGCGGCAGACCGGTGGACGAGGCGATCTCGGCGGTCACGCAGTGGCGCGAACGCCACAAGTCGGTCAGTGAGACGGACCGTTCGGGTGACTACGGGACAGCGGTGGACAAGGTCATCGGCGGCGACGGTTCGACGGGGCAGTCCTTCGACCGGGTCGACGAGGCGCTGGGGGCGGCGGTGGCGCAGGAGCAGAAGGAGTTCAAGGATTCCGCCTCGGACGGCAGGGGCGCGCTGACAGGGCTGGCGACCGGCGCGGGGGTGCTGGCCCTGGTGGCGGCGGTGGGCGCGATCCTGGGCATGGGCCGCAGGCTTTCGGAGTACCGGTGAGAGGGGGAGGGATGACTTCCAGGGACAGGCTCCGCCGGTTCCGCGGGGCGCGCGGTCCCCGGCCGTTCGCCGGGTTGCGCGGCTGGGGCGGCGTCTCGGCGATGGCGGGCGCCTGTGTGCTGACGGCGTCGCTCACCCTGCTTCCGCTGTCCCACTCCGTAGCGGAACGTCAGGAGGACGGCCCGCAGCGGACGGCGACGGCCGTTCCCGCGGCCACGGCAGCGGAGTGCCAGGAGCCGGAGCGCAGCGTTCCGGCGTCGGGCGACGACGGCCCGTCCATCCGGCGGATCAAGGCGCGCGAGAACCAGAAGCTGATCATCGGTGTGGACCAGAACAGCTACCAGTGGGGCTATCTCAACCCGGACACCAAGGAGCCGCAGGGCTTCGACATCGATCTCGCCCGTGCCATAGCCAAGGACATCCTCGGCAGCGAGAAGGACGTCATCTTCCGCGCCATCCCCACCAACCAGCGGGTCGCCGCGCTGGACAACGGCACGGTCGACCTGGTCGTCAGGACGATGACGATCACCTGTGACCGGATCAAGCAGGTCGCGTTCTCCACGGCCTACTTCCAGACGGGTCAGCAGGTGCTCGCCCCCAAGGGCTCGACGATCACCGGGTTCAACAGGTCCCTGTCCGGCAAGCGGGTCTGCACGGCCGACGGGTCGACGGCGTACAAGGCGCTGGAACAGAAGGCGTACGGCGCGATATTCAAGGACGCCCATGACGGAACGGCGCTGGACGAGGACCGGTTGACGGTGCCCAACCAGCTCGACTGCCTGGTGAGGCTCCAGCTCGGCGAGGTCGACGCGGTGGTGACGGACAACGCCCTGGCGGCCGGTCAGGCCGCGCAGGACCCGGCGGTCGAGCTGGTCGGGAAGCCGCTGGCCCCGGAGTACTACGGGGTGGCGGCCAAGCTCGGCAACGAGGATCTGGTGGCCCGGGTGAACAACGTGCTGGACGGGTATCGCGCCGGTGGGGCCAACAGCCGCTGGATGCTCGCGTACGACAAGTGGCTGAAGGCGGCCCTGCCGGGCATCACCGCCCCGCCGGAGGCCAAGTACAAGAACGGCTGACGGTCCCGGGCACCACGGGGCGGCACCGGAGAACGGCACCGGAGAACGGCATCGGAGAGCGGCCGGGCGGCAGGCAGCAGGCGGCACGGCGGCGTACAGCGGAGCGGAGAGGTGATCGATGGGCGGCACGGGCTCCTTTCCCGACGCGACGGGAAGGCCACCGGGACCGGTGATGGACCGGGACGAGGTGGACCGTGCCCTGGCGCGCCTCGAAGCGGAGCACGAGGCGATCGAGACCTCGCTCCTCGCCCTCCAGGACCACGCGGGGCGCCGCCTTCTCGAAGGGGCCGAGCTGACCGGGGTCACCAAGGACCGCTGGGCGACCGCCGAGAGCGCGATCACGCTGCTCTGGTCGTACTTCGACAGCTACTCGGCCGCGCTGACCGGCGCCCGTGAGGCGCGGGCCCGGCGGCGCTGGCCGAGCCGCGACGACCTGGTGGAGCTGACGGAGACACTGCGCGGCCGGGGGGTCACCGTCGCGGGCCCCGCCCGGCCACTGCCGCGGCTCACCGGCCCGGCCAGGCTCTCCGAGCACTTCACGCTCGCCGAACTGGTGACGCGGATGAACGAGTTGTACGCGAGTTCGCTGGACATGGTCGTGGCCGCGGACTCCGTATGGTCGGCGCTGCCCGCCCGGATCGACCTGCTCTCCGCGGAGTTGCAGCGCACCCGCTCGCTGGCGCACTCCGTCGGCGTACGGCCCGGGGAGCATCCGGCGGGCGACGACCTGGAGTCGATCACCCATGAGCTGTCCACGCTGCGCGCCCGGGTGATCTCCGATCCGCTGGCCTTCTGGCGGCCCGCGCCGGGCAGTTCGGCCCCGGGCGGCGGCCGTCCCGACACCGAGCGCTACGACCGGGCGGCCCGTGCGCTGGAGGACGTACGGAGCGAGATCGAGGCGGTGCTGCGGGTGCGCCAGGACTCGGAGGAGCGGCTGATGCGGCTGCGCGACGTACTGTCGCGGGCCGACCGTACGCTCACCGAGGCGCGCGCGGCCCGCGGTGAGGTGCTGGCGAAGATCGCCGCGTCCGAGGTGCCCGCGGTGAGCGGCCCGCCGACCGTGCTCCACGAACGGCTGACGACGGCCGCCGAGTACCGCAGGCATGCCCAGTGGCACCGGCTCTCGCCGCTGCTGGAGTCGCTGGAGCGGGACGCCGAGGACGAACTGCTGCGGGCCCGCGCCTCCCTGACCGCCGTCACGGCGCCGCTCGCGGTCCGCGCCGAGCTGCGCGGCCGGCTGGACGCGTACAAGGCCAAGGTCGCCCGGCACGGCATGGCCGAGGACCCGCTCCTGGTGGAGCGGTACGACGCGGCGCGCCGGATGCTGTGGAGCGCGCCCTGCGATCTGCGCGTCGCCGAGGAGGCCGTGCTGCGCTACCAGCGGGCAGCGGCGGACGTCCTCGTCCCCGGCCCGCCGGGACCCGCCGATCGCGGGGGTGGGGCGTGAGGGCGAACGGCTCGATCACGGACAGCGGAACGACAGCGGGAGAGCGGGGGGACGGATGAGCGGGAACACGGCGTGCCAGCGCCCCGGCTGCGAGGGCTCGTACGAGGACATGGGCGGCGGCGAGCTGTACTGCGACACCTGCGGTCTGGCGCCCGTCGTCTCCCCCAACGGGTCGCTCACCTCGCCGCCCACCGGCATCACGGGCGGCGGCCGGGGCGGCGGCGGTTCGGGCGGCGGCGGGGGGAAGGACTCGGGGAAGGGCTCGGGCAGCGGGGACTCCTCGCGTTCGTCGACCTCCCGTTCCTCCCGGGCGTCCTCGCGCTCCTCGACCTCCAGGCGCTCCGTCTCCGGGCGGCTCTCGCGCACGCTGTCGGGCCGGGTGTCGTCCCGGTCGGTCTCGGTGCGCAACTCCGGCTCGTCACCCAGCTCCTCGGGGCGCAACCGGCTGGGTGCGGGCCTGGTCTCCGTACCGGACGTACCGCGCCCCGATCCGCGCTCGGCCGTGATGGAGCGTCCGGAGGTGCCGGAGCGCAAGCGGTACTGCTCGCGTTCGGACTGCGGGGCGGCGGTGGGCCGGGCGCGCGGCGACCGCCCCGGGCGTACGGAGGGGTTCTGCACGAAGTGCGGACACCCGTACTCGTTCGTGCCCAAGCTCGATGAGGGCAATGTGGTGCACGGGCAGTACGAGGTCGTGGGGTGTCTGGCGCACGGCGGCCTGGGCTGGGTCTATCTGGCCATCGACCGCGCCGTGTCGGACCGCTGGGTGGTCCTCAAGGGCCTGCTGGACACGGGTGACCAGGACGCCATGGAGGCGGCGATCTCCGAGCGGCGCTTCCTCGCCGAGATCGAGCACTCCAACATCGTCCGTATCTACAACTTCGTGGAACATCTGGACCAGCGCACGGGCTCCATGGACGGCTACATAGTCATGGAGTACGTGGGCGGCAAGTCACTCAAGGAGATCGCCAACGGACGGCGTACGAGCGCCGGCAAGCGCGACCCGCTGCCGGTCGAGCAGGCGTGCGCGTACGGCATCGAGGCGCTGGAGGCGCTGGGCCACCTGCACAGCAGGAATCTGCTGTACTGCGACTTCAAGGTCGACAACGCGATCCAGACCGAGGATCAGCTCAAGCTGATCGACATGGGCGCGGTCCGCAGGATGGACGACGACGAGTCGGCGATCTACGGCACGGTGGGCTACCAGGCCCCCGAGGTGGCCGAGGCCGGTCCTTCGGTCGCCTCCGACCTGTACACGGTGGCGCGCACCCTGGCGGTGCTGACGTTCGACTTCCAGGGCTACACCAATGTGTTCGTGGACTCGCTCCCGGACCCGGACAACATCGACGTCTTCCGTACGTACGAGTCGTTCTACCGGCTGCTGGTGCGGGCGACGGACCCCGATCCAGCCCAGCGGTTCTCCTCGGCCCAGGAGATGGCGGAGCAGCTCACGGGGGTGCTGCGGGAGGTCGTCGCGCTCCAGACGGGGCGCCCACGCCCCGCGCTGTCCACGCTGTTCGGCCCCGAACTGCGGGTCACGGACACGGAACTGTTCGCGGAGCTGACGGAGGACGTCTCGCGGCTGGGGGTACGGGCGGAGCCGAAGGGCGGCCTGTTCGCCCGACGCGCCGGGGCGGTGGGCGGCACGCGGGCCAGGCCCGCGGTCGAGGCGCCCGCCGCGCTGCCCGCGCTGCCCGCGCTGCCCGCGCTGCCCGCGCTGCCCGCGCCGGGCGCCAGACCGGGCACCGCCGGATACGGCGGCCTCGATCCCGCGGTGCCGCCGGTGCGCCCCCCGGTGGCCGCGCTGCCCGCGCCGCGTGCCGAAACCCCGGCCGGCGGTGCGGAGACCGCCTTCGGCGTGCCGGTGCACGAGGCGGCGGGGGCGCCCCGGCTCGCGCCGCTCGACGCGGCGGCGACGGCGCTTGCCCTGCCGGTGCCGCGCGTCGACCCGAACGATCCGAACGCCGGGTTCCTCGCCGGTCTGATGGCCTCCGCCCCCGCCGAGCTGATCGCGGCGCTGGCCTCGGCGCCCACCGACTCCGTGGAGCGCGGGCTGCGCGAGCTGCGCGCCCGGCTGGAGATGGGCGAACTGGCCACCGCGACCGAGGCGCTGAACGTGCTGGAGGAGCGCCGCCCCGACGACTGGCGGGTCGTCTGGTACCGGGGGATCGCCTCGCTGGCCACCGGGAACCACGAGATCGCGGCGCTCTCCTTCGACGCGATCTACGACGCGTTCCCCGGCGAGCCCGCCCCGAAGCTGGCGCTCGGCGTCTGCGCGGAGGTGCTCGGTCAACTGGACAACGCGGCCGAGTACTACCGTCTGGTGTGGACGACGGACCCGAGCTATGTCAGCTCGGCGTTCGGTCTGGCCCGGGTACGGCTCGCCGCCGGGGACCGGGCCGGCGCCGTACGGACCCTGGAGTCGGTGCCTGAGGCGTCGATCCACTACACGGCGGCGCGGGTCGCGGCCGTACGGGCCCGGCTGCGGCAGCGCGGTGTCCCGGCGCCCGGGGAGGGCTTCGGTACGGAGCCGGCGTTCGGTACGGAGCCGGCGCTGATCGACGATCTGACGGCCGCGGCGCAGCAGGTCTCCGCGCTCCAGCAGTTCGATCTGGACGCCGTACGGCGGGAGCAGTTGTCGACGGAGGTACTGGGCACCGCTCTGGACTGGGTACTCTCCGGTAGTCCGGGCTCCCGCCCCGTCCAGAGCGTGCTGCTCGGCAGCGAACTGGACGAGCGTGGTCTGCGTCTTGGACTGGAACGCTCGTACCGGGTACTCGCCCGGCTCGCTCAGCGCGGCGAGGAGAGGATCGAACTGGTGGAGCGGGCCAACCGTTTCCGCCCCCGGACGTGGGTGTGATTGATGTCCCAGATGCACCGGTCGGCCGACCTGCCGACCTGCCCGAGCTGCGAGGAGCCGCTGGAGTCCGGCGACCTGTTCTGCGGCGGGTGCGGCTACGACCTGTCGGGCGCCCGGCAGCACCCGGACGATCACCCCACGCTGGTCATGCACGGCGCGGGACAGACGGAGCCGCACCCTCCGGTCACCCCCGCGACGCCCCCTCCGTCCACCGCGTCGGGCGCTCCTGCGGCCGGTGTGGAGTGGCCCCCGGCCACCGGTGTGGACAGTTCGGGCACCCCCGTACCGGCCCATCTGCCGGAGGAGGTGCCGGGGCTGGACTCCACGGGGTCGCGGCTGCCCGCGCACCCGGGCGACTTCGAACTCCCCGCGCCCGCCCGCCCGTCCGTCGCACCGCCCGCCCCGGCGGCCCCGGCGCCCCCGCCCGCGCCGCCGGTCAGGTCGGACGACCCCCGGACGTCCGCCGCCGGGGCGGGGCCGCCGGCCGGGGCGAAGATCTGCGTGGCCTGCCGCGCGGGCCGCGTCGACACCGACGGCTACTGCGAGAACTGCGGCCACGCGCAGCCGCGCGAGCGCGACCACATGGAGCAGGAGCTGTGCTCGGTGGCCGCGGTCAGCGACCGCGGGCTGCGCCATCACCGTAACGAGGACGCGTTCGCCGTGTCGTCGGCCGCGCTGCCGGACGGTTCGCCCGCCGTGGTGGCGGTCGTCTGCGACGGCGTGTCGTCGGCGACCCGCCCGGACGAGGCGTCGGCCGCCGCGTCGGCGTCGGCCAACGAGTCGCTGCTGGGCGCCCTGGAGCGCGGGACACATCCGCAGCAGGCGATGCACGATGCGATCGTGGCCGCCGCCGACGCCGTCAACGCGCTGGCCGGCTCCGTCGCCCCGGAGCGCGAGCACCACCACCAGAACGCCCCGGCCTGCACGATCGTCGGCGCGGTCGTGGCGAACGGGCTGCTGGTCATCGGCTGGATCGGCGACAGCAGGGCGTACTGGGTCCCCGACGACCGCGGCGGTCCGCCCGCCCGGCTCACCGAGGACGACTCGTGGGCCGCGCAGATGGTCGCCGCGGGGCTGATGAGCGAGGCGGAGGCGTACGCGGACGAGCGCGCCCACGCGATCACCGGCTGGCTGGGCGCCGACGCGTACGAACTGGAGCCGCACACCGCGTCGTTCAAGCCGGACCGCCCCGGTGTGGTGGTGGTCTGCACGGACGGGCTGTGGAACTACGCGGAGGGCGCCGACGAGATGGCCAGGGCGCTGCCCGCCGACGCCGCGCGCCGCCCGCTGCACGCCGCCCAGGTCCTGGTCGGGCACGCGCTCGACGGCGGGGGCCACGACAACGTAACGGTGGCGGTGCTGCCGTTCGCCGTACCGGCGCAAGGGGCAGGATCCGCCTGAGTGCGGCGTGGGGGCCCTGCGCCGCCGCGCCGCCGCCGAACGCGCCCCACGCCCTTTCCCTTCCCTCTCCTCTCAACTCTCCTTTCTCCTCTCGTTTCTCCTCTCGTTTCTCCTCTCGGCCTGTCCCACCGATCTATCTCACCGACTTCTCCCACGGGTCTCCGTCGTGCGGAGCGTCAAGGAGCCGATACAGATGGCGAACTTCTCCAAGTCGAACGTGCCGCAGTTCTCCGTCGACGTGTACCAGAACGCCTACCTTCCGGAGGGCGGGCGTGAGGTCAACGCGATCGTGACGGTCACGTCGACGGGCGGCGGGACCACCGGTGGCGTGCCGCTCGCGGGAGCCTCGCCATCGCCCTCCACCCTTCCCGGGTACAGCCCGAACGCGGCTGTGGTGATCATGGTCGACTGCTCGGGTTCGATGGACTACCCGCCCACGAAGATGCGCAACGCGCGCGACGCCACGGCCGCCGCCGTCGACACCCTGCGCGACGGTGTCGCCTTCGCGATCGTCGCCGGTACGCATGTGGCGAAGGAGGTCTACCCGGGCGACGGGCGGCTGGCGGTCGCCGACGCGCGCACCCGGGCGGCGGCCAAGGAGGCGCTGCGCAGGCTGAGCGCGGGCGGCGGCACGGCGATCGGCACCTGGCTGCGCCTCACCGACCGGCTGCTCGCCTCGGCCGACGTACCGATCCGGCACGGCATCCTGCTCACCGACGGCCGTAACGAGCACGAGGCGCCGGAGGATCTGCGGGCCGCGCTCGAAAGCTGTGCGGGCCGATTCACCTGTGACGCGCGGGGTGTCGGTACGGACTGGGAGGTGAAGGAGGTCACCGCGATCGCCTCCGCGCTGCTCGGCACGGCCGACATCGTCGCGGATCCGTCGGGGCTGGCCGCCGACTTCACACGGATGATGGAGAACGCGATGGGCAAGGAGGTCGCGGATGTCGCCCTGCGGCTCTGGACCCCCGTCGGCGTGGAGATCGTCTTCGTCAAGCAGGTGGCGCCGACGGTCGAGGAACTGACCGGCCGGCGTACGGAGTCGGGGCCGCGGGCCGGGGACTACCCGACCGGGTCCTGGGGCGACGAGTCCCGCGACTACCACGTGTGCGTACGGGTCCCGGAGGCGGGCATCGGCCAGGAGATGCTGGCCGCGCGGGTCTCACTGATCCTGCCCGCGCCGGGCGGCGGTACCCCCGAGGTGCTGTCGCAGGGACTGGTACGGGCGGTGTGGACGGACGACATGGCGGCCTCCACCTCGATCAACCCCCAGGTCGCCCACTACACGGGCCAGGCCGAGCTGGCCCAGGTCATCCAACAGGGGCTGGATGCCCGCAAGTCGGGTGATTTCGACGGCGCGACGGCCAAACTGGGCCGGGCCGTTCAGCTCGCCGCCTCCTCCGGGAACGCCGATACGGCGAAATTGCTTTCGAAGGTGGTGGACGTGGTCGATGCGGCGACAGGTACTGTGCGACTGAAGGCGAAAGTCGCGGATGCGGACGAGATGACCCTCGAAACGCGCTCCACCAAGACCGTTCGCGTCAAGAAGTAGCCAAGAAGTAACCGTCGACAGCGGCCCTGGGGCCGAACACGAGAGCGGCCCGCGGGCCGGACGAGAGGAGGAAGCGCCGACATGCCGACCTGCCCGAACGGACACCAGTCGGGTTCCGAGGACTGGTGCGAGGTCTGCGGCCATCGCATGGCCGGCCCCGGCGCCCCGGCGGGCGCCGTACCGCCGCCGCCTCCCCCGCCGCCCCCCGCGCCCGGCTACGGCTATCCGCCGGGCGGGCCCGACGCCACCGCGCAGGCGGAGCTGTGCCCGCAGTGCCGCACGCCTCGGGAGCCGATGGCTCCGTTCTGCGAGGAGTGCCGCTGGAACTTCCTGACGAACACGGCGACGTCGTACACCCCGCTGGCCCCGCACCACGGCCCGAGCGGCGGTTCCGGTGGTCCAGGGGGTCCCGGCGGTCCCGGGGGCTTCGGCCCGCCCGGCGGCCCTGGTGGCCCCGGCGGGTCCGGCGGTCCGGGTTCCGGGCTGAATCTGCCGCCCGGTTTCCAGGCGCAGCAGCCCCGGCCGCCCGAGCCGTTCGAGTACCAGAGTTCGCGCCCCTCGCAGCTCAACCGGCCCGCCGAGCCGCTGTCGCCGGACCAGTCGGCGCCGCACGGGGCGTCCCCGGGTACGTCCGCCCCCTCGCGCCCCGCGCAGGACTACGCGCGTCCCGACTACCAGCAGCAGGGCCCGCCGCCCCCGCCGCCGTACCAGCAGGGGCCGCCCTCGCCGTACCAGCAGGACGGTCCGCCGTCGGCGCCGCATCTGCCGCTCTCGCCGGTCTTCCAGCAGTCCTCCGCTCCCCCGGCCCCGGCGCGGCCGCAGCAGAGCGGCGAGGACGACTGGATGCTGCCGCCGCCCTCCTCCTCGGCGCCCCGGTCACAGGCGCCGCAGGGCCCGCAGGAGTCCCCGCGGCACGATCCGGCGCAGCAGTATCAGCGCGCGGCGAGCTGGACGGCGGTCGTCGGTCCCGACCGCGACTACTTCATGGCGATGATGCAGCGCAGCGGCCCCGAGGCCACCGGGCTGAATCTGCCGGCGTACTCCCCCGAGCAGCGGCTGTCGCTGTCCGGCAGCCAGATCGCGATCGGCCGCCGCCGGCACTCCACCGGCGAGTCCCCTGACATCGATCTGTCGGTGCCGCCGGAGGACCCGGGCGTCTCGCACCAGCACGCGGTCCTGGTCCACCAGCCGGACGGGAGCTGGGCGGTCGTCGACCAGAACTCGACCAACGGCACGACGCTGAACGGCGCCGAGGACCCGATACAGCCCTTCGTCCCTGTCCCGCTCAAGGACGGTGACCGGGTGCATGTCGGCGCCTGGACGACGATCACGATCCGCCGCGACTGATCATCCGCCGCGACTGGTCCGCCCCGGCCCGGTCCCGGGGCCGTCGTCCTGGCCGAGCGGCCAGACGTACGGTCCCGCCGGGTCGTCCAGCCAGGCCCACTGACC
Source organism: Streptomyces sp. NPDC096310 (assembly GCF_044763125.1). NCBI lineage: Bacteria > Bacillati > Actinomycetota > Actinomycetes > Kitasatosporales > Streptomycetaceae > Streptomyces > Streptomyces sp. NPDC096310. The sequence continues at coordinate 498,404 of NZ_JBIWFO010000003.1, read as the reverse complement.
GTCCTGGGTGACGGTGACGCCGTACCGCTCCCGCGCCGGGCGTCCTTCGCGCTCCCAGAGCGAGAGCGCCTCGCGCGGATCGAGCCGGCCGGCGGTCAGACTGAGCAGGAAGCGGAACAGCTCGTGCTCGCTCGCGCGCCGCGGCAGTCCGCCGAGGGGACGGTGCGGTCCCGCCCGCCCGGCCGGGACGCCCCGCAGCGGTACGAAGTACGCGGCGGTGTGCAGGAACCGCCCCTCCGCGTACCGGCCGTGCGGCGCGTCGGTCACCCCGAGCGCGATCAGCCCGGTGGCGAGCGGGGCCAGGATCCGCGCCCCGGGGCTCGACTGCGCGGTCCAGGCCCGTGGCACCGACGGCAGGGTGCAGGTCGCGATGATCCGGTCGAACGGCGCGCGCTCGGGGCAGCCGCGCGCCCCGTCGCCGGTGAGCACGGTGGGCCGGTAGCCGGCCGAGGCGAGATGGGTACGGGCCGACTCGGTGATCTCCGGTTCCAGATCGACGGTGGTCACCCGCGCGTCGCCGAGCCGGTGGGAGAGCAGGGCCGCGTTGTAGCCGCTGCCCGCGCCGATCTCCAGGACGCGGTGCCCGTCCCGTACGTCCAGCTCCACCAGCATGCGGGCCATCAGGGAGGGCTGGCTGCTGGACGAGATCAGCTCGCCGTCGCGCACGCGGATGGCGAGCGGGGCGTCCGCGTACGCGCCCCTCAGCCAGCGCCGGCGGCGCCCGGGGTCGGGATCGCCGCCCCAGAGCCGGTCCCAGCCGCCGGGCCGGCTGGTGAAGTAGTACGGGACGAAGAGATGACGCGGCACCTCCTCGAACGCCGCGCGCCAAGCGGGATCGTCCAGCGCCCCGGTCAACGCGATCTCCCGGACCAGCCCGGCGCGCGCCTCGGCGGCGGCCGCTTCGTCGGGGCCGTACGGATCGACCGGATGTGCGCCCACCCCTCCACTGTCGTGGCTGAGGGCCCGGGAAGCGAACGGACCCGCCCGTGGGGCACGGGGGCCGGGTGGGACCAGGACCTGGGTCCTCGGCCGTGGTGTCTGAGACGATGGACGGGTGAACGATATTCCGCACGGCACGCTTCAGGAGCAGACCTTCTACGAGCAGGTCGGCGGCGAGGAGACCTTCCGGCGCCTGGTCCACCGCTTCTACCAGGGGGTCGCCGAGGACCCGCTGCTGCGGCCGATGTACCCGGAGGAGGATCTGGGTCCGGCCGAGGAGCGCTTCGCGCTCTTCCTCATGCAGTACTGGGGCGGCCCGCGCACCTACAGCGACCAGCGCGGCCACCCCCGGCTGCGGATGCGGCACGCCCCGTTCGCGGTGGACAGCGCCGCGCACGACGCCTGGCTGCGGCACATGCGGGTGGCGCTCGACGAGCTGGGGCTGTCCGAGGCGCACGAACGGCGGCTCTGGGACTACCTGACGTACGCCGCCGCGTCGATGGTGAACACCGCCGGCTGAGATCCCGTACGGGGGCGGCGCTCAGGCCGGGGCGAGACCTCAGGCCAGGGCGCGCCTCGGGCCGGGGTGACCGTCAGGTCGGGGTGACCGTCAGGTCGGGGTGACCGTCAGAGCGCCGAGCCCGGCCTGGCGGACCGCGATGGAGCCGAACGCCGTACGGAGCCGGAGCCAGCTCCCGGACTCCAGCAGCGCCAGCGGCTCCTCGGGGGCGGCGCCGGCGGGCACCAGCGCGCGCACCGGGCGCAGGAAGCCCAGCGACTGCGCGGCGTGCACGGCCCGCAGCGGCAGACGGGTGTCGCCGAGGGTGCGGGACCAGATCTCCCGGCCGATCCGGTCGCGCGCGGCGCGCGTCCGGTCGCCGGGCGCCAACTGTTCGTCCCTGGCGCGGAACTCCGCGACCGCCCCGGCCAGCGCGCGCCGTACGGCCTCCGCGCCAGGGAGCCCGGGCACCTGGCGCCAGCCGCCGCGCGGCGGCAGCACCCCGGCCCATGGCGGCCCGGTGACGGCGGCCGGGACGACCGCGGTGCGCGCGGCCTCCCCGGCGGAGTCGGGGGCGGCCGGTGCGTCGAGGGAGTCGAGGAGTTCCCCGGCGGAGACGGTGACGTCCAGCGGGGCCGCCGCCCGCGGGCTGTACGGGGCGCCGAGCCGGACCGTACGGATGGCCAGCACCTCGAAGGACGCGGGGCGGCCGAAGACCGCGAGCGCGCCGCCGCCCGCGCCGCCGCCGGCGGCCTGGAGCCGGACGGCGGCGGCACGGTCGTAGTGGATCAGCCGCGCGAGGAAGGCACCGAGATCGGCGGCCTCCCGCGCATCGGCGAACTCCAGGGTTCTGACGGACAGGGTCATGCTGCGAGCGCGTCCTCGTCGTCCAGATACTGCAGGAGGTGCGACTTCTCCTCGGCGGAGATCCGCCGAGGTCTGGCCGCTTCCAGGTCGTACGGCACGACGACCGTCGAGGCCCTTACGTACACCTGGTCACCGTCCTTGATCTCGTACGCGATCGTCAGCGACGCCGCGTTGATCTTGGTCACCCAGGACTCGATGGTCACCGGCTGGTGCCGGTGGACCAGCGGTCGCTTGTAGTCGATCTCGTGCCGGGCGACCACGGATCCACCCGAGAAGGACGGCGAGCCGTCCCCCGGCGCCAGCCGGAACATGAAGTCGATGCGGGCTTCTTCCAGGTAGCTGATGAAGACCGCGTTGTTGACATGCCCGAAGGCGTCCATGTCCGACCAGCGCAGGGGGCAACTGTAGATATGACGGGCCATCTCAGCCCCGCGTGAGCTTCTTGTAGGTGGCGCGGTGCGGGCGGGCGGCGTCGACGCCGAGCCGCTCGACCTTGTTCTTCTCGTACGACTCGTAGTTGCCCTCGAACCAGAACCACTTGGAGTCGCCCTCGTACGCCAGGATGTGCGTCGCGACGCGGTCCAGGAACCACCGGTCGTGGGAGACGACCACGGCCGCGCCCGGGAACTCCAGCAGCGCGTTCTCCAGCGAGGACAGGGTCTCGACGTCGAGGTCGTTCGTCGGCTCGTCGAGGAGGAGCAGGTTGCCGCCCTGCTTGAGGGTGAGCGCCAGGTTGAGACGGTTGCGCTCACCGCCGGAGAGCACCCCGGCGGGCTTCTGCTGGTCCGGGCCCTTGAAGCCGAAGGCGGAGACGTAGGCGCGCGAGGGCATCTCGACATGACCGACGTTGATGTAGTCCAGCTCGTCCGAGACGACCGCCCACAGCGACTTCTTGGGGTCGATGTTGCCGCGGCCCTGGTCGACGTAGCTGATCTTGACGGTGTCGCCGACCTTGATGGTGCCGGAGTCCGGCTCCTCGAAGCCCTGGATCATCTTGAACAGCGTGGTCTTGCCGGCGCCGTTCGGGCCGATGACCCCGACGATGCCGTTGCGCGGAAGCGTGAAGGACAGATCGTCGATGAGGACCTTGTCGCCGAACGCCTTGGAGAGGTTCTCGACCTCGACCACGACACTGCCGAGCCGCGGGCCCGGCGGGATCTGGATCTCCTCGAAGTCCAGCTTCCGCATCTTGTCGGCCTCGGCGGCCATCTCCTCGTACCGCGCGAGACGGGCCTTGGACTTGGCCTGGCGCCCCTTCGCGTTGGAGCGGACCCACTCCAGCTCGTCCTTGAGCCGCTTGGCGCGCTTGGCGTCCTTCTGGCCCTCGACCTTGAGCCGGGCCTGCTTGGTCTCCAGGTACTTGGAGTAGTTGCCCTCGTAGCCGTGGAGCCGGCCGCGGTCGACCTCGCAGATCCATCCGGCGACGTTGTCGAGGAAGTACCGGTCGTGGGTGACGGCGACGATGGTGCCGGGGTACTTGGCGAGGTGCTGCTCCAGCCACTGCACGGACTCGGCGTCCAGGTGGTTGGTGGGCTCGTCGAGGAGGAGCAGGTCGGGGGCTTCGAGCAGCAGCTTGCAGAGCGCGACGCGACGGCGCTCACCACCGGACAGGTTGGTGACGGGCCAGTCGCCGGGCGGGCAGCCGAGGGCGTCCATGGCCTGTTCGAGCTGGGTGTCCAGGTCCCACGCGTTGGCGTGGTCGAGGTCCTCCTGGAGCTTGCCCATCTCCTCCATGAGGGCGTCCGAGTAGTCCGTCGCCATCAGCTCGGCCACCTCGTTGAAGCGGCTGAGCTTGCCCATGATCTCGGCGGCGCCGTCCTGTACGTTCTGCAGGACGGTCTTGGACTCGTCGAGCTCCGGCTCCTGGAGAAGCATGCCGACGGTGTAGCCCGGGGACAGGAACGCGTCGCCGTTGGACGGCTGCTCCAGACCGGCCATGATCTTCAGGATGGTGGACTTTCCCGCGCCGTTGGGTCCCACCACACCGATCTTCGCGCCCGGCAAGAAGCTCTGCGTCACGTCATCGAGGATGACCTTGTCGCCGTGCGCCTTACGCGTCTTGCGCATCGTGTAGATGTACTCAGCCAAGAGAAACCGTCCGGCAATCGAGAAGGGCCAATGTGCGGCTCCGCCGCGTGAGGGCAGATACACCCCATCTTGCCTGACGTCCATCCCCCGAAGGAAACCAGTACCGCTTCGCGGACAGCGTCCCCGGCCGGTTTTCCGGGGGCCTGCGCGCGCTGTGCGGGCGTGGCCCCCGGGACGTCCACGCGTCCCGGGGGCCACCACCTGCGGCGGGTCACTCAGTGCCCGTGGTCGTTCACTCTCCGGCGGTGGGGCCGTTCTTCCTGCGGAGGAGGTAGACGGCTCCGCCGCCGACGACGACGAGGGCGATGGCGACGCCCGCGATGACCGGGGTGGCGGCGGAGGAGCCGGTCTCGGCGAGGTCGCCCGTGGCGGTGGTGGCGCCGGTGGCGCCGGCCGTGCCCATGGTTTCCGCCGAGGAGCCGCCGGCCGAGGCCGGGAGGGGCTGCCCGGAGGCGTGCTGGGTGACGATCTCGGAGTTGCCGGTGGTCACGCAGTCCAGGACGCCGTCGAAGTTCTTCGAGAACCCGCCGGATCCGGTGACGGTGATGCCGTACGTCTCGTCCTCGCCGACCGGGACGACGACCGTGGTGGACCCGCCGGGCGTGACGGAGTGCTCCTGGCCCGCGATCTCGAAGACGAACGGCTCGTCGCCCTCGTTGGCGGCGGCGATGTCGACTCCGCTCTTGGCGCAGTTCTTACGTGCGGTGACCGCCGGTATCGGGCCCCTCTCGGCCCAGTTGGCGGTCGCCGTCGCGGAGACCGTGGAGTCGCTGGATCCGGCGAGGATCTGGGTCTGGCTCCTGGTCACCCCGGCGAAGGCGCGGCCGACGGGCACGGAGGTGGTGGCCTGGACGGAGAGGGAGGCGGTGCCGTCGGCGGTGTCCTCGGGCACGTCGAAGTACAGCTCGGTGCCGTCCGCCGCCGTGGTGACGGGTGTGCCGGCCTCGTCGGTGATCCGGATGCCGCTGGCGGCGGCGTCGGCGGGCGGTGCCACCGTGACCCCGGCGGCGTCCGTGCGTACGGTCACGGGACCGAGCCGTTCACCGGCGCGGCCGGAGACCACGCCGGGCTCCAGGGTGAGCGACGCCTTGGGCTCGGCGCTCTCCTGGGCGCTCTTCTCCAGCCAGTCGGCGAGCTTCTCGGCCGCGGGGTCGCTCGCGTCGACGTCGGCTCCGTCCGAGTAGCGCCAGATCGCGACCTGGGTGCCGGCGGCGGCGGTCTTCTCGGTGAGCGGTCCGGTGCCGGCGGTCTCGGCGAGCGCCGCGAGGTCGTCGACCTGGGGGTACGAGTGCTCCAGAATCCAGCGGATCCTGCCCGCGTCCGGGTTGGCGCCGAGCGAGGTCTCGTCCCAGGGGGTCTCCCGGTACTTCGCCTGCTCCTGCGTGGGGTTGTGTATGTCGATGCAGTACGTCTTGAGCTTGCCGCCGCCGTCGACGGTCATCTCGAACAGCCCGGCGGGCAACCGCTGGTCCTTGCCGTCCGTGTGGAGCACGGCCTCGCCGTAGGTCTTCAGGCCGTCGAGGGTCGCGGCGGCGCCCCCCTGGTGCTGGGAGCCGTCGTCGGCCACGGCGGTACCGGCACCGGTCAGCGAGGTCAGCGCGACCAGACCCGAAGCGAGAACCGCGGCGGCGAGGCGGGCCGCGCCCCGCCGCCGCACGGATGACCCAGATATCGCAGAAAACACAGAATTCCCCTTCGGGCGAGGGTTCTTTCGCGTGGAACGCGTGGGGGGTTGCCTCGCCTGCAGACTCAAGTGCCCAGTGAGTACTCGCGAATCCTATGGAGGCCGCGATGCGTGGAAGGGCGCCCGGCCACCGGGACAGCCGTTCCGCATCGGAATCGTTATCCAGTGGCCGATACACACATGGAAGGTGACCGAGAGTATCGACAGATCTCCACAATCACCTCTCAGGAAGCGGGAGTCGGGGCGGCGACCGGATCGGCCGGTGCTCCCGGCGGCGGTCCCGGCCGCGCCGACTCCCCCTCCCACGGTGTCCGCGCGGCCGTCTCCTGTCGCTCCGCAGCGCCGCCGTGACCGACCGTCAGGACGGGGGCCGCCTTGACCGACCGCCGGAACGCGGAGGTCCCACGCGTCAGGTCATGACCCACCGCCACCGCGTCGACCTCCACGGACGTCCGCCACTGCCCCTCCCGCTCGTCCTCCCTCACCCTCAGCCGGCCGTGCACCACCAGCGGTTCGCCCACCGAGACCGAGGCCGCCAGATTGGCTCCCAGCGCCCGGCGCGCCCACACCGTGTAGAAGCTCGTGGGCCCGTCCGTCCAGCCGCCGCGCGCCCGGTCCCAGCGACGCGTGGTCGCCGCGAATCGGAACCGCGCCGCCCCGCCTGTCTCCGACTCCCTGAATTCCACCCGCGTGGCGACATTCCCCACCAGCGTTACCACCGTGTCGTTCATAATCTGCCTCCCGTCCGGTCGCATTCGACTGATCCCATGCTGGACCGGACGGAAAGAATCTGCTGACACCTGTGGATTACCTGTCAGTTGTGGAAAACTCCGTCACTCGATCCAGTGAGAGTCAGCCGGCGATCCGGTGCCGGCCTGCGGGCGATCCGGTGCGGGCCGACGGGCGATCCCGGGCGGTCCCGGGCGGTCTCGTGTGATCCCGTGCCGCTCATCCGCCCGCCCGCGAGACCGTGACGTACTGCTCCCGCACCTCCCGGTAGCGCATCAGCTCGGCCGAGATCGGGTCGAGCACCCTCGCCCGGCCGCACCCCGCCGCCGCCTCGCGCAGCCGCCGCTCCGCGTCCTGCCCGTATCGCCGGGCAGGCCCCCGTGCCGCCGCGCCGCACGCCCACTCGACGAACGGGCCGCCGACGATCCCGGCGAGCATCACCAGCACGGGCGGCAGCAGCCCCGGCTCCAGTACGCCGATGATCTGGCCCACCAGCCAGAGCGCCCCGAAGATCTGGAGCAGCGTCATGGACGCCTGGGCCAGGACGGCGGCGGGCCACCAGGCCGGGCGCGGCGGCCGGCCCGGCGGCGGGCCCGCCGTCACGGCCAGTTCGTCCAGTTCCTCGGGCAGCCCCTCCGCGCCCCGTACGGCCGCCTCGCGCACGGAGTGCGCCCATGGCTCGGGCAGCCCGGCGGAAGCCTCCTCCACCACCGTGCGCACGGCCTGTTCGACGCGTTGACGCGCGGTCAGCTCGTCCTCCACGACCGCCGGGGCCGCCAGGGTCCCGCCGCCGGGCGTGCGCTTCCTCTCGTACCACCGCCACAGGCGCAGCCAGGGTGTGCCGCACGCGCGTCCGGCGTTCCTGTGCCACTCGCGCTCCGCCGTCTCGCCGGCGGCGACCGCGCCGACGGCCCAGGCCAGCCGGTCGGTGAACTGTTCGCGGGAGCGTTCGCCGAGGCCGGCGCGCCCATCGGCGACATACGCGGAGCGCAGCTTCACCGCGGCGGCGTCCACGTCGGCGGTCAGCCGCAGCGCCGCGGCGCCGCGCCCCCGCACGAACCGGCCGAGCAGGTCGCGCAGTTCGCCCACGCCCTGTCCGGTCAGCGCGGAGACCGCGAGGACGGTGGCGCCCGGCTCACCGTGTTCGCCGAGGGCCATGCCGTCCTCGTCCAGGAGGCGCCGCAGATCGTCGAGGACCTGGTCGGCGGCGTCGCCGGGGAGCCGGTCGATCTGGTTGAGGACGACGAAGGTGATCTCGGCGTGCCCGGCGAGCGGCCGCAGATAGCGCTCGTGGAGCGCGGCGTCCGCGTACTTCTCGGGGTCCACGACCCAGATGACGGCGTCCACGAGGGCGAGCACCCGGTCCACCTGGTCCCGGTGGCGTACGACGGCCGAGTCGTGGTCGGGGAGGTCGACGAGGACGAGGCCGTGCAGTTCCTCGTCGCCGTCGCCGCCCGCGAGCGGCCTGCGGCGCAGCCGTCCGGGGATGGCGAGCCGGTCGAGCAGTCCGGCCGCGCCGTCGGACCAGGTGCAGGCGATGGGGGCGGAGGTGGTGGGCCTGCGCAGGCCGGTCTCGGAGATGGGCACTTCGGCGAGCGCGTTGAAGAGCGTCGATTTGCCGCTGCCGGTGGCGCCCGCGATGGCGACGACGGTGTGGCGCGAGGAGAGCCGCTGCCGTGCCGCCGCCTCGTCCAGGACGCGGCCGGCCTCGGCGAGGACGGCGCCCTCGACGCGGGTCCTGGACAGCCCCACCAGTTCGCCGAGTGCGTCGAGCCGGGTCCGCAGCGGGCCGCCGTAGGCCCCGCCGATGGGCGTGTGCGCCTCGTTGTCGCCCTCGGAGCCCCCGGACAGCTCTGACAGCTCCGCCAGGCCGTCCAAGGCGTCCAGGCCCTCCGTGGCACCTTTCTCGCCGGCGCGGCGGGCGATCAGGCCGTCGTCCCAGGATCGGCCGGTGTCGGCGGGCTCCCCGGATGTTCCGGAGGGCTTCCCTCCGGGCGGGGCGGCCTGCGGCTTCGCGTCCTTCGTACCCTTCGCGTCCTTCCCGTCCTTCCCGTCCTTCCCGTCCTTCGCATCTTTCGCGCCCTTTGCGGCCTTCGCCTTCTTGGCGTCGGTCACGTCGATCACCTTTCCCTCTGAAGTACGGACAGTGCGGCGATCAACTCGGCCTGCGGTTCTGGGCTGACCTCCAGTGCGTCGAGGGGCGCCAGCCGCCGGTCGCGCTCCCCGTGCAGTACGCGGTCGATGTACGTCGTCACCAGTGCGCCGCCCCGGTCGCGCAGCCGCAGCGCCCCCTGCGCCCCGATGCGTTCGGCGAGCCGTTCCCCGGCGAGCCTGGCCCGCCGGCCGCCGAGCAGGGCCGCGGCCAGGAGGGCGGCCACCGTCTCGGCGTCGGGCGCGGCGTTGCGCTCGTGCTGCCGTACCTCCTCCTCGGCCAGCTCCTCCAGGACGCGGCGCCAACGGCGTACGGCCATCCCGACCCGTTCCACGGCCTCCGCGTCCGGGCCCGGCACCGGCAGCACCCCCGCCGCGGGCTCGCGGCGCCAGACGGCCTCCACGCGCTCGTCGGCGGCGGCCACGGCGCACTGGAGGAGCGCGCCGAGGCTCTCCACGAGCGAGTCGAGCAGTTCCCGCGAGGAGCTGTCCCTGGGGTGGCCGCGCCACCGGGTCCGCGCATCCCCGGCGAGGACGGCGCCGCGCTGGAGCTGGCGCCGCACCCGCTCCCCCTCGGCCGTGTACGCGTCCTCCACGGCGCCTGTCAGCCGTACGGCGGCGGCGTACTGCGCGGCGACCGCGCCCGCCAGCTCGGGCATGCGCGCGTTGAGCGAGTCGATGACCCCGGCCGCCGTACGGACGAGGGCCTGCTGGCGGGCGGCGGGGTCCTGCACCCGGTGCGCCAGCCAGGCGAGCAGCGGCGCGACGGCGGTGGTGGGCAGCAGCCCGCGGCCGGCCCCGGCGGACTCGGGCAGTTCGGGGATGGTGAACCGGGGGACGTCGCCGAGGCCGGCCCGCTTGAGGAGGGCGCCGTACTGCCGGGACACCTCGTCGATCACCTGGTGGGGCACCCGGTCGAGGACGGTGACCAGGGACGCGTCGTACTCCTTCGCGGTCCGCAGGAGGTGCCAGGGCACGGCGTCCGCGTACCGCGAGGCGGTGGTCACCATCACCCACACGTCGGCGGCGCAGATCAACTCCGCCGCGAGCAGCCGGTTCTCCACCACGAGCGAGTCGATGTCGGGCGCGTCGAGCAGGGCGAGTCCGCGGGGGAGCGCGGTGGCGGTGTCGATGCGCAGCGCGTTCTGCACCGTGCCGGCCGCTCCGTCCGACCCCGTGCCGGGCGCGGGGTCCTCCTCCTGCTGGGGCAGCCAGACGCGGGCGAGGTGGGGAAGCACCCGCATACCGGCGAACCAGTGGTGGTCCTCGGGATGACAGACGAGTACGGGGGTACGTGTGGTGGGGCGCAGCACCCCCGCTTCGCTGACCCGCCGCCCCACAAGGGAGTTGACCAGCGTGGATTTTCCGGCCCCGGTGGAGCCGCCGACCACCACGAGGAGGGGCGCCTCGGGGTCCCGGAGCCGCGGCAGCAGATAGTCGTCGAGCTGCGCCAGCAGTTCGGCCCGGGTCTGCCGGGCGCGTGGTGCCCCGGCGAGGGGCAGTGGAAGACGCACGGCGGCGACACGGTCGCGCAGTGCGGAAAGTGCGTCGATCAACTGGGGCCGTACGTCCAAGGTCACCACATGCGAAGAATGCCCAATTTTGGAGCCTTTTTGAAGCGTATGGGCATCTCTGCGCGCCGATTACGCTTCGGGACAGACGGGACGAGTGGGGCGCAGGCATAACGAGTGCACAACACCCGGGGCGCGAGAGCCCAAAAGCGATGCACGAATCGCACCTGCCTGCGATTATCGGTTCGCTTCACTGAACCTCCACAACGTGCCACGCACGTGAAGCAACCGGGTCAGGGTGATCGGAGCCCTATCCTTGTCCCGGCAAGGTCACGGAACCGCCCACCAGTGGCTCCTGGCCACCGAGGCCACTACCGGCCCCCGTAGCTCAGTGGATAGAGCAGGTGCCTTCTAAGCGCTTGGCCGCAGGTTCGAATCCTGCCGGGGGCGCCATTGGAATATCATCAGGACGCCGACGTTTTTGCAGGTCAGGCGGTGTCTTTCTGGCCCATCGGATGAAACGGGCGTCACCCTTCCGCGGAAGGCAGAGTCCGGCTGGCGCCGGCCAAAACCGAGCTTCTACGGGTGTCCGTCCCACATACGTCCCACAGAATCGAGTGGCTTTAAGGTTCCGTGCGGCCGATCTTGGCTTTGGGAGGATGCCACCCATGATGGATACACGAAGGGGCCTTGTTGTGTGGAACACGTGCCTCGCTTCGGGCGCGGGAAACGCGCCTGGGGGAAGATTCTGGGTACGCTATCGCGACGTGCCGAGCTATTCGGGGGCCGCGAATGCTGCCGTCCGCGCGCTCGAACAAGGTTGACTGCCTCCCGGCATCGCGTCAGTAGCGTTGGGCGTGGAGGTCCGCACGCGTCCACGGCGCCAATCGCCGGTGGAGACGGTGGGGAGACCGAGTTCGCGTGTCCCTGCTGCGGCTAGGGCTGGCCCCAGGAGGAGCCGCAAAGAGCTCTGTTCACGCTGCTGCCGAGGGGTGCCACCGAGCCCCGATTGCAGATCGAGCATCTGGATACAGTGGCCGCGTCCGGCATCGGATCGGCTTCACCGGCAAGAACCTCCCGCCGCAGTTGGACTGCGAGGTCTTGTCCGACTCCCCCGATGCGGCGCGCAGCAGAGCGGCCTCGGCCCTGCTAGAGCTGGCCCGAGGCCGCTTGTCACACGCGCTCTGGCCGACGGTCTTCGTCATCTTCAAGGGCCTTCAGGATTCCCTCGACTTCCCCGTCGATACAGCGCGCGTAGATCGTGAGCAACACCAGGGTGCTGTTGCCCGCCCACTCAGCTACCCGGGCCGGCGGAGTGCCCCTGTTGAGCCATGTGGTCAGGCAGGTATGGCGTAGGTCATACACGCGTTTGCCCATCGGGGTTTCCTGCTCGCGTTTGGAGAGCACCTCCTCACGCGCCTTGCCCCATACTCGCCGGAATACAGAGCCCGCGAGCATGCCTCCCTTTTCCCCCGGGAAGAGAAGGTCCACCTCTCCTAGATCATATTCCCTTATCACCTCACGGAGGACGCGAACGAGAACCGGCCGAATAGGTATGACGCGCGTATCTCCCTCACCTCGCCCCTTGAGCCAACGCTTTTCGTGGGCCTCGCGGGAGTCGGTCCACCGGCTGCCAACCTCCGGCTGGGCTTCATGGACGAGGAACTCGCCCCACCCGGTCTCCGGCAGCGTGGCGTCTCCGACGCGGAGGGCGACGGCTTCTTCGGGGCGAAGACCCGCATAGTAGATAGTGGCGAAGAAGGCTCTGTAAAGGGCACCTCGTCGCGGACGCTCACCTATCCAGTCCAGCATCTTCGCGACCAGGGCGCGGTTCAGCAGACGCCGCTTGTCAATGGAGTCCGCCACCTTCGGGGACGTGCGGTCCTTGCCCTTCGGGAGTGGATTCTGCTTCAGGTAGTCGTGCCTGATGGCATAGCTCATGACGAGGTTCATGGTCCGGTCATTACGCTTCACCGAACTGGCGGCTACCGCAGTCCCGTCCAGACGGGTACTGAGGGCGACGACGACCTTGTCAACGTTCTCAGCCTTCTCCCAGGCACTCATCGGGGGAGAATTGCGCCTGACCCAGTCGAGGATCGCCTGAATATCATCCGGAATAGGGTTGTCGGGATCATTACGGCAATTACTGAAGGCGAACTCCCGGAGCGCCCTGCGCACCTTCACCGAATTGAAGTGATCCGGTATCGGTCTGCACAGCAGCGCGATGGTCGCGGGCGCCAGGACCTTGGCCATGTTCTTCCGGGTGTTCGCGGAGGCGCTCGGCCATTTCCAGTCGAGGTATTCGACAACAAAGTCGAACCAGTTCGTCCCGGACGCCTTGGATGACAGCCACGTTACCGGCAGGCCCATTTCAATATCAAACGGCTCACGCTTCCGCTGTGCGGCCATGAGTTTCGAGCGCTCGTCGTCCGCAACGACATACTTCTTGTACGTCTTGCTGTGCTTTTTGTGGGCGACTTTCCAACGGACAGTGTACGTGTTGCCCTTAACTCGCTCGTTCGTCTCGATGGGATAGAAACGAACATCCAACGAACTGGTGTCCATCAGGGAGTGTCCTCGCAATCCATGAGCCAATTCTCGAAGTCTCCACGCCGTACACGAAGTTGTCCGTTGGGGAGTCGAATACATCGCGGTCCGCGGCCCTTCTGCCGCCAGTCATAAAAGGTGGACCGCGCGATCTGAAGTTCGGTGCAAATTTCATCTACCGTCAGCTTCTGGCCTGACCTAATAGCTACTCCCATGCACCCATCAATCCTCGCCAGGAGATCATGGAAGTGGACCGACGCCCAAGGAACATGGACAACTGAACCCGAAAAAATGCAGGGGGTATCGCGAGGTGGCGCATGAGAGAGAATTTCCTTGCTGAGACATGAGGAGCGACAGAGTCTCGACAGCACCAACACCTCGCGCGGCGCGCGAGGGCCGGCCGCCTTCTGGCGGTGTGCGCTGTCCACGGCAGAGGACGCCCTGGCAGAGCTACTCTGCGCCTCCTCTCGACTGCGCGAAGCTGCCTCCGTCCGCCACAGCTCCACCGTCAAGCACAGTCGAGTGCAACACCATTAATCGTCGCGATAATCACCGGTTTGGCTAACCGGGGATCGTCGTTTATGTTGCGCCCGCCCAGCCCCTTGGGACGTCCACGGCAGCGGCCAGCGACGCCGCCAGTAGGCGCTCAGGCGCCCGATTCCCACCTGCTCCCCGACCAGTGGACCTGTCTCACAAAGGTGCTTGGGCCTCACGACGACAACAAGACGTGGAAGCCAAGGGGCGGGCTACACAGACGATGATGCGACGGTCAATGCGGTACTAACCTTGCACGAGGCGCCCGCGGAACAGGCCGACCGCGCAGACGGGGCGCACAATCCGGTGGAGACGGCTCCGCAGGCTCCCGTCACTTGGCCGAACCAAGCGGCCTGCAGTAGGGGGAAAGAGAGCGGATTCAGTGAAGCGGACGGAGCGAATAGCATTATCAAAAAGACGAGCCTTCCAGGTAAGGACCATGACAGCAGCCTCACGCGATGCGGAATTCCGGGTGAATCCGCAACTCTAGCCGTAGCAGAGTAGCTGCACCTTCTGACCTGATGTTTGCAGGGACGTTGTACATTGACATGATCCCGGCGAAGGTTTCCAGTCTTTTGAAGTACTTTCTTGTCTGCCGTGGGCGAATGCCCACGCTCGGACCCAGCGGCGACTCCTGGCCTTGGATCCATGAGATGGAAAAAACATATCGATACCTGCACCGCGAAGCCGTTGTACGATTTCACCCATAAGGCCGCGGTCATTCACCACAGGACTCGGTATGCGGACCGGAGATTCCTGGACTGGGTTCGAGAAACACATTCGCGAAGTGCGAGCCGCCAACGAAACCAATCGGGCCCGGCAAGCCATGAAAGAAGAACGAGGCCAAGGTGCACGCCGCTCCGCGGGACGTGAAGGATCGGCTGCCGCACGACCGACGCCCTTGCTGTACGTCGGCGAGGAGACCGCTCAAGCTCTCAAGGAGGCTGAGGAGGATAAGTCACCGCAGCGCCGTACGGCTGTGGGTCTGTTCGAGGCGTGATGGTGTGCGGAGCAGGGGCGGGTGGCGAAGCCGTGCACCACGGCGAGGTAAGCCGAGTACGGGCGTCCCCTGATGGCGCGCGGGCTCAAGGTCTCCTTGATTCGGCACTATATGTCCCTGATCCGGACGTCGATGCCAGCCGGGGAGCGGCCTGACCCGAGCGTGTACCTGATGCTCCTCCGCCACCACCGGAAGAAGAACAAGCGGGCGCTGCGCCGCAAGGAAGCGTTCCCCATCACCCTGTCGTACCTGGTCCCGATGATGAAGAAGGCAGAGGCGGACGACCGGCCGATCGGGTGGCGGGACTCGGCCGCAGTGTCGAAGACGTCGACCTGGACCTTGAGGACCTGACGGTCTTGGACGACATGGTCATGGTGTGGCTCGCCGAGGACAAGACGCACACGGGCGAGGAACAGACCCTCTACCTCCACGACGGCGAAGACCTCCGGCTGGTCCTCCGGATGCGCCGCTGGGTCGGCTACCTTGCTGAACAGGGCATTACAACCGGGCCCGTGTTCCGGGAGGTCAAGCGCAACGGCACCGTTGCCTCGTCGGAGACCCGCGCGAAGACCGCCACCATGCGCGGTGACTACCTGCGCCCGCAGACCGTCAACACGCGGGTGAAGCTGTGGTTTTTGAAGGCGGGACTCAAGACGGACGGCCGTCCTGTGTCATCGCACAGCCTTCGCGCCGGCGGCGCCACCGACCTCGGTATCAACGGCGCGACGGACGAAGAACTCGAAGAGGCCGGCCGCTGGAAGAAGGGCTCATGCATCCCCCGAGAGCGGTACGTGCGCCCGACGAAGAACAAGAAGAAAGACCCCTTCAAGAAGGTTCCGATGCACGACCCTGCGGCTCAGGCGCAGAACTGACGCGGGTTCGAGAGGGGAGGAACATTACCGACGCCGTGGACGTCGACGGACACCGGGGCCGTGTCGTGCGTGCGGCTGACGGCGACGAGCGGATAGGCGACGGTCGCCCTCACCTGGGGCCCGCTCGTCTGATTCGGGGGGTTGCTTACGAGGCTAATGTGGCAGAAATAATAGAGCGGGGCCCTCCTCTCCGCGAGTGAGGAGGGCCCCGCGCACCATGCGGTGAGCAGCTTAGTCAGTGGTGATCATGCCGACGAAGCTGCTCCATGCGCTCGTGGGAACCACCAGCTTGGGCCCTGCCACGTTCTTTGAGTCGCGGATGCCAACCTGAACGGTCAAATCGGCGATTTCGACGCAGTTGTTTCCGGCGCCATCGGAGTACGACGATTTACGCCACGAAGTGTCGGCCCTGACAAGAACCGACACTTCGCGGATTGGAGGATTGGTCATTACTTCAACTCTCGGCTCAATTTTTTCAGAAAGGTGGGCGTGTCCTCCGGCGGGAGCGCCGAAGCCGTGATCGCGTTGAATTTGCGGGTGAAACGGCCGACTTCACGGGGCTTGTCGGTGACCGACGTGGCACTCCACGCGTTGTCGACTTGCACCGAGGTCGGCAGATCACCGTTCAGTTGCAGGACGCTGAAGTCATGCACAGGCACGTACCCCCGGATCTTTGGCGGGTGTATGGGCAGAACCTGGATGGTGACGTTGGGGAGGGAGGCGAGGCTGGCGAGCTCGTCGTACTGCTCGCGCATGACGGCCGGGCTTCCGATGAGGTAGCGGAGCGCCGGCTCCCATAGAACAGCTCGGAGGATGAGCGGTTCCTCAGATCTGGTGATGGCCTCTTTGCGCCTCATCCGTACTTCCACATTCCGATTGATGAACTCGGTAGTGGTCTCCTCGATCGGCTGAGACAGCTCGTACAGCGTCTGTGAGTATGCCTTCGTCTGCAACAGCCCGAGCACGAGCACCGGGTGGAACGCCCAGGTCTCCCGGGCCGCCGACTCGACGCCCACGAAGCGCGGCATGCCGGACGGCATCGTGGAGCGGAACGGCGTCCACCAGTCCTGACTTGCCCCCTGACGCTGGATATCCAGTAGCTGCTCCACATCGCGCTCGTCAGTCACGTTGTAGAGGTCCAGAAGCCCCCGGAGGGCGCCGGCCGTGCCCAGGTCTTGAAGACCGGTCTCGACCCGCTGGAGCTTGGCGAAGTGCAGCCCGCTGACCGCTCCCGACTCGATCACTTCTTCGAGCGTCATCCCTGCCCGTGCCCGCAACTGCCTCAACTCGTAGCCAAGCTCGATGCGTCGCACCGTCGGCCTAGGCTTTTGCACCATGTTGTAGTCCTCCCCATCTCATGCTCCTGCCGAACGCGCCCATGCTCCCGCCTGACCGAGTCAATCGATCAGTCTTCCACGCCATGCGATCGCGGAATCAGTCGATGCATACGCTTTGACATATGCCGGTTTCTACTCTCAAGAATATTCACTGGCGTAGTCGTTGCCCTGTAACTGTCCCATAGGGCACGGTGGTTGAGCCACAGCGGAGCGTGAGCGGAACGTGCCCTCTGCCCCCTGTTTGGCGTGCTTGAGCAACACCTGCCCCCTGCGGAGGAACCCCCCATGTCTCGCATCGCCAGCTTCGAGCGTTATCAGAGGGAGCGCGTGAACCAGAAGGCGAAGGACGCGGCGCTGGCCGGGTTCGCCCTTGCTCTTTCCCGGACCGCGTGCCGCGACGGGATGGCGCCGGGGGATGCGTGGAAGCCGCGGCAGGCGCGGCAGTGCCTGTGTGGGCGGCTCGTTCAGTGGGAGTTGCCGCATCTGGTGGAGCCCGTGGGGCTGCTGGTGTCCGAGCTGGTGACCAACGGCTTCCGGTACGGGGCCGGCACGACGGTGGCGGTGTCGCTGCGGCTGGCCGAGGGGGCTGAGGGGGACGTGCTGCGGCTGACCGTCTGGGACGGGTCGCCGCAGTGCCCGCAGATCTGCCTGCCGGGTCTGTCGGCGGAGGGCGGTCGCGGACTGTTGATCGTGGAGGCGGTCGTCACCGAATGGTGCGGCGAGTGGGGCGTCAGCCCCGATTGCGCCATGACGTGGTGTCTGCTCCCGGTGGCGGGCGCCGCGTGAGCAGCACGTCGTACGAGCCGAACGAGAGGGCGTTGGCCGCCCTTGACGACATGCGCGCCCGGATCACCAGCGGGGAGACGGGGACGAGGTTCCTTCAGGGCAATCAAATAAGGGCGTACTACAGGATTCGGCATCTGTCTGCTGCCTGGATTCTGGACACGTTGCGCGAAGAGTCGCTTGTCGAAACGAGAATGGGCAAGGGCAGCCGGGTGGTCTCGCCGAGAGTTCCGCCCTGGTCCCAGACGCCCAAGGGTTTGACCGCGCTGGAGCACATCGAACGGACTGTCCGGTCGCGGATTTACCTTGACGTCTACCCGGTCGGCAGCAGACTTCCGTCGGTGTCCGCACTGGGGGAAGAATTCGGGTTTCATTTCAACACAGCGGCGAGGGCGATTCGGCCGCTCCGGCGGGATGGACTCATTGAATACCGGCGCGGGCAGGGAAGTTTCGTGCTCGCGAATCCCGCGCGGAAAGATCACAGAGGGAAGGCGAAGTGATGGCAGGAGCAGGACGGGAGTTCCAGCGGCGGTCTTCCGACACGCTGCGGGATCTGGACGCGCTGCGGGGTGTCCTGGTGGCGCTGAGGGCCGATCTGCTGAACGCTGCTCCGCCGGAGCCGGAGGCCGACGAGATCAGGCGGCTCTGTGTCTTCGTACTGGGGGGATGCGTTGTCATGGCGGACGCCGAGGAGGCGGAGACGCTGTGTCTGGCGCTGCGCCGGTACGTCGACGTCCTGGCCGTGCGGGCGCCGTCGGGCGTCGATGAGTGGAGCAGGGCGCGGGCTGGGGAAGTGCGGCGTCTGCGCGCTGAAAGCGCGGAGAGCGGTGTGGGTTTCGGGTTCGCGGTACGGCTGGCTCGGATATGCCTGGATCTGCTGCGGGTCGTTGACGCGCCAGCCGTGAGGCGCGGGAGCGGCGCGGCGGCCGGGCCGGTCTGCCGTACGGCCGCGGAGGCCAAACGGCCTCCCGTTCTTCCTTTGCGTTGGCGGGGCGCTCGGGGGACTCTCCGGCGATCCGGTCTCTTCGGCAAGTAATTCGGAAACTGCCCGTTCTGGATCTTTTTCTCGATCCCCGATCTCAGGATTACCGATCTGAATGCTGACGGACCCTTTTGTGATATCCACTTTCGCCGGTTCGGCGCTGATCCTGACCGGATCCGCTCTCGTGATCACTCGGCGCCAATTGAAGGCTTCAGCCCGTGAACTCCTCCGGTTGAAGGAGGATTTTCGGACGACGGCCGCCGCGCACGCCACAGCCCTGGAGCAGGCGCGGCGGGCCGGTTCCAGGGCGGAGCGGGACGAGCGGGACGAGCGGGACCGCCGCGAGCGCCTAGAGGCCGAGTACCGCGTCCATCTGCGGCGGCTGGAGCGGGTGGTGCTGGAGGAGGAGCATCTGCGTACGGTCCGGATCCCCAGCCTGCTGATGCATCTGAGGGCGCCGCACATGGCGGTGCCGGGGCTGCTGCACCAGGAGCTGGCCGGTACGTCGATCGACGTCGAGCACCGGACGGTGCTGGAGGCGGTCGGCCGTGGGGTGACCGAGGAGGGGGTGCGGGCGGACGAGGCCGGGCTCGCGGTCGTACGCGGCGTGCTGGCGCAGGCCCACTCGCTGCACCTGCGGATGCAGGACCAGATCAAGGCGATCGTGGACGGACATCCGGACGCGGACCCCGTGCTGATGCGGGCGGTGCTCGGTCTGGACATGGCGAACGAGATCATCGGCCGGGCGCTCCAGACGCCGGCGGTCGCCTGCGGCGCTCCCGCGCTGCTGTTCCGGGAGCAGACCTATCTGGTCGACGTGGTGCTCAGTGCCGCGAGCCGGGTGCACGGGTTCCAGGACCGGATCCAGGAGCCCGCGAACC
Source organism: Streptomyces sp. NPDC096310 (assembly GCF_044763125.1). Lineage (NCBI taxonomy): Bacteria > Bacillati > Actinomycetota > Actinomycetes > Kitasatosporales > Streptomycetaceae > Streptomyces > Streptomyces sp. NPDC096310. The sequence continues at coordinate 479,000 of NZ_JBIWFO010000003.1, read as the reverse complement.
ACCTGCGGCGGCGGATCGGGGTGGCGGAGCAGCACGTCGAGGCGCTGCGGATCATCGCGTCGGCGCTGCTCGCGAACGCGGTCGAGTGCTCGCACAGCACGCTGAAGGTCGCCGTCGAGCTGCACGAGGCGCCGGCCGGGGTGAGCGTGACGATAGATGACCCGGGTGTGGGGCTGTCCGCGGAGCAGCTTGAGCGGGGGCGCCGGCTGGTGAGCGGGGCGCGTGCGGTGCGCCTGGTGGAGCTGGGGGATCCGCCGAGGTCGGGGTGGGCGGCCGTGGGGATGCTCGTGCGGCAGCACGGGTTCCACGTGAGCTTGGGGAAGGGGCGGCACGGCGGGGTGTCGGCCGTGATCCACATTCCGAACGCCCTGCTGGTGGAGATGCCCGCGGACGAGGAGCCGTCGGTGCTCGCGCCCGCCCCGGTCTCCCCCGCCCCCGCCCCCGTCCGTACGGGACCCGCCAGTGCGGTGGAGGGGCGCAGCGTGGAGACGGGTGGGTTGCCCTGGCGGCGCCGCCGGGCGAAGGAGCCTGCCGAGGCGCACCAGGGCGGTACCGGCGGGGAGCACCGGTCGCCGCAGGAGGCCGGGCAGGTTTGGGGGGCGTGGCGCCGCGGCCAGCAGGAAGGGCTCGCGCTGGTCGAGCATTCCCGGTCGGGCGATGACGCCGATGAGCACACCGAAGGGAACTGAGCGATGTCTTCACCTGATTCGCAGGGGGCCGTGTTCGCGGCGCCGCTGGCGCAGGATCTGTCGTGGATTGTGACGCCGCTGCTGGAGTTGCCGCATGTGACGGCCGCGGTGGTGTTCAGCCGGGACGGTCTGATCCTGGGCCGGTCTCCCGATCTGCTGCGGGAGACCGGTGAGGGGATGGCGGCGCTGACCGGCAGTGCGCTGGGTGTGGCCCGCACGATGGTCGCCACCGCCAGTTCCGACACGGACGCGGTCGCGGACCTGGTGGTCAGCACCCGGGAGGGCGGTGTCTACTACGTCGCCCCGGCGGGGGCCGGTTCGGGCCTGGTGCTGTGGGCGAGCCGCGGCGTGGACATGGGCCGTCTGGCGCGTGAGGTCCAGGTCCAGGTCAGCAGGCTGGTCGCGGCGTTGGACGAGGCGAGCAAGAGCCGCACCCCCAGCGCACCGCCGCCGCGGTCATGAGCCCGGCCCGGCGCCGGATGGTCCCCGCCTTCATGGGCGTGGCCGGCCTGGACGTCCCGGACCGTATCGGCCTGGACCGCACCACCCTGCTCTACCCCGCGGCGGACGCCACCGCGGTCGCGCTGGACGTGCCCGCGCGCCGGCTGCTGCACCTGATCGCCGAGCAGCACGGCGGGCTGTCCGTGTACGAGGCGGCTGCCGGTCTGGGGCTGCCGTACTGCGTGGTGCGGATGCTGAGCGCGTCCCTCGCGTCCCGCGGGCTGCTGGAGGCCCATGATCCGCCGCAGCCCGCCCAGTTGCTCGACGCCTCACTCCTGGAGATGGTCCTCGATGGCCTCCGCGCCCTCTGACACAACGGCTCTCCGGCCGGTGCAGTTGAAGATCGTCATAGCCGGTCCGTTCGGGGTCGGCAAGACGACGCTGGTCGGCGTCGCCTCGGAGATCGCCGCGCTGACGACGGAGGAGACCCTGACTCAGGCCGGGGCCGTCGTGGACGACCTCGCCGGGGTCCGGTCGAAGACCACGACGACGGTCGGTATCGACTTCGGACGGCTGACACTGCGCGCGGCCGATCCCGCGCACCCCGGGGTCGTGCTCTTCCTCATCGGCGCGCCGGGGCAGGCCCGGTTCCGGGCGCTGTGGGACGAGCTGACCTACGGCGCGCTCGGGGTACTGGTCCTCGCGGACACCCGGCGCTTCGACGCGAGCTTCGACGTCCTGGACCTGGCCGAGATGCGGGGCCTGCCGTACGCGGTCGCGGTCAACCAGTTCGACGACTCCCCCACCCACACCGTGGACGAGCTGCGCCGTGCGCTGGATCTGGCGGACCGTACGCCGCTGACCCTGCTCGACGCCCGCGACCGGGCCTCGGCCCGGGACGCGCTGATCACCCTGGTCGAGCACATCAAGGAACAGGTGCTGTCCTCATGACGACTTACATACCCGGTGCGGCCCGTCTGTACGGCGCCGAGTTCGCCGCGGACCCGCAGGCCGTCTACGCGATGCTGCGGCAGCAGTTCGGGCGGGTGGCGCCGGTCGAGATCGCCCCCGGAATCTACGCCCACCTGGTGATCGACTACCGGGCCGCGCTGGACGTCACGACCAACGCGGGAGAGATCTGGTCGAAGGACCCGCGGCCCTGGCAGGCGGGCCTGCCGGACACGGCCGCGGCCCGGGGGCTGATGGGCATGATCGGCTACCGGCCGAACTGCCTGTTCTCCGACGGCCAGGCCCACCAGCGCTACCGGCGGGTGATCTCCGACTGCTTCGCGATGATCCCCCCGCACCGGATGCGGGAACTGGTGATCGAGTACGCGGACCGGCTCATCGGCGCGTTCGCCGCCACGGGCCGCGCCGACCTCGTCAGCCAGTACGCCCGGCTGATCACGCTGCACCTCTTCAACCGGCTCTTCGGGCGGCCGGACAAGGACAGCGCCGCCCTGACGGCCTCGCTGAACGGGCTCATGGACGCCACCCCCGAGCAGGGGGAGGCAGCCACCGCCGCGTTCGGCCAGTACATGAGCGACCTGCTGCACTCGAAGTACGAGCGGCCGGGCGACGACTTCACCACCTGGCTCCTGCACCACCCCGCCGCCCTGAACCACGAGGAGGCCCTGCACCAGCTGATCCTCACCGTGGGCGCGGGCAACGAACCGCTGGTCAACGCGATCACGACCGCGATCTCCCGCTGGCTGACCGACCCGCGGTTCGCCGCCTCGCTCACGGACGGCGCGCTCAGCATCCACGACGTCCTCCAGGAGGTGCTGCGGGAGGAGCCGTCCATGGCGAACTACGGCCCGTACTTCGTGACGCGGCCGGTCGAGTTCCACGGGAGGTGGATCCGGCCCGGCGAGCTGGTCCTGGTCTCCTACGCCGCGGCGAACACCGCGCCGACGGTGCTGCCCGACGGGCCGCGCAGCGACACCGGAGCCCATCTCGGGTTCGGGGCCGGCGCCCACCGCTGCCCCGCCGCCGACCCCGCCCTCCTGATCGCCCGGACCGCGATCGAGCGGATCCTCACCCTTCTGCCCGGCCTGCGCCTGGCCGTCCCGCGCGCCGAACTGCGCTGGCGCCACGGCCCCTTCCACCGCTCCCTGGCCGAACTGCCCGTCACCTTCACCCCCGTCCGCCCCGACCAGCCCGGAGAGACCCCGTGGACCAGCAGCCCACCGCCCTCGACCCCTACGGCCGCGACATCCCCGGCGAATGCGCCCGACTGCGCGCCGCCGGCGACGTCGTAGCCGTCACCCTCCCGGGCGGCATCCCCGCCTACGCCATCACCCGCCACGACCACCTGCACGACCTGATGCTCGACGACCGCGTCAGCAAGGACCCCCGCCGCCACTGGGCCCTGTGGGACCAGGCCCTCACCCGCCCGGCCTGGCGCTGGGTCCTGGGCTGGATCGGCCCGCAGAACATGCTCAACACCTACGGCCGCGACCACACACGGCTCCGCAAACCGCTCCAGACCACGTTCACCGCCCGCCGTATCGAGGCGCTGCGTCCGCCGGTCAGCGCGATCATCGAGCGGCTGCTCGCCCCGCTGACCGTCCTGCCGGCCGGAGCGACCGCGGACCTGCGCGCCGTGCTGGCCTACCCGCTGCCGATGGAGGTGATCAGCCAGCTCTTCGGCGTGCCCGCGGACCGCCGCCCCCAGCTCGCCGGTCTCGTCACGCGGATCATGGACACCACCGCCACCGACGAGCAGGCCGCCGAGACCGTCGCCATGATCGACACCGTCGTCTCCGCCCTGATCGACCACAAACGCAAACTGCCGGGCGACGACCTGACGAGCGCCCTCATCGCCGTCCTGGAGACCGATGACGGCCGCCTCACCCCCGACGAGCTGCGCGACACGATCCTCCTGACCTACGGGGCCGGATTCGAGACCACCGTCCACCTGATCGCCAACGCCGCGCACCTCCTGCTCACCCACCGCGGCGTTCTCCGCCGCCTGCTGGCCGGAGAGATCTCCTGGGAACGCGTCCTCGCCGAGGTGCTGCGGCTGCGCCCGAGCATCGCCAGCCTCCCCCTGCGCTACGCCGTCGAGGCCATGACCCTCAGCGGCGTCACCATCCCCGCCGGGGCGGCGATCCTCACCACGATCGCCGCCGCGAACCGCGACCCCGAGCGCTACGGCCCCGACACCGACGAGTTCAACCCCGAACGCCCCCGCGACCCCCGCAGCCACCTCGCCTTCGGCGTCGGCGTCCACCACTGCCTCGGCCGCGCCCTCGCCCTCATGGAGGCCGAAATGGCTCTGCGCGCGCTCTTCCAGCACTTCCCCGGCATACGCCTGGCCCACGACCCCGAGCCCGGACACGTCCCCTCGTTCATCGCCAACGGCCCCGCCACCCTCCACGCCACCCTCAGCGCACCCCCGATACCCGCGAACATCACGGGCAAGGTGCTGACTTTCGGAGGCCAGGATCACCCCGCGATGAAGGAACTGCGGGACTACGTCCTCTACGCGTACGACGGCGGCCGGACCGAAGGCGACAGCGTCCGCACCATCGCCCTGAACACCCGCCGGTCCAACGGCTCCACCTACAAGATCCTCGCTGAAGCGGGCGTTCCGCTGCGCTCACGCGGCGGCACCATGCGCTCCCCCTCCGCGCGCGCACAGCGCCACCCCCGCGCCTCCTGATGACGGAGCAGATACCGATCACGGAGCAGGAGCGCGCCGTGCTGCTGCTGGCCGCCGAGGGCTACACGAACCAGCAGATCAGCCGCCACCTCGGGATCTCTGAGCGCGCGGCAGCTCGGCGACTCGGCGAGTTCACCGACCGCCACGGCCTCCGTGGGCGCACGCACGCCGTGGCGTACGCGCTGCGCAACAGACTCATTGAGCCAGTGGAGCCGGATGACGGGTAGCACTCCGCAACCAGGCGGACAGTCCGCCGCCCAACCCACGCACACGACTGATGGGACGTCAGCCCATGCACACCAACCCCACCATCACCCTGCCCGACCATGACGAAATCGTGCGCCGTCTGCTGACGGTCAACGACGAGCCGCACATGAGGAAGGGCTTCTACCCGCGCATCGCAGCAAAGGCCGGAGCCACGCTCAACGGGCGCGGCGTCGCCTTCGCGCTGCGCCTGGCCGTCGCCGACTACATGGCCGGCGGTCCGCCGTCACCGATGAACCGGATCCTCGAAGAGCTGCTGCCCGCGTACGTCACGGTGCTCGTCGACGACACGGACGTACGGGCCGACGCGCACGCCGCCCTCGAAGAGGCACGACGGCAACGAGAGTAACGAGCACTGCGCCTCCGATCCGACCACCACCCAGGGTGGCCCCCGCACTTCGTACGGCCGCCGCGAGTTCCGGCGACCGTAGCCGCCCGCCTCGACTCCGTGCCGCCGACGGGACACCCCCGTCTCCGAGACCCGTCGGCGGCACGGTCCCACCCCCTCCGCCGTACATCCGCGTTCCCAGCCCGGTCCCCGGCGGAGGGACCCGGCCGCTGGTACTCCCCGCGGGGAGTACCAGCGGACCATCCGATACCGAACAGAATGCAGGAGAAATGACCGCGGTACTCCCCGAAGCGACGTTGATGGAACAGCAGACCGACATGCTGCGGCAGATCGGCGCGATCTTGTCGAACAGTCCCGCAGGCGCCTCCCTGCATCTCCTGGTCGCCCCGTCAGAAATGACGATCGGCGCCGACGAAGTCCTCGTCCAGACGTTCAACAAGGAGCGGGGGATCATAGAAATCCAGCCGCGCAGCATCACCGACCTCCACCCCACGGACATCATTCACGACACGCAGGTGGTCGATCCAAGGGATCAGGGCTCCATCGATTACGGAAGCAAGCCGATGGCCAGCAACTGCAAATACATCCCCCACCGCCCCAGCGAGGGCCTGACCGCAAAGGGCCACGTCTACATCATTTAGGGGCGCAGGCGTGGACTCCCAGATGCATCAGAATATTGCCGCAGAGATTGTTGCCCCGCTCTGGTCCGCCGCTCTGCCGTCCTACCGTGCCGGCGGAGTTCAGGTCCGGCATCTGCCGCGCCTTTTCGAACCGGACTGGACGGCCGGGCTGCCTCTCCCCCTGGCAGAGCAGCGACCCCCTGGTCAGACCGTGGCGCTGGCCGACGACGCCCGCTTCCACCGCGAAACCGACGAACGCAGTCTCTCCACCGCCTACAGCCAGCAGCCCCGCACACGGGTCTACGAAAGCATTGACGCGCGAAGCGACGGCTGGCACAGCCTGGTGACCACCAAAATGGCAAGCCTGACCCGGCATCGCGTCATATGCACGATGTATGAATCAAACGCCATCGATCAGAATCTCGGCGCCCACTACGACGCGTGGTTCGGGGCGATCATGCAAATGCGTGGCGCGAAAACCTGGAAGGTCTGGGAACACCCTCAGAAAGACCCGAAGGAGATCGTCACCAGAGCGGGAGATGTACTCCTCCTTCCCCCGCACGTGCAGCATGACGTCACCACTCCGGAATACTCGGTACATCTCGTATTCGCCATCACCGGAAACCCCATAGCGAGCAATACGCCGTACGAGAAATCCGCCTGACCCTATTGGTGGTCTCGCCGAGACCCCTCGGCGAGACCACCAGATTCACCCAGCCCACCCACCGGCATACCGAAGGGCCCGCATGACCCGCTACGTCAATTTGAACGCGTACAACGGCGGGATCGACGCCGACGATCCCCACGAGCACCGGCGCCACGAGCAGACCCTCACCCTGGCCCAGCTCGACCCCCCACCGACCTTCGTCGGGATCCAGGAGGCCACCGGCTGGCACCGCGACGGCTGGAAGCGCCTCCACCAGCTCGCCAACGTCCTGGACATGGTCGCCCTCCACCCCGTGACCAGCCACGTCGGCGACGGCGAAAACGCCACGGCGCTGCTGTACCGGCCCTCGGCCGCGAGACTCCTCTCCTACACCCCCGGGGTCGCCGTCGAAGCCTTCCACCACGGACTGCTCCGGGGCACCTTCGACATCGACGGCCGGGACGTGATGGTGCTCGTCACCCACCTCAACCCCTTCGACGGCGGCGCACGGCTCGCCGAGGCGAAGCGCCTCACCGACTACGCAGGCACCTTCCCCGGCACACCCGACCGGGTGGTCCTGCTCATGGACGGCAACATACCCTCCGACGACGATCCCGAGCCGGACTGGGAGACGGGCGCCCCCGCACACCTCCACGCCCGATACCGCATCGTGAACGAGGACGGCTCCTTCGGCTCGATGGACCGGCGCGCCATGGGCGCCCTGAAGGCGGCCAGCTGGAGCGACCCGCAGGACCACCTGGCCATACAACGCGAGGCGACTGTCGGCCACTGGTACCCCAACGAGCCGACGCCGCTCCACCTGGACCACATCCTCACCTCGGGCCCCATCACCCCGCGCGCGTACTGGACCATCGACACCCCGAAGGCCCGCACGCTCAGCGACCACCTGCCCTGCGTGCTCGACACGGACTGACCACTCGCTGGCTCCCGACGGTGCGAGCCAGGCGACCCGGCCACCGGGAATGGCAGCTCGCGCCCTCGGAAGGCGGCTGGCCCGCACCACACATGGGTCAGACGTTGAAACGCTCGACCGTCTGAACGAGAGGGGGATGAACGGCAGGCGAGCGATGGGACTGCTTTCAGCCGAACTCCCACGGTCATCCCGCCCGGCGGCGCGTAGCCGCTGTCACGGGACAGCGGCCTCGCTAGCGTCCCAGAGGACCGACGGGCCAGGACGCCTATCAACCCGCTCAGTTGTACGAGACGCCACGTAAGGACCTTTCTGTGACCGATGCGACTGTGGCCCCCGACGAGGCCGCCCAGCTCCGCAACAAGGCCGTCGACCAACTCAAGGAGGACGGCACGATCGAGTCGCCGGACATCGAGGCGGCCATGCGTAAGGTGCCTCGGCACCTGGCCGTTCCGGAGGCGCCGCTCGAAGACGCCTACAGCACCTACAACGCCGTGATCACTCAGGAGGACGAGCACGGCAATCACACCAGCTCGGTGTCCGCACCGCAGATCCAGGCGATGCAGTTGGAGCAGGCCGGCATCCGTCCTGGCGACAATGTGCTGGAGATCGGCACCAACGGACCGAACGCCGCCTACCTCGCGGAGCTGGTCGGACCCACGGGGCAGGTCACCACTCTCGACATTGACCCCGAGCCCGCCGCCCGCGCCGAGCAGTTTCTCTCCGAGACCGGGTACACCGGCGTCGAGGTCAACGTCGGTGACGGCGAGAACGGCTTCGCCAAGCACGCTCCCTACGACGTGATCGTGGTGACCGTGGGCGCCTGGGACATCCCGCCCGCCTGGTTCGACCAGCTCAAGGACGACGGCCGACTCGTCGTGCCGCTCCGCGTCAACGGTCTGACTCGTACCTACGGATTCGCCCGGAACGGTGACCATCTGGTCGCCACGAGCGCCCATGTGTGCGGTTTCGTGCCGGTACAGGGCAGCGGTTCCCACCTTCAGCAGGTGATGCAGCTCCCCGGTGACCCGGGCGTCACGCTGCGCTTCGACGAGGGGCCGCCCGCCGATCCGTCGCTGCTGGACGGAGTGCTGGACACCCCCCGCGTCGAGACGTGGACCGGGGTGACCGTCGCCAGCCAGGAGCCGATCGGCACTCTTCAGATGTTCCTGGCGACGCACGTGCCCACGTACTGCGGCATGACCATCGACCCCGAACTGGCCACCGGCGCGATCGGCCCCACCGGCCTCGGGTTCTCGATGGTCGCGATCGACGGCCCGAACTTCGGCTACGCCGTGCTGCGCCGTACCCCGGAGGAGAAGAACGAGTTCGGGTTCCACGCCTTCGGACCCGACGGGTCCGGCTTCGCCGAACGGCTGGCCGGCATCGCGCGCGCCTGGGGCAAGGACTACCGCAGGGCTCCCGGTCCCCGCATTGCCATCCACCCGGCGGGCACCCCTGATGACCGGATCACCGGCGACCGGATCATCGACAAGAAGCACAGCCGGATCTCAGTCTCCTGGCCGGCCGCCTAACACACGGCTCGTGGCCAGGTGTCCTGCACCATCCAACCAGCAGGGAGTAAACGTATGACCACTGCCGTGCTCGACAGCGTCAATGCCATCAGCGAGCCGTCCTTCGGGGATCTCTCCGACGACGATTTCCATCTCGACGTCCGCGTCGTCATCTCCGAGAGCCCCGTCTACCACTTCGACTGCCCCACCAGCGACGGCTGCGGCAACACATGTGCCAACGGGGCCAGCTCCTGCACCTCCACCGTCGAGGACGCTGCCTAACGCGTCCTCCCGCTGTCGGGGTGGCAGCCGATCGTGGCGGCCACCCCGACAGCACCGGGCTGCACACGCCATACAAGAAGGGGCACCAGTGGCACACAGATCGCCCATCACCTACCAGTGGCAGCCCGGAGTGCTGCTGCGCGCCTCCACCGCCTCGCAACAGATACCCATACCGGACGTGGACATGTACGGCGAAGACACGGCCGCTCAGGGCCGCCAGTGGCTGGCCGAGGTGTGGTGCGGCCCGGTACCCGAGGCGCTGTCCGCCGCCAGTCCCGTCCTGTGCGGACGCGTCAGCGACATCCTGAACGGGGCCGTCGGCGACGCCCGCCGGATCCGCCGGGCCGTACGGTCGGTGGCGGCGTACCTCCTGCGCTGGAACCACCGGCCCACGCCGTTCGGGGTGTTCGCCGGAGTCGCCCCCGCGACGTCGGCTCAGTCGGTCCGAATCGAGTGGGGAGACGGCGGGTACCGGACGATGCTCCGGCCCGATTCCGACTGGCTGACGGACGTCATCACCCGGCTTGAAGGCACCCCGGCCCTCCTTTCCCGGCTGGCCGTCGTCACCAACAACACCGGCCAGTCGCGCGGGAACCGGCACGTGGTGGACGGGATGCCGACCGACGCGCACACCCCTCACCTCGCCCCGGTCGAACTGTCGATCCGTCTCACCCGGCCCGTGGCCGCCGTGCTCGCCACCGCCAGCACCCCGATCCCGTACAGCACGCTGCTGCACCGCCTCGCCAGCCAGTTCCCCACGGCACGTCCCGACCAGCTCACCGGCCTGATCGCCGACCTGCTGAGCAAGCACGTACTGATCAGCAGCCTGTGGCCCCCTATGACGTCGCTCGACACGCTCACCCACGTGTGCACACAGTTGGAGAAAGCCGACGCCGCCGGCATCCCCGGTATCGCAGACCTGGCCGCCCAGCTAACAGCCATCAGCGACCGGATCGACCACCCCACCCCCACCGGCCAAGCGCCGTGGGCACCCGACTCCGCCCTCGTCCAGGACATGCAGCGCCTCAGCACCGTCGCCCCGGTTCCGCTGCTGGTCGACGCCGCGCTGGACTGCACCCCTCACATCCCCGAAACGCTGCTGGACGAAGCCGCCGAAGCAGCCCAGGTCATGCACCGACTGTCGCCCCACCCGTACGGCTATCCGCAGTGGCGCGACTACCACCAGCGCTTCCTCGACCGGTACGGCACCGAGGCCGCCGTGCCCGTGCCGGACCTAGTCGCCGACAGCGGCCTCGGACTGCCCGCCGGATTCCTGGGCTCCGAGCGCACCCGAGCGCCCTACCAACTGGCCGACCGGGACGAGAAGATCCTGCGCTTGCTCCAGGAGGTGATGCTCGGCGCCAGCCGTGAGCTTGTCCTCACCCGGGCAACACTCGCCGACTTGACCGCCGACCACACCGAACCCCTGCTGCCCGTGCCCCGAGCAGAGATCGCCGTGGAGATCCACGCCCCCACCCTCGATGCCGTGCAGCGCGGCGACTACCGGCTACTGGTCACCGGAGCGCCCCGCCCCGGCAGCAGCATGTTCGGGCGCTTCGCCCACCTGCTGCCGCCCTCCGCACAGTCCGCGCTCACCGACTCCTACGCGACCTCCAGCCCCGGCGCAATCCCGGCGCAACTGACGTTCATGCCGCGGCGGCGCCGCAACGAGAACGTCTCCCGCACCGCGCAGGTCCTGCCGCACACCATCCCCCTCGGCCAGCACCACGAGCCCGGCCCCGACGTGATCCCACTCGACGACCTCGCCGTGACCGCCGACACCCGCCGGTTCTACCTGACGCGCACCTCGACCGGACAGCACGTCGAACCTCGCGTCCTCCACGCACTGGAGGCGTCCGTCCAAACGCCCCCGCTCGCCCGGTTCCTGGCAGAGATCACCACCGCGCGCAGCCCGGCCTACAAGACGTTCACCTTCGGCGCCGCGGCAACCCTGCCGTACCTGCCACGTGTCCGGTACAAGCGAACGATCCTCGCGCCGGCCCGATGGCTGTTGTCCGCTCGGGAACTACCTGCCCGGTCCGCGTCCATGGCCGACTGGGACCGGGCTCTGGACCGGTGGTGCGAACGGCTCCGCGTCCCTGACCGCGTTGCCCTGGTCGAGAACGACCAGCAGTTGCCCATCGATTTCGACCAGCGGATTCCCCGGGCACTGCTGCGCGCGGGTCTGGACCGGATGCGCCTGGTCGAGCTACGTGAAGGCAGCAGCGCGCAGGACCGGGCGTGGATCGGCCGCCCTCACCAGTTGCTGATCCCCCTGGCGAACGCCGTTCCCGCGCGCACGGCCCCACTCGTGCCGGCGGTCACCGTCGCGGGCCCGACACCTGGTCGCCCCACCGTTCTGTGTCTCCGTCTCTTCGCACACCCGAAGCGGTACAACGAGATTCTGACCGGCCACCTGCCCGGCCTGCTCGCCCAGCTCTCCGACCCACCGCGATGGTGGTTCCGGCGCCACCGCGACATCAACCGGGCCGACTCCGACCAGTGCCTGGAGCTGTACCTGCACCTGTCCACTGCGGACGGCTACGGTCCGGCCTGCCAAAGAGCCCACGACTGGGCCGAATCCCTCCACCACCAGCGCCTTGCCGCCCGCCTGGAGTTGGCCTCCTATCAACCGCAGACGGGCCGCTACGGTCACGGCCCCGCCCTGGACGCCGCCCACGCGGTCTTCGCCGCGGACTCGGCCGCCGGCGTCGCGCAGATCCTCGCCGCCGCAGACGACACAGCCACCGGGCAGGCCCTCGCCGCCGCGAGCATGGTCAACCTGACGGAGCAGTTCATCACCGACCCGGGCCGCGCCGCCGACTGGCTGGCCCGGAACCTGCCCCACGAACACGGCCCACTGGCCCGGGAACTGACCCGACGCACCCTCGCCCTGGCCGACCCCGCGCGCACCGCCCTGTTCGAGCTCCCCGGTGGCCCGGGTGTCGCCGCGGCATGGCAGCACCGCTCCACGACCCTGCGCGTCTACCACGACGAACTGGCTCTTCAGCGTGATCCGCTCACCGCGCTGCGGTCGCTTCTCCACCAGCACCACATCCGCGCTCTCCCCGTCAACCCGGACAACGAACGCGCTACCGGCCGCCTCGCGCGAGCCTGCGCCCTGCGCCACCGGGAGCGTCAGGCGTGACCACGACCACCAGCCCGGCCACCGCTGCCGACGCCCTCGCCTCACACCTGGCCGCCCCCGTATCCCCGCCCGAAGACCGGCTCTGGGCAGCGCAGTCCCTGGCCATCGGCGCAGCCGGTACCGCCCTCCTGCACATCGAGCGCGCCCGCACCGGAAACGGCACCTGGCAGCAGGCACACACCTGGATCAAGAGCGCCGTCGCCGCCGGCATCAGCGCCGCCGACACCAGCGGCCTGTACCTCGGCGCACCCGCCGTCGCCTTCATGCTCGGCTGCGCCGTCACCAGCGACTCGGACCGCTACCACCACGCGCTGTCCGCCATGGACCAGCACGTCACCACGCTCGCCCACCGGCGCGCCGACACCGCCGGCGCCCGCATCGCCGACGGCCGCCACCCCAACTTCCACGAGTACGACATCTTCCACGGCCTGACCGGCATCGGCGCGTACCTTCTACGCCGCGCCCCCACCGGTCACGCCATGGAACGCGTCCTCACCTATCTGGTGGCACTGACCCAGCCCACCCGCGACCAAGACCGGAACGAACTGCCGGGCTGGTGGGTCGGCCACGACCCCCACCTCACCCAGTCCCCGCACTTTCCAGGCGGACACAGCAACTTCGGAACCGCGCACGGCATCAGCGGCCCGCTGCTGCTGCTCGCCCGCGCCCTGCGCCAAGGCGTGACCGTTCACGGCCACGAAGCCGCCATCGACACCATCCTCGGCTGGCTGGACACGTGGCGGCAGGACAGCCCCGCCGGACCCTGGTGGCCCGAACACCTCCACCACGGCGACCTCCGCACGGGCATACCCAGCCAGACCAGCCCGGCCCGTCCGAGCTGGTGTTACGGCACACCCGGAATCGCCCGCGCGGGACAACTCGCCGCCATAGCCCGCCACGACACCATACGACAACACCTGTACGAGGACGCCATGGCCCGCTGCCTCACCGACCCCGGCCAACTGTCCACAATCACCGACACCGGCCTGTGCCACGGCTGGGCCGGGAGCTACCAGACCGCCTGGCGCGCAGCCCACGACGCCGCCACCCCGACCCTGCGCGCCGCCCTGCCCCGCATCGCCGCCGCCCTGACCCGGCACTCCCAACCCGGCCCCGACCCCAGCCTCCTGCAAGGCGACGCGGGCACAGCCCTCGCCCTGACCACCGCAGCCCACGACGCTGCGCCCACCTCGGGATGGGACGCATGTCTGCTGATCGACTGAACCAACCCGCCCGCCTGGAAGCGACCACGCGCGCCGTGACGGAGGTCCTGGCCGGCGGCAGCACCGACACCGCCGCGGCCCGAGCAGGACTCGAACCCGCGGACCTAGACGCCGCCATCGCCGTCTACCAGCAGGCGGGGCAGCACGCGCTCGCCCAGCAGGCAGGTCCGCCGACGTGGCGTCAGCTGTATATTCAGTTCAGCGACTGGGACAAGGCCGAGCAGACCGCCGCCAACGGTATCGTCCCCGTACTGGACCTGGCCCAACAGGACAGAATGATCAACGGCTGGTGGTTCATCCGCAAGCACCCGTGCTGGCGGATGCGTCTGCTCCCCACCCCCGAAACGCGCTTCCCCTCGGCACTGGCCAACACCCTTGACGAACTCACCGCCCGCGGGCAAATCGAACGTTGGTGGCCCGGTATTTACGAACCGGAAGCCGCGGCGTTCGGCGGCAGTGCGAGCATGGCCATCGCCCACACCCTGTTCCATGCTGACAGCCGCGCCATCCTCACCGCACCCCACGGCGACCTCGGCCGCCGAGAACTGTCCCTGCTGCTGTGCGCCAGCCTGATGCGCGCTGCCGGACTGGAGTGGTACGAGCAAGGCGACGTCTGGCACCGGGTCGCCAAGGAACGCCCTCTGCCTCCGGACGTGCCGGTCGCCAAAGTCCACGCCATGGCCGGGAGCCTGCGCCAACTGCTCCTCGCCGATACCGCCCCCACGGGCCCGATGCTCCAGTCGGAGCGCACGCTCAAGCCTGCCACCGACTGGGTCCGCGCGTTCCGGCACGCGGGAACAGCCCTCGGAACGGCCGCCCGCGACGGAACCCTCGAACGCGGGCTGCGCGCGGTCATCTCGTATCACGTGATCTTTCACTGGAACCGAATCGGCCTCAACGCGCGCACGCAGAGCATCCTCGCTCACGCGGCCCGCACCGCGATCCTGCACGCCGTCGACTCCACGGAAGGGCCACTGCCGTGACCGCGCCCCACCCGCAGACAAGGCTCGACCGGTTCGCCAAACGGTTCCCGTTGGTCAGCCAATCTCATCTCGTCTACCCCAGCCTTGCCGCCCGGGTCGAAGAGGTACGCACCTGCGCGGAGAAGTCGACACAGAACGGGCCGCCCCGGGGCCGGATCAACCTCGCGTGCGCTACCTGGAACCTGTCCGCACTGATCGCCTCCGACTGCGGCCTGACCGACCTGGCGACCGATCTGTGCCAGCGCCAGCTCCGTCTCTTCCAGGAGGCATGGCCTGTCGCCGGAGACACCGCCATTGCCTGCCTCCAGCCGATCGTCAACCTCATCCGTCTGACCGCCCGAGCAGGAGACCCGCAGGCCGCCTATCAGCACCTGATGAGCATGCACCGGGCCCTGTACGACGGCGGCACCGTCACTGTCCGCGGTCATCCCATCGACCTCACAGGTCTCGCTACCGACGCGACGCTGGATCACATTCAGCCCTGGCTACGCACCGTCCTGCTCGAAGACGGCACACGGCTCCTTGCAGCCACCGGTCAATGGCTCGAAGCGGCAGACCACGCGACCGTCTACGACAAGGCCCCGGAGCGGCTGCACACCAGCAGGCAAGCGCACGTCATAGCACATCTGCACACGGCCTCTCCGGATGCGGCCACCTCCTTGATCGACACGGCCACGATCACCGAGCGGTGGGAGAGGGCCGTCGCGCAGAACCTCCGCCACTACGCCGACCATCTTGCCGACCGCGCCACGGCAGAAGCCTTCTCCGCTGTGGTGAACACCGTTCGGGGCGCCCTGGAACCGAATCCGCCGAACCTGCGCATGTTCCGGGCGAGGCTGGTCCTGGCGGCAACAGACCTGGCCTCAGAAGGCTGCGAAGCCCAGACGCGCCCCCTGCACAACGCGCTCATCAGCGACACCATTCAGGCAGGCGACGCGTATGCTGCGCGCGAGATCCTGCGCCACCCCGCTCTATCCGCCAGCGAGCGATCACACCGTGAGTTGGAAGCGATCGTCCGCGACGGCCGACTCAGCCAGGGATCCCTGCCGAAGTCAGTGCTGTCCACGATGATGCGGGCAGTCAACACCGCGGGCACGAGCCTCGTTCACTGCCTGGCTGAGGAACGGACCGCGACACCGAATTCGAGATGCCCAGAGGGCGACTGAGAGAGAAGCCAACAGGACGGTAGACAACGACGTAGGTGTAACAGAACAAGGCCGTTGACGTTCGGAGTGTGAACGGGGTTGCTCTCTAAAGGGTTCTCCTGCTCCTCGGAGGTGTGCAGTTATTGTTTGCTGGGTGTGACTGGTCGGACCGGTGGCTGGACGTTGCCGTTGTCGACCGGTCGGGAGCCCTCCTGGGGGAGACTCGGATCGGGACCTGTCCCCGGGTGGTGGACACCTCTGAGCCCGGCCCCGGTAGCGGCCGGGTAGGAGGCATCTTTTATGGTGATGAAGGTCTACTCGCCCGAGTTCAAGGCGGACGCCGTCGCGCTGTACCTGTCGGACCCGAGCCATACCTTCGAGGGCATCGGCAAGGACCTGGGCATCAGCCGCGAGACGCTGCGCAACTGGGTACGGGCCGAACGGGCCCGCCGCGGCGGGGGCAGCACGACGAGTACGAGCATGGAGAAGAGCACGGTGGATTCCCCGCCGACGGCCGAAGAGCTTCAGGCCGAGAACGAGGCCCTGCGCCGTGAGCTGGCAACGGTGCGCAAGGAGAACCAGAAATTGGCCACCGAGCGTGACATCCTGCGCAAGGCCACGAAGTTTTTCGCACAAGAGATGACCTGGTGACCAGCCGCTTCCAGTTCGTCGAGGACCACCACCACGCCTGGGGCGTGAAGCGGTTGTGTGCTGTGCTGGAGGTCGCCCGCTCCAGCTTCTACAAGTGGCGGGCCGGCCGCCAGGCCCGCGCCGCGCGCGAGCGGGCCGACGCCGCGCTCGCCGAGCGGATCCGGGCCGTCCACGCCGACTGGGACGGCACCTACGGCCGCCCCCGCATCACCGCCGAGCTGCGCGACGACGGCGAGCTGGTGAACCACAAGCGCGTCGGCCGGGTCATGCGCAAGTTCGGCATCGCCGGGCTGCGGCTGTGCAAGCGCCAGGTCACGACCGTGCCCGAACCGTCAGCCACCCCGGTGCCGGACCTGTTCCGGCGCGACTTCACCGCGAGCGCCCCGAACTCGAAATACGTCGGGGACATCACCTACCTGCCGGTGGGCGACGGCGAGTTCCTGTATCTGGCGACGGTGATCGACTGCTTCTCACGCCGCCTGGCCGGCTGGTCGATCGCTGACCACATGCGCACCTCGCTGGTCACCGACGCGCTCCGGGCCGCCGCCGCGACCCGCGGCAGCCTGGCCGGAGCCGTCTTCCACAGCGACCACGGAGCGCAGTACACCTCCCGCCAATTCGCCGAAGCCTGTGCCGAGTTGGGGGTGCGTCAGTCCATGGGGGCGGTCGGCACGAGCGCGGACAACGCGCTCGCCGAGAGCTTCAACGCGGCCCTCAAACCCGAGACGCTCCGCGGAGCCCGCCGCTTCGATGGGGCCCACGCCTGCCGCCCGGCCGTCTTCCGCTGGACCACCCGGTACAACACCCGCCGACGCCACTCGGCGAACGGACAGCAGGCACCGAACGTCTACGAACAGCAGTCAGCTAACCTGACACTCGCCGCATAACGACACGAACAGGTGTCCACCCCTCGGGGACAAGGCCCCTCCTCTATGCCGCGAGCCCGGACGTCGTCGCCCGCTACCGGGAGTTCCTCGTGCCGCTGGGACGCAGATGGCGGGCGACGGTCACGGGCATCGAGGATGTGCACATCCTGTTCGCCCGCTCGTTGGCGGCGTCGGGAATGAAGGTCGTTCATGTGGATCCCACCCGGGCTGCCCGCCACCGAGCGGCATTCGGAGGGAGCAAGACCGATCGCGCCGATGCACGGCTGCTTGCTGCGATGACGCTTGCGGGGGCATCGCGCCCACTCGTTGTGAACTCCCCGGGCGCGGAGGCACTCCGCGTGGTGGCACACGCCCACCGGGCTGCCGTGGACCAGCGTGTCCAAGCCCTGCACGCCCTGCGGGCGGCGCTGATGAGGATCTGGCCGGCGGCCGTAACGGCGTGGCCGGCGAGTGTCGGCGGGCTGTGCAGCCCCCAGGCACGGGCCGTCCTCGCCGCTGCCCCCAGCCCCCGGGCGGCAGCCCGGCTGGACCGCAAGAGCCTGGCTGCGCTGCTGACCGCGGCGGGCAGGAAACGCACGGTGGACGACGAGGCCGAGCGGCTGCGCATGATCTTCTCCCGCCCGGTCATGCTGCTCGACGCTCGCGTGGAAGACGCCGAGGTCATACGGATCGGGCACCTCCGCATGACCCTCGATCACGCGGCCCAGCGGACGAACACCCTGCAGCGGAACCTGGAGGAGCACTACGCCGCCCACCCTTACCACGGGCTGGTCTCCCGCGTTCGCGGGATCGGTACCACACTCGGCGCCTACCTCTTGGCGGAGATCGGCGACCGGCCGACCGAGCGGTTCGGCAGCGGACGCTCCCTCGCCGCCTACGCGGGCGTGGCCCCTGTCACCTGGGCCTCCGGCCAGACCGTGCGGGTCACCTTCCGCCGGGCATCGTCCACCCACTTGCGGAGCACGCTGCACGCGGTGGCCTTCTCCATGGCAAACCACTCGCCCGGCGCCCGCACCTACTACCAGCTTCGCCGCTCCGCCGGCGATGCGCACGCCACGGCGTTGAGAAAGCTAGGACGCAAGATCGTTCTCTGCCTCTACCACTGCATGGCCACCGGCACGCAATACGACGACGCCACCGCGTTCGGCTACCCCCCTACTGCCGCAGGTGCTTCCACCCTCCAGCGGCAGAAACCGCTGGACGAACGGCAGATCGCACGCGCACACGACATGCTTGCCATCCCCGGCACCACCGTCACCGCCACCGCACGGGCCTTCGGGGTCAGCACACAGACGATCTATCGACATGTCCTCGGCCGCCCCCGGGCACAGTGAACACACAGACAATGCACACCGATCCCAGAACGGAGGCGTTCACCGTCCGGCGGTGAAGGCCCCCGCTCTGGGCCAGAGCGGGAGAGGCGGGCGGACCGCGGTACGCCCGAAGACAACCCCGGGCCGTGAGCCCCCACGTGGGAATGGCGCCCACGGATCCCGCCCGCCTCACCGGTACCCGACCTCTCCGGACGGGCGAGAACTGACAGTGGCCAGTTGAAATGCTTCTGATCCACTTCTTGTGGACCGGTGACCTGGCCTCACAACTGGCTGGCAGGGTGGCCGTTCGTGTGATGCAGCGTGTTCTCGACGTTCTCCACGGCGTTCTCTCATCTGTCGTCCGTGATGGTGATCAATGGTGGACGAGGTCAAAGTGGACGGCGGCGGGATAGCCCTCATGGCGCGGACGGTGACGAGAGAGGCAGCGTGTCCGGACTGCGACGCGGTGTCCGGCCGCGTCCATGATGGTTACCGGCGGCGCCTGGCCGACCTCCCGGCGGCCGGGCAGGAAGTCGTGATCGACCTGCTGGTGCGACGGTGATGTGATCACTGCCCGACCGCACTGCGGAAACCCTCACCGAGTGGCTGCGGGCACACCCCGGAGCGGAGATCGTCTGCCGGGACCGGGCCAGTGCCTACGCCGAGGCCGTACGCACCGCTTGCCCCGACGCGATCCAGGTCGCGATGATCAGCGACCGCTTCCATTTCTGGAAGAACCTGTGCGAAGCGGTCGAGAAGTGCGTTGCCGCACACCGTAGTTGCCTCGTCAAGCCTACCGAGGACGTGCCTGCTGACGCCACTGTCGAGCAGGAGCCGCCGGGGAAGCCGGAGGGGATGCGCGTAATCCGGCGCCGCGAGCAACACGCCGCCGTGCACGCCCTCTACGACAAGGGCGCCCCGATCCAGGCCATCTCCGAGACTCTAGGACTGGACCGCAAGACGGTACGCCGATACGCGCACGCGGCCACACCCGAGGAGGCATCGCTGGGCACCGGATCGCGCCGCTACTACCAGGCCCACGCCTACTCGCCCTATCTCCACCGGCGTTGGAACGAGGGCTGCACGGACTCAGCACGGCTGCACGCGGAGATCACCGAGCTCGGATTCAACGGCAGCAAGCGGACCGTGCGCCGGCACCTCCAGGAGATCCCGGCCAGCGGCAAGCCCGCACCCGACAAGCCCAAGACGCTGACGGTCATCACGGCCACCTGGCTGATCACTTCACACCCGGACCACCTGGACGGGAGCGGCACGCTCAAGCTCAAGAAACTTCTGGCCCGCTGCCCCGAACTGGACGCCGTCGCCGCGTGCTTCCGCTCCTTCGCCGCCATGATGGCCGAACGCCGGGGCCACGACCTGGAGAGCTGGCTCGCCAGCGCCGAGACCACCGAGATGAAGCCGCTGCAGAGCCTGGCCCGCGGACTACGCCAGGACTTCGACGCCGTCACCGTCGGCCTCACCCTGAAATGGAACTCGGGCAAGGTGGAGGGCAACGTCAACAGAGCGAAACGGATCAAGAGGGACGGGTACGGTCGCGCCGAGTTCGACCTTCTCCGCCTGCAGATACTCCTCAGCGACTGGGCCCCCGTCACACTCTGCAACCGGCCCACAAGAAATGGATCAGGACCCCACTGAAGACACTCACTTCCACCACACCTGTTGCAGAAGACGAGCGATGCATGCATCCACCTGAGCAGTACGAACGCAGCGCACCATCAGGCAAACAGTCGGCCCAACCCCAGAGAAGCTGGTGGTCCCCGCAGAGGTCGTCCCATATACCCGGTTAGCCATCGAC
Source organism: Streptomyces sp. NPDC096310 (assembly GCF_044763125.1). Lineage (NCBI taxonomy): Bacteria > Bacillati > Actinomycetota > Actinomycetes > Kitasatosporales > Streptomycetaceae > Streptomyces > Streptomyces sp. NPDC096310. The sequence continues at coordinate 458,431 of NZ_JBIWFO010000003.1, read as the reverse complement.
GGGGTCCTCGCAGGTCGACCGTACTCGGAAGTGGGCTGGATAGCGCGATGAGCGGTGTAAAGCCGAGCTCCGCTTCCTGCCCCACCCATGCTCGGAGAGATCGTAGGCCGGCCGGGGTCATCCCCGCTCCTCGAGAAAGCGAGCGGCGAGTCCCTCCGTCAGTGGTCAGTGCTTCTCGTCGTACCGCTTCTGGGCTATCCCTTGTACGAACGATGCGGCTAGGCCGACGGTCAGCCCGCTGCCAAGGGCCACGCCCAGCCGGACGTTGTCCGCCCCGGAGAAAACCGAGTAAACCACCATCGCGACGGCACTCAGGGAAATAAGCGCGACCGCGAAGGATGGGATGCGATACCACCACGGTGTACCCGTCTCCCGGCCGACGTCCATGTGCCCTCCCCAGGTCGTGCTCGGCAGCTTACTGCCCCAAGGGACGCCGAGGGTGTGAGGAGAACCGGAGCGCGGAACCCACGACGTGGCGCGGTGGAGTTGTCTCCGGTGCCTGGTCTTGCTGATCAACCGTGTGCCCTCTCCCCGGAGGTCGCTACGGTAGGGCAACACGAAAAACCGGCTCAGTTACTACAGGGGGCGCGCCAATGGAGATCGTCGTGATGTCACAGAATCTGGGGCGCGGGGCCTGGAGGACGCAAAATGGCGTCTTTTCCGAGGACCGGTGGCCGACCTTGGCATCGAACATCGACAACGTGCGGCCGGACATTCTGCTGCTCCAGGAGGCTGAGGGGTGGAGCGCCGACGGGCATGCCCGGCTGATCCGGGCCGAGCGGGATCTCGACATGGATGGCGTGCTGGCTCCCAGCCCGTCCGGACTCGGGCCGGCAACCCTTTACCGCCGGTCCACCATGGGACGGCGGACCTACGCGAATCACGACTACTCCAGCACCGAGACCCACCACGGCTTCGAGACGCTCGGCTGGGAAGTGCCCGCGCTGCCGGCCACCCTGACCGCGGGCAGTGTCCATCTCTCCCCCTACGACCCGGTCCGTGCCGCCAGCGAGGCTGGCTTCATCGGCACGCGGGTCCTGCGCCCCGGCGGCGGGTACGCCATCCTCGGAGGAGACTTCAACTACCCGCCGGCGGCCGGACCAGACCCCGCCTACGAGAACATGCGCCCGTACAACCGCGGGTCACGGCTGAAGATCACCGACCCGGAGAACCCTGGCCCGGACGAACCCGACCGCAGTGTCGCCTGGAGGATCGCCAAGAAGGGCTTCGTCGACGTGGCGTGGCACCTCTACAAGCAGACCAAGGACGAACGGCTGCTGGCCCGGACCGGCAGCGACGACCGGATCGACTGGATCCTCGTCAGCTACGCCCTGGTGCCGTGCATCGTCGAGTACGGGGTTGTCTCCGGCGGCTCCGACCACGACGGGATCTGGGCCCGCCTGGACCTGTCCCGGGCCGCCGTCGACAACGTTTGGGAGTACCGGTAGCCGGTCTCAGCCGGACGCAGTGAGTTCTCGGAAGAACGCAGCCAGCGTGTCGAAGTTGTCCTCGGCCGAGGCTATGGCCTGACGCAGAGCGTCGGGTACGTGCTCGTCCTCCCAGTCCTGACAGGACAGCTCGGTGCCCGTCCACAGGGCATCGAGCTCGGTGGCGACAGCTTCCATGCCCACGGCAGTCGCACCGGTCATCACCATCTCCATCGGCGGTCTGAACCCTCGCTCGTCACGGGGCACCCTCGCGGCGGCGGCACGAAGTACTCCCGACATGTGCGCTACGTGGTGGGCACGCTGGAGGAGGCTCGGGTGCCCCGGGTCGCCCGGCGCCGGGGCCGACGGGTAGTCGTAGGCGGGTGCTTGGTCCAGCCCTAGTGTGCTGATCGCAGCCCGGTCCTCGGCTGTGACGACCCAACGTCCGTCGCCCAGCATCTCGCGCGCCGCCTTGAGCAAGCTACCCAGCAGCACCCGGTCGGCCGCCCAGCCGCCGTCGTATGGACCGCCGAACCCTTCCGGGGCGGCGCGCAGACCGCGAAGCGTGTATCCGAGGGTCCGGTCACCAGGATGGTCCCGGAGCAGAAGGGTCACGGTCTCCAGCACACGAGGCACATGCCGTGCCCGGGGAAGCTGACCCGCATGTGGGGCATCAGGCGGGAGCCGCCCCTCGGACAGATCCTTGGCAGTTACCTGGCCGCACATCGCTACAACGTCGGCGAGGGTCACCGAGTCGACCGGTCGCTGCTGCTCGACAGCCGTACGCCACAGCACGACCGCGAGGAGACTCGTCTCCCACATCCAATCCTGGCTGGTCTCCGGTCGGGCGCCGCTGTGGGCCAACTTCGCCTGTGGATCCAGGCCCAGGCGGTGCCGGACGTGCCACGCGTGCAGAGTCGCAGCTTGGTCCATCACACGCCACCACATGCCCGCTCCCCGTCGTCGTCAACCGCACCCTAGCGGTACGCACCCAGGTGCTCGGCGATTCCCGGATGCCGGACCTCGGCCGCGTGCTAGCACCGGCGGAAGAATAAGTCCCCTCCCATGGCCCCACCCGCAGAGTATGAAGCAGATGCTGCTCCTCACGCGCCGGCTCTGGCCTGCCTGTCCCTTCCTTGCGCCGTCTGAATCGTGCTCGGCCACCCCATCCCCGGTCGCCGAAAGGGGGCGAGCACCCCCGGATCGGGAGCTCTCCGGACGTCGGCTCACAGGTTTGGAACGGGATGGTCAGCGTGCCACCTGGAATACGGCTGCGGCCACGAAGGTGCCGAGGATCGTGCCGGCGATGACCTGGTTGCGTGTGTGGTCCCGCAGTTCGATCCGAGACCAGCCGACGATGACCACTAGGAGGAAGCCGAGGAGCATCCAGGGTCCGTAGGTCTGTACGAGCATCGCGCAGGCGCCGGCGGAGACGGCTTGGTGCACGGAGATTTTCCAGGCGACCGTGATCGCGGTGAGGATCGCCAAGGTGACGAGCATCGAGACGATGAGAGCGGTCATCGTCCGGGGGGCACCGGCCACGACCATGATCAGAATGCCGACGGTTACGGAGAGCAGGATGACGGCCATCACGATGAGCCGTGCGGACCTGGCCCCGACGTGCCGGTCGCCCCAGTGCCCCTTGCGGACTCCGTACTTGATAAAGGTGATGGGGACGACGGCGGCGAAGCACGCGCCGATCATTCCCCAGGCTATGCCGGTCCACTGCCCCGTGTGCCAGCCGATCAGGAGGGTGACAGCGATGATCCAGTTTTTCGGTTCGAGCGAGTCAGTGACGCGGCGAGCCACTGCGGACTCTGCGGGCTGCATGTCAGTTGTCACGAGAGAGGCCCCCTTCTGGGTGGTTCGCCGCTAGAGGGGCAACCGGTTCTTCTTGGCGGGCGAACTCTGCGACGACAGGCGAGGATGTGTACGCGTGTGCCACCGCGACGAGCCATGCGAGTTCACTGGTCTGATTACTACCCGAAACACCGAGGGACGGGTGTTCAACTCCCGCCAACTGGTTTGCAGTTCGAGCGCTAAGCGTGGCCACTCGGAGCCAGGATGCCTCGGCTACAGATTCAACTTCCTTTCCCTGTACGCCTTTTCGCGTAGCGAAGGCGCGGGCCCGTTCGTGAACCTCGGTCGGCACATATTCACGTAGCGCTAGACAGGCGTCCACGATTTCGATGACGCAGCGGTCAAGCCGGAAACGCACACGCCGTTTGGGAATCGATGTAGTCAGCACAACGTTGGGCACGGCTCCAGTCAGGTGGCGCCACAGGGGCTGAAGGCGCCTGAGCGTGGTCCAGGCGCGGATATGCTCCACGACACCAGCCAACGGCGGCAGACAGGCGCCGAGCGCGATCAACAGGATCGCCATCTGTTTCAGCGCTGCGGAGATCTGAATCTCCAACTCCGAGTGCCCTGCACCGGTGGCGAGGCGGACAACGACGAAGACCACCCGTTGTAGGGCGTAGAGGCTGCCGAGTAGGGTCCCCAGGCCCAGGAGCCCGAAGCCGGCCTTACCTGGCAGCGTTCGGCTGTTCTGGGCTCCGCCGAGGAAAAGCCAGGTGGCGACGATCATGGCGACGCCGATGTACAGGATGAAGGCCGCCGTGTAGAGGACGATATAGACCGCCCGCCTGCCCTCGTCGACCGCAGCTCCTCCCCCGGGCATCCAGATGGCCAGCGCGTAGAAGACAACCATGAGGGGCAACGTGACCCCGATCGCGGCGAGCCTGAGGCGGCGGGCCAGCCCGTGCGGTCGGACGACGGCGATCACGAAGTCCAGCAGGAACGCCGCAGATACCACGCCGAGCAGGTGTTTCAGCAGCGAAGACAGACCAGGAACGCCGGTGCCGCCGTCGACGGTGTCCCTGACCGCGGGCATTTCGAAGGTCATTGCAGCGGCCAGGACGGCGAAGGTCAGGGCCAGGCTCCGCTGCGTGTGGGAGTGGCGGAGGGACGGAAGGCGCCAAACGGTCACCAGCCACAGTGCTCCGGCGACGAGGGTGGAGGTGTTCATGAGCGGCGGTTCCTCCGGGGATGGCCGAGGGCGTCGTCAAGGCGGGTCATGGCGTTCGCCGGCCCGGGGTGGGCCAGTTCCTCGAAGAGACCACCGAGGTACGAGGCGGCCAGCTCGGCGTCGTACTCGGTTTCGCTGTCGTAGCTGGTCCGTCCGAGCGCGGTGAGCACGGCCTCGGGTGCGACGCCCTGCGGCATGATCGACTGAAGCGACTCCACGATGCCCGTGTTCTCACTGGTGTGCCCGAGCAGCAGGTGTGCCAGTTCATGGCGGACTATCTGCGCACGATGGCGTTCGCTCGTCGCCGCCACGTGGAAGATGTGGTCACTGACGTCGAACGCGATCATGAGGCCGCACGGGGCGTTGACACTCCCCAAGTCGGGCAGCTCGTGGAGGTGCAGCGGGCGCCCGCGCTTGAGCGCTAGCTGATCGCATATCTCGTCCACCGCGTTGGGGTCGGATATTTCGATTCCTCGCAGTTGCTCCTCACACTGCCGCCGCAACTGCGCTTCTTTTCGCGCATACCGCCGATTGAACACTGAACGACATCCTCGCTGCCCCGGGCGTGCGCACTTGCGCAGTTCTTTCTGTCGGCTCGCGGAATTCAGTACGGCCGGGGCGGAGCCTCGCACAGCCCCACAGGGGCAGCCAAGAGGATCATGAAGGCATATCCGTCAAAATCACGCGACAGTGAGGGAGGTCACATCACTTTTCAGTTTTGTCGAGTCCTTCAAGATTGCGTGCCTGCTCAATTACCGACTTGATCATCGCGAGACTTTCGGCCGAGAGTCCGTTGGCCCGCAGGGCGATCCCGCGCACCTCACCGTCACGCACAGCCTCGACCAGCTCCACCGAGGCACGAATCTTCCTGGACTCTTCGGCGTCGTAGTCGGGGAAAAAATACTGGGATGCGACATGGAAGTGGCGCGCCAGGGCCTCGACAGTCCTCAGCGTCGGGTTCGCCTTGACTCCGGAACGCAGTTGCGCAATGGCGCTCTCCGAAACGGTCGAGCCGTCCTCGCCGCCGGCCGCGCGAATCGAGCGGGATACCTCCGCGTTGGTGTATCTCTTCCCCGTTGACGGGTTTTTCACCGTTTCGAAGAGGTGGTTGAGTTTGTCCGCAAGACTCAACTGCCGGCCGCCCCGCTCCCCAGATGGCACTTCCACCGCCTCACCCGAATCCGCCACCACCCGACTCCTCCCTTTTGCGCCGACAGGCCCGACAGTACTCTGGTGTTGACAGGGGGCCAACCCGCATAACGGGACACCATGGTGTTGACAGGCCGGGATCACTCTGAGGTAGGTTCCAGTTACACGGCAGCACAAAGTGTTGTGACGCAGGCGAGAGCGCGTGTATCGCATTCCCCTCGCGTCGTTCACCCTCTACGCGCGAGGACCCCCATGATCGCCCGCCCCACGTCGCGCCAGGCCGCGCGACTTCTACAGACTTTAAGAACCAAGTCTGGATCTTGACGCGGGTGAGTGCGTATGTTCGTCGTCCCCGGGCAGCCCGCCCGACAGGTACGACCGTGGGGAGCAGCATGCGCGCGCAACGGACCACGTAGGTCCGGATACAGCGGCGGCGTCCGGGAGCAGGAACTCCCGGACGCCGAACGCTCAATCCGACGGCACGAACCGCCCCGGCAAGGGCGGTATCGCCATCATCACCACGCTGATCCCTGCCTAGGGGCGTCTCAGCGTGGCAACCAGAGGAGATTGTTACATGCGCTCCGCCCTGCGCAAAAGGCCCTACCCGGCCCGCGCGGCAGCCAGAGTCCGCATCAGCTCTCGTGTGTCGTCCGGGAGTGGCCGATGAGCAGCGATGCCCGTGAGTGGGTGTGGGAGCACAGCTCCAGCCGGGGAAACGCGCGCCTGGTCCTGCTGTCGATCGCCGACCGGGTGGCCGATGAGCAGTGTGTCTCCTGGGCCTCGCTGTCCAGCCTGGCCAAGCGCACACGCGCGTCCGTCTCCACGGTGCGCGAGGCTATCGAGCGCCTGGTCGACTCCGGCGAGCTGGAACAACTCGACGACCTCACCGGACCTCAGGGCAGCACGGTCTACCGTCTGCCCCTCGCCGCCGTAGCCGTGGCAGCAGCCGCCCGGGGCCAGGACGAGGACAACACGGACGGCACGGACTCGGTGGATGAGCCCGAGGACCCTCCCGTCGTGCGGATCTCGGCTCTGCGGCGGTACGGGATCCGGCTTCGTAAGGTGCCGGAATCCCCCGAGGGGTACCGGAAACCGGCAGTACCGGAATCCGGCAGGTCCCGGCGGAAACCGGCACCCCGGGGTACCGGAAACCGGCACAGGGGCGTGCCGGAATCCGGCACACAGAACCGTAGTGAACCTGATCTGAACCGTAGGTACAGCAGTAGTGGTGCCGCCGTCACCCCCGCTGCCGAGTGGGAAGTTGACGCGGACACCCACGCCTGGACCCGCCAGCAAGGACACCTCGACCGTCTCGGCGAGGAGGGCCTGGCCCTGGCCGACGCGAAGTGGCGTGCCCACCGCGCCGGTCACCGGCCCCGGTCGGCCGGGGTGTGGGCTACGGACTGGCGGTCCTGGATCGCCCGGGAACACGCCCCGAGCCGCCCCAGGCTCCGCGCCCTTCCCGGCGGCGCCGGTGGCGGCCCGGCTCCGGCGGGCGGGATGACCCGCGCCGAGGCCCACCTGGCCGCCCTGCGCGCCGCACTCGACGAGCCGACCGGAACGGAGTAGCACCCCCGTGACCCCCCGCGAAATCGGCGCCCTGCTCGCCTACATCGGCCGGATCGACCCCCGCACCATGCGTACCGACCCGGGCGAGGCCCGCGACCAGATCGCCCAGTGGCACGAGCTGCTCGGCGACGTTCCCCCGGCCACGCCCTACGGCTGGAACGCCCGGATCGCCGCCCGCCAGCACATCCGCGTCTCGCCGTACCCGATCCTGCCCGCGGACATCGCCCGCCCCTGGGACAGCTACCGGCGCGAGCGGATAGCACGGCACACCGATCCCACTCCCCTCGCCGACCCGGACGACCAGGCAGCCTGGATCGCCGAGTTGGCCGGCACCCGGCGTGCCGTCGCCACCGGCAGCGCCCAGCCCCGGCAGGACCGTGCCATCACCAGCGGTCGACGTCAGGTCGACCCGGAGCTGGAGGCGCGGCTGCGGGAGGTCGGCTCCTGCATCCCGCCTGCCGCCCGCGCTGCCCTCAGGCCCTTCCGGCCCGCCCGCGCGGCCCGCGAGGCGGCTGTGGCCCAGGGGCGGCCCGATGCCCTCGCGGTGCGGTGCGAGTGGTGCCAGGCACCGGTCGGCGAACCGTGCCGCAGCCGGCGGATCGGCCCCGACGGCGGAGCGTGTGGAACCACCCCGCGTGCCACCCCGCACCCCGGTCGCCTCGACCTCGCCACCACTCAGCAGGCCCGGCAGCCCACACCGGCCTGACCGGCCACGCCTGCGCCGGTGCACCCCGTCAAGGTGCACCGCCCCCCCACACCGGCCCCGGCGCGCCCCGTGCCGCGGCCGGTACCGAACGCCGTGTCCACCTCCCCGGCCCCCGTCGGAGGCGCGGCATGACATCGGAGACCTCATGCGCCACATCACTACCCACGCCACACCGGCCACCGGCCTGCGCGGCATCGGTGACACCAGCTGGCAGCCCCGAGGCGCCTGTCACGGCATGGACGTCGAGGACGCCGACGCTGTGTTCTTTCCCCTGCCCCGGGACCACGAGGCCATCGCCGAGGCAAAGGAGCTCTGCGGGTGGTGCCCGGTGCGCCGCGAGTGCCTCAACTTCGCCCTGGAGAACGTCCTCAAGGAAGGCATCTGGGGCGGGCTGACCGAGGCCGAGCGACGCCCCTGGCACGACGGGCTGCCCCAGCGCCGCGACTACCGGCGCGTGGCCGCCGTCCTCAACGGACGCGACGTCCACCTCACCGAGGCCGAGCGCCAGACCGTCATCGACCTGGCCCACCTGCGCGGGTGGCGTCCCGTCCGGCTCGCCGCGGCCCTGCAGATCAGCGTCAAGCACGCCCGCGACCTCCTCCACCAGGTCGCCAACAAGGTCTTCGACCGCGACCGCAACCTCGGCGTGCCACCCAACCCGTACAAGAAGAAGGGCAAGTGCAAGCAGTCCGCCCCAGCCGCCAAACGGCCCGCAACCACGCCGCCGGCACCCCGCCCGGGGCCGTCGGCCTGCGCGGTCACTCATGCTGGAAGGGCCGTATGACGTCCCTCGGCGCTGTCCCGGACCTGTCCGTCCTTCTCGCCGCCGGAGTTCCCTCCACCACCCTGGTCCTGGCCCTGGCGGGGTGGGTATTCCGCCGCCGGAGAACGACCACGAAGAAACGTTCCAGCAGTCCGGCGGTGAAGGTGGCCACGCTCGCCGCGCTCGGCTGTACCGCCTACAGCGCCGACACCTCGTGGCGGTTCGCCGCCGACTACCTCGACATGGCCGGCACCGCTGAACGCGCCGCCATGTTCGCCGCCGCCGAACTCGCTCTGTTCGCGACCGCGCTGATGGCCCGCCAGAACCTCGCCACTCTGGGGGCGCCGGGACTGCCCGGGACGCTGGTCTGGGTCATCACCGGAGTGCAGGTGATCCCCGCCTACGCCGAGAGCGGCCTCATCGGCGGCACGGTCCGCGCCTTCGTCGGCCCGGTCATGGCAGCGATGCTCTGGCACCTCGCCATGGGCATCGAGCTACGCCTGCACACCCCCGACGCAGCCTCCAACGGCCTGATCGCCACCCTGGGACGGGAAGCACGCGAGCGGCTGCTCTCCCGCCTCGGCATCGCCGCCCGGGACCGCGACGCCGCCCAGATCACCCGCGACCGCGCGACCGCCCGTGCCGTCGCCCTCGCCGCACGGCTCGCCGAACGCACGCCCGAACAGCGAACCGGCTGGCGCGGCAGGCGACTCACCCAGCGGCTGTCGAAAGCGATCGGCCGCGCCTCGGTCGGCACCGACCCCATCCAGCGGGCAGAGCTGCTCGACCAGCTGGCCGCCCGCCGCCACGCCCTCGACCTTGCCACGGTCCCCCTCCCCTCCCCCTGGTCCCCACACCACGACAGCGACAGGCCCGCCCCGGACCTCGCGGCCAGGGGACCGAGGACTGCGGTCTCCACCAGCGGTCCCCAGGCCGGCGCCGGACCGGCCGCGGACCCGGTCCCGGGGACCGCGAGGAGACCGGTCCCCGGGACCGGGGACCGTGATACGGGGACCGGTGAGGCACTCGTCGGCTGCACGGGGACCGCCGCTCCCGCAGGCGAAGTCGCCGCCCACGCAGGCAATTCGGACCGGGGACCGAGCGGCGCCGGGTCGGGGACCGACCCCACCGGGGACCGGGGAC